>JADMJV010000092.1:0-10005 GCA_018780265.1 bacterium
ATTTCATGGGCACTTATTCGCTCCAGGCCAGCGGAGGGGCTGACATGTTGTGGCGCCCAGTGCTTGCATTATTGGTGCCGTACCCCTGCTGAAGGCGGAGCCCCCCTGTCGGATTACCTGATCGGGAATGTGCAGGGCAGCGAAGCTCAGCATTACCTGCAGGTGCTGGGAGCCAGAAGCGGAGCCAAAAACGACAACGTCTATTTTGTGCTTAGCGTGGAAGGGTTGTGATCGCGATGCGCAAGACTTTGCTTTGTTTGTTCTTGTTGACTTTGTCCGGCTTCGCTCAGGAAGGCTGGAAGGTGGAGGTGCAGTTGGTGCGCCTCGGGGATGGGCGCGGTAAGTTAGATTACTTGATGGATCAAGACCAGTGGAACCAACAGCTCAAGTCGGGGGAAGTCTTGGACGCCGGTGCTACTTTACTGCCGCTGGATAAGGAAGTCGATCTGATGCTGGGGCGTAAATATCCCATCACCTACTTCGATCCTCGTGCCGGCATGTCGCAGGTCAACTATGTGGACGTTGGCTTCAAAGCCAGTCTTACTCCCAAAGTTCTCGGCGATGGCCGCGTGCAAGTGGACTGCTTCTTGGAAAAGAAAGCACTCTTTGATGAGAAACTTCCGCTGCCGACGGTGGATAATTTCTCCTGCTGGTCGACTTTGCTTTTGAAGCCGGGCCAGGTAGGGGTGGCCGCGGTCACTCGCGGTATGGTGGGAATGCGCTATCTGAAGGGACTCTTTCCGGGGCGCAACTTTTCCGAAAAGGACATTTTTGTGTGGACCGTTTCGGCGCGCAAGCTCTAAGGGTGTGACCGTTTCAAGCCGGTAGATACAATGGGTCGACCAGCCTGACTCTTTAACGCGGGTTACCTGGGGTCAGGCAGAGCCGCAGAGAATGGTATTGCTTGGGAACCAAAGTTCTACGCCTCCCCTGAGGCCAGTGAAAAATGTCCTGGCGTGAAGACGACAACCCGGTAGCCGCGGCTCCTCGCGAGCCCGGTCCGGTGGGGCCTATCTTGGATCTGGCCGCTCGGATGCAACTTGGCTTGTTGACGCTGGAAGACTACCAAGACAAGCTGGACAAGGCGCAGGGTCGTTTTACCCGCCTCTACCTGCGCATGGCCCACTCAGTGCTGGCCGGCAAGGATCTGGAACCCTACCGCGAGGGTCTGATGGAGTCGTTGGTGGACACTTTTGCACTGCTCCAGTCCGGGTTGGACAAACTGCTGTCTTATAGCGTGGGCAAAGACCGCACCCAGGACTGTCGGTCGAGTTCCCCGAGGAAGGTGCGGATGGGCCTGTTTAGGTTTGGGGGTCTATGATGTAGCGTAAAATTTGGGCGGCTGCCGGCCTCAGGTCATGGCCCTTGAAAGGCCAGGAAATGAGGGATACTCGTCTAGAGGTGCGCTATGCTGGAGCGAGAAGCGCTACTTCGGACCCAGGCTCATGAGAGCGGCCAGAGTGGACTCCGTAGCGAACTGAGCGGCCACGCTGGAGCCCGCCAATGCGACGGCGGTCAGATAACCTTTGCGCTCGGGCCCGGCCTGGGGGGCGGCAGCGCTGACCTTCTTGACGGTCTCGGTAACACTCTGGGCGTCAGGCTTTTCCGGCAAGGCTGCCAAAAAGTTCAGATAGCCGCGGCACTGACCGATTCCCTCGGCGGGGGGCTTCCAACCGGCGCCTTCGGTGAGCGTAAGAATGTCGCCGGCAGCCGTCCACTGGTCGTTGTGGTTAGGACCGCCGAAATTCTCTCGAGCTATTTCTTCTGAAATAGCCTGATCCACGGCCTTGAAAGCCTTCTGGTAGTCGGCAAGGCTGCGGGCTGAGGCCGTGAATTGAGAGGCGCTGGAGTTTATCAAAGACATGGTTCGGCTCCACCTGAAGAGAATCTAAAACCCAGGCTGACTTGAGGCCATCGATCTGATCCTGGCGCTGTTGACCAGGTGTTCTTCGATAGCTATGATCGTTCTAGACGGTCTAGACGGGAGTGGTCCAAATGGAACAGCGTTGGCAATTACAGGTAGCGAAAAACAAACTGAGTGAAGTGATCGCTCAGGCTGTTCAAGATGGGCCACAGGTTATTACTTCTCGAGGTCACGACAAAGCTGTCGTCTTGTCTTTTGCCGACTACCGCAAACTCACATCTCCCCGGGGGCAGCTGGTGGAATTCTTCCGAAATTCTCCCCTCGTAGGTATCGACCTGGATTTTGAGAGGAGTTCAGAAGTGAGTCGGGAGGTAGACTTGTGAGTGAATACCTGCTGGATACCTGTGTCGTTTCCGAGTTGGTCAAAAATCGTCCTAACCCAAAGGTCGTGGATTGGGTATCTTCGCAAGGGGAAGAAAGCCTGTTTCTCAGCGTTGTCACGCTCGGAGAGCTTCAGAAGGGCATTCGCAAGTGTCCCGAGCCGCGTAGGAAATCAGAGCTTCAAGCCTGGCTGGATAAGGATTTGTTGGCGCGATTTGACAGGCGTCTGCTTCCCGTGTGCGAGAGAGTGTCTCTCACCTGGGGTCGCCTGGCCGGAGACTCGGAACTCAGAGGGCAACCGTTGCCGATTTTGGATTTGATGCTGGCCGCTACGGGTGTTGTGCACGGACTTACCCTTGTTACCCGCAATACTCGCGACCTGGACCGTTGCTCTGTGGTTGTCTTTGACCCATGGGCCTGAATCAACGCCGCTTACATCGCTGGCCATCATCCCCGCCTGTCACCGGAACACAACTTACGCCAAGGGTCCCCGCCAAGTTGGCCCGGATATCGCGGGCTATTTCGCCTTCCAGTCGGCTCGACAGGATCGACGAAAGTATCGCTACCGCCCCAGAGCTTTCAGTCAGTTCTTCAGCCCCGGGTTACTCAGCGCTCCAGACGGGAGCGAGTGGCAGCCATGGTAGCTCTCACGATTGAGCTTCCCCTGTAATTCAGGTGGGAGCTACCCTGTTGGAGCTCAAGCTGGTTGGCCGCGATTTGCTCAAATTCGATGGCCGTGTGAAGCAGGCGAAAAAGCACCGGCCGCGCGGGCCGGTGCTCTGCCGTCAAGGGATTTCGTCGATGATTTGGTAAGGGGCCCGGGGCTGGGAGTCCTTACCCGGCCCTTACAACACCCAATACCGACCTGACATGACCCGTGTAGACTCTTGCCCATGTTGCATTTGCTCTTGCCCGACCCCTGGACTTGTTCTTTGCTGGAAACCGATCTGGATTCCGTCCTCCCCTTATTACCGACCGACCCCGAGGTAGAATGTTCAGAACACAGCACGTTAGTCGGAGAAATCGTTGTTGCCAGGTTGTAGGCCAATCAAGTTGGACTGGTTCAGACTTCAGTAGCAGGTGCCCGGCGGCCAAGAATCCCTGCTTGTTGCGATTTGCCAGCATTCCGTAGTAACGGATGCGTGCAAATCCGCGGGGGAGAACATGCTGGAGGAAGCGTCGAGCAAACTCTGCCATCTCAAGTTTCATTGTTTTTCGAGTGGCTCCCTGGCTGCTCTTTCCAGCTGAGGTTTTGGGCCAGCGGGCCTAAGATTTCCTGGCCCTGGGCAAAGCTCTCGATGTGCACCAACCGATCCCGCACCCGCGTTTCTCCAGGCTCATCCAATCGATAGCGCGACAACTGGCCGCGCAGCTCGCGTACGGCCACCTTCTCAGGCAGGGGTGTGAAGCGCTCGGTCAGTTGTAGATGGCGCCAGGCCACGGCGGCCCGAAACGGCAGGGGAGGGGTGCCGGCTGGAACGAGTCCGGCCCACTGGGCGAAGAGCCAGGGGTTGCCCAATGCCGCCCGACCCACCATCCAGCCCTGGCAGCCCGTTTCGCGCTGCATCTGGCGGGCTTCTTGCAGGTTGGTCAGGTCGCCGTTGCCGATCACGGGTATGGCTACCGCCTGGCACACCCGCGAGATGATGGACCAGTCGGCCAGTCCGCTAAATCCTTGCTCGGCGGTTCGGGCATGCACGGTAATGGCGCTGACGCCGGCCGCCGCCGCCGCCCGAGCAAAGGGAACGGCGGTCAATTGGTGGGCGCTGATTCCGCTACGCACTTTTACGGTGACGGGCACATCCACAGCTTGCAGCACCGCTTCTACCACCGCCGTAGCCTGCCCACAGTCGCCGAGCAGCGCCGCACCTCCCCCCTTCTTGACCACTTTGGGCACCCAACAGCCCATGTTGATGTCCACGATGGGGGCGCCACAGTCCACCACGATGCGAGCGGCTTCGGCCATAATCTCGGGCTGGGCGCCAAACAGTTGCACGGCCAGCGGGCCCTCGCTGGCGTCAAAGTCAAACCAAGCCAGAGCCCGCTTGCGACTGCCGCGATTTTCCAGGGCGGTGCTGCTGATCAACTCGGTGCAAACCATGCCCACACCGCCCAACTCTCGGCATAATTCGCGAAAGGCCCGGTTGCTCTGACCGGCCATGGGAGCCAGATAGGTGGCCGGAGTCACCACTATCTGATGATGATTACGGGCCAGAGTAAAAGACTTCAACTAGGGGACCCAGAGTAGTTCGTCGCGACGAATCCAGGCCCGCACCTTGCCCAGTGCCTCGACCTCGACCCAATCGCCCTGCTGGCGCACCACTTCTAGCAGATTACCGGCGTGCACATTGAGGCTCTGGCTAAACTCGGCCCCCGGTCCGTTCATCAACGTGGCCGTCTCGGGCAAGACCGCCGCCCGAGCGGGCTGCAGCAGCGCCGCCGCCCACAAAGCTCCAGCCAGGCAGGCCAGGGCATAACTGGCCAGCCCACCCCAGAGCCAGCGTTCGCGAGCCCGCCGCCGATACAGCCAGGCCAGTCCGCACGAGGCCCAACTGAGCACCACCATGGCTATGGCGAGTAGGGCCGGTGGGGCACAATGGCCGGCAAATTCGCCCCAGCTTTCGTCGGGTTCGGGCTCTTTCAGGTCGGCCTTGAGCAAGGCCAGATTGTTGTGCAGGCCGCTGTTCCAGGGATTGCGGCGCAGCGAGGCCTGGTAGTAAGCTCGGGCCCGTCCCAGATCGTTCAGGTGCTGGTAGCACAGGCCCAAATTGTAGTAGAGGCCCGCCCCGCCCGATTTCTCGCCTTCCAGCAACAGAGGTACGGCCTCGCTCCAGCGCTGCTCGCGCAGGGCCTGGTCGGAGGTGGTGGGTTGGGCTGCCACGGGCCCACCCGGCCAGCACAACAGCCAGAACAGCAGCCAGACTCTCATGGGCGGCCTCGGCGCAACTCTTGGATCAGCAAACGCCGGAAAGCCTCGACGCGCTTTTCGTCGTCGTCGCTTTGAGGTGCGTAGCGGGCCGCTTCGGCCTGTTCGAGTTGGTCGACCATTTCGGCGGAGAGTAGTTCGCGCAGGCGCACAAACGGCAGTCCGTTGAGAGCCGTGTCCAGGCGCAACGACAGGCTCTGATAGGCCAGGTGGGAGAGGTCTTCCAGGCTGCGAGCACGGGAAATCTTCTTCTCCAGGCGGGCCAGACGGGCCTGAGTGGTCTGCAAGTGCAACTGCAACTGCTGGTGGGCGTGATCGAGGCTCAACAGTATCAGACTTAACAGCCATGGCAGCAGAGCTACGGCTGCCGCCGCCGGATGGCTGGCCCAGCGATTGGCAGGGTCCCCACCCAGTTGGGGGCCGCTCAATACGGCCACCGCCGGTTGCCCGGGAGCGGGTGTCTTGCCCTGCTGGTCTGTGGCCACGGGCGTGCCGTCCACATCCACAGCCAGAGGATTGGCGGTAAGGGTGACATAGCGCTGTTGAGCCGGGTCAAAATAGCTCCAGCACAGGTTGGAAAGCGATAGTTTGCCGGGTTGTTGGGGGACCAGTGGGATTTTGAAGATTTTGCTGGCCCGGTAGTTGGGTTTCTCAAAGGCGGGCGTCTGGTTTTCCCAGGCATAAGCTCGAACATGGGGCCAGTTGGGCAGGGCAGGATCGAGGATCAGGTCGGGGTGAGAGTTGCCGGTAATCGTCATGGTCAGCTTGACCGGCTCGCCTGCTTTGACCTGGCTTTTGTTTAGCGAAGCCTGCAATTCAAATCCGCTGCCTACCGCGCCTGTAAAGGAGGGAGGCCGATTTTGGGTGGGCAGGGCCTGTACCTCCAGGTCGATGGGCTGAGTGGACAGCTCGCGAACGGGATCCGAGAAAGCAAGGTTGGTGTCAAACAGGTCGGGGGTCAGGCGACAGGTCAACCGCGTGGCTCCGATGGTCACTTTGCCCGGCGAGGTTGGGAAGAAGGCGGTCTTCACCTCGCTGACCGAGTAGGTGACGCCCTCGCGCTCGACGGTCGAAGTGGACTGACCCAGTTCTTCGCGCAGGAATCCGGTGGCGGGTGCAGGCTCATAGTTAGGATTGCCGGCCAGACCGACCCGGTGCAGAAAGCGAAAGGTGTAGACCACTAACTGGTTGACATAGGGGGTGCGCGTCGAGACTTCGCATTCCACCAGGACCGGCTGAGCGTTGCTGACCGGGCCCCCCCATGGCGACTGCCCCTGAATGGGAGGCTCAAAGAGGGGGGGGATAGTGGGAAACCCGGACGGATTGCCCGGCTGGGGAAAACTGGGGGGGTTGGAAGGCTGGCTGGGTACACCGGAGGAGGTGCCCACCTGCAACTGAATCGGTTGGGTATTGTAGCTCACCCCCTCTACGCTCATCGGAATGGCCGGAATGGTAAAGGTTCCCTGTTGCTGAGGCGTGAGAATGTAGGTAAACGAGCTGCTCGAAGCCGTGACTCCATTGATCATGGTGAGGTTTTTGCTGGCCCCCGCAAATTCCATGCCTACCCCGGGAATGTCCGGCATGCGCGGCTCCAGTGGACTGACGTTGGAGCCCGCCAGTTTGAGCTCAAGCACAACCTGATCGCCCACATTGCAGCGAGAAGTGCTCAGGCTGGCGGTCCATTGCACATCGCCTTGAGCTGCCGCGTACAGGCAACAGACCAGCAAGAGAAGCAGGACTTTGAAGGATCTTACCAATCGTCCTCCCCGGTGGGGATGCCCCGACGGCCTTGCCCCTGGCGTTTGCGCACCTGCTTTTCCCGGTTGTCGAAGAACTGCAGCATCCGTTCGGCTTCTTCTTTTTCCTGATCCCCCTTGGACTTGGGCGGGGGCGCTGCCGGCTTCGGACTGGGGCTCGCAGAGGGTTGTGGCGTAGGCGTGGGCGAACCCTGGCCTGGCTGCTTGGGAGGCTGCTTGGGATCGGGCTTGTCCCCATCCGGCTTTTTGGGCGGCTTCTTGGGATCCTTTTTGTCCTTATCCTTATCCTTCTTTTTGTCTTTGTTCTTGTCTTTGTCCTTATTCTTGTCTTTCAGCAAGTCCAGCACGACTTGAATGTTGTAGCGTGCATCATCGTCGAGTTCGTTCCAGCGCAGAGCGACTTTGTACGACTCGAGAGCCTCTTTGAGCTTCTTCTGGCGAAATTGTGCGTTGCCCATGTTGTAGGCGGCCTGACCCTTGAGGGGGCCGGGTGCTGCCAATTCGATGGCTTTCTTGAAAAGAGGTTCGGCCTTGTCAAACTGGCCCTGACGAAAGAGGCATAAGGCCAGGTTGTAGGTCGCCTCGGCGGATTTGGGTTGCTCTTTGAGAGCCTCCTGGTAGAGCAGAGCCGCTTCAGCCCATTTCCCCTCGGCCGCTTTGCGCTCGGCCTGCCACATGTGCATGGGATAGTAGGCCAGCGCCGGTTGGCTGAGCAGCAGCAACAAGAGCAGTAGCAGTCGCTTCACGCCGTCCTCCGCAGGCGAGGCACCAACAGTTGGGCCAGTCCCAGCAGGGCCAGACCCAGACCCACAAACCAGTAATACTGGTGGCGTTTGCGGCTACTTAACTCTTGCTCCAGTCGGCGCCGATCATGTTCTTGAATGGCCGCCACCAGTCCGTCCAGGTGATCTCGACTGGAGCCCAGTCGAAAACAGCGGCCTTTCGTGGTGGCCGCGATATCCTTCAGGGTGGCTTCGTCGGCCTTGGTCACCACTTGCTTGCCGGTGTGATCCAGGTGGTATTTGCCGTCCTCAGTGGGGATCGGGGCTCCCTGAGCACTGCCCAAGGCCACGGTGTAAACAACAATATTGCGCTGGGCCAGTTGTTTGGCCACCTCGACCGGCCTGGTGTGGCGGTCTTCTCCGTCGCTCAGCAGCACGATAATGCGCGAACCCATGTTCCCTTTGCCCGGGAAAAGCGTGGCGGCGGCCTGCAGCGCTTTGCTCAAATTGGTTCCCTGGCGGGCAAAAGAGTTCTCTTCGAGTTGCTCCAAAAAGAGCGTGGCCGCGCTGGTGTCGCGAGTGAGGGGACAGAAGACAAAGGCCTCTTCGGCAAAGCCCACCAGTCCGAAACGATTGCCTTCCAGCCGCCGGATTAACTCGGTTAACTCCTGACGGGCAGCCATCTTACGACTGGGAGGCAGGTCCTCGGCCAGCATGCTGCGCGAACAGTCGACGGCAAAGACGATGTCGTAGGAGGTGCGTTCCACTTTGATGCGTTCCACACCCCAGCGCGGGCCGGCCCAGGCCACCAGCCAGCACAGTAAAGCCAGCCAGCGCAGCAGGGCTACGGTGCGCATGCGGCCAGGGCGCGACTCGCGTGCCAGTCGGTCCCAAACAACCGGCGATACGCCTTTGGGAACCTGATATCGACGCAGCCAGAAGAAGCCCAGGGCCACGATGGGTAGGATCCAGAGCAGACGTTCGGGATGGCTGAACACCTAGGGACGCTCCCTTCGCGGGCCGTGCTCTTCCCAGAGGAACAGAATCAGGCACAAAATGGCGCACAGCAGCGGCCAGTCAAACAGTTCCCGGTATTCCACCTGGGACTGCGAGGGGGCATCGTTCTTTTCGAGTCGATCGATCTGCTGGAAGATTTCGTCCAGGCTGTCCGAGTCGGTGGCACGAAAAGACTGGCCGCCGGTGCGCCGGGCGATTTCGCGCAGACTGTCTTCGTCCAGGTCGACACGCACCATCTGCTGGCGATGAAAGCCCAGCGGGTCGCGCACGGGCACGGGAGCCAGGCCGTGGGTGGCCGCCCCGATGGCGTAAATGCGAACGCCCATCTTCTTGGCCAGGTCGGCGGCCGCCAGCGGGTCGATTTCGCCCGCATTGTTACGTCCGTCGGTCAGCAAAATGATCACCTTGCTGGTGCCCCGGGCTTTTTTGAGCCGATTGACCGAGGTGGCGATGCCGGTTCCGATGGCCGTTCCGTCCAGACCCGTCTGGCCGGGCTGAATCTGGTCCAGGTAACTGATCAGGGTCTGGTGATCGCCGGTCAGCGGACATTGGGTGATGGCCTGGCCGCCAAAACACACCAGGCCGATGCGGTCGTTGGCCCGCGCTTCCACAAACTTCTTGCTCACATTGATGGCCGCCGTCAGGCGGTTGGGTAGCAGATCCATGGCTTCCATACTGGTGGAGGTATCCAGGCACAGGACAATATCGATGCCTTGGGCCGTCTGGACTCGGGTCTCCAGGCCCATCTGGGGGCGGGCCAGGGCGGTCATGGCCAGCAGGGCAGCGGCTACCAGCCAGGTCCAGGGGCGGTGGCTTTCGGAACGGGGGGTTACGCTGGGCAGGCCTTTGAGCAAGGCCATGCTGGGCCAGTCCAAACTGGGACGCCGGGTGCGGGCCGCCCGCAAGGCCGGCCAGAGGCCCAGCAGCAATATCAGTCCCAGCCAGCCTATCTGGGGGTAGGCCCAGTGCAGAAACTCCTTGCCGGTCATGAGCGGACCACCTCCTCTTCCACGGGCTTCCCTTCAGCCGTTTTAGCCGCCAAATCTTCGGGAGGATTTTCTTCTACCAGCTGCCGAGCCCAGATCAAATGTTGTTGCGACTTTTCCAGGCTGGGAAAGGAACGGGCAAACTTGACCATGTCAGCGGTCTCGAGCAGATCTTTGGCGGGACGATGGTGCTGATCGGAGAGGCGCAGGGTGCGCAAGATCTCGCTGGTGGTCTGCTCCAAGAGTGGCAACTTGAAGCGCCAGCCCAGATAGAAGCGCAACACGTGGGTGAGTTGGTCATAAAAGGGCTCCCACTGGCCTTGCTGATCCAGGCGTTGCTGGTCGAGTTGGG
>JADMJV010000092.1:10015-108540 GCA_018780265.1 bacterium
CCAGCGTACCAGTTGCCAGAGGATCAGGGCCAGCAGCAGTACGGCCAGGACAATGGCCAGCACCAGCAGCATGGGGATGCCGTTGAGGGCCAAAGACTTGGCGTCGCGGATTTCGTCGGGCTTGTCGCCGGGCCCGGCGGGCACCCGGTCCACCTGAAAATCCAGGCCGGGCAGTTTGAGGTCCTGGTTGGGTGCGTGGGGGGCGGGCCGCACTTTCAGAGTCGCTTCCGGCAATTTGAGTTTGCCGGTCTCGTAGGCGGTGATTTTGACGCGGTATTCCCAGGTGCGCCGGTCGCCATTGGCGGTCAGAGTCACGGCCGCGGCGTCGCGCACCTCGAACGGCTTGAGGTCCAACTTTTCTTTGTCGGGAAAGGTCAATTCGGCCTTTTCGGGCCCCTCAATAGTGTAGACGAGGCGCAGGCCCTGAGCCAGTTCCCAGCGGTCTTTCTCAGCTTTCAGGGTGACCTTAAAGGGGGGCTGCGAAGAGGTTGCTTCTAGAGGCGTAGGAGTGACCGGCGGCGTCGGGCTGGCCGTGGGTTGGGCGACCGCGGGCCTGATTCCCAACCAGAGCGGGAGCAACAGCCCCAGCAGTAGATAGAGACCGCGCACGTTACGACTTCCCCTTGCGCAGGCGACGACGTTTCTTCTGCTGGAAAAAGCGGGTCAAGGGTCCTACCACCGGTTCGTGGGTAGAGAATTCGGCCCAGTCTACCTGGCGACCGTCCAGTTCCTGGCGCAACTTGATCCAGTTATTTTGCTGGCGCTGCACATAGGCCTTGCGAAAATCGGCTCGGCCGCTGTCGATTCGACCGCTTTCGCCGGTCTCCAGGTCCTTCACTCGCAGTCGACCCAGGTCGGGAAGCTCTTTCTCCCAGGGGTCCACAATGCGAAAGAGGGATAGATCGTGTCTTTTTTGGGCCCGAGCCAGCGCTTTAGAAAAATCGGGGCACATCAAGTCAGACATGACAAACACCAGGGCACGTCGCTTGAAGACCTGGTTGAGGCCATCCAGCACTCGGTCCAGTCGCGAATCCTCGGGCTGAGCCGGTGCCGCCAATACCTCGCCGAGAATGCGCATCAAGTGGCGACGCCCCTTGCGCGGCGGCAGCACATGCTCGATGTCGCGACAAAATCTTACCAGGCCTACCTTGTCGCCGTTTTGTAAGGCCGAAAAAGCCAGCAGAGCGGCCAGTTCGGCGGCCACCTCACGTTTGCTGCGCCCCTGGCTGGAGAAGTCCATGGAGGCGCTTGAGTCGATCACCACCAGCATGGATAATTCTCGTTCCTCCTCGTTGCGTTTTATGAAGGGGCGCCCCAGACGGGCCGTGACGTTCCAGTCCAGGCTGCGCACGTCATCGCCAGGCAGATATTCGCGAATCTCGCTAAATTCCACGCCCTGGCCCTTGAACAGGCTCTCATACTGGCCGGCAAAAACTTCTTGAACCATGCGCGTGGCCACCACCTCCAGTCGCCGCAGGCGTTGGCCCGCTGGAGGCTGTTCGGGTGGGGGTGGGGGCGGGGTTGGACGCAGCCAGGCGAACATCAGGGAACTTCCACCCGGTCGAAGATTTCGCGCAGCAGAGTTTCCGAGGTCTTGTCTTCTGCCTCTGCCTCATAACTGGGCTGCACGCGGTGACGCAAAACGTCGTAGCCGATCGATTTTACGTCGTCGGGAGTGGCGTGGGCACGCCCTCGCAAAAATGCGTAGGCGCGGGCGGCCTGGGCCAGGCAGAGGCTGGCGCGCGGCGAGGCGCCGCAGGAGATCATGCCACGCAGGTGGGGGAGGCGGAATTTTTCTGGTTCTCGCGTGGAAAAGACCAGGTCCAGAATGTAATTCTTGACGCGGGGGTCCAGGTAGATCTTGGGCAGCATCTGGCGCATCTGCAGTAGTTGCTCCATCGACAAAACGGGCTTGGCCTCAGGGATAATCGAGGCGGTCATGCGATCGATAATTTGTGACTCTTCGTCGCGACTGGGATAGTCCACGCGAACTTTCAACATGAAGCGGTCTACCTGAGCCTCGGGCAGAGGGTAGGTCCCTTCCTGCTCGATGGGATTTTGGGTGGCCATCACCAGAAACGGATCGGGGAGAGGATAGGTCTTGTCGCCAATGGTTACCTGGCGTTCTTGCATCGATTCGAGCAGGGCGCTCTGGACTTTGGCCGGGGCGCGGTTGATTTCGTCGGCCAGAATGAGGTTGGCGAAGAGTGGACCCTTCTTGGCCGTAAACTCGGCCGTTTGCGCGTTAAAGATGTTGGTTCCGACCAGGTCGGCCGGTAGCAGGTCCGGGGTAAATTGGACCCGTTGAAAACTGGCCGACATGGATGCGGCTAAAGTGCGGAAGGTCAATGTTTTGGCCAGACCAGGGAGGCCTTCCAGGAGAATGTGGCCAGAGGCCAGCAGACCCACCAGGATCTTCTCAATGACGTCTTGTTGGCCCACGATAACCTGGCCGATTTCGCTCTGCAGGCGTCGCAACAGGGCGCTTTGTTGTTCGACTTCTTCTTTAAGTGTAGCTAGATCCTGACTCACAGGGAGGCTCCTGACTTGGGATGACTCATCCTTTCGAAATCATCGTCAATACCCTATCAGTTCCCAAAAATTCTATTCGTTGGGATCTCGGACTTCGACTTCGAGGTCGGCCGGATAGGAATGGGTAGGGGTGTACATGACCACACGGTAGTCCAGGCCGGGTTCAGCATTGGGCGCAGCCACTACTTCCAAATCAGCCATACCGCGGGCGATGACTCGCAATTTGACGCTTACCGTGTTGCAGGTGCTATTTTGGCGCTGAATTTCCACTTTCTTGACCAACTCGAAGCCGCGCCCGAAGATTCGCACCACGTCTTTTTTTCCGCCCGGACGCACCAGAACACTGGAAGGTTTGGCGTTAGAGACCTCGACCTCATAATACTCGTTGCCCTCCTGGGCGGAGAGCAATAGCGGGCTGGACAGTACGAATAGCAATAAGAGCAGGCGTTTCAAAAATCCCCCAGGTCAGGAAATAGAGTCTGGCCCAACAGGGCCACCAGCAAGAAGAGCAGCACACAAACACCCATGAGGATCTTGATGCGCTCCTTCACCTCTTTGAATTTGTCCGCTTCTTCGCGGGTCAACTCGACGATGGGGGCATCCAGTTGGCTGGATTTGTCGACCTTGGGACCGTCCTTCCAACTCATCCGTTCCAGCCGAGACTTTAAGGTGGCCATGTTGGAGATGCGTTTTTCCGGATCTTCATGGGTCATCGTCTGAACCATGGTGCGCAAATCGTTGGCCTCGCGATAGGCCTTACGGGCCGTTTCGCCACCGGCTTCCACCATTTGTTGCAGCAACTTGCCCAGGCACCAAACGTCACTGCGAGCATCAAATTTGGCATCCGGTGACCTGGGCGCGGTGTCGTCAGCCGGTATGAATTCGAGCTTGAGGTCAGGATTGAGGTCGAAGCCCAACAGTTGGACCTCGCCATCGGCGTTGACCAGAATGTTGCGGACAGGCAGGTTGCCCACGAACTGGGGCTGGCGAGACTCGTGAATCTGTTCTAGCATGGCTGCAATGTCGGTGACCCAGTGCACCATTTTGCTGATGGGGGGTTGCTGTTCTTTCACGTAGATGTCCAGCAGTACCCCTTTGATGTCAGCGAACACCGAAAAGAGAATGCCTTCGTGGAGAATGAACTCCTTGGGAACCAGGCAGCCCGGCACACGCACCCAGGACAGCGCTCGCGTGGCCTTTTCCAGGCCGCGCTTTACCTTGTCGGGTTCGCTCTCTTTGGTGGGGCGGCCGATCTGGGAGAGAACACACTTGTGGGTGGGGTTTTCGCTGTCGCTGGCGCGAAAGTGAGGGTAGGTACCTAAGGGCGGCAGGACCTCTTCGACAGTAAAGCGCTCCGCAATCTTATCGCCGACACGAAACTCTCTGACCTCCACTGCTCCGCCCTCTGTCATTGATTCGACTCCACCTTTCTCCCGCAGTCGCTCACGTTTGGCACAGAGGGTCAGCTACCCTTCCTGAAATTGTTCAATCTTGAGCAATTTCCTTGAAGATTTTTCCCGTAAAGGCCAGGAACTGCTTGACTACAGGAGTAGATATTCCAACGTGAGGAAGATCTTTGCCCTGGCCCTGGCGCTCCACCTCGGTTGCTTCGCTGCTGACTTGCCGACATTGAATCACCGGTTGCAGCGAGGTCAAACCATGGCGGCGGTGGCTCGAATCTACGGAGTTCCGCTGGCCGATCTGCTGCTTTCAAATCCGGGCCTGGACCCTCACCATCTAGAGGTCGGCACCTCCCTACAGGTGCCGGCCCCACTTAGCGGGTGGCCTCAGATTCAGGTGGTGGCGGGCGATCGCGCTTCGGCCCTGGCTCAGCGGGGTGGATTTTCTCTGGAGGTGCTGGCTGCTCTCAATCCGGGCGCGGATTTAGACAGGCTGGAGGTGGGTCAGACGCTGGCCGTGCCCGTCACGATGCCCGCCGCCCCGGCCTCGGTTTCCTCGGGCGATTGGGAGTTGGTGACCCTGGCCGACGGACGGCGTGGCTGGGCTCCGCGCACCCTCATGCTGATTCCCTCGCCCACTCCCCTGGCTCCCCCTCAGGTAGTCGAGTTGGCCCAGCGCTTTGTGGGGGCTCCCTATCGATGGGGAGGAATTTCGCCCAATGGGGTGGACTGCTCGGGCTTTGTGCAGGAGGTCTTTCGCCTCTCGGGTCATCCTTTACCGCGGCTGGCCGATGAGCAGTTTCAGCAGACCACGCCAATCGATGTGCCACAGTTGGGAGATCTGGTTTTCTTTACCACCTATCTGCCTGGCCCATCTCACGTGGGCATTTCCTTGGGGGGGCAGGACTTTCTTCACGCCTCGTCGAGCCGGGGCGTGGTGCAGGCCAGTCTCGACGATGGCTATTTCAAGTCTCGCTACTTGGGAGCCCATCGGTTGCCGGGCTGGGCGCCAGGCCCTCAGGCCACCCTGACGACCGGGCCCTAGTGCCAGAATATCCCGACATAGAACTCTACCTCAGTGCCTTGCGTCGCCGTGTCCAGGGCAAGCGACTGCTGACGATTGATCAGAAGGACCCCTTTGTGCTGCGCACCGTGGAACCACCGCTGTCCAGCCTGCCAGGGTTGCGTCTGGAAAGCCTGGAGCGGCTGGGCAAGAGGATTGTGCTGGGTTTCGAGCAAGACCTGTGGCTGATTGTCCACCTCATGATCGCCGGTCGATTTCGCTGGGCCGAGCAGAAAGTTCCCGCCGGTTGCTTGCTGGCTTGGCATTTTGAGTCAGGTTGGCTGGGTTTGACGGAGGCTGGCAGCAAGCGTCGGGCTAAAATTCACCTGGTTCAGGGCAGAGAAGCGCTGCTGCACCACGATCCGGGCGGACTGGACCTCTTTTCCTGCGGACTGGACGGATTTACTCAGCAACTGCGCAGTCGGCGCCATACCTTGAAGCGCTCGCTGACTGACCCCACCCTCTTTTCTGGTATTGGAAACGCCTACAGTGATGAAATTTTGCTGCGTGCTCGCCTTTCGCCTGTGCGTCTGTCCACCCAACTGAGCGATGCTGAGGTGGAGCGACTCTACCTGGCCACTCTAGAAATATTGGCCCAGTGGCGGGATCGACTGCAAGCGCAGTGGGGCGATAAATTTCCCACCACAGTTACGGCCTTTCACACCGATATGGCAGCCCATGGGAAATATTTGCAGCCCTGTCCCCAGTGTTCTCAGCTCATTCAACGCATTCGCTATGCTGACAACGAAACCAACTACTGTGCCCAGTGTCAAACAGGAGGGCGCTTGTTAGCAGACCGATCACTATCCAGGTTGCTCAAACAGGACTGGCCCCGGACTCTTGAGGAGTTGGAAGAACGGCGTCACCGCCCGCTTTGATATTTGCCCCACAATTCGACGATGGGCACGGGGGTACGCTTGCGCTTGGAAAGCGGTGGCCCTTTTTTCCAGAGCAAGGGCTCGACCAATAAGCCCTGGTGGGGCTCCAGCTCTTTCACCTCTTTGCTCCAGCCTCGCCAGCGCAGGTTTTCGTAAAAATCGCCCATGTCTTCGCTGAGCGCCCAGGCCAGCCAATCGTTGTAGCCCAATCGCGTATCCTCCCAGTGTTGAGTGTCCGGGGAATAGTAGCTGATGCGTTTGTTGCGCTCGCGACCAAAGAAGCCGCCCAGCACGTCGTGGGCCACAATCAGGCGGTCGGGCACGGGTACGTCATGGTCGGCCTGAAGCCCGTTCCATTCGGCCAGACCCCAGTGCATGCGTTCATGTCCGCAACCTAAAATGCGCAACCAACCCGAATCAACCAGCAGTCCGCCGCTATGATAGGCTAAGGCACCCAGCGGAGTGGCGGTGCTAATTTGAAGGGCCAGCAGGGTGCTGGCGCTGGATTGAGAGTCGGCCGGTAGAGTCTCTACCCGCTTTCCGGCTTGTTGGATCCAGCCTTGGACTCGAGGCCAGGCATTGCGCCGACCGGTCAATTCTTCCAAAGTTTTGAGTGCCATCCAGAATCCTTTGCCACCCGAGCCCGCCTCCCTGGCGGGGCGGTGCTCTGCAGGCTTACCAGGGTATTCTTCAGATTCCTTTTAGCGCCACCCGCTATTCTCACCTCATCAAGAAAAGAGGCAAGTGACCGTCGTGAGAATAGAGATTCAACCCTGGCAGACCTACGTTCAGGACTTCCGTAAGACCATGGAAGCCGCCCGGGCCGCCGATGGCAGCCCGCTCGATGTTCTCAACGACTTCCCAGACAGCGTGCTCATCGGGGCCGAAGGCAATGAATTGCGCGCTGATCTCAAATACAACACGTGTAGTATTCAAAAAGACGGCAAGGTGGAACAGGGCGGCAAGTATCGTCGCACCACCGAATATCACCAGGTCGACAATGACCACCTCAAAGTGCGCGACATCATCGCTTCCAATATTAGTTTCGGCGGAGCTACGGCCATGACCGAGTACAGCCTGCTGATCGACACCAAGAACGGCACCCTGACCCTTCTCGACACCGAAGTCTTCCTCAAATAGTCAGGCCAGCCTGGCGTGCACCCGCCCGCCAGGTAAGTTTGATGCTTGCCGGGGGCATCTGCTTCCACAAGCGGTGAGCCCAGGCAAAAACGCCCGTTGGCAGACAGGTGGGGCGAAATCAGATGCGACTTCCCTTCCAATATTTGCAGGTGAGCCGGGGCATTCGGGATGGTTGCGTAGATGCGGCCACCTTCAAAGTCGCGCATCTCACCGGTGGCTTCCAGCAAGCCAATCTCCTCGGAAAACTCCTGCCAGCCGTCCTGGCCATCGGTTGAGAACGGCTTGTAGACTTCTTTGCGGTCAATGGTGTGGTCGCCCTCGAAGTCATAGCTCAGCTCCAGTCGCAGGTTGCTGCACGGTGTACTGTCGCTATCCAGGTGCAGGCGAAAGCGGGTGACTGCCCCGGACTCACTCCTTTTGGCGTAGATAGGACCCGAGGAAAAGGGGACTACCCTGCTCGGCTGCTCTGCGGAGGCAAGGGGGGCCAGCTTTCCCGCTGCAAAATAGAGAGCACTTTCAGCTCGTGGCTGAAGGCGCCAGACCACCAGCAGCAGGGCCGCTGCGGCCGCTGCCAGCCCCCACCAGGCCCAGGGAGAGCGTCTGGCCCCAACGCTGCGCAACCGAGGCGCTGCTTGCTGGGGTAATTGGGCAAAACCTTTCTCCAGGTGCAGCAGGCGCTGTTGCAACGAGGAGCATTGGGAACACTGGTTCAGGTGCTCCATCAAGGTTTGCTGCTCGGTGGGACTCAACTCTCCGTCGATATGTGCGGAGATCAACTCGACCATCTCGTCACAGTTCACGATACCGCCCCCTCCAGGTGGCGCAGCATTTGCACTCTGCCTCTGGCCAGCCGTGAGCGCACCGTTCCTATGGGAATATCCAACATTTCGGCAACTTCCTGGTAGCTCAGATCTTCCACCCCCCGCAACACCATGGCAACCCGGATTTCCGGACTGAGTTCCTCCAGTGCTTCGGCCAGTCGCGGCCCCAGTTCACTTTGTTCCAGCAAATGACCCGGTTCATCGGCGCTGCTGCTCAGATGGGCGCCCACTTCATCCACCGGCTGCTCGCGCTTGCTCTTGCGCAGTTGGGTGCAAAATACGTTGACCGTGATGCGGCGCAACCAGGCCTTGATTCCGTCTCCTCGGTAGCCGGGCAAAAACTTATGGACGCGCAAAAAAACTTCCTGGTATACGTCGTCTGCATCGGCTGTGGTCTGGGCCATACGGACCGCCAGGTTGTAGACGTAACTGGCGTGCTCTGTGTAGACTGCTTCAAACGAGGTTTCGTTGACCACCTGCTGCCAGTTGGCGGCCCTGCCGCCAGCTCCTGCCCCCGCTCACCCTTCTCTCACCAGCAGCACTGCGCCGCGTCCGGCCAGGGTCAGGGCGCCTTGGAGCGGGAACGAGCGACCGCTGACCAGGTTTTGATAGACACCGGCTTCCAGGCGAGTCTCCAGGGTAGCCGGCTGAGCGCCCTTGTTGATGGCGGCCAGAGCCCGGCTGCCGCGTTTCCAGGCCAAAAGTGAGCGGGTTACGCACACCCACTCCAGTCCCTGTCCCAGACAGTGCCGGTGAAACTGCATGCCGGCTTTCACCTCGGCGTAGCGCAGATCGTTGCCGTACACCAGGGGAATCCCCTCGGCCCGACCCAACAAGTAGACGTGGGCCAGTTGTCGGTCGCGCAAGTCGTCCACTCGAAAATGGGCAAAGCCCGACCGATTGCGGATCAGGTCGTGGTGGTTGACAAAGGGGATGGACCTGGGCCCCCATAGTGCCGTGGGGGTGACCAGGCTGCCCAGGTCGCCGCCTGGGGCAAAGGCCCTCTTGATACTGTGGGCCAGCGGAAAGTCATAGGCCTTCATGGATTGCCAGTAGGCGGGTGGAAAGTCCTGAGGCCGGGCATAGACCAGTTCGCCAAAGGCCAGCAGGGGAGGCAGCCCACTCAGCAGATAGGGAAACAGGTGGGGGTCGAGATGCTTGGCCGAGTCAAAGCGAAAACCGCCCACCCCCAGGCTGTGCAGCCAGTGCAGATAGTCGCGCAACTGGCTGCGCACCCAGGGCGAGTCGGTGTTGAGAATGGGCAGGCCCCGACCCTTGCCCAGTTGATGGACGCCTCTCAGGTCGGGAGTGCTGAAGTGGGGATATTGGGCGGCAACAATGTGCTGGCCGCGGCTGTGCAGGTAGCGGGATTCGTTGCTCAGGTGGTGGATCACCGCGTCCACCACCACCGTCAGTCCCTTATTGTGGGCGGCCCGGCACAGGCTCTGCAGCTGTTGCAGATTGCCCAGGGGTCCCTCGATGCGTCTAAAGTCCACCGGTTGGTAGCGGGCCCACCAACTGCGGCTGGAATGGCTCTTCTGGGGTGGAGAGATCAATACGTGAGAGGCTCCCAGCCGTGCCAACCGGGGCAGTGCCTTTTCCACCTTGGCAAAGGTCTGATTAAACAACTGAACGATAAGCATTCTCTTCAAGCTTCTTTCAGCACGCTGTGCCAGACTACTCCCATGCTTCCCAAGGACATACGGGCGCCGCTGGACTTTGGCATCTTTCAAAGCGAAAAGCGATTTTCGCGCGCCAATGCAGTGGTGATGTCCACCATGTGTTCGCTGGCCTATCACGGACCCAAAGATCAGTTGGAGTGGGCCAGCCAGCAGCCCAGCCTGAAAAGTCTCCACCTGTTGGACTCCAAAGACAATGCCCAACTGGGCTGTTCGGCCCCCGACACAGGCACCCAACTGTCGGTGGTCGAGACGGAAAAAGCTTTGCTGGTAGCGGCCAGGGGAACTCCCCTCAGCCTGGGGGCAGACTTGCAATGGCAAGATCTGGCCAACGATCTCAATGGTTGGCCGGTGTCCAACTACGACCGCTCGGGGCTTGTGCTGGGCGGATTCAAGCGGGCGGCTGATGGAATCTGGGAGCAGTTGAAGCCGCTTTTGAGCCAGGCTCTGGCCAGCCAGAAGGCCATCCATTTCGCGGGACACAGCCTGGGAGCGGCTATTGCCACTCATCTGGCCGACCGCATGCATCACGAACTTCAGCAACTCCCCGTCAGCCTCACCACGCTGGGGGCGCCCGATGTGGGCTGGTCGGGCCAACGCCAGCACCTGCGTACCATTGGTCTGGAAGAGAGAACGCTGCGCTTCGTGAATAACATTGACCCCGCCCCCGCGCTGGTGCCCTTCGGGGCTCCGCTGGGCACCACGGTCTATTTTGACTCGCGCGGGCGAGCCCGGTTGGGCGAGCAAGGACATGCCCTCGACCGCCTGCGCGGAATCGGGGTGGCGCTGGGACACATTCAGCTCAACCCCCTGCAGGATCACTACCCCCACGAATACCGCACTTTGATCGCTGCTCCCGAAAACGGGCCGCTGCTCAACTCATTGACTCAGTAGATCTACCACTCGCCGGGCGGCTCCTGCGGCGGTGGCCAGTCCGGTCCGCTTACCACCACTGGCCACCACAAGATTCTCGGCCACTTTTTCTACGCACAGTTGGACTAGAGCGGGTCGGATTCCCCACCTCTTCACTATCGGGCCCTGGCCACCGGCCTGCTCCAGCAACTGCCTCAAAACTTCCATCTGCTCGTGCTCTCCGGGTTCCAGCGTGTCGCCTACCCGGACCCGGTTGCCTACCCAGTTGCGGGCCGTGGCCGTGCGCGTACGCGTGTCGCCAGTCAGACGGTAGGCCAACGTCAGCGGCTCCAGCAGAGGCCGGCTGGCCTGCGCCAGCAGCCCGCTGCCAGGCAATGGCTGGATACCCAGGGTGGGCAGGTGGCTGGCGGCCAGCAACGCGTCGCTGAAAAATCCAGCCGCCACCACCACCTGACGGGCCTGCACGGGACCCTCCTCGGTCTCTACCCACCAATGCCCACTCCGGGGCTCCAGGCGGACCACCCGGCCCGATTCGGCACCGGCCAAAGACAACAACTGGGCGCACTCGACGCACCAAAGTCCGGGGCGCAGACGAGGCTGATAGTCGCTCACGATTCGTTCCTGGCCCAGACGTGCCCAGCCCTCTGCCATACCCCACTGTAGAAAGTCCTGACAGGCCTGGCTGTGTTGTTCTGTCCACCAGCGAGGACCGCTCACTGCGAGGCGATCCAGAGTGGATTGGCGTACCAAACCGGCCGCAGCCGGCGAGGCTGCGCCGGGCTGGTCGCAGTCCAGGCACAATACCTCACGCCCGGCCTCACGCAAGGCCAGGCTGATGGCCGTGCCCCAAAAGCCGGCCCCCACCACCACTACTTCAGGCAGAGGGGTCGTCGGCCAGCTTTAGAGCCTCGGGGTAGGGGGGCAGTTCGGGCTGCTTGATCCAGCGCTCAAAGAAGGCCGTCATGTCCTTGCCCGACACCTCGTTGACCGTATTTACCAAGTCGTCGGTGGTCACGTTCTGGCCGCGGAACTTCTCCGAATAGGCGCGCAGGGTCTTAAAGAACGATTCGTCGCCCAGATCCTTGCGCAACAGATGCAGGGTGACAGCCCCCCGATTGTAGACATTCTCGCTAAACATCTGATTCTCGCCCGGGTCGGCCACGGGTGCATCGCTGCTGCTGGGCAGATCCCTATACATCCGATACATCGCTTTGTCGAGATTGGCCACCCCAAAATCGTGCTCGTGACGCCACATCATGTGGGTGTAGTTGGCAAATCCTTCACTCAACCAGATGTCTTTCCAGTTTTGCACGCTGGTGCTGTTGCCCCACCATTGGTGGCCCAGCTCGTGAGCGTAGATAAATTCCAGCGCGCGCGTGCCCGTCACCATGCCGCGCTCGAAGACCGGCCGGGTTTGCGTTTCCAGGGCTGCCCCGCCCACGCTGGCATTGAGCACCAGATTGCCGTAGACCTCGAAGGGGTAGTCGCCATAGCGTTTACCAAACCAGTCCATCATCTCGGGCACACGGCCAAAGTCAAACTGAGCCCGCTTGTCGACACTTTTGGGGAAAAAGTTGTGGATAGGAACGCCGTTGGGCCCCTCCACGGTGTGCTCCACAAATTTGCCTACATTGACCGTAGACAGATAGCTGGCCATGGGGTCTTTGGCGTCCCACACAAAGGTGGTCTGGTCGCCCTGCTCTCGCCGCTCTTGCAGCTTGCCGTTACACACGGCCTGATAGCCGGTCGGCACGGTCACGTAAAATTTGTAAGTGGCTTTGTCGCGAGGATGGTCGTTGCAGGGATACCATGTACTCGAACCGTCCGGCTCAGAGAGCACGTAGCTACCGTCTTTGGTGGGGTTCCAGCCGATGGTAATGGGCGCGTGTTCGGATTCGTAGGGTTTGGGCGTACCCGCGTAGTCCACTTTGACCGAAAAATCCTGGCCGGCGATCAGGGGCTGCTCGGGGGTGATGCTCAGTTCGCCATCCTCGCGCAGAAACTTGGCGGGCGCGCCGTTGACGGTAACATGGGCGATGTCGAAATTGCGAAAGTCCAGGTTGAACGTGTCCAGGTTTTGCAGCGCTTTTGCCTGCATGGTGGCGCTGGCCTGGAGATAGTTGTTGAGCGGGTCTACCTTCAGGTCCAGGTCGTAGTGAACGGCATCGTAGCCCCCGTTGCCCATTTGCGGAAAATAGGGGTCGCCCACCCCGGATGCACCCAACTGCGGCCCCTCTGGAGAGACTTTGCGATGATGGTGGTGGTGGCGGCACGTGAAGTGTTCGGGAGCGGCGATCTGCATACCCCCAGTCTAGACAAATCCGTCCCTATAGAAATTGCCGAAATGTTAGCTGTGCGCCCAGGCGGCCGCGTAGACCGAAGCGGGCACCGCCAGGTAGCCCGGGTACTCGGCGCGGGCACGCACCACCGCTTCGTGCTTCAGGGTCACGCAGGTCAAAGGTTCCTCTTCCTCGGCCAGAACCTGGCCATCAGGACCTACGACCAGACTGGGCCCTCCCAGGGGCACACCAAACTCGGGGCCCGGTCGGTTGACCGAGAGGACATAGCAGGCCGTCATTCGGGCCATGGCCTGCATGACCAGTCGCCAGTTGGCAAAGGTGCCGCTTTCAGTGGCCCGCGGTACCATAATGGCCGCAGCCCCCTGGTGGCGCAAAAACATGCTGCCGAAGGGACGCTGGATGTCTGAGCACAGTTGAATGCCTAAAGGAAATCCCAGTCCGTCGCTGACGCCCGGCGGTTGGCTGCCCGGGTCGTAGTGATCGGCCTCCCAAAATCCCGGTTCCTGGGGAAGGTGCACCTTTTCGTAGCGCAAGTCCACCTCCCCCTGGGGATTCCAGAGATAGGCCGTGTTGCGGCGATTCTCCAGGCTCCCACCCAGCAGCCACAGACCACTTTGGCGAGCCAGTTGGGCCTGGGCGGCCACACGACCGTTGTCCTCGTCCTGGGGGTCGCGCTCGCGGAAGGCCGGGCACCAGCGATGAAAAGGCAGTTCGGGCAACACCACCAGGCGGCAGCCCTGGGCGGTCGCTTGCTGCAAAACCTCCAGGCCGGGTCGCAGAGCACAGGCCAGGCCTACGCGCAGGTCGTGAGCCGGGGCCAATCGGGTCACTTCGACCACGGCGGCGCAGTCGAGCGGTCCGTAGAGGTGGGGAAAACCGTTTTCGATGCGCACCTCGCCACTCAATAGGGAGGGGTCGATGCGCAACAGCAGCAGGTCTTCCTGGCCGCGGCAGTAGCGTTGCTGCGACAGTCGCCATTGGTGCGCGAAAGAAAAGTGAATGAATCCCTCGCTTTGCAACGAGGCGGCTCGATACTGCCCGATGGGGCAGGCCGCCTGCCAGTCGCTGGCAGCTGCCAGATGAAAGAGACTGTTCATGGTTCTCCTTGAAATAAAATAAGGCCCGGTCAGCCTCGACCGGGCCTTAGTGGCTATTACCCAGAGATACGACGCGCTCGTGGGTTACCTGTGAGACAGCCGGAGCGATCAGGCACCGGACGTGGCTCAAACGGACTAAACATCTTATCGTCTCTGGAAGCCAGACACTTTCCCGAGTCCTCCACTACTCGGGTTTGTTTAAACCGTAACTTACCTGCTCACTGTAACCGGAATTCGGGGCAGATTCCAGGATTCAGATCACGGACAAAAAAATCTGTTTGTGGTATCCTGGTGTTTTAGTCACCCTCAGGTGCCCGATTTGGGCTTGACGCCGGTGGCCTCTTCCCCCAGATAGCGCTGCAACCACATGTGGATTTGGCGCCATTCGTCGACCACGTGATCGGCCCGACCCACCAGTTGTGCTTCGTCCTGATAGCGCACCAGGCGGGCCGGCTTCCCCTGTCGGTAGAGGGCCGTAAAGAACTGCTCGGCCTGGGCCAGGTGGCCGTCCTGGCTGCCCGTGATCAACAGCACCGGCAGTTGCACTCGACCCGCCTGGTAATAGGGGCTGTTGCGCACCCACAGCTGGGGGTCTTGCCAGGGCGGTTGGCCCATCCCAATTGGCCCTTTTTCGTAGTAGTGGCTCTGGCGATGCACAAAGGGCAGAGCATCCTGCGGCTGACTGAGCCGGGTGGCCGGGGACAGACGGGCGTAGTCGCTGCTCAAATCGCCAAAGGCGCTGAGGGCAATGGCTGCCTTAAAGGGGTGCGACTGGGTGGAGGCCATCAGCGTGGCGTAGCCACCATACCCCTGGCCCATTACGGCCAGTCGGCGCAGGTCGATGTTGGTGTTCGACCCCATGCGGCGCAGCGCGGCATGGATGGATTTGTCCAGCCAGGCGGCCGGCTCGCCCTTGCCCTCGGGCAGGTGAGGAAAATAGACGGCGTAGCCCTGGGCGCTCAGCAGGCGAGCGTTAAGGCCGCCGCCCTGATTGGATAGCAACGCTTCCTGGGGAGACGCGTCGGCGCTGTAGGTGCGCCCGGGCTGCAGCCAGACCACGGTGGGGTAGGGGCCAGGCTTGTCCACGGGGGGCAGCAATACCCAGTCACAGCCGCCCGAGGGCAGAGGCTGGCTGACCAGGCGGTCGGCCGATTCGGGCACCGCCAATTTGGGACCGGGCTGTCCCTCCAGGTCGTTCACCTGAGTGTGCTCAGGATTGCTCAGCCAGACTTTGGAGCCGCTGGCCGCAAAATACTGATTGGTGCCGGACGGCAGCGAGCGAACCACTCCCTGGTTGTCCACAATCGATCGTTGCGTTCCTTGACGCAGCACCACGGGCCAGGCCTCGTGTTCGACTTGATAAGGCTGGTCGGCCGGCAACTGACCAACGCTTTTGGGCTCCGACTTGTCGTCGATCAGGTAGACCCGCCCGTCGGCGATGGCAATCTGCCCTGTCGAGTCTCCAAAGAACCTGGCCGAGGCGGGAAGCAGCGTTTTCTCGTCCACTCTCCAGACCTCGCTCTTTTGGGCCAATTGATTGCCTACCCAGCAGCAGTCGGTGACCGTTCCCGCCAGGGCGTTCGCCTGGCCACTGTCGGCCCGGATCTGCCACCAGTGACCAAACTCGTCACAGGCCACCAGTTGATCACCCTCGGCCGACCAGCGTAAAGAATCGGGCTTGGGATTAGAGACCGGGTCTACGGCCAGGGCTTTTCCAGACCCATCCAGCACCACCAGTTGATTGGCAGGATTGGATCGGGCCGTTGCCGGAAAGGAAAGCTCGGCCACTCTCAGCGCTGCCACACGCTGACCGTTGGGGGAGGGCACAAACTGGCTGAATACTCCCTGCGACCACTCCCTGAGGGTTCCCGTGTCGGGATTCCACTCCACCAGGGCCTGCCTTGGGGAAGTGGCCAGCGCCTGACTGTCGAGAATGTTGATATCGCTGCGCTCGGGCGGGGCCACCCGGGTGGCTACCAGCAGATTCTGGTTAGGGAGCCAACGGTAGCCGGGCCCCCCACCATAACCTATCGAGGCGTGGCGCAGCACCGCCCATGTGTCATTTTTTCGCCACCACACCTTGAGTCGCGCTTCGTTGGTGTCGGCGTCGAGCAGGGCCAGTCCGTTGCCGTCGGGCGACCAGCTCGGTTGAAAAGAATTTTCCAGCAATACATTCTCTTTGCCGTCTTCGTACACACAAACTCGAGTCTGGCTGGCGCTGCCCTGCCGATCAAAGTGAGGGTCGGTGGGGGTCTCGGAGCGCACCGTGTAGGTGAGAATCTTGCCGTCCGGACTCAGGCAGCCCTCGGTCATGGACTGCATTTTCACGAAATCCTCGGCCGTCAGAGACAGAGGGGGAGCGGGTTGGGCCAAACACATCCCGGTGAGGCACAGACTGAGAAATAGAGTGCGCGGCATGATGGAACCTCCTTGCGACAATGCCGACTCATTCTTGAAAAAGTTTCAAGTTCCTCTCTGACTCGTCTTACTGTTCTCAGGGGGGCTGCGCCTCCCCCGAGCCCCCCCTGCTTACTCCGGGGTGCTGGTCACTATCGTCTCAAGATCCAGGCAGGCATTGGGAGTCTCTTTCCCCTCCACGGCTTTCAACTGGCCATCCTGGCTCAGCAATTGGGCGCGCACACTGAAGACCCCCGTGTTGTTGGCGTTGACCAGAATTTTCAGCGATCTGGGCAGGCTCAAAACTCCTCCGCCCTGACTGCCGTTGCCTTCGGGGCTGAGATTGCCGATTTTATCGATGCGGTAGACTTTGGTCACGCTTTCGGTCTGCTCGGCAATGAAAAGAAGGTCGTTTCTCGTGACCATGTCCAGATGTCGCTCGCCCGAAGCCCCCACAGATTTGCTGCCACCATTGGCTGAAAGTACTCCGTCGCTGCGCAGGGTGTAGCCTACCACCTGATCGCCGTTGTCGTTGAGGGCAAAGAGAAAACGATTGCTGTCGTCGATCACCAGGCGGCGCAAGGTGCCGCCCACGATGCTGGCCACTGGATGGGGAGAAACCGGTGTCAGCGAGCCGGCTTCGTCGATGCGGTAACCCCAGATGTTGCCGTTGTTGCGGTCGGCCACGTAGAGCAGTTGGCCTGTCCGGTCCACCACCCCGTGGTTCAGGTCGGTGGCCCCTGTGGGCTTGACCGGAGTGGAGGGCACCAGCGTCCCTTCGTTGTCGATCAGGGTAAAGGGAGTGACCCGGTCGTTGTGACAAAGATACAGCGTCCGACCACCAGGATGGGCCACCAGTTCATCGTCCGACTCCAGGCTGGAGGGCACCATACTGCTGGCCTTGGGAGTCAGAGTGCCGTTTTGCGGATCGACTTGAAATGCCTGAATTCTCAGATTTCCTTCGGTGGCAAAGAGCATGGGCAGGCGGGGGTGCACGCACAGATCTCCAAAGAAGATCTTGTCTGGACTTTGGGCACTGTCCGGACTCAATTCTCCCGCGCTGGTGTCGAGACTGCGCATGCGAATGGGCCCTCCCGAATCACCGCCTTCGGTGGTATAGGTAAAGGCCCGCAGATTGTCGGATTGGGAGGCAGAAGCCTGCGTGGAGCAGCCGGAAATAGCCGGTATTAGACAGAGAAGACCCAGACCGAGAAGCCTTTTCACAAGACACCCCCGCATTGAAATATTTTCAAGTAAAATCGTGAAAGGGAACCGATCTCCTGTTCGATTAAGGAAAAAGTTCGCCGTCTGCTCGGGTTTGGGCAAAGATGGCCTGCGCCTCGCGCAGATGGTCGTCCACCAGTCCTTGAGTGCGTCGGCTCAGATGAAAGAGTTGTAATTGCTCGCATTCAAGAACCACGGCCAGTTGGGCGGCCTCGGCGGCAGTGGCGTGCAGTTTGGCCTCGGCCAATTCGCGCTGGGACTCCAAAAAGGCGGCTTCACAATAAAGCCAACGAGTGGGCCCAAAGGCTTCGAATATGCGCTGGCGCACCCCGTCATGCAGGCGAGTGTCGGTGATATAGGCCAGTTGTTGGGTCGGCAGCGGCTTGAGCCAGGGTGTCAAGGAAGCCACCGGCAACGTCTGGCCCTCCACTTCCAGGCTTTCATCCAGCCGGTTCTGGCTCATGGCCAGTTTCAGTCGCTCGATCCAGGGCCCGGGTCGGTGCGGGCAGGCGGGGTTAAAGCGGTAGTGACGGGGGGATTCCAGACGGTAGCCCAGACAGGGTACGCCGTGGTCCAACTCCACCCAGTTCAGCTTCCAGCCTCGCAAAGATGGCAGCTCATGGACGGCCGACGGGGCCTGGGGACGAAAGCCGTCGGCGCACCGAAATTGCTGGTTGATCCAATGACGCCCGGTCCATTCGTAGCCGCACACGCAAAACTCGGATCGCGAGACCAGATTCCAGGCGTAGCCTGCCAGTCGGCCCTGCAGCATGCCCAATAGACCGGCTGGACCTACAATGCTGAGCGTGTGGGGCACAAAAAGTTGGGCCCGCATCAGGGCGTCCAGGCCGATCCAGTGATCGATGTGGGCGTGGGTGAGAAAAACCGTGCTGATGTGCTGCAGGTCATGCAGGGGTAGGGGGTGCAAATCGCCGCAGTCCAGCAGCCATCGCTCGGCCGACTGGGGCAGGGTGATCAGCAAGGCCGGATCGTGGTGGATGGGATTCACCCGTTGACAACGAAGCATGGCCGCGGACTTTGCGAGCGACAGAAGGGCACCTTTTCAGTGGGTTGGATGGAGAGTTTGGGCTACGCCCAACAAGCACAGGGGGCGCACAGCTGGGACCTTTGCCACCAATGGCTCGAGCAAGCCTTACGGGACTGCGAGAATCAAGACCCCCACCGGCGCTGCCTGGTGATGAACAATTTGGGCGTGTTGTTTCGTCGTCTCCACGATACGGATCAGGCCGTTCACTGCTTTGAAAGGGCACTGGAAGGTTGTCAAGAGCCCTGGCTGCGCGGACGAATTTTTGCCAACTGGGCCGTGCTCGAGCATCGCCGTGGCCAGTTGAATCAGGCCCGACGGTATTACCAGGACGCTCTCAACGGTTGCTCCGAGCCCCCCGAAGACGAGTTGGCGGCGGCCCGCATCTGCCTCAATTTCGCCTGGCTCCACCTGCAGCAGGACCGTCAGGTGCAGGCCGATACACTGCTGAAAAGGGCCCGTCAACTGGTGCAACTACACCCCGAGGACAGTCTGCTCGAGTGCCGTTTGCATTTGGGCCTGGCTCGCTCGGCCCAAACGCAGAAACGGCTGGCCAAGGCCGAGATAGAGATTTTGCAGTCCATCCGAGTGGCTCAAAAACTGGGCTATTTTGAGCCGATTGTACATTCCCAGGCGCGCGCATCCCTGGCCAATTGCTACTCGCTGCAGGCGGTCAGCCAGTTGGAAAATCCGGACACCCGCCAGGACGGTGTCGAGCGCAGCCAGCAAGCCGAAATCCTCTTTGCCGAGGCGCTCAGCCTTTTGCTGGACTGGGGCCACCGCCATTCCTTTGAATACGTCGAGGCGATTTCACTCCAAGTCGATCACTGGATCCGCATGAAGCAATGGCAGCAGGCTGAGGATAGCCTGCAGAAACTGCTGGCAATGGTCACCGAAATGACCACTCTGGAGACCACCTTCAAGGCTGGCGCCTGGGAGCGTGCTGCGCTGGTATTGCGACAATTAGAACAGCACGAACTGGCTGACCTGGCGGTTCAACAGTTTCAAGCTCTCAGTGTGACCAAGAAGTAAGTGAGAAAATATCACGGAACCGCCCGCCCTTTCCACCTACGATGCGGTTATGAGCGAATGGATTGCGGCTTACAGTGAATCAACTCTCCTCAACGAAAAACCCTGGGTGGTGCTGTGTTGGGGCGCCCCCGCTGCGGGCAAAAGCACGGTTGCCCGGGCTTTTTGTCAACGTTATCAAGTGCCCAGGCTCTCCTCGGATGCGGTCAATCAGGCCCTCATAGGGGACGGCTTTCAGGCCCAACTGCGGCCGGCCATCTATCAGGGTCTGCTGGCCATGGCCGAGGCGATTTTGCAGTCCGGGGGCCGGTTGGTGCTGGACGGCACCTTTCTCTACCCCGAGGCGCGCCAGCGCGTGGCCGAACTGGCCAACCAGCATCAGGCCGTGCTGGTCTCAGCCCAGGTCGAATGCTCGTTGGGAGAGCGATTGCGCCGCAACGCTGCCCGCTCTGGTCCCGAAAGGGTGCCCGAAGAATGGCTCAGTCGTGCCCACAGCCGGGCTGCCCTGTCGACTCAGGGTTGCCTGCGCCTGAATACCCAAAGTCTCAGTGTAGAGGAATCCGTAAAATCTTTGGAGCTCACCTTGCTCGAGCGCTTGCGGCGCGCTCATGGGTTGCAGCGCAGGCGGTTAATCATGGTATTGTAGGCGAATGCTCACGCGTTCACATACTTTTGACTCGAAAAAGTCCTCCAACCACTGGCTGCACGTTTGCGAATGCGGCCACCAAAACGGGGATACCGTCCTGATGGTCCACGGTGCGGCCGGCAATCAGCGCAACTTTCTGCCCCAAATGAAGGCCCTGGGCGACAAATACCGGGTGGTGGCCGTAGATCTACGCGGTCACGGACGCTCTCCGTGGCCCAATCCCAAGGCCACCATCGACGATTTTTACACCGATCTGGAAGAACTCCTCGACTGGCTGCCACCCCGTTTTTCGGTAGTAGCCCACTCTTTTGGCGGTTACCTGGGCACCCGGCTGGCTGCCACCCACCCCGGTCGAGTGCGTCACCTGGCCTTGCTCAATACGGCCCGTTCCATTCCCCGGGGCCTGACCTATCGAATGCTCGAGGTGATGACTCCCGGGGCCGATTTTGTGGCCGGACCGCAAGGTTTTATCGCGGCCAATGCCGAGGTGTGCAAGCACCTGTTGGGCGAGGTCCTGCAACAGTGGGACTGCACCCCCTACTATGACAAGATTGATGTCCCCCGCCTCACCGTGTTGGGTGCGCTCGACCCTCTGATTCCTTTAGACCATGGCCAGCAGAGCGCGCGTGCTTTGGGGGGCGCTGTGCACACTTTGCCGCTGGGAGCCCACGTCTGCATGTGGGAGGCGCCGGCTCAGGTCAACGCCTGGTTGGGCGAACTGCTTTCTCGATGAGTCAACTGCAGTTTGGCTTTGAGCCGGCGGCCCCCGCCGACCAGCCCCTGCGCCGCCCCTATCTGGCTCCCGCGCCCAGGGGCGAGGACGGCCTGCGCCGCTATTACGCCGACCTGCATGTCCATATCGGCCGCAATGGTCGGGGTAAACCCGTCAAGATCACGGCCAGTCCCGATCTGGTCTTGCATAAGGTGGTGGAATACGCCTGGCAGCGCAAAGGCCTGGACCTGGTGGGTGTCATCGACTGCGCCTGCACCGGGGTGCTGCAGGACTTGCGTCAACTGGTGGATCGCGGCCACCTGCTTGAGCTCCCCGAGGGCGGCTTGCGCCACCGCGACCAGATCACTCTGATCGCTGGTGCCGAGGTCGAGGCCGTCGAGCCTGACGGCGGTGTCTCCCATCACCTGTGCTATTTCCCTTTCCTCAAGAATCTCTCCGAATTTTCTACCGTCATGACGCGCTACATTACCAACATGGAGCTGTCCAGCCAGCGCTGTGGTTTGCCCGCCCGCGAGTTGATGGCGGTGGTTCAGGCTTGCGGAGGAGTGCTGGTGCCCGCTCACGCTTTCACACCCCATAAGAGCGTCTACGGCAACGCCACCGACCGCCTCGTCGATCTTTTTGCCGATCAGTTCGCCGACATTCCGGCTCTGGAACTGGGATTGTCGGCCACCGCCGAGCTGGCCGATCGACTGCCTGAGCTGTCGGACATGACCTTCCTCACTAATTCGGACGCTCACAGTCTGGAGCGCATCGCCCGCGAATACACCGTGCTCAGGCTGGCCGCCCCTAACTACAAAGAGTTGCTGCTGGCCTGGCGCCGCCAACAAGGCCGGCGGGTAGAGGCCAATTATGGCGTCGATCCGGCCCTGGGCCGCTATCACCGAAGTTTTTGCCTGCTCTGCAATCGTCCCTTCCCGCTGGCCCACCCGGTGCTGGCCTGTCCTGAATGCGGCGCCAGCCAGCGCAAAGACTTCGTGCGGGGGGTGTTTGACCGCATCCTGCAACTGTCGGACAGCCCCCCCAACATACCCGACCATCGCCCTCCTTACCACCTGCAGGTACCGCTCGGTCAACAACCAGGCCTGGGCAAGCGGCGACTCGATCAGCTGATAGCCGCTTTTGGCAACGAAATGAACGTGATCCACCAGGCCACGTTGCAGCAGCTGGTCCCCCTGGTGGGCTATCCGCTGGCTGAGCAGATCCTGGCGGCCCGCCAGGGCCAGGTGACCATGGAGTCGGGAGCGGGAGGTCGTTACGGGAAACTAACCGGCCTGGCTACCCCAACCGATCAGTTATCTCTTTTTTGACAATGCGCTGGAAGGGACGAGTTGCAGCAAGGGCCTACCCGTCAGCCTGTCCCAACCCTCGGGTTCCGGGCCGGGGGGCAGCACCTGTGGCTCTGACTCAAAACCGCTGCGTCGCCGCAGGGGAGTGCCCCAAAATAGACCGTTCTCGCTCTTCATTCTGGATTCCTCAAGTAATTTATACCTTGGTATACTAGGTGTTCACTTGTTCAAGTCAAGAGGATTTAGGCCTTTCGGCTGGCTTTACCAAAACAGCAAAGCCAGGAGCCGATGATGTGCAGCCCGGTGTGCACCAGGCGGAGTTTACCGGCTGGACGGGCAACGAAAGACTGCAACAGAACTGGTCGTTTTCGATTCGCTGATAGAGTAGCCGCGGGGGCTCTCCCGGGGCTACTCTATCCTTGCGACGGGCTTCGGAGCCTCCGCCCAGCCTTAGAATGTCTGGCAATGTGTGGATGGATACCAGGCGAACGAAGCCACTTGTGCAACAAGGTGGCTTTTGTTGTTTTCGGCGGCAACGGAATCATTGACATCAAGATGCCTGACTGATAAGGTCAAAGCATCATGAGAACCACGATCACTTTGGACGAAGATGTGGTCGAACGCGTCCGAGAGCACATGCGCGCCAACAACCACGGCTTCAAAGACACAATCAACGACTTGATTCGAAAGGGCCTTTCTTTCTCGGCTCCTGCCACTCGCCGCCCATTCCGAGTCAAGGCCCGCCCTTTAGGGCTCAAGCCAGGCCTGAGCCTGGACAACATTGAAGAACTGCTGGACCAGGTAGAAGGCACTGCTCGCCCTTGATCTTGCTGGATGCCAACCTGCTACTTTACGCCCACAATGAAGAAGCTGAACAGCACGAGAATGCCAGGGATTATTTAGAGAAAATGCTGAACAGTGAAGAATGGGTAGGAATGCCCTGGACATCGATATGGGCATTCCTGCGAATCGCGACCCATCGTCAGATCTTCAGGACCCCTTTCACGCCTGAAGAAGCGTGTGAAATTGTCTCATCCTGGTTAGAGTGTCCTAACGTAAGGCCGCTGGGTCCGGGTCAACGACACTGGGTCTATCTTCAGAAATTGATTCGCTCCGGGCAGGTCCAGGGGGCCCTGGTGATGGATGCCGCGCTCGCCGCGCTGGCCCAGGAGCAAGGAGCCGAGATCGAGACTTGCGACAGAGACTTCGCTCGCTTCGAGGGTGTTGCCTGGCGAAATCCCCTCAAACCTCGCTGAGCGCAATTATTGGGAGTCGAAGGTGGAGAGCTGACCCCGACCATCGAATCGCAGTACCGGTGGTGTCAAAACCCCAGCTTCCAACCTTAGGTTTTGCGGTCAACTCTTGAGCAGCCGCCTGCGTGAAATCGACTAGGTGTTAGCCTTTCGGCTGATGAATCTGAGTGCATGCCCAGTTTCGCCCCCCATCTTGCTCTGTTTCTCTCTGCTAGGGTCCTTGGCCCAGGCCGGAGAGCGCGTGGTGAAGCGTATCAGCACGGACCAGGGACGTTTGATCTCCATCAGAAATTTCAGACAGGCGGAGTGGCCTACACGAGCAGGGGGGGAAATCGCCCTTGGGCGTGCTCGGGACCGTTAGTGTCAACCCCAAATATATCAGCTACTTCGGCGGTTTTTTTCTGTTCCCGACCCAGGTGTTGCTGCGTGTCTCTGGCGCTGATCAGCAGCCGGGCCAGACGGTCTCCTTTGCCCCGGGTCAAGACTTGGGCGCTCGCACCGCTTTTTTCCAAACCGAGGGCATCCAGCCGGCGGTCAAGCGAAGTCTGCTGATCAACGGTGGCTTGTTCAACGAAAAGACCACACTACAAGAGCCCAAAGCCTTCATCTACGCTTTCAATAGCCGGGCTTTTCCCAACACTCCGGTGCTGCGCCCCCGCCTGAATACGGTCGAGGAGTGGTCGTTCGTTAACTACAATAACGACGAGCACCCCATCCACATCCACGTGAATGACTTTCAGGTGATCGCTGAATTTATGGTTTTTGATGGTAAATATACCGGTGGAGTGAGCCTGGCCAGTGACTGGACCTCCTGTCAGGAAGGAGGCGCCCAGATGGTCGTGGTGGGGCAACGGTCCGCCCCCGGTGAGGTGCGTGCTTACTCCAGCGGCTGCGCCCTGGATGGCTACCCCTCCATGTACAACGAGAGCCCGTCCGCCAATCACAATGGGCCGGTGAAGTTTCGCTCTGTGCTAAAGTTCACACCTTTCCAGGCCTCTCAGGGTGTGGCCGTGGCCACCACCAGCACCCCTGGCGGGGCCGACCTGCTGGTCAGCGCCAGCAGCCGCCGGGGGCAAGCGGAAGTTCGCAAATACCTGCTCCGCCGCGCCAGCCCCAAGGCCACCACTTTGAGTGCGAAGCTGGTCGGCAAACTCGAATCTGTAGCAGGAGAGGCGGCCACGCTGGGCGGGGATTAAGCGGCGAGGGGTGGCTTCGCGCTAGATACATTGGGCCGGTGTTCTCCCGGGGAGGAGCGGAATCCGTGTCCGCCGAAGCTGAGGGTATGCAGATTCGTGACCATTCTTCGCGAGCCACTCCCCCCTTGAAGCGTCCCCAGCTGTCGGCCATCCCGACCGAACCGAAGGACGGTCTCGGTCCTCCCATTGAGCCTCAGCCCTCGGACGTGCGCGCCAAAATTGGCGCCTGTTTGGCGCTGACCTCGGTCCCGGCAGGATTGGGCACCGCCTGGTTGGCCATGTCGCAAAATGCCGATATGCTGGTGGGAGTAAGTCTACCCGTGCTGGTGGCTGGAGCTTTGCTGGTAGCTGGCCTGACTCTGGTCGGCGGTCAGACCGACAGCGGCTCTGATTGGGTGGCCAATCCCGCAAACCCTGGCAGCCCCCTCTATCCCAGAGTTTAGCGATTTCACGCTGGTGATCCCGGCCCGGTCGGACCCCGAGAGGGACGCCGTGGCCAGTTGTTGGGAGCGGTCTGGCGGAAAACTCTTGCGGCTGGACCGATTTTGGGAGCCGCCCGAGTTGGACCGTACCCAGGTGCGTCTCTATGGTCACGACACTTTTTGTCTGGTAGTGGCGCAAAAACTAAATCTGGGGCTGCTCTCGCCCCCTGACGATCTGCTTGTGCAGGTGGATCCCAAGTGGCTACAGCGCGAGGTTCGCCTGTCTACCCTCGGTTCTCTGGAGACCTTTCCCGTGTTTGTCAAGCCACTCGTGCCCAAGGCTTTCCGGGCCGGTGTTTACGCCGATCGGTGCCAGCTGGACCGGGAGTGCGCTGGCCTCGAAGCTACCACCCCCGCGCTGGTTGCCCCACCAGTGACCATCGCGGCCGAGGCCCGCGGCTTTATCCTCGACGGAAAGCTGCTCACCTGCGCCATCTACGAAGGGGAAGGCAGCCTGGCTGAGGCGTCCGGTTTGCTCTCGAAGATCGCCGCTCAGGCCCTCCTTCCGGCGACCTGCGTACTCGATGTTGCTTTGGTAGAAGGCAAGGGATGGGCTTTGCTGGAGGCCAACGCCGCCTGGGGGTCCGGTCTCAACGGCTGCAACCCGCAACAAGTCGTCCCCTGTCTGGCCCGGGCCACTTACGCCATGGCGATTCAGAAGGCCCAGTCCGGCTCGGAGCCTTCGAACTCGTAGGCGTAGTCAGGCCCGTCGCCGCGGTCCAGCCACCGCTATCATGCCGACCGGGCCGGTGATAAGCAGAGGAATGAAGATGGCCGCTCCGGCGGCGATGTCGACCGCCCCTTCGGCGAAGTTTTTGTCGAAGAGTTCGCTGATACCGATTCCGGCTTGAATGCCCGCCCCCAACACGCCCGCCACCTTGACCACACGAGCAGCCGAGGCGCTGGTTTGGAAAATTTCGGCCACTCCGGCCACCCCCTGGCTGGCATTGCCCAGGCCGCCAATGCGGTCGGTGACGCTGTCACCGCCGAAGAAATCAATGACGCCCAGTACCCCGCCCAGGGCATCCACGGCACCGCCCCCAAATCGGTTAAAGTTGGCAAATAGGGCGGGTGCGTCGGACAGGGCTTTGCGAATATCGGCCAGCGATTGGGTATAGGTCACCCCTTCCTCCTGGTAGGTTTTGGTTTCGTCCTTGTAGGCCCCGTTGCCACCGCTTTTGATGCCCGCAAGGGGCTGGCCGGCCAGGGCCCAGGTACGGCGACCGGCCGGGCCGCTGGAGCCGGTGGCCGCCTTCTGGCTATCCTGCAAGCGACGCTCTAGCTGGTCGGGTGGGGCCGCCTGACACACAATGGGCTTGGCCGCCGTCAGCGGCTCAGAGTTGGCAGCCTGGCGAGCAATCCATTGACCGAGAGCGGCGTTGACCGGCTCCTCATTGTTGACTTTGCCGGGTCGGGTTGTGGGGGGGTGGAAGGGGGGCCGGCGTCAGGCGACGATCTACAGGTGGTTGACTCACCTACATAGTTTACCCCATTTCCGTTAAACCGCGGATAATCTAGCGAGATTTTTGTGCACAGTTATGCCTAATCGCTGACTCCAGGTCCCCAGGATTCTCTCGTCGAACCAGACCGAGTGGTAGGGGAGAAGAGTTCTTTTGAGGTGGGCCGGTGCCTGCGCGATACTTGGGACCTGTATTGCCGGCATTTCATTTTCGTTCTCTCGCTATCGCTGATTTGCATCCCTCCGGTCGGAGCCATCGTGACCTGGCTGGACCGGAAGGAAGGTCCCTTTGGGGGCCTGGTCGGCCTGTTGCTGATTCCGTGGCTAGCCGCTCTGCTCTGGGGAGTCCAGCAACGAGAGAATGGCCAACAGTTCGGAATTTGGCGGAGTCTCTGGCAAGGCCTCAAGCTCTCGCCCCGGCTGCTGGGAGTCCGCTTTTTGAGCGGGATTTGCATATTGTCCTCTACGCTGATGCTTATTCTGCCGGGGATCTACGCGTGCGTCGTGCTTTCTCTCAGCTCGGCACTGGCCTTGACTCAGGACCGAGCGGCGGACAGGTCGATCAACGAGAGCTACGACCTGACCAGGGAGCACTTCTGGAAGCTGTTGGGCTTCTGGCTGGCTCTGGGCGGGCTTTTATTGCTGGCTTTGCTGGGTCACTGTGGACTTACGGGAGCTCTCCTATTCAGTGGCCTGGCCGATCATGCCGCCGTAAGCGGGCCGCTGCCCAGGCTTGTGTACCTTGTAGGCTCGTATCAGGGGGTGGCCTTGTTCCACCTGGCCGGACTCGCGGCCCTGCAGCAACTGACGCGAGAGCAACAGCCCGTTGGCGAAATTTCGCCGGGCCTCACGCCTGAGCGGTTGGACGCTGAGGTCTGATGGCCAAGCACCTGCTGCGCGGTTACCTGTTGATACTCATCCTGTGCGTTGGCTACTGCACGGTATGCGGCGTCATCATGGAGATGGCCAACTGCCAGGTTGATCACCACAATCCTCAGCGAGCTCGCCAACTGACCCAGACTTTGAGCAAGATTGCCCCCGGCTATCCAAGTGTGTTCGCTTACCAGGGCTGGCGGGAGTACGACCTCGAGAATTATGCCCAGGCCATGGTTCTGGGCCAACGTGCCCTGGCCCGCGACCCGAAGGACCTGGTAGCACTTCGGCTGCTAGGTCAACTTGAGTATATAGAAGAGCACTATGAGAAAGCTCTTGAGTATTGGGAATGCGACCTGGATCCGGCCACGGAGCTGGGTCGCGGCTGGGCCTATTGGGGCCTGGGGCGTTTCGCCGAGGCCCGCCAATCGCTGAAAAAATGCCCCTCCAATGCGGAGGGCCTCGAAGAACTCCGGCGGGAGGATTATCGTTTGCGCCTTCCTGCGCAGTTAAGAGTTGACTAGCTTACGTCTTTGAGCGATTGCAACCGTACGCGGGCGGATTCACTCCTGGCCTGCTCGGGAGGGCAGCTCAGCAGACCTTTGGCCTGTTCTTGAAGGCAGCGGGAGTAGGCCTTGATGGCTTCGTGCGTTTCCCCCTTCCGTTCGGCGAGCTGGCCGAGTAGCTTCCAGGTGGTGATGTCATTGGGTCCGTGCTGAAGGGCGCCCTCCAACAGTTCCTCGGCTTGCTTAAGGTCATCCTGGTCGAGAACCAATTCGGCCAGCAACAGGAGGGGACTGAGCGCGTGAAATGTCGCGTAAGATCGCTGGGAGTAGTCTTTGGCGGCATCCAATTGACCCAATTTCCAGGCTGTCCGGCCCAGCCCAACGAGAGCGTAGCACTGATACTCCTGAGCGCGGCATTGAGTGTAAGCCTGCCGGGCTTCCAGATAGCGTCCGGCCGAATAGTGTAGCTGGCCCCACAGGTATTGAACATAGTCGGGATAGGCAGACTTGAGCCGGGCCAGTACTTGCTCGCATTCGCCAGCGACAACAGGAGTGCGAACTCTAGACATACAATGTCGGGCCCGCGCGAATTTTCGGGCACTGCCTGAAAGTCTGCCAGCGCTTCGCGCCAACACGGCGGCGATGCCAAGGCCGTTCCGCGATGGAGAAGCAAGGTTCGCGAATGTTCCGGAAAATTGAGTAGTTCTCGGGTCGCGGACTCGATGGCCTCCGTCCACTTTTTCGAGGCCAGTAGCCTGCCTATTTCCAAGATTTCAGCCGGGGGCGGTTTCCAGGGGCCAGGACCGAGAAAGGTGGTGACTTCTTCCTCCAATTCGCATTGCAGGGCTTCTCGGCAGGCGGCCTGACCGGCATCGCTGCCTTGGGCCTTACGGACAAATTCTGCAAAGTGGTGGGCAGTCGGTCTCTCTAACAAAAGTCGCACCAGTACCCCAGCCAACGCAACGGCCAGGTGATTGCGTTCATCGCTCAGAGCGAAGGCTCGTCTGGACCAAAAGTCGTCGATTCCAAAAATTTGCGCGATCTGTTTCAAGTCCGCGAAATCCAGCCCTCACGCTGGTGCCAAGACGACCTGTTTCTTCCAGGGGAAAGTAGGAGATATAGTCCGAGTACTGGGCAATGGTGTCGAAAATCAAAACCACCTGCGGATCTGAAATGACGAGGTCTAACCATCACTAGAAATGCTTGCTTCGGTCAAGGCGAAAGTGTGCGCCACACTCTCCCTTCAACCGGTCCAGCCAGCAGACGATTTTGGCTACCAGTTGACGGGACGGGACGGGAGAGACTCGAGCCCGCTCCGCTCGGGATGAGAAAAGCCGCCGTGTCGGTTCCATTTCACCCGAAAAGCGTAAGCCTCGGAACTCACCTTGGCCGGTGCCTTGCGGAAGAAGCTGAACATTGTCGACAATATCTTCCTTTGCCGCTCCGGGCAGGGCGACCTTAGCGGTTGGGCCGGTCGATCACCACATTGCCGGTAGTGTTCACGCCCTCGATCTGGAAGCGACGTCCATCGGCCCAGGTTACCTCGATGCGGTAGACTCGGCCCTGGACCCCATTGTTAAAGCGAGCGAACACCTCGTTGCTTCCAAAGGTGTTGAAGGTGTTCTCGTTATTTCCGTTGAGTTCCCAGATGTTGATGCTCTGAACCGGTTGCAGTTGCTGATTTTGATCGAAGTAGGCCCGAGCGGTAACATTGACAGGCAGGGACTGTCCTGTTTGTCCGTTGGTCTGAGTCTGTTGAGTTTGGCCTACCCCGTTTACGCGCGCAATCTCGAGTAACAACTCATTGAACGAATTGCTCCCTTGACCGGGAAACCCTGATTGGCCTTGGAAAAAGTCCGGTTGGCCGGGGAAGAAGCCAGTGCCCGAGCCAAAACCCGGTTGACCGGGAAAGAAGCCAAAGCCCGAACCGAAGCCCGGCTGACTGGGCGAGAAACCAAATCCCGAGCCAAAACCCGGTTGACCGGGGAAGAAGCCCAGCCCCGAACCGAAGCCCGGTTGACCGGGGAAGAAGCCCAGGCCCGAGCCGAAGCCGGGTTGACTGGGCGAGAATCCAAAGCCCGAGCCGAAGCCCGGTTGGCTGGGGAAGAAGCCGCTGCCCGAGCCAAAGCCTGGCTGACTGGGGAAAAAACCATTGCCCGAGCCAAATCCCGGCTGGCCTGGGAAAGGCTGTGGGGCGCCCAGCATTCCCAGATAGGCGACCTGCAGCTGCTGCACCGCACCCAGCAAGGTGCCCAGCGCCTGCCGAACTTCGAAAGCACCGGCTGCTCCCGACAAGGCAACTCCGCCCGAGGCCGAACCACCGCCCGAAAAGCCAGAAACGCTGTTAAATTGGGCACTTAGCCCAAACCCCTGAATACCAAAAGCCATGTGATTCCCTCTTTGCCTGTGCTGCTTCTTATTCTGAATACAAATCGCAACAGTGAGAACCCTGCAATGGTTAGAGTTTATTAGTAACCCGCCAACTACTGGGAGGCTTCTACAAAAGCGCTCACCCGTTTGCGGCACACCTCGAGCAGACCGGCCGTGGTGGCCAGGATCAGGGGTCCCAGAATCAGCCCGCAAGCTCCAAACCAGCCCAGTCCTCCAACTACGCCGATGAACGTCACCAGGGGGTGCAGCTGCATGCGTGCTCCCACCAGGAAAGGGTAGAGAATATTATCGATGCTGGAGACCACCAACAGACCCCAGAGTCCCATAAAGATAGCCTTACCAATCTCTCCCTGCAGATAGAAGTAGAAGGCGGCTGGCACCCACACGATGGGAGTGCCCACGAACGGTACCAGGGCAAAGACACTCATTATCAATGCCCAGAGGATGGGAGCGGGCAGGCCCAGCCACAAGAACATCAGCAACCCCAACAATCCTTGGATTGCGGCGATGGCAATTTTGCCGAAGAGGGTGGCTGAAAGGATGTCGTTGACGCGCCTGCCTAGCTCCTCAATTTCTGGCGCAGAAAGGGGCAGCCAGGAGCGCAGATACTCGAGCGACTTCTCTCCGTCGCGCAGGAAGAAAAACAAACAGAACATTGAGGTAGGCAGTTGCGACAAGGCCCCCGCGGAGCTCCGGATGAGATCGGGAAGTCGAGCAAATATCTCGTTGACCCCGCCCTGCAGGTTGAGCCCATCCAGGAACGGCAAGCGCCGATGGATTTCTCCCGCATCCCACATGTGTGCAGCCTGCACGGCCTGGCGTGCCAGGCGCTCGGAGACCATCGCCGTCAGTCCGATCAGGGCGCTGGCCACCAGCACCACCGAGATGGCCGCTGAAAGGTTGACGTTTTTCACTCGAGCGGTCAGTCGTTGGTGGAATGGATGAGCCAGCACCGCAAAGGCGAGTGCCCAGGTCATGGCCGGCAAGAAAGGCGCGAACAGGCGATAACTGCCATACACTGCCGGTGTCGCCAAGAGCAGCAGTAACAGCAGAGAGCTGGCCAGGCGTGTAGAGGTGGGCCTGTTCTCTATGGCTTTCTTAGGGTCGTCCTCGGGGACGTTCATTCTCGCAGATTAGCCGATCGACCAGGGCTGCAGAATGATCGGGATCAGTTGGCCGCCTTATCGGGGTGAGTCCTCCGCCCACAAGGCCATCTGGCTCAATCTCTTTTTCACCAGCCGGCGCGCTTCCAGCCCGGCAGGGCCTTTGGTCTGACCCGGCCCGCGGTCGCTGATTTTCATCACCACCACGTAATCCTCCGCATTGACCTTCAGGTGCCCCGCATACCAACCCGGTTGCAGACCGTTGGCCAGCCGACCACTCTTACCTTCCAGCATGGCCCCGGGACAGGTATGGGCGCACTAAAATCTGCACCGTTTGGTCCTGGGCCTGGCGCGAAAACGGCAATTTGCGTCTAACCAGCTGGCCCATCAAGGTGGCCTGTTCCTGGGCCGAGATCTTCAGACTGGAGGTCAACCAGGCTTGAGTGACTCCCCCGCTAAAGTCCTGATTGCCATATTTCAGGACCGACAAATACTTTTGCACCTTGGCCGGACCAAGTTGGCGCGTAATCTGCTGGGTCACCCACACCACCGAACGCTCCATCCAACTGGCCGGAGTCTGGTCTTGATTGCACTCTTCACGGTCCTCGCGCACACCGTTCCAGCGAAACACCGTCTCGGGGGTCATCGCCCCGCTTTCGAAGGCCATCAAAGCCGCGGCGATCTTGAACGTAGAGCAGGGCGAAAAACGCTCCTTGGCTTGCGCCAGATTGGCCGACTCCAGCAGCGACCCATCCTTGAGTCGAATCAGCAGAAAGCAGCCGTCCCGGTTGTCGAAAAGTTTCTCTTGAGCAAGAGCCGGCACACAACTGGCCAGCATGAACAGAATCACCAGAATCTTCATCGCCGCTGATTCGCCCGAAATCCTTCGGCATTCCAGCGATTGCGTCCCATTCGCTCGTGGCTGGCCACCCGGTCAAATGAGGAGATGGCCGAGGCCAGCGACAGCTCGCCGGCCAGCACCACGCCTGCCACAATTTCGGCAAATTTGCTGACCTTGCCCTTGCCGCAGCAATCCATCATTTGCAGACACCGGTTCCCCCTCCGTGGGTGGCCACCACCAGGGAGGGCAGAGTGATGGCCAGGTAGAGGTCCTTGTTGGCTGTCAATTCGCTATGCAGGATGGCGGCCGAAGACTCGGCCACATTGGCCACGTCCTGGCCAGTGGCGATAAAGAGAGCAGCAATGGCATTGGCCGGGTGGCAGCCGGTGTTGTTGACACCGGCCATAAAACCCACGAGGTGAGCCACCTGGGAGTGGCGGAGCAGGGTCTCGGTATCGTAGAGCATGATTTCGCGAAGCACCTTGCGTTGGATCAGACACTCGGCCGTGACCCGTTTGCCGCGAGTATTGAGGATGTTGATCTTAGAGGATTTCTTGTCGGTCGCCATGTTGGACTCCAGAACGAAGTCCAGGATGGGATGGCCCGAGTAATTTTCGAGAAGATGGCTGGCTCATGGTCGTCCCCCTCCTGGCGGGGGATGCGATTTTCGGCCGCGATGGGCGCCGTCAGACCGTCTTCGGCCGATAGCTTGAGGCGGCCAGCGACTTGGTGGGGCCATGGAATGAAATGGATCATCTAGAAGGCTTGCCCACTGGTGAAGACTGTGCAAATGTCCCTCGCTCACCACTCCTACCCAGGGGTGCGCCTGCAAGGCCCAGTGGAGCGTGGCCGGCGAATCCTGGTCGGACATGGTTTTGAGGGGTTGAGCCAGGGCTGAGACGGGTTGTTCCAAAATTTCGGGGCGCATCAAGAGCAGCCAGGACAGCGTCTCGGCGGGCATCACTCGCCATTCTTCGTCCTCTTGGTAGACCAGGGCTGCACATGCGTGGTCGCGTAGCTTGGCTGCCGCAGAAGCAAGTCTTTCACCGGCGTTGGTTTGCATAAATGGCTCCCCAGCCAATTGCGTCACATACCCGTAGCCCATTCAACCTCCACCCCATGGATAGGTCAGCCCTAAAAACCGAGTATGAATGCTCCAAAACTCATCAGCAATGACCTGAGTCATCTCCCAGGGGATGTGTTGATGGTGGGCAAATGTGCGGGTGACGATGTCTCGACCCAGCAATACTCAAGCACGGCGCCAACAGATTATCGACGGACTGTTGCAGGTCATGGCCCAACGCGGTTATGAACGGGCCACCATCGCTGCCATCGCCGAGGCAGCCGGCCTCACGCCTGGCCTGGTGCACTACCACTTTCCCTCCAAGCTGGCCGTCCTTCTGGAGTTGGTGGAGCAACTGGCAGGCCGTCTCAACTCTCGCTTTGAGCGCCTGCAGCGCGACGATTCGCCGCGGGCCAGACTGGAGGCATTTATCGACTCGCGGCTGGCCAGCGGAGAGGGTGCGGACCCCGCGGCCGTGGCTTGCTGGGTGGCGGTGGGCACGGAAGCTCTGCGACAGCCCGAGGTGGGGGAGATCTATCGCCGCCTCATGCTCTCTCAAAAGGAGCAAGTCGAAAGGTTGTTGCTGGCCTTGCCCACCCCTCCGGCCTGTCCTGCGGAGGCCGCTGCAGCCATTCTGGCAACCATCGAAGGCTGCTACCAACTGGCCGCTGCGGTTCCCGACCTGGCTCCCCCGGGTTTTGCCGCCCGCTCGCTGCATGCCATGACTCGGGGGTTGCTGGGCGAGGGCAGTGAAGTAAGGCGCACGGAACCGTCGTAGGAGCCGCTGGCCAAACGAGTGCCGCCCTCCACCAGGCAGAGGGCACGTACGAAATCCTGGTGACGCAACAGTTCTTGGGAGGTTCCATCAGCCTCCCAGATTCTTACTCCATCGTCCTCGGAACCGCTAAGCATACGCCCATCCGGCAACCGGATCAGGCTGGTGACCGGACCCTGATGGCCCATCCACACACTCAGGGGTTGGCCGTCCGGATGCCAGCGGTAGATGCACCCGTCACTGCCGCCGGCCATCACCAGGCCGGCACCCTCTGCCACGCACTGAACGCCGCAAGCAGCTTGAAAGCGGAGCTTCGCGCCACAACCTGGGGCCACCGCCAGGATGTTCCCCTGGTCGTCCCCTGCCAGCAGTTCTCCACTGGAAAGCTGGCAAAGCCCCCACGGCCAGCGGCCACACGGCTCCCTGCCCTGCAAACGACCTTGGGGATCCCACCAGCAAAGGCAACCGTCAGCCCCGCTGCTGACAACCCGTCCGTCGTTCACTGGCAGCAGGTCCAGGATGGCCCCCTGGTGGGCCTGGAAGTGGGTTTGCAGGGTCAGGTCGCCGCCCCAGATTGCGATTTGCCGGTCCCGCCCCCCGCTCCAGAGTTGGTGGCCAACGGCGCATAATCGGGTGACGGAGCCGCGATGATGGCGCAGGACGGCCTTCACCGTGCCCTGGGACCAGATTCGCACCGTCTGATCGCGGGACGCGCTGGCCAGCCTGCCGTCGCTCAACTCGGCCAGGTCAAACACGTATCCGCTGTGCGCGTCGGCTGAAGTCTCCAGGCTTTCATACATTACATCCGTGCGCAGCACATATTTTCGACCGCCGGCCACCGCTTCGCCGTCGTGCCAGAGGCTGTGATCAAACAAAATTCCCAATCCGGCTCGGGGCGTGACACAGAGTTCTGCATCGGGAGCCCAGCGGCTGTTATAAAAGCGCGTTCGCCCCCCCACAAACTCAGAGCCGTCGTTGAGATAGAGCATAAGGGTCAGCAGGCTTTGCCTGGTTGGCCCGTCGCTGTGGGCACCGTCACGGTGCCGGCTGAAAGCCTGGCCGCTGTGGTAGCGACAGGCGCGAAAGCGCGAGTTCAGGCCTCGCAATAGCCAGCGCCGGCCAGTTCGATGGAGCACTTCTGGCAGGGCCGGGCGCAATGCTTCAAAGAGCCTCAGCGCCAGCTCCGGGTCGTCGAGGATCAGCCGATCATTGCTGCGGTAGGAGTGCGGGTAGTCCCCCCCCATGTGTTGGAACCCCCTAAGTTCCAGCCACTCAATCCATTCGCGACAGGCGACTTCACCGAGCAGGTTGGTGAGCGACTGACAGACTGCGTTTGGCATAGAAAATTCTCCTGTTGTTACAATTTGGTTGACCAACCTAATAATAAGGAGCCGGGTCGACAGGGTCAAGAGGGGCACGGTAAGGATTTGTGCAAAAAACACCGAGCCGCTTCTTGACCGACCCCCGGTATGAACATGTTCGGGCGGCTGGCCAAGCTTTCGTCAAACTACGTATCGACCGCGACAGGGCATTCAAGTCGGCTTACAATGGAAGAGGCCCCTGGTGGAATTCCGGAGCCTCTCACATGAACCAGGCTTTCCCCACGAAACGACTGCGTCAGCTGGGATTTGTTAGCATTCTCGAGGAGTCTCAACGGCTCAAGCGTCCTGCGGGGTAATGCCCGGCAAGAAATTTATTTTCTTGTGTGAACCGCCGTACATGGAACCATACTTACGGTGGTGTGGGAGCTAGGGGGTCGAAAGACCCCCGGCTACCCGATTCAGGAAGGTGGGTTGCTCCGAAATCCAATTTTGGGCACCGAGAGGATCGAGGATCAGATCGTAACCCCCGTCTGATTTGAGGGTATCGACCACATTTGCCGATGCCGCAAATGGGTGGCGTCCGCCCCAAAGTGCGGTGAGAACCAGCATTTGCGGAGGGAAATCGTAGTTGGAGCGGCTTGGTGAGAGATTCGATCGAGTCCTCGTGGGCGATCAGATCAGAGCTTATACCGGAGTTTCATGTTGACATCGCAGGGACCAGTTCCTGTACCCCACAAGGAGCTGGCCCCGGCCTTCGCGCAGTAGCCAACCATGACACTATCCCGCTGCGGTGGAGTTCTGCTCCATGTTACCAGCCTGCCCGGACGTCACGGAGTGGGCTCATTGAATCGTTCAGCTTACGCCTGGATCGACTTTCTGGCCGACTCGGGCCAGAAGGTCTGGCAGGTGCTCCCCCTTGGTCCTACCTCGTATGGCGACAGCCCGTATCAGAGCCTGTCCACCTTTGCCGGCAATCCCTACCTGATATCGCTTGATGCGCTGGTCGAGGATGGGCTGTGTGAGGCCAAGGACCTCAAGGAATTGCCCGAAGGTAAGGTTGACTATTGTCAACTCCACGAATGGAAGCTGCCGTTGCTCCATAAAATCGCTGAAAAGATTCAGCCCGATCAGGACTTTCATGCCTTTTGTAAAGAGCAGAAATGGCTGCCGGACTATGCTCTCTTCTTAGCCATCAAAGCGGAGCAAAATAACCAGGCATGGAACCAGTGGCCCAAGCCTCTGCGCCATCGTGAGCCTGAGGCTCTGGCCCTGGCGCGCACACGCCACGCTCAGGTGATTCATCGAGAAATGGTGATTCAGTGGCTTTTCTTCAAGCAGTGGAAAAAGTTGAAAGAGTACTCTCACAAGCGAAATATTCAGATTTTCGGGGACATTCCCATCTTTGTGGCCATGGATAGCGCCGATACCTGGTGCAATCCCGGACTTTTTCAGTTTAATGCCGACCTTCAGCCTACCGCCGTGGCCGGCGTTCCCCCCGACTACTTTGCCCCCACCGGCCAACTGTGGGGCAATCCTCTGTATGACTGGAAAGCTCACAAGGCCGAGGGTTACATCTGGTGGTTAGAGCGAGTCAAGGCGGCTTTCCGCCTTTACGACATCCTGCGCGTTGACCATTTTCGAGGGTTTGCCGGCTACTGGAGAGTGCCCGCCAAGGCCGAGACGGCTGAAACCGGTCGCTGGGTCAAGGGGCCCGGCCCCGATTTTTTTAAGACCTTGCTCAAAGCCATTGCCAATCCCATCATTGCCGAAGACCTGGGCGACATCACCCCGGACGTGACCGCGCTGAGAGACCAGTTTAAGTTGCCGGGTATGAAAATTCTCCAATTTGGTTTTGGCTCGGGTCCGCAGAACCCGTTTTTGACCCACAACTTTGAGTCGACTCATTTTGTGGCCTACACGGGAACCCACGACAATGATACCGCTCGTGGCTGGTACGAAAACGGCACTGAGGCTGAACAGCGCTACGCCCGCGACTATTTTGGCAACATCGACGAACCCATCAGTCAGACGCTGATCCGCGCCACCTGGCAAAGTGTGGCCAAAATGGCCATCATCCCGCTTCAGGACCTGTTGGATCTCGGCAGCGAAGCCCGCATGAATTTTCCAGGGCGGGCTCACGACAACTGGCAGTGGCGTTTGTTACCCAATCAGCTGACTCAGCAACATCGAGATCGCTTGAAAACCTGGACGCAAATGTACGGGCGTTAATACAGGGCCCTTCCCAAAAGAACATAGCCACTCGGGCCGTCGATCCATCCCCGACAGCAGCGTCACGCCTCGGTTAAATATGACCCGATATTCGCCCTCGCCGCTCCTTGCGAGCGGGGCGCCTCGGCCACCGAAGTGTTAATTCATTTACGGGCCCCTACTTTAAAAGAGAACCGAAAGTTTCGCGCATTTTTTTCACTTTGGGCGCGATTACCGCGCTGCAATACGGCTTTTTGGTGTTCAATTTGTAGTAGCCCTGGTGGTATCCCTCGGCTCCATAGAATTTAGTGAGGGGCACAATCTCGGTGACAATGGGACTGCGGTAGTGCCCCTGGGCTTCCTTGCGAGCCGCCTCGGCGGCGACCTTTTGGGCCGGACTTTCATAGAGCACGATGCTGCGATACTGAGTGCCCCTATCGGCCCCCTGCTGGTTGGGGGTGGTCGGGTCGTGCATGGTGAAAAAGATCTTCATCAAGTCCTGGTAGCTCAAGATGACCGGGTCAAACTCTACCTGAATCACTTCGGCGTGCCCGGTCTGGCCCGAACAGACCGCCTCATAGGTAGGATTGGCCTGGGCACCCCCGGCGTAGCCGCTGGTCACCGAGGCAACTCCTTTGAGGTCCTCAAAGACCGCCTCGAGGCACCAAAAACAGCCGCCGCCAAAAGTTGCCTTTTCCGTCACCCTGGCCCCCGCTCCAACATTTCCTAAGGCGAACAGGAGGATCAACATTTTTGTCAGTTTCATACCTAGGCCAAAGCTTCGTGGGTGGCGAAAAGTTCCTCTATGAACCTGGACCTGTTAGGTCTATTCCAAAGCCCACCCCGCCTGCAGCTACAGAGCCCGCGGCCCGAACCTGGAAGCGTGCCCGTTGCGGCCAGCCTGCGCTATCCTTTGCGCAACCATCTATATCGAATTTTCCTGACCTGCTTTATGGTCTGCCTGGCCATTGCCACCCTCCAGCTTCCTTTTTTGGGAGTTGGCGCCCTGATCGGCTGCGCTGCCCTGTATTGGCGCGGCCTGTCACTAAACTACGGTCCTGATGCCCTGGAGGTGTGCTGGCGCCTGCACAAGGTTGCGCGCATCTGCTGGTCTCAGTTGTTTTTTATCGAAATCTCCCCGCGAGGGCTGTTAATGCTGTGCGAAAAGGACCAGGTGATGGTATCGGTGGACACCGATCTGGAAGAATTTGATGCCCTGTGCGCGGTTGTTTTGCGTCGTGCCCCGGCCAAGACTCAAATCAGTCCGGCGGCCGCGGAATTGCTGATCAGTCGGGCTCGCCTGAACGACGGCGAACTGATCGAACTCTACGGGCCTCATTTTCTGGCCGAGCCCGCCATTCACGGTCACCTGTGGGACCCGGGCACCGACCCTTACGAGAGTTGGCAGGCCGTGGCCACCACACTGGCTTTTCGTATGCTCAAAGCGCGGCGACGCATACCTACCTTTGTGGTCACCTGGGGTCGACTGGGCAGGGCCCAGGTCAGTGCCGGGCCTAAAGTTCCTCAAGATTGCCTGGCCTGGGGTAAAGCCTGCTTTGAGGGAGGCATCCTGACGGTCGAGGTCGACTATCAAGGACATGGAGTTCGAGTCTATCAGTGCCCCGCTAAATCAGCGTGACGTGCTGGCTCAGTCCCCTGCACAGGAGGACGGGGCCTACAAGCTCACCTCTCCTCAGCAGGTAGCCGCCGGACTTCCGGCGGTTCTCTCCAGCCTGGAATATGCGATGAAAGGCCCGGGTCCCCTCAAAGGTCTGGCCCTGTTGCGCACCCTCAACCAGAAGGGGGGAGTCGATTGCACCAGTTGCGCCTGGCCGGACCCCGAGCACCGTTCGCTGGCGGAGTTCTGCGAAAATGGGGCCAAAGCCGTTGCTGATGAGGGCACTCGCAAGCGGGCTGATAAGCAATTTTTTGTCCGCTACTCGGTGGAGGAACTGTCCCGCCGCAGCGACTACTGGCTCAACCAGCAGGGTCGACTGACCGAACCCCTCTATTTGGCCAAGGATTCCAGTCACTACCAGCCCATTGGTTGGGACCAGGCCATTCAGTTGACGGTGGACCGACTCAAGGGCCTGGATAACCCTCAGCAGGCACTTTTCTATACCTCGGGCCGAACCAGTAACGAAGCGGCTTTTCTCTATCAGTTGCTGGCTCGCCGTTTTGGCACCAACAATCTGCCCGATTGCGCCAACCTGTGCCACGAGTCCAGCGGAGTGGGTCTGAACGACACACTCGGGGTAAGCAAAGGGACGGTTACCCTCTACGACTTCTATCAGGCCGAAGTGATTGTGATCGTAGGGCAGAATCCAGGAACCAATCATCCCCGCATGCTGACGGCTCTGGAGAAGGCCAAGAAGAACGGAGCCAGGCTGGTTTCTATCAATCCACTGGCGGAAGCCGCCCTGGTTCGCTTCAAGAATCCTCAGGATTTCTTGCACCCGGTTCACGGCATCCAGACTTTGTTGGGCAGCGGCACCCAGATGGCCGACCTTCACCTGCCGGTGCGCCTCAACGGCGATGTGGCTCTATTCCAGTACGTGTGCCAGCAGTTGGTGGCCCGGGGAGCGGTGGAAAAGGCCTTTGTCGAAGGGTCCACCAGCCATTTTGCCACTTTCAAAGCGGCACTGGATCGGGAGGACCCCCAACAACTTCTGGATCAATGCGGCTTGAGCGCACAACAGATCGAACCTCTCGTGGATTGGCTGGCCCAAACTCGTCGCATCGTGTTTTGCTGGGCCATGGGTGTCACCCAGCACGTGAATGCCGTCGACAATGTGCGAGCTATTGTCAACACCTGTCTGTTGCGGGGCGCTATCGGTCACCCTGGCGCGGGCCTTTGCCCGGTGCGCGGTCACTCCAACGTACAGGGCGACCGCACCATGGGCATCACCTGTTATCCCAAGGCTGCTTTCTTGGATCGACTGGGTCAGCACTTCAATTTCACTCCCCCTCGCAATCCCGGTCTGGACACCGTCAAAGCGATCGAGGCCATGCTGGCCCGACAGGCTCACGTGCTGGTCTGCCTGGGGGGAAACTTCTTGCAGGCCTCGCCAGACACCGAGACCACCGCCCTGGCCCTAAAACACTTGCGCCTCAGCGTTCAGATTTCTACCAAGCTCAATCGCTCTCATCTGGTCACCGGTCAGGAGGCCCTGATTTTACCTTGTTTAGGCCGAACCGAGGCGGACAACCACCAGTTTGTCACTGTCGAGAACTCGATGAGCATCGTGCACAGCAGCCAGGGCAGACAGACTCCGGCCAGTCCCAACCTTCGCTCCGAAGTGGCTATCGTGTGCGACCTGGCCGGTTCCTTGCTCAACACCGACTGGACCCCGTATCTGCATAACTACGACCGTATTCGTAGCGAAATCGAGGCGGTGATCCCCGGTTTCTCCGATTTCAATCGGCGCGTACGTCATCCGTCCGGCTTTGCCCTGCCCAATTTGCCCCGCCAGGGATTTTTCTTGACGGGAGACGGCAAAGCTCACTTTTCTCCCCTGCAGGCGCCCAGCCATCAGTTACCTGCCGGCCACTACCACATGATGACGATACGTTCGCACGACCAGTTTAATACCACTATCTACGGCAACGATGACCGCTATCGAGGCGTGCTGGGGAAGAGACGAGTAATCTTTCTCAACCCCGAAGATGCAGCTCTGGAGAGACTGAAGACGGGGGATTTTGTAGACTTGCTGGGCGAGCAGGGACGAGTCGCCGAGAACTTCATGGTGGTCGTCTATCCCATTCCACCGGGCAATACGGCCACCTACTTTCCTGAGTCCAACGTACTGATCCCCATCACTCAGGTGGCCATGGGAAGCAACACCCCGGCCTGCAAGTCGGTGATGATCCAATTGAGGAGACGCTAAGCCAATGTTACTCTGGGCTTATTCCACGGTATCCATGATTTTCGGCGGTTTGTTGCTGGGTCTGTCCATCTATCCCAGCCTGATATTGCTGAGCCCGCTGGCCCACACCGGTCCGCTGGGCCTGAGCCTATCTCTGGGACTGGGCTACTTCCTGAGTTCGCTCTGTCTGCTTTTCTGGTGCGCTCTGGCTCATCATCTGCTCTTTCTGGGACTCAAGCCAGGCAGTACCCCGTTACTCTCGTTGACCAGTTTCCGCTGGGCCACGGCCAGTTCGCTCTATATGCTGATCAAATACACTTGCGGCGACTTCCTGATGGCCACTCCTTTCTTTACTCTTTACTTGAGGGTAGTGGGAGCCAAGATCGGCGACCAGGTGATGATCAACAGCAAATTTCTGCACGACCACGGACTCCTCGACATCGGCTCCGGCACCTTGATCGGTGGGGACGCCGTGCTCTCGGCCCACGCGGCCGAAAAGGGCCAACTGGTGCTTGTGCCCATTAAAGTGGGCCAAAAATGCCTGATCGGTCAAAAGTCAGTGATTATGCCGGGCGTCGAGATAGGCGACGGGGCCGTGATTGCGGCAGGGGCCGTCGTGCTCAAAGGTACCAACATTCCGGCCGGCGAAGTTTGGGGAGGCGTCCCTGCCAAGCGTATCCGGGCCGCCAGGGCTGCTGAGGCTACGCCTTAAGCAGTTCGAACAGTTTGAGCATCTCGTCGGAAGCCTCGTGGAACTTGCTCAAGCCCACCTCCAGGTAGCTATCGTCGTCTTTGTCCCAGGCCATGCGCATGTGATCTAGGGCCTCCAGGCTGTCCTCCAGGGCCTCGTGGGTGCGTCCTAGCAATCCTCGGGGATCTCCCTCTTCGACGACCGCCTGGGCATTGGAGTCTTGATGGCGCATGAGCTTTTCTTCCAGCTCGTCGAGCACGGTATAGAGCTGCTCCCAGGGCAGTTTCCCACCCCGCCAGGCCTGCACCGACTGCGTCAAATGAAGAGCATTTTCGGTCATGGCTCGGCCGCTGAGGCCACTCGACTGCAGACCCTCGGACTGCACCACCGAAAAAGAACTCTGGCTGTCCAGCACGCCGGGCAGGGCCCTCCCGCACTGGACGCAGCGCTCTCCGCCGCGCTCTTGAGAAGTTCCGCAAAAGGGACAGTTGACCTGAGCCAATTGCTCCACGCGCGCCATCATTCGCAGGTGGGCCGCCATCAGGGCGTTGTTGGCCCGTTGGGCCAACTCCATGCCCACCTCCATGTGGCCTTGCTCCGGGTCTTCGATCTCCTGAGCCATGCGCTCCACGGCCGCCAACTGACGTTCAAATCCATCCACCACGGCAGCGAAGGTCGGGTCTTTAGGGTCGGAGGTCCCTTGAAAAACCTGGGATTCCAACCGATTCAGCTCAAAGTGGACCCGATCCGAGTAAGCCTGGAGAGTCTGCAACAGATCCTCATCCTGAGCCTCGCCGTCCAAAAGCGCCTCCCAGCAACGGCGCACGGCCGCAAGCGGCGGTGAATCGTAATTGCCTTCGGCATCGGGCTCAGGAGCAACAAAAGAGGGCTGGTCAGTCATGACCGGGCCCTCTTCCTTGGAGCCCCAAGTTTACCTACTTACTTAGATCGAATAGCCGAACCAGCTGCCCGTGGAGTATCCGCCGCCGTAGGCGTAGGATTGGCCCCACATATTGCCCTGCTGCTGGTTCCAGTGCCGTTGGCCCGTCCACAGATTGCCACCCACGTTGGCGTTGCTGTAGCCCCACAGATTGGCGTTGGTGCTGCCCTGAGAATAGTTGCCCCAGACGTCGTTGGCGTAGCGGTTGTTGGAGTAGTTGCCAAAGACGTCCTGATAGGTCGAACTGCCCCGATTGACGCCACTCGTGTCCGAGCCCCAATAATTATCCTGACGTTGTATTCCGTTCCAAGAGCCGTTCATGCCGTCCACGTAAGCCCCTCGGCCGGTGTTAAAGCCTATTTCTCCCGCGTTGTATACACCGCCGTAGCCATTGCCGTAGGACTGGTAGCCACGTACGCCCAGACTGACATCCATCTTGCCGTCGCCATTGGTGTCGCCCAACTGCAGGTTGATCCTATTTTGCCAGACCTGCCTGAAAAGGATCTCAAAATGGGGTTGAGCCTGACAAATATCATATTCATCCAGGCCCGTTTCTAGTGTAGTGGGAGCTATGGAAGACAGTGACTGGATGGCCGATCGGGCGGCCCGCATCCAAGGCCGGGACCTGGACGCGCTATATTCTGAGAAGACCCACCTGGTTCATGGCCGGTTCGGTGCCGCCCACTGGGACTACAAGCACCACATCGTGCCTCCAGCCTCGGCCTCGGTAGCCTACCGACTCAATACCAGTCAGCGGGGGGCACGCGGTTTTCAGGAATTCGGTCACGATCATTTGGGGGACGGGGAACACATACTCATCTATGACCGGTTGGACGAGCCAACCCGGGCCATGCTGGAGGAGAATCTTGCCTACGCCGAGCGCGGCGAGTGCGCGGTTGCGTTTGCCTCGGGAATGGCGGCGATCTCGGCCGCATTGTGCACTTCGGCCGCCTCCGGGACCCATATCCTTACCCACGACGTACTCTATGGCTGCACTTTTAGTCTGTTGCGCAACTGGCTACCACGCTTTGGGATCGAGGCCAGCACGGCCGACTTCCTTCATCCCGAGGAAGCTTTGAAACAGATCCGACCCAATACCACCATCGTCTACTTCGAGACACCCGTAAATCCAGACCTGACCTTGATTGACATCAAAGCGGTGACCAGGCGGGTCAAAGCGATCAATGCCGAACGCCCCGAGGAACAACAGATTCGGGTGATCGTGGACAATACTTTTGCCACTCCCTACGGACAACGACCACTGACCATGGGAGCGGATGTGGTGGTTTCAAGTCTGACCAAAAACATCGGAGGATTTGGCACCGACCTGGGCGGAGTGGTGGTGGGTCCGGCCTCTCTGGAGCGGGCCTGGCTTGGATTTCGCAAGGATTTTGGGGGCGTGCTTTCCCCTCGAAATGCCTGGCCCATTTTGGTCTACGGGTTGCCCACCCTAACGATACGCATTCGCCAGCAGCAGCAGACAGCCACCAAGTTGGCTCGCTTCCTACACCGTCATCCGTGCATCACGGCGGTCAGCTATCCCGGATTGGATTCGTTTGCCCAGAAAGAGCTGGCCCACCGCCAGCTGATTGACTACGACGGCCATTTTGCTCCGGGAACCTTGATCTACTTCACTCTGCGCGAGGACTCTGCCCATCCGGGGGCCAACGGGCAGCGCTTTATCGACTACCTGGCCGAGAATTCCTATGCCATCACCATGGCCGTGAGTCTGGGACAGGTGCGCACCCTGATTGAGCACCCCTTTTCCATGACCCACAGCGCTCTGGCGGCTGACGCCTCGGCTCGCAGTCGAATCGATCCGGGTGGCATTCGCCTGTCGGTGGGACTGGAAAAGGGCGATGACTTGATCCATGACCTGTCCGAAGCCCTGGAGCACGTTTTTCAGCCGCAACAGCGCGCCTGACCAAATGTCGCGATTGTAACAGCCGATTCACAGGCCGTCCAAATCCATTGCTTAGTCTGAGGCCAAAGATAGACAAGCAGGTTCAGAGCACCATGAAAATTCAGCAAAACCTTCCGCAACAGGTCCAAAGCTGGCTACAGCAAGTTCGCCAGGCCGATCAAAGCGCCGCCGACCGCGATCTCCGCCCCGACCGGGTCGATTTGACCGCCCCAGGACTGGCGCTCGGCCAGGACGAGGATCGCGTTACCCGGGCGCGGGCCGGTTTTGATCGTCGGGGAACTCTGGGCGCCAGCCTGACGGTGGATACTCATCTGGATGCGTTTTGGATCTCCGAAGCCAAAGTGAAGGTGCAGCGGGAGGGCGACTGGGAACAGGTTCAAGTGAGCCTGCATCATCCTCGCGACCCGCAAATGTTCGACTACCGGGCCAGTTACGCGCGCCACCTGGACAGCGGCGAGATCAGGGACGCTCAGGTTGTACCCGGCCCTCCCGAAGGGTTGGAACTGGTTCGAGAAATCTTCACCGACAAAACCAGCCAGTTGACCATGGCCGGGGGCGGAGCCGTTGGAGCCCTGGCCGGTAGCCTGCTGGGTGTCGGTTTGGCGGGACCTTTGGGCGGGGCCGCGGCGGGTGCCGGTCTGGCCTACTTGTTCTGTGTACAAGAGCGGGCTTACGGCATTTAGGCGCGCCTTCGCGCCTTCGTCTTGGTGGTTTTCTTGGTGGCTGCCTGGGTCAGGTGTTCGGCGATGGTCTCCTCGATGCAGTCGACGGGATAGACCTGCGTCAAGCCGGAATTTTCCTCGAATAAGATGCGGGCATGGCCGGTTTGATTGCTGGTCGCGACATCCTGGTAAGCCAGGTAAGAGTAGGCAATCCCGATCAGGGCCGGACGCACCGCCGGCCCGTCCGACGGGATCATGACTTCGGGGGCCAACACCACCGGGCCGCCACTGTTGCCGGGAAAGACTTCGGCATCGACGAGATAGCTGTCGGCATGACCACTGTAGAGTTCTTGCACCTGGGCGATGCAGCCGCGCCGAACCACCGGGGCATTGCGAAATGAGCCGACTGCCCCCAGTGGGAAGCCCAAGATAAAGACGTCATCGCCTTCGCAAACCAGTTCTCGCATGCGCTCCACCATGTAGGCCGTATGTTGACTGCTGAACATTAATTCGCTGAGTCGCTCACTTACGCGCATCTCGGGAAAGTCGAAGGGGATGACGGCTATATCAATCTCCGGGTCGGGGTGGCCGCACCAGAGGGGACGGCCGGCCCGGTCGAGCAGCGGGCAACCATAGTGCTTGGCACGGCTATGTTCGACGGCCGGGTTGAAGCGCATATAGAGCAAGGGGACGTCCTCGACGACGTGGCGGTTGGTGACCAGGTAAACATAGCCTTGCTGGGTCTGTCCGGGTGGGATGTGTCCGTAGAGAAAACCCGTAGCCGTCCACACGATGGGCGGGTCCTTGGGGGAGTGCTTCGAAGGAGGCGGCGCGCTGGGGTCGGGGGTACCCAAAGCCAGAATGCATTTTAAGAAGAGCGAGGGAAGTCGGCTCACTCGGCGATAACCCGCAAGGACAGGCGCCGATCAGAGATTTTCAAGATTTTGCACACTTCCGGCAGCAACTTTTCCGCCCAAATTCGACAGCCCAGAGTTCCGGGGTGGAACCCATCGGGACTGAAAGTATCCAGGGTATGGCGCGTTTGTAAATCGAAGCGGTGCCAGGGAGCCGGCAAATGCGCGGTCTCGGCCCGCAATTGGTCGACTCGCCAGGCCAGGAAGCTGCGTAACGGGTATGGGAAACAGGGAAAATCATTGAGGTTTGGCAGTCCTATCCAAAGCCACGGCACCCCTTTTTCGAGTTCCGCCAGGCGACTTAAATTGTCGACGTAAGCCGAGGGTGAGCGCAAGCGCAGGGCGTCATTGACTCCGGCTGAAACCAGCCAGAGGTCCACTTCAGGTAGTGTTTTCGGCAGGGAGCTGAGCAGGTTCTGAGTGCAGGAGCCGTTGTGAGCCAGGTTGGTCCAGCTCACCGTGCGTCCGCTTTTTTGGGCCAGCATTCGGGTCAGGTGACCCACCAGCGTCCCGGCTTCGTCCTGGTGGCCAATACCGGCCATAATGCTGTCACCGATAAACCCGAGTCGAATGGCCGGGGCGGCCCCCGGAATTTGTCCCTCGGCCTGGAAGCAGTCCGGCAACTGAGGTACGCGCTGCCTCACCTGACGGCTCTGCAGATAGAGCCAGGGCCCGGCAGTGGTCAGGGTGAGGGCCAGTTGAGCCGTGTCCAGCAGGTTTCGATTCATGAGTGTTGGAATCCCAGTTTCTTTAGCCCGACCTGGACTTCCGGGCAGCTCATGAAAAGTTTCCAGAGCAGACCGGTGCGGTGATTCTCCATCATCACCACAATCGGTCCCTGGTCGATGGCCAGGTAGTGGGGGGGCATCCAGTTGTCGGTTTCGCTAAAAGCATCGTAGGGGCCGTAAGGACCGTAGAGCATGCTGCCAAAGCGCTCTTGCCAGTGGTGCATGGCGGCACTGGCTTCCCTGGGCAGGTAGGGAAAAGACGAGAGGGCGGCCGTGGGCGAGATCACACCCACATCGTTTTTCAAATCAGGTGCGTGTCCGCCGTAGCCTTTGGGCGAGTAGCTGGACGTAAGTCCCCAACTGCCGGGCCCGTAGCCTTTGTAGTGCTTCGGATTGTCGAGGCACCACTGGTAGTTGACCCGGGCCTGATTGCGGGTCTCCTGCTCGTAGTCGGCATATTGATCCTTTAGGCCGTGAGGATCCAGGCCCAGATACGAGTAGTGAGCCCAGAACAGCGGACCGCCGTTGTCGGCATCGCCCTGGTAGTAGAGTTGCAGGGGGATGCCCAGGGCCTGATGAGGGTGGCGCAGTGTACCGTTCTGAGCCCATCCTTGGTGATAGACTTCGGGGCCTACCGGGTGGGTGGGGGAGGAAGCGGCGAGTAAGTACATGATCAGGCACTCGTTGTAGCCATGCACGGGGAAATTCATTTGCCAGGCATAATTGGGGCTCCAGTGCCAGTAGAGCACGTTTTTTCCGTTGCGATACCAGTCAAAATCGATGTCTCGCCAGAGCCTGTCCATCCTTTCGGCCAGCTTTCTCTGGCGCGCACTGCCATCCTTGAAATATTGGCGCACGCACAGCAGTCCCTGGGCCAGAAAAGAACTTTCCACCAGATCGCCCCCGTCGTCCTTGGTGCCGAAGGGCTTCACTTTACCGGTCGGGCCGTCCAGCCAGTGGGGCCAGGCACCGTGGAAGCGGTCACAGGTTTCTAAAAAGGTCGCAATGGTTTCATATCGTTGCAAGGCCTGGTCGCGGGTGATATAGCCGCGTTCGATACCCACCAGGATGGCCATCAGGCCAAATCCGCTGCCACCGGTGGTGACCACATCGCGGTCGTTGGAAGGATAGAGGTTGTCGCAATGGATGCGTTCGCGTGCCAGTCCGCTGTTGGGTTCGGCACCGTCCCAAAAGTATTGGAACGTACTCTCCTGTACCTGGCCAAAGAGAGGATCCTCCTCTTGGGCGGGGGCGCCCACGCTCAGTAGAGCGGCGGTGCAAAAGGCGACGGCAAGATTCTTCATGCTGGCTAGGATGCTCGGCCCACCCAGAATCTCCTACCGCCTACCCTCCGTTGCCCGCCGCGCCAAAGCCTGAACTCTAGTTCCACAAAACAAGTGAGGAGGCTTTGCGGGCCTCCTCCTTTGAATCTCCCTGAGCTCGGATTCTTAGAGCCGTTTCCAGCCGGGTCCGGGGTCAAAGGTCTTCATCGACATGCCCACATCGGCCGTCTTGTCCTTCAAGTCTCGCTGATAGATCACGCCTCCGGGACCAACCACAAAGGTCATAATGCCCGAGTGGCCATAGCTGGCTGGATAGGCGACCATGGCAAAACCGGCCACCATGTTGCCGTTGATGATGTAGGAATAGGCCCCGCCGGGGGCCGATGGGCCTTGACCGGTGAGGATGCGATAGTGATAGCCGTGGAAGGGTTTGCCGGCAGCAGCGCCTTTATTGGCCGCCTCAGCCATAAACGGCCCCAAAGGGCTGGGCGATTCTCCGGCTCCGGCCTCCCAGTAGAGTCCGTCATGCTTGCCGCTCTGGCTGGCGAAAAGCTGAGCATAACGTGCGATGCCAGAACTGTCTGGATCGATGGTGGCGTACTCTCGCTGGGCATGAGTGTAGGCTTCACAGGCGCGAATGACACTCAGTTCATTCTTTCCAATGCGGCGAGCCCGAACTTCCTCCAGACCCAGCACTCCGTCGAAATACCAGACCTGCTTTTTCTTGACCAGGGGCAGCGGCACCGGGAAATTCTCGACACCGATGACCATCGTGTTCAGCGAATCGTTCACCTTTACCAGATGCATCTTCTCCTTGCACTTCTTCACAAAAGCCTCATGATTGGCGGCGTCTTCGGCCGGGTCGCCGGTGGTGATCATGGCCTTGGCGTTCTTGCCCACCAGTTTCTCCAAGGCGGCCAGGTCGTTGGCACCAGTTGCCTCCACCAGCGCGTTGGCCGCTTCGTCAGGGGTGGCAAAGGTGCGTTGCGCTGGCTCTTGGGCCAAGGCTGGCACTACCAATCCGACCAGCAAAAGTGCAGATATCAAAAACTTGTTCATCGGCGGAAACCTCCCCCTCTGCCCATACTGGCATAGCCTCGGCTGGAATAGTGGCTGGCGTAGCCGCCGCCCGCGGTGGTGGCGAAGGTGGAACCGCTGCGATAACCACCGCCCGCGGCGCCGTAGCCACGGTAGCCGGCCGCAGTGGTTCCGGTGTGATACACTGAGGTGTTGCCGGCGGGCCCGCGATACACGCCGGTGGAGCCGGTGTGTACTGCTCCTCCCGCACCGTAATTGTAGTTGTGACCCCAGGCGGCGGCACCGGAATAGCGGTAGCCAGCAGCCCCGTATGGGACCGCACGCACTGCGGTCCCGCAATACATACTGTGGGTGGCCCAGTTGAAGGCTCCATAGTTGTTGTTGTAGGCGGCTCCTAAGGCCACACCCGCGCCAAACGTGAGCAATCCGGCTCCGTAGGGATAACTGCTGCCATACAAGTAGGTAGGGTCGTAGGTTGGCACGTAAACCGTGTCAGGATCGGCAGGTTGAATTTGGATGGTAGAGTTATCCGTGACGATCTTCTGCTGAGGGGTGTCCTGCAACGCTCCCATCTGCTGAGCTTGAGCCCGCAAGCTTTGGACACAGTCCATCACGCTGGCTTTGTCCTGCAGAAAGTCTTGACCGAGTGTGCGGGTGTCCTCCATGTCGTCGGTCATTTTTTGTAGCACATCTGGAAAAGTACATAACGCCTGTACGCTGGGATCCCACTGCTGGGATTTCAGGGCCCTGGCCAAAGCGTCCCCCTGCAAGCCAGGATTGGCTTTGCACCAGACGGCCGCAGCCATGACCTGATCGGGATAGGTGGATGCGGCCAGCACCTGGGCCAGCAGAGTATCCGGATAGAGGGCATAGGGCGCACACAGGGGAGTGAGCGGGTCCGACTGGGCCCACACGGGAGAGATGAAACACAGGGTGGCCAGGCATGCGCCGGTCGCCCATCTTTTTACTTGCATAGAGTAGCTCCTCTCGATGTCGCACCAGCCTTTCCACGGTTCCAGTAGGGGACCTTCCAGAGACGAGGGGGATCCAGGCCCTGATGATTTGACAAGAAGCGTCGCCTTACTCGGTCGCCCCTTGACGGCTCACCATGTCGGAGTGACATAGAATGCAAGATCTTTTCTGGAACGGTGAGGACCAACATGACGCACATTCCGTCCCTGTCTACCCTTCGGGTCAGCTATCTCCGCCTACAACCTTCATCGTACGACGCAGTGGAACAACTGCGATCAGCGCTCGAATCGTCTTTGGTGCAGCAGTCTTCGCTGCAGAAAAATTGGAGAAAACTGCTGGCAGGGTAGAGGCAAATTCAACAGGTCCCGCGGCCAGCCCAGGCCGCGCCGCACGCCTTGCTAACTGGTAAACTTGAGCAAAGCTTGCACGTTAGAAATCAAATCCTGACTGTTGAACGGCTTGGTTAAGTAGCTGGTCGCCCCCAGGGTCGCTCCCCGCGCTATCGAGATCGGGTCGGCCTCGGCCGTCAGCATAATCACAGGCATTTGCGGATTGGAACAAGCCTGGCGAACGGCGTTCAGGACCTCAAAACCGTTCAGTTTCGGCATCTTTACGTCGCAAATCAACAGATCGTACGCCTCTTTCTCCAGCCTGGCCAGCGCCGTGAAGCCATTGTCCTCATCCTCGATGGCCAGTGTATCGTCCCACTCTTCCAGAATATCTCGCACCATAGTTCTCATTCCATCCTGGTCATCGACGATCAAAATTCTTTTCATTCCGCACTCTTCGTCAGCCCGCCCGGCCCTGCCTACGGGGAAAACCCTACATTTTCCACGGCACACAAATCGACCGTAAATGGCATTTGAACCGCGCAAAGTCGCGGGATCCCTTGCACCTGGCTGAGGTGTTCGACCAGTGAGCGCACGTCTGTCGCCACCGCGTGACCCAACTCCGACTAAATCTCGCCGAGTTCGCGTAGCTCGATGCCGTCCAACCGCAGACCGGTCCACGCCTGGACCAGTCGCTCCAACTCCGCGGCCGAGAGAGATGGGTCCGGCCCGTCCGCGTGCGGCGGCAGTTGCCAGCAAGTGATGCCAGCCTCGTGATCGTTCGCAAAGCCGATAAGATTGTTGCGAGGGAATCCAAGGTGTTTCACCCATACCCAGTCAGAGAGAGGAGCGTCGGTTCGGCGCGGGCGCAACTCGAGACGGTGGCGGCGACGGCCGTCCGGCAGCGAGTAGATTTCCACTGCCTGGCCTTCGTGACTGGCGACAGCCAGTTTCGACCCGTCAGGAGACAGAGCCAGGGCCGTCGCCTCCTCAGTCCGCCAGGCCACCCGCCGCTTGCCTGAATCCACGATCAGGATGGTTCCGTCATCGTAGGCCAGCGCAAGCCGCCTCGCCACCTTCGAGTAGGCCGACTGCCGAATTCGTCCCACCCTTGAAGACCAGGTTCTGAGCTTCTTGCCCGCAAGATTCCATTCGAGCACCGAGCCCCGGTTGTCGATGCCCAGAAAGCGATCGACGGCGGTGAAATAAAGGGTATCCAGATTGGCCCGGATGGCCCGAAACTCCGAAGGATTGGCTACCGGCGCAATCCACAGGGCGTTGGACATACCGAGAATAAATTTGCCGTCTGGCGAGAAATAAGCGTTGGAAACATGAAAATAATCGTCCTTGCCTTCGAAACGCTCCAGACAGGTGCCATCGGTGACACGCCAGAGGGCCAGGCTGTCCCCAAAGGTGAGCAGCAACTCGCCGTCGGGAGAAAGACGCGTATTCGCCAGTGTGTCCGTGGGCACAACTTTGGCGCCGACCTGCTTTCCTGTGAATTCTCGCACTTCGAATCCAGCCATGGCGGTCGGCACTACCAGGCGTTGGCCGTTGGACGAGAACGGATGGTCGCGGTCGCCATCCACCCGGCCCTCGAAAGAACTAGAAACGACGGCGCCCGTTTCGCAGTCCCAGACGCTGCTTTGCTCACGGCAACTGATCAGGCGGCGGCAATCGTCCGAAAGACACAGATCTCCGAAGCCCACCTGCCCGGCCCGATGCTTGAGTCGAGGTCGGGAGAGCAGAACCCGAGTCAGAACCTTCCGTCGCTCGACGGTGTCGCGCAGGCGCAAACCGCGAGCCATCCAGTGCAAGCCCACCGGGCTGCCCAGTCGCTCCAGCAGTTCCCCCCGGCGCCAGGCGCTTTCGCCTTCGGGTAGGGGCCCCAACTTCTCTATCCCTCCCACCAGTTGTCGCCATGCCTTGAGGTCCAGCCCAAGGTCGGCTCCCATTTGGTAACGTAGAGCTTCGCGGAGGCTCTGAAGTTGCTTTCCTCGAGCCTGGCACAGACGCTCCAACAGAGGCCGCACCGCGGGGGCATAACGGTGGCTGCTGAAGTAGTATCCGATGGAGCCGGCCGCGCGGGTCTTGCGCCTCAACATGGCCGTCATCCGGCCCGGCAGCTCCGGTCCACCGGTTGCAACGGCGGCATGGAAGGCAGCCGAAGCCACATACTCGTCCTGCTCTTCGGCGGCCTGCAGCAGACGAGGCAGAGCCCGGGGTGAGCGAATCTTGCCCAGGGCGTGGGCGGCGCCGCCTCGATAATCGGGGGTTCCCCGATCCGCTAGCATTGCCAGCAGGGTCGGCACCGCCTGCTCTCCCAGCGACGCAAAAGATTCCTGACACTCCCCCCAGTGGGGGCCGGCTGGCCCCCGCATGGCCGCCCGCAAGAGCGGTAGGGCTTCGGTTCCCAACACCTCCGTACAGTTTGCCAGAGCATAGGTCCGCTCTTGGGCGGGGCCGCCGGCACAAGCCTCGCGAAAGAGCGCGGCGGCCCGCTTATCTCCACTCCGGGCCAGCAGCACGCCGGCTCTGAGCCGGTTGCCGGGCGATCGGCGCGAGTCGTCCATGATTTGGCGCGCGGTCTCTTCCAGCCCCGTCAGGTCTCGTTCCACCGCCACGTCAAGCACCCGGTTTACCTGGGCGGCCGAGGCCCCCGGCACCTGAGCGCTCAAATCGGAAACCGCGCCCGGCCGCCATTGACCCTGCACCAGATCAAGGCGCAACCATGGATTCTGCCGCGGCTCGCAAACCACGAAGAAACTTGCGGTGGGCGCGTCCAACCAGAAATCCGAACGCCAATACCGAGAGCTCACGGAGCACTGAACTTTGGCCAACTGCTCCGGGCTCAGGATCTGCTCCAAGCTCCAGCGCCGCGTCGCGGCATTTCCGTCCACGATGGGACCATAAGCCGCCACCACGTCCTCGCCATAACCAACCGCGTGCCAATTGTCCAGGGTCACGAAATACCGGCCGTCATCGGCCACCACAGCCCCCACAGGGCTGACTTCGTTGCCCAGCCCTCCGCTCCAAATCTCCCGCTCGCCGCCCGCCAAGCGCTCGCAGAGTCGGCCGCGGCACGGCCGTCCGTCCGACCCAGGATGGTCTAGCCCGGCGGCCTTATCGCGAAAGTAAGGCAGTATGCCCTCAAATCGCACCGGGGTGAGGTAGAGCCGATAACGACCGTTGGGCGAGTCCACTGACTGCTTTTCCGGCGGTCTCCAGGTATCGCACCGGCCCAAGGCGGTGAGTAGAAGTAGAAGAAGCAGAGTCGATCTAAGCATGTCTCCCTTACGATTCGACAAGGATAAGGTTCAATCGTCCTTTATCCCAGCGCTTAGACGCGACCGCGTTAGCGCGATGACCGTTTTACCGCCAAGGGTCTATCATCGGCCTTGACAAGTTTAGCCGCATAGTGGGCCTGCATCGACGCCACTTCAGCCGCCAACTCAGGGCCCTGCATCATTCCGCCAGAGGTGAACTCAGGTTGCGTCAGGCCGCCGTTCCCTTGTCGCGCTCCAGCGCCTCAACCCGCTTGGCGAGGTCGTCAATCTTCTGGTCTGCGCTGGACTTTTGGCTCTCAATTGCGTTTTCTACAGCGCCCAACACAGCGTCGAACCGGTCATTTGTTAATCGCAGCCGACCCTCGACCCACCGAGTGGTTTCTGAGAATTCTCGATAAAGCTTGGCCGTAAGGTCTGCGTGTTCGTCCAACCTCTTGGCGAGGTCAATCTGCCTTGCTGACATCATCTCAAAGTCGGCCCGAATCTCACGGCGCAACTTCTGGAACTCCTCGATCATGGTCTTACTCCTTCACTTTCGGCTGACCGTTCAGCACGACCCAGGGACATCCTCGGGATGGGCGGATACGGTGGCCTGGTTTGTCCGCCGAATGTCTTCCGCGACCAGGCCTTGGACGTAGGCCCTGGGCCCCTCTGGCCGGCTCTTAATATGGTTGTATATCGGTGGGTCTAGGCGAACCCCAAGGTAAGGGGCCCCTTCTCCGTCGCCTTCATACTTCTTGGGCCTGCCCATTTTCTTCGACTTGACAGCCTTTTCCATGACGCCTCACTTATTGTTTTCAGAATGTGCCGACTAAGTGTTTTCATTTTATTGTACTGTTGTCAGAAAGTCAGAGTCAAGGGAGAACCACCGTGAAAGTAGTTGGATACGTACGCGTAAGCACCGAAGAGGCCACTCAGGGCGTCAGCCTCCAGGCCAAGCTGCGCCAGTATTGCGACCTCTACGGTCACGACCCGGCCGAGCGCGAAGCGTCGCGAAGCGTCGCGAAGGGTCAAGACCTGGCCCGGACATCGAAAGTGTGAGCCTCAACAAAAGTGAACCCAACTCTAGAGGCCTCGTTACGCGAAAAATGCAGTTGGCCAAGCTCCCCGAGATGCTGAATCCTGCAACCGCCTACGGAAGAAAAGGAGCACATGCACCTGTCAGGACTGCCGGGGTAGGTGGGGAAGCGCACACCGAAAGATTGTTCGAGGATCCCGGGAGACCCAATAGCGTGGACGACAAGAGTGGGTCCAACCTTGTCGACAAACGCCCATCGGGAACCAATAACCGATGGGCGGCCGGATTTGGGTGACGGATCGGTCCGTAGTAGCGTGGAGGCGGGGTAATGCCCGCGGAGCAAAGGGACCGTACCGCAGTTACGTTACCAACGAAGATGACGCAGTTCGTGCAGGGGTCCCGGCCGCGGATGACACCGCGGCAGCCAGGGAGCTGGACGAGATTCAGGACTCTCTGCAGACGAAGACCTACCAGCCTCAACCCGTGCGCCGCAAGTCTATCCCCAAATCCAACGGCAAACTCCGGTCACCCTTCGCAGCAGTCGCCTGGAGGGTTCGATGCCGGCCCAGGTAGTGCCCGATCTCATTCTTGCGCTAAGGGTGCCAAGGGAGGCAGTCGCTGCTCGATCTTGTCGGCGCTGCCCTGCCGCCTGCCCAGGTAATAAAGGTTGTGGCTGTAGTTGCGCTCCTCGAGGTCCGGCGAGTTGATTGTAAATCTTGCGTCAATCGCCCTTAGTCATTCGCTATCTCTAGCCTTGTAGCCGCTTCACTTCGGCCTGGGCCTGCAGCGCCTCGTCGCGATAGTGGCGGGCCTTGAGGACGGTTTGCTGTAGTCTGACCAACAGTTGGGTGTGCTGTTGCTGCAATTCGTCGAGGCGCTGATGGTATAGCTGGGCCTCGGCTTCCTTCGTTTGCATCAACTCGGCCATGGTCTCGTCTAATCGTTGCTGCCGGGCTTGAAGCTCTTGTCGGTGATCTTGAACTTGTCGGCGGGACAAGGCCAGTTGTTCTTCCAGTTCTTGCTGTTGGGCGTGCATTTGGGCCTGTTCCAAAAGAACCAATTGATCCTCGCGATGACGGTCCTTCAGGGTTTGGCGCAGTTGCAATATCTGGGTCTGGGCGGTGGCCAACTGCGACTCGAGTTCGGCCACCTCAGCCCGTTCTTGGGGCTGCGGCTGGGCCTGACTCAAGTTCTGCTCAAGCTCGAGACAGCGCTGACGAGCCTTGCGGGCCGACCGGGTGCGCCGCCGCAGGGTTTTGGCCAGCAGTTGCCGCTGTTCTTGCAGTGCTTGTAGTGACTGTTGCAGTTGGTCGCGCTCCAGGCGTGCCGTGCCCTCCTTCTTGCGCAGTTGGTCAGAGTCGCGCGTCTGGGCGGCCAGCAGTGCTTTCAGCCGGGTCACTTGTTGCTCGGCCACGGAGGCCTGCTGCTGGAACTGAGTGACGGTTTCGTCGTACTGGGTTCGGGAAGTCTGCAAAAATTGGCGAGCCTTGGTCAGCCTCTGTTCAAACTGCTGCTGCAGGTTGTCCCCCCATTCGGCGATTTTTTCGCATTCGTCCACTTTGGTGGCCAATTGCTGGCGCAGGTTGTCTCGCTCCGAGTCGGCCTCGGCCAGTTGAGTCCGCAGACGGGCAATGTTTTGCTCGGCAGCAGGCTTCAAAGCGTGCAGTTCCTCCTCCAGACTGTGGCTGATTTGCTGGGAATGAGCTCGTTCTTCGTCCAGTTCTCGCTGCAGATCCAGCACCAGGTCTTGAAGTACGTCGTGTTGAGCCAGGGGTTCGGCCGCTTGCTGTAGCCGTGTCTGCAATTGCAGCACCAGTTGGCGAGCCTCTTGCTGCAGGGTTGTCTGGACGGCCAGAGCGTGGGCGGTTTGCTGAAGTTGCGATTCCAGCTCTAACACCCTGGTCTGATGGGACTGCTCGGTAGCGGCCATGGCCTGGCTTTGCTGAGCCAAATGGTGAGTCTGTATAGCGGCCTGTTGGGCCTGTCGACGCAGCCCTTCCAGTTCGCGGGTTTGGGCGGCCATGTGACTCTTCAGTCGAGTCAACTCTTTTTCTGAGGCGGCTGACTGCTGGTCTCTTTGTTTGACCGCCTGGCTGGCCTGGACCCGGGCCGCCTGGAATACCCGGACTGCTTTCTCCAGCTTTTGTTCCAGCTTTTCACCCCATTGAACTCGCTCGCCAAGCTCTGCGGCCAACCCGGCCCGCTCGCCTTCCGAGGTGGTCAGGCAAGACTCCAGGGCGATCCACTTGGCCTGCCAGTCGCTTTGGGCCGCCTGCAGGGCCTGCTGCTGTTGTTCCAGTTCTTGCTTCAATTGCTGCGATACGGCGCGTTCCTCGGCCAGTTCGACCTGCAGATCCTGAAGCACCCCCTGCAGGGCTTCGTGCAGGGCGAGGGGCTCGGCTTGTTGCTCGAGTTGGGCCTGCAGAGCCTGGACTTGCTGTTGGGCCTGCTGTTCCGACTGTGCCAGTTGCTCCAGTTGTTGATGGGTGCGCGCCGCTTCTTGGGCTTTGTGGCCCATTTCCTGGGATTGAAGCTGCACTTGCAGCTCAAGTTCTTGCATTTTTAGCAGTTGGACGTGGTCTACCGAGAAGACTTCCTGGCCCAATTTTAGTTCCAAGTCGGAGAGTTGAGTGCGCAATCCCTCCATCTCTGCGTTTTGGGCGGCGAATTGGCCTTGCAACTCGCTGAGTGCCTGCTGAGTGCCTACCAGTTGTTGATCTTTGCGGGCAACCGCCTGGCTGGCCTGGGTTCGGGCCGCTTGCACCAGTTGGCGAGCCTTCTCCAGTTTTTGTTCGAGGTTTTCAACCAGCACCGAAGGCCCGGCTTCTTCACGTTCTCTCAAGAGCTGCCGATTTTGGGCGCGCAGGTCACGGGTCGTCTGACGCAACCGGTCGCTGCGTTGCTTCAGGCTGCGTAAGGTGCGCCGTTGGGCGGCCTGTTTAAATTCTTGAAAACGCAGCTCATTTTGCTTGTCGAGCAGGGAGAACTCCAGGGTGCGCGCCTGTTTTTGGGCTTCATCCAGGCGTTGTTCCTGATAGCGCAACTGTTCGGAGCTTTGCTCCAGGCGGTTGCGCGCCCATTCCATCTGCTGGCCGAACAGACCGGTAATGGCCGGCAATTGATCGGGTTCGCGCAGGGGCAGGGCCTCGGGCTCGAGGACTTCAAGGTTTTTGAATTCCTCCAGGTGCTGCGATAGTTGGGCCACCTCGGCGCGTAAACCCTGCACCAGCAACTCGCGCCGTTCGACCGCCGATACTGCCAGGGCAAAAAGCTGCACACCCACTTCGGCCAGGCGCCGCAGATGACCGGCTGGCAGTAATTCGCCTTCCAGGGCCAAAAGCTCGGCGGGAATTTGATCGCTCTCCAGGGTGGTGAGTTTTTGGATGACTCGCTGCAGAGAATCGGCCAGCGGCGGCACGGCCAGATGTTCCAGAACTTGAAAGAGGGAATTGGAACCCAGCACCTGGGCGACGCTGAAAGAGGCCGAATTGCCCAACGCCTGGGCCATCCGCAACACTTCACGGCGGGCTGTTGCTTGAAGCCTCCAGTGCCAGTAATCGTCTTGCATGCCTGCCCATGAATTACCCCAACCCGGACTGCTTCCTGCTCTCGGACTACAATAGCTTGTCCAGGGGTCAGGCGGCTCGCGTGATCAGGTCGGACAGGTACTGGCTCAGCGCCACTTGCTGTCCGAAATGGAGGCCCTCAAAGCACACGCCGACCTGACGAGAGCCGTCGGGCATTCGTTCGGCCCAGACGGTACGAGCGAGCAGGGTGATTTTACCTTCAAGTTCCAGAGTGAGGTGGGTGGGGGAGGATGCGGCTTCGTCCAGAACCAGTCGGGCACCGCGTTCACTGATGTCCAGAGCCTGGCCCGAGTAGATGCGCTGATGGCCGCGCGCATAACGGATATCGACGGCACATCGCAACCGGGTAAACTCTCGCCGTTCGTGGCTCATACTGGAGTTATCCCCCAAGGTCCGCCCCGGTCAAGGGGCGGTGGGGTCTTTTTGCCCCTCCGTTGCGATGTTGAAGCCGGCCTGGCGGGCCAGTTCCAGGCCCTGGCGGGCCATAAAAAGCAGTTCGTGAGCGTCATCGCTGTGCTCGGGGAAGGCAACGTAGCCCGCACAGACCGAGAGGAGGACGACGTTCTCGTAGGACTCTCCGATGAATTCGTGGCTAGCCGCGTCGCGACAGAAGCGCTCGGCTACGATTTGGGTGCCGGCCAGATTGGTCTCGGGTAGCAGGGCGGCCAGCATCTCGCCGTCTACGCGGGCAGCCACATCGATGTCGCGCATGTTTTTCTTCAAGACATTGGCCAGTTGGCGCAACATACCGGAGCCCCTGGCCGTCCACTGGCTGTACTCTTGAAATTCTTGCTGGCGGGCCCACGCTACCAGCAATAAACCGAGCGGTCGATGAAAGCGGGCGGCCCGTTTGACTTCGTCATCAAACCGGGTCATGAAGGATTGTAGCTCAAATAGGCCAGTAAGCTTGTCCATGCGCCAGCCTACGTGGAGAGGGATTCAGTTCCTTGTTACTCTTTGATCACTCCGGTCGAGTGGCCGGTGGCCCGGGCGTGATCTGCGGCCGCTTTGCGGGCGTCACCCAGGTTGGTAAAGCGGAGGTAAAGGTCGTTGCGCGAGCAGGTGGCCACGTAATACTGATTTTGGGCCACCTGGCGATGTTGATGAGTGGTCGACTCTTCACCGGGCACGGCCTGTGCCAGCACAGAAAGGGCCAGCATCGCAATCAGCTTTTTCATCTTCGTCCTCACCTCTCGACCCATTCCCCTCGCAAACTATAGGATTTATTCCCGTTCCAGACCATGACAACCTCTGACAAGGGCTCGGTCAAGGGTAAGGAATCAGTTGCCCCCAAGCGTCGAAGCCGGCTTTTAGACGCTGTGTGATGAGCCCGCTGAGCTGTCGGTCGGTTTCTTGCGTAGGCGGTTGCACCATCCACACCGCCTCCCCCTGGTTGGCGACCAGTCGACTGCCGTCGCTGCTAAAGGTGAGTTGGTGGACGGGTTTTGGGCAGTAGAGTGGGGGCGAGATGGGGGCGCCATCATAGCTGTCCCAAATTCTTACGGTGGTTCCACTCCAGGTACTGGAGGCGCTGGCCAACCAGCGCCCGGTGCTGTTGAAGGCCACCGCGCTTACCGAGCCTTCGTGAGGCATGGCGTGGGAAACGGGGGTTGCCTGGGGCATCAGCCAGAGGCGGGCGGTGCGGTCGGCCGACCCGGTGGCCAATAGAGTCCCATCGGGGCTGAAGTCGAAAGCGTTGATGGCGATATTGTCGCCGTGCTCCACGGTGCGCAGAGTCTTTCCGTCTTTGTCGCGGAGCGAGAGGCCCCCGGAAGGTAAGATTTCGGCCTGGTAGGCAGCCGATCTGGCCAGCCCAGGCCAGCTGCCCTGTTCCGGCAAGCGCAAAGTGAAGGCGTGGGCTGTGCCCGGATAAAGCGCCGAAATGCGCAGGCTTGAACCGCATCCGGCCACCAGTTGGGGCAGTTTGGGATGAAAGGCCAGCTGGTTGACCGGGCCATCTTGGGGGAGGGTATCGCTGATGGCCTGGTGGCTGAGCGTGCTCCAGACTCGGGCGTCCCCGTTGGCTTCGTTGAGGGACCAGAGGCGCTCTTTTTCGCCCATTCCCACAGCCAGCATGGTTCCGTCGAGATTGAAGGCCAGATTGCGCACCGGGCGCTGATGGAAAAAGTCGAAGGGCTGCCAGTTCTTGGTCTCCCAAAGTCGGGCCGTGCCGTCATCGCCACCCGCCGCCAGGTGACTGCCGTCAGGACTGAAACGAAGTGCGTTGACACGGCTGCTCAGTTTGAATTTTTGGAGTGGCCGGCCGCTGCTGATGTCCCACACCGTGACGCTGCCGTCGTCGCTACCGCTGGCCAGCCATGGCCGGGTGGGATGAAAGTGGAGGTCGTTGACGTCGCCGCCATGCTGCAGACGCATAGGGAGCGGTTGGCCTGACAGAGTCTCCCACAGCCGGATCGTTTGCGGATTAGATAGGGCGGCCAGTTGGCTGCCCTGAGGGTTAAAGGCGATGGGCTGGACCAGCAAAAACTGGCCGTCGGGCCCTTCGGGTGCCGACGGCAGTGGCAGCCGGCGACCGCTTTCCGTGTCCCAAAGGCGCACTGAACCGTCTTTGTCGGTCGAGGCCAGCAGTTTACCGTTGGGGCTAAAGAGTACCTCGGTGAGTCCGGCCGGATGCTCTATCTGAAAGCGGACTTGCTGCCTGGCCACGTCGTAGACCACACCCGTTTTGTCCCACGATGCCGTAGCCAGCACATTTTGGGTGGGGGAGAAGGCCACCCATTGCACGCTCTCGCGATGCAGGATTTCCACTTGCTGTTCACCGCTCTGGCTATCCCACAGGCGCACGCTTGCTCTGGGGCTGCTGCTCGAGGCCAGGGCGGCGGTGGCCAACAGAGACCCATCTTGATTGTAAGCCAGCGAACTGACTTCGCCCTGATTGGGGAAGGTCATCAAGACCGGTAAAAAGGAGAGTCGAGCTCGTGTGGTGGCGTCGCCGGGTTTGTAGCCCAAGGCACCCAACCAGCGCAGGTAGGCCTCTTCGGTGCGTCCCGATTCCAGGGCGTGCAGACCGCTTTGGGTGAGCAGGTCAAACTGGCGCTGACGATAGGCGTCCAGGGTGTAGAGCAGACCGGCCCAAATCAGGGCCAGCACCAACAACCCCACCTGGAACGAACGCCGACCCAAGGCCCAGCGCAGCAGATAACTCGTTGACCAGGGTTTGAGGCTGTGCAGCCGTTGGCCACGGCGCCGTCGGCTAAAGTCTTGGAGAACGTCTTCCATGGAAGGGGTCCGCTCGACCGGAGAAATCTTCAGGCAACGCTCGATGATGGCGGCCATTCCGGCGTCCACTTTGGGGTTGAGCGAGCGAATTGGGACCATTTCATTCTGCTGCAGGCATTCGTAGTAATAGGAGGCCAGTTGATTGGCACCGGTGGCGCTGGCCAGTCGATGCTGATCGCTCTCGCGGATGCGGGCCCGATGGCGGGTGAGCAGCCAGTAAGCGGTTGCCCCAAAGCCATAAACATCCCACAGCACCGAGGGTGTGCTGCGTTTGCCCAGCGGCTGGTTGCATTGCTCGGGCGCCATGTAGCCGATGGTGCCCCAGGCAACTTCACCGTCTACCACGCGCCGCGATTGCCCCAGGTCGCCCACCCGGATGCTCTCGCTGGTGGTGACAAAGATGTTGGAGGGCTTGAGGTCGCAGTGAATCACGCCCTTGCTGTGGATGTAGTGAAGAGCTTCGGCCATCTGCTCGATCCATCGATAAATTTTGGGCAGGTCGGCGCCCTCATGGGCCTGCAATGAGCCGCCCTCCACCAAAGGGGTGACGATGAAAGGCGGATGGTGGCTGAGGTCGGCGTCGAGCACGGTGAGGGTATAGGGGTGGTCTTCCAGGTCGACCAGCAGAGCCAGTTCGCGACGGAAGTATTCCCAGTGCAGGCGCCGTTCGTGCAACACCAGTTTGAGGGCGACTCGCTGACCGGTTTGAGTGCGGATGGCCTCCCAAACCACACCAAAACTGCCACGGCCCAGTTCTTTCTTGAGTTCGTATCCGGGTATTTGAGTGACCGTGCCCGCCTGGGAAGCCTCTTTGGAACTTTCCAGGCTGGTCAGGGTCATGCTCAGGGTTTCGTCCGGTCCATCGCTCACAGGGTTGGACCCGTCAAGGGAAACTCGCATTTGTGAGTGTGGGTGGCCCAGTCGCGGGCCACCCGGTGTAGCTCCCATTGGCCGGGGAGCGGCCAGATGCCCGTGCTCCAGCCTTCGTCGAGCAGGTCCACCACTTTGCCCCAGGGCAAGTCGAGCAACGGCTTGAAATATCGATTTAACTGCTTGTCGGAGAGGCCCAGGCCTAAAAGCAGATTGGAGCTGGACTGTTGTCCTCCGGCCCGGCGGTCTTCGTACCAGGCCACCACTCCGGCACAGGCGTGGAAGAATCGGGTAAGGCGCTGGCCATGCAGGTCCTGACCGCGCGGCACCGGCAACCCTTCTGGATCTTGCTGATCGATCACGACCGCGTGCACCCAGATGCGCGCATCCCCCAGGTAGTCTCCCAACACCAGCAGAGATTCCAGCCATTCCATGGCCTTTTGGGCGGCCTGCGGGGTCCAGCGGTCGGCTTGCAGTTGGTCGGCGAAAAGGGAGGACAGTTGGACCCGGTCCTGTTCCCCGTCAAAGCGGCGCCAGGCGAGCGCAGGGTTGGAGTCTGGCGAGGTTCGCAAGGCGTCAAGACAGTGGAGCCAGGATTCCTTATCGACCACAATGGCCTGCAGGTCGATCACCTCGCGCAGCCGTTGGCGATACATCTGCAGGGCCGGGCCCCAGGCCGAGGCGGGGTTTTGGCTTACCGTGCGGGCCAGTTCCTGGCTGCAGCTTGCCACCAGTTCACGATCTTTGCGTCCCCGCACAAAACCGCTTTTGCCCTCGGCCAGGGTAGAGTCGCGCATGGCCAGCAGAAAGCCCATGAACGTCTGGGCATAGGCGTCCTGTTGAAAGGCCGATGCGTCCATGCTGTAGACCGCGAAGCCAAACGGATGAAAGCGATCGCGCCCAAACATGCGGGCGATAAAGATGGCTCCATGAAGCAGCCCGCGTGGATCGTGGCCGCGTAGCGACTCGGACATGGGCACGTATTGAAAGTCGTCTTCGAAGCGGCAATCGATCAATATCAGATCGGGTTCGTGGCGGGGAAAGCGATGGTCGCTCCAGAGGCGCAGGTGCTGGGCCCAGGTGCCCAAGGAGGGGTCTTCATCCTCGCCGTTGGGCACGGACTGCAGTTCGAGGTGGGCGGTTTCCAGTTCGCTGACGGGCCGGTCGTCGATTAGCCAGAGACGTAGTTTTCTGCCTTCGCTCATGATAACCGTCCCCAATAGTAGGTCCAGCGTTGGCTCACGCGCACGATGTGTTGTTGGCTGGTGGTGCCGATCAGGCTGGCCTCACCGGTTTCGACCAGTCCCCGCAAAAGTCGACTTTCCAGGGCCCGGATTCGTTCCAGGCTTCGCGACTGGGGTATCTGGCCCTGTCCGGTGGTGACCAGGGGCTGTTCTATCTGCACCCAGGCTTGCTGTGGGTCGGCCCCACAGACGATTTGAACGGTTCTCTCGTGGGGCTCAAGCTGAGACAGTTCGCGACGGTCCTCGCGGCCGGCCCCTCGGGCCAGGGGGTATTTGCGCAGATTGTTGAGCATCTCAATCAAACCGATGGTCAGAGCCAGGGTTTTGTCGAAGACCATGGGGTTGTCGTTTAATGGCGGCAAGCTCTGCAAGGGTCGCTCAGCAACGGGAACTCCGTCCAGGCTCCAGGGCAGAAAGGGGGGCTCGGCGCTGGAGTTGTAGACGTAGCTGACCAGGCTTTCCAAACTGGCCTGGGGTGTGCCCGTGCATGTTGGCAGGATCCAATCGGCGGGCAGAGCCTGGCTGTCATGCTCGCCTTGTTTTTTGTGCAAAGAGATCGCCTGGGAAACCCCCCAGATGGGCAGCAGATTGTTAAGCGCGTGGCGCACTTCGGGAGCCTGCTGCGGGTCGGCCCACAATTTGAGGGCTCCTGAGGTCTTGAACAGAGTGCCCACGTGGTGACCAAATACTCCCAGCAGATTGCTGTATTCGGCCGCCTGTTGCACGATCAGGTGGTGGCCAACCAGATCGGCCACCACATCGATGATGGCGGCCACCTCCTCCAGCGCTTCTTGATCCAGGTAGTCGCTGCCGAGTGCGGCCAGGGCATAGGCGCTCGATTCCAGTCCACGGATGGGAGCCACCACTACCCAGTGGACCACGGCGCTGATCGTGCCCCCTCCTGGCTCCAGGCTTGGGGTGTTGAGGCGAGTCACCGTGGAGTTTCGTTCCAGGGCCAGCTGCAGCAACTCGTCCGGCACATCGAGCGTCGCCTGGGAGAAGCTCTGGCGGTCCAGAATGCGCTGATTGCCCCCCTGGACTTCTACAAATATCAGGCTTTCCACGCTGGGCAGCAGACTCTGAATCACGCTGAAGGCGGGCAGCCATGGAGCTGTGCCCGAAGGGTCGCTGCGCAACCGTTCCAACACCTGGGTTACAGCCGCAAAGCAGTCCTCCAGGCGGCGCAAGCGGGCTTTTTCTTTGGACAGACCAAAGAGAGTGGCCTCGCCGGCCGGTTGCTGGGTGCGCAGCCCAAACTGGGTTTTGCCCGTGTTGAACAGCTGGCCCGGGCTGATTTCGAAGGCCTCGCGCTCCTGGCCCCCGCAAAAGAGCGGATTGCGGGCCCCCGGGCTACGCCACACCTTGAGCCCTCCAGCTTGCGGGCGAATGGAGAAGTGCTGCCGCGACAGATGCGGATCTCCCTCGATGGCCAGCCAGTTTTCGCGCTGCTGACCGTCGGCCCGCCCCACCTGATACTCCCGGTCCTGCAGCGCCCACTCGCGGCGCTGCCCATCCGGACCGACGGCTACAAACACCAATTCCATGCCCCAACGGCTTCACCCGCCGGGCGGGTGTGTCCTGGCTGTGGAGTGGCCTTTGTCCTGCTCTGGGGCCAGGACGGCCCCGGGGGCGGGGTGTCCTGGCTGTGGGGTGGCCTTTGTCCTGCTCTGGGGCCAGGACGGCCCGGGGGCGGGGGTGCCCTGGCTGTGGGGTGGCCTTTGTCCTGCTCTGGGGCCAGGACGGCCCCGCGGGCGAGGTGTGTCCTGGCTGTGGAGTGGCATTTGTCCTGCTCTGGGGCAGGACGGCCCCCGGGGCTAGAGTTCGAGCAGGCGCTTCTCCAGGAGGGCGCACAATTGCAGGCTCTCCACTTCGGGGTAGGAGAATCGGATCACCGGTAGCCCCAATTGCCTGGTTCTGTATGCGTCATGGGTGGGGTCGTGGCCCCTGCCATCGAATTCCAGCACCACTGGAAGCTTACGGCGGGGGGACAGGCGTACCTGGGCCAGGCCGTCCGGGCGGTAGGTGAGTTTGCCTGCCTTGACCGTAAGCTGCGGCCAGATCAGGGCTTTCACCGACTTCCCCCGCCAAATCAAGTAGGGTAGATGCCTCTCGGCCAACCATTTGCCGTTGCAGTCTACCACCGGCAGGTTGCGAAATCCCATCTGGTTGGGTGAGTCCAGGTCGATTTGGGCGCCACCGGATAGGAGTTGCAGCCAGGCCAGGGACTCCCACGGGGAATCCAGGCGCACCGTGTCAGCAAACCAGATGGGCGGTGTGACCAACGGCTCGATCTGAAGAATCAGTCGGCGATGGTCCTGCAGGCCCTGTTCCCAGATGGCCAGGTAGCCGGCTTCGAGAGCAAAGGGCCGGGCGCGAGCGATTCCCCGAGCCATTTTCTTGAGGGCCGGTCGGGTAGGGGTGGGCATGGAGAAATTGGCACCCAGGCACGTGCGCAGTCCTGCGACGATCTCTGCGCTGGGCAATCTCAAACCTGACTCGATTTCTCCCAGGGCGCGAAAGTTCACGCCCGAGCGTTGGCCCAGTTGGCGCAGGCTGAGGCCGAGTTTTAAGCGGGCATCTTTGAGAATTTTCATGGTCGGTAGCTCCTGATTCCATTGTCTGGAAGCCACTTTAGACCAGGCCGGTCGGCAAGTGTTTACGTGGACATGAGCGATCCATGAACTTTGTTATTGGAGGAATTTGGCCCCGCAATACTGACATTTGACCATATTGGGGGGGCATTTCATGTGGCACTCGGGGCATTCGATCTTGGCCACACCGCAATAACTGCAGTGCCTGCCGGCTGGCACGGGGCGCTGACAGGTGGGACATGGGCAGGGCTGGCTGGCGTGTTCCATGGGCAGCGGCGCCTTGGGGGAAGGCTGCGTCGGAGTGATGGAATTGAATACCGCTTCAATCTCGGCGTTGGCCTGGTGACCTTCGGCCTCCAGTTTCAGTTGCTCACGTGCAGAGCTGACCAGGGCGATGATGTGAAAGACCATATAGAACGGCAGGACAATGAAATAGCAGAACTGTGTGAGATCTGCCTTGCCGCTTCCCCACCCGCACATGGACTCGCGCACGCTGAGCATAAATTCGTTGCGATGAGCCAGAAAGAAAAGAATGGCCGAGAGAACAAAGGCTGTGATGGCGGCGTAGGGGACCCATTCTTCCTGCGGTTTGTTGCCCAGCCCCAGGTAAGCCAGGGCCATAATGCCGCCCATTAACCAGGCCCACAGGGCCGCACCCCAACATGCTTCTCGGGTCGTATATCGTGTGAACATGAAACCCCCTTGACGACTTGGAATTTTCCCGGCACAGGCAGCCTCCCCTGCCGAACAGGTGAGCTCTGAGCGAATTCGAAACGGAGCCTATGAGCACTGAGGCTTGTCTGCTGGAGCCGCTGATCGAAGGCGATAGCCTGAAGATACTCTCGCCCCAAGGGGAAGTGCTGCTTGTTTGTGATCGCAAGAAGGGCCAGGTCTTTCTGCGCTATGATGCGAGTACGTCCACGCTTAGCCTGCAGGTGGGTGAGGTCGTACTGAGCCAGAAAGTGGGGGAGTGGTCCCCGCAGGCCGGCGAGACGCTGGTGCAGCATTTTCGTCGTTTCAAGCTGGACATTTCCGAGGACTTTTTGAGCGCTTCCCAGAGGGGTGCGATTTTTGTCGATGACGGGATCCCTTCGTCCCAGCAGGAGAAGGCGACCTCCCTGGATTATGCGGCCACCCGGTGGGACGGTCCCTGCCTGGTCTTTCGGGTGGAGGGCAAGGATGTTCGCTGGGACCCAATCCGCCGAAGGCTCGATGACAGGCCTATCCAGAGAATCAGGGCCGATCGTCGAGAGCTTCATGGCGACCTCAAGATGCACTATTTCTATTATCTGGCTTTCGATGACTGGGTGGTGGTGGAGCGCGGCAAGGAGTATTTCGAGCGCCTCAGCCAGGGGGACCCCAGCAACAACTCCCAGGTGGAACGGGCCTATGCCTGGGTTTGCGACAACCTCCGTCGTCCCTACGAATGTATGCAGCGCGGCTGGGAGCCCGCTCCCGACAAAGATAGCGCGGCTGTCCGGAAGAGCACTCCGGCCGAGGATGTGGGCTGCGGCCTGGGCTGCCTGGCAGGGCTGGCGGTTCTTCTCGGCATTCTGTATCGGCCCTGAGAGCGCAGGAACAACCGGTTGGGAACAGTAGACGATTGGGTGAAAGCATTGTGGTTGTGGTTGCTGCTGACGGCCGGCGTGTTTGCCCAGGAGCACCAACCGCTGGTCACGGCCTGGTTGGGCGATGGCAATCTATTGCCGGATGCGACCGTGACCGCCGCCCTGGCCGATATTCAAAAGGTGCAGGCCCAACCGGAGCATATTGTGGTGCTGGTGCACGGCTACAACGTGGTCCGCGAGGACGGCGCGGCTCAGTTTCAAGAGGTCGCTGACCGACTGGTTCCTCTGTCGGGGCCCCTGAAGCACAATTTGGTGGTGCTGGGCCTGCAGTGGGATTCAGCGGCGCCGGGCGCTCAGTCGCCCTGGAGCGCCGAAGAGGCCTATCTGGAAAAGGTCACCCGGGCTCGCGCCGTGGGTCACCTGGCCGCGCGTCAGTTGCTGTTGGCTGTGCAAAAGCAGTTTCCTCGCGCCTACATTACGGTTCTGGCTCACAGCCTGGGCTGCGAAGTCTCGGTGGGGGCACTTTTTCCCGAGATTACCTACGCCGACGAACTGCCCAAGAGCGAGTCGTTCGAGCCGGCTCAGGAACTGTTTTTGAACATGCTCTGCCTGACCGGATCCGACCTGGACTACGACTGCTGGTACAAGGGCGGAATTATTTTTCGCGCCCAAAACCCACGCGCGCGACTGTTGTGGATGACCGTTTCCCCTTATGTGCGGGGGGGGCGGGACCGCACTTTACAGATTCGCCAGATGACCCGTGGGATGGCCGGTGGCTCGGCCTTTCCCCGCATGACGGAGCAACAGTACGATTTTCTTTTCAAATACCGGGCCATCTTTTTCGACCAGAAGGACATTCCCGAGGGTCACGAGTTCGTCAACTACCTGAGTGCCGACCGTCTCACACGCATGCTCAGCGCCGCGGTTTATCTGACCGACCCCAATGCCGAGCGGCCTCAAGAGATCGATGACATTTACAAGGTGCTGGCCCTGGCCAACAAGGTCGAAGAGTTCTTGCCCTGGCTGGACCATCCTAATGTCTCCGGGCAACTCTATGCCTTGTGGCGTCTGGAGGCCTTGCTGTGCGGCGGCAGTCAGCACCTGGCCGACCAGACTCTAGACAACGTGACTCGCCTGCTGCGCAATACCCCGCGCAAAGTCTGGGGGGAGCGCGAAAGCAGCCCCTGTCAAAGCGTCCGTCGCGCCTATTGGCCCAGCGAGGCCCTGATGAACAAGGCCGGAGCGCCGGCCTGGTCCAGAGACTAGAGCCTCAAGGGGAGGCCGTCGATGGGCAGAGCCGGGTCGGGGCAGGGCATGGGCCAGAGTGAGGCCAGGTTGGCGGCGCAACGGCCGAAGTAGTCGAGGATGGGCTCCCAGCGGTCGTCGAAATAAGCCCAGTTCCTCTCTGTGCTGGGGGGGGTCCAGATGGAGTCGTCCAGATCGGGCAGGTCCATATGGTGCAGGCTCCAGGTCCAGTTGCGCGTCTTTACATCAACTTGGATATAACGGTCGGTCTCTTTAGAAGCCTTTTCATAGAGGGCCAGGCCGGCTGCTAAAAGGTGGCGCGAATCCATAGAGTAGAGCTGAGCAAAGTGAGTGGGTAAAGGGTCAGGACCCTGGGCCCAGCGCAACCCGTCCTGATAGGCCGACCCGGCTTGCTCGGGGCCGTCGCTAAAGGCCGCCAGCACCTGCTCTGGAGTGAGCGGTGCCTGATCTCGGCGCATCTCCAAATAGCGTTGGGCTGATACCCCGATGTCCTGAAAAATGCGTCGATTTCCGTCCTCCAACATGGAGTGCAGAGTGTGCACAAAGGTGCCAAGATTGCTATCTGGTTGAGAGATGATGTGGGCCAGGCGCCTGGCCGAGATGCCCAACACACGAGGGTCCATGGTCATGCGCGACGGGCCTTCTTGCTGGGCCAGGGCTCGCTCTGATCTGAGGCCAGCATGCCTTTGCCGGCGCGCCAGGATTCTAACTGGCTCAGCAGTAAGATATCCCCAGCAGCGGGAGGGTCTGGGTGCATGTCTCAAAAACGCATCAACGGAGCGGTCCTTGTCTACCTGATCTTCACCACTTTGTGGTTGGTCATGGGTGCGCTGGGCATGTCGGGTGTTCGACTGGCCGAAGGAGCGGTAGCTAATAGTCTTCTCCAGGGTAATTTGGCCGGCTTCTGTATGTTGGTGCTGGCTGCACGCCTCAAGAACGCCGAGAAGATGGCCGTGGGCTTGGGCCTGGCTATCTGGATGACGCCCATAATTACGGCCGGGCTTCCACAGCTTGGGCTGCCCCGGCCAGGGGGCTCATCCAAAGCTGAGGTGAAGAGGCGCCTGGCCGAGCAGTGGGCCATGCCTCACGAGTTGCGCCAAAAATGGGCTCGTTCGGCCACCCTGAGCGCTATCCATCTGGAGAGGTATGTGGAGGCTCCTGAAGTGAGGGCCGAGTTGGAACGACGGGGACAGGTCGTCGTCAATTTTATGCACGATCATGAGGCGGAGGTGCTTCAGATTCGTCAAAAACTTTATCGCCAGGGACGAGCTCAGGACCCGGCCAAAGTTACCTCGGCTGATTGGGAGACCACCATTCTCGACGGTCTTGGCAATCCGGCCAGCCGCTTCCAGCAGCAGGCGGCCACAGTGCTGACCGAACTGGAGGCTTTGGGGATGAACGTCGAAGCTACTCCCCTCAGCGAGGCCGACAGGCAGAATGCCGTCAGCTATGCCCAAAATTGGCTGTGCAGCCACGGGGATTGGGTGGAGAAGATTCTCTCCAGCGGTCCCACCTACACTATCGAAGGGGACGCGCCGGCCAACTTTCCCGAAGATCCCGAGGCGGCCTGGCGGCGCCAGAAGGCCGCCAGCAATCCTGGGGTGTGGGTCGTTTTGCTGGGCATCGGTTTGGCCTGGGCCGGTCGTGAAAGCCTGAATCGTCCGCTGGACCCCGCCACCCTGCTGCCACTGGCTCTTCAAGGCTTGCGAGGTCTGGTTCGCCCTGGCGGGATGCCGCGTATCCTGGCTGGACTGGCTATCATGGCCTCGTCCTTTATATTGGTCTTTCTTATGCTCATGCTGGGGAGCGGCGCAGGACTGCGTCGACTCTTCGCTGGCGTGATGCTGACGGGTGCAGCCCTGGTTTATTCGGGACTGACTTTGTCGCAAGACCCGGGCCAGGGGTGATTCACGTACCTGTCACGCAACTCTGACGCCTCGGGGTTAATCTAAGCCTATGAAACTCGACAAAGACATGGCCGTACTGGTCTATCTGGATGGCCGCAAGTCGCTGGCCAGCTCCTGCCAAAAGGCCTTGCAGCAGTTGGAGGATGCGGGCGGCTCCAATGAATCCGTCGATTTGGTGGTGCAGAGCACGCTCGAACCCACCTTGAGGGAAAGATTCCAGGGAGTCTCCAGTCAGCCCACCCAGCGCCTGCACGTTCACCAGGGAAGTTCGCAGGTGCTTGAGGAGTCGACCGAGAGCACTCCCCTGACCCAGCAGAGCCTGGCCGAATTCGTGGCTTGGGGCACGAAGAAATATCCGGCCAAGAAAACAGTGGTGGTGGTCAAGACGCACGGGGCGGGCTTTGCTGGGGCCGCCGCCGGGGTTCCCCTTTCGGCCCATTCGTTGAAGGAAGCCCTGCAGACTGCTCGTCAACAAACGGGCCGGTCGATCGATGTCCTGGCGCTGGACGCCTGCTCCACCCAGCAGTTGGAACTGGCCTATGAATTGAAGGATCAGGCCCTGGTGTTGACGGGGGCCAGCGAAGACATCTATGCCGCCAACTATCCTTACTTCGAGATCCTTTTGGCCCTGAAAAGGGAAGCGTCGCCAACCCCTGAGCGGGTAGGCCAATTGATTGTCGAGGCCAACCGCGGCGGTAAGGGATTGACCAGTCAAAGTGCCGTGAGTCTGTCAGAAATCGGCAAACTGGGCCGGCACATGAGAGAATTCCACCAGTCCGTGCTGGACCATCGCATCGAACCGGCGCTCCTCTATACTCAGATGGTGAGCTCCCGGTCTCAGGAACCCGGAGAGACATCCCGGTTGCAATACAATTTCCGCGACCTGGGCGGATTTCTGGCGGGAGTGGTGGGCGACGAGCGATTTCCGGCTGGGGTTCGCCAACGCGCCCAGATTGCCCGCGAAAGTCTGGACAAAAGCCTGATCGCTCGCTTCGCCAGCCCCTCTACGCAACGTCTGAAAGCCCCCACCGGCCTTTCGGCTGTGCTGACTTGGAAGCAACTGGAAGGCTCGCAGCAGGCAGAATATCAGGCGCTGGACTATGTTCGCGAGAGTCGATGGGACGAGGTTTGCCAGCGAGTCTTTCAGGCCCGTGTTCCTGCGCAAGAGCAGTCGGAAAGCCCACTGCCGCTCTGGAAAATTCCCCTCAAGCACTACAAGAAGTACGTCTCTGGACACTTGGGAGTCGCCTGTCCCTATACGCCGTCGTGCTCTCAATACGCACGCGAGGCGGTGGAAACCCACGGATTCCTCAGGGGCAGCTGGTTGGGGCTGATCCGCTTGATGAGTTGCAATCATCGCACGCAAGGGGGTTCTGACCCGGTCGCGGGCGCGGCCTCTCCTCAGCCCACTCATCACCACTCAAGCTTAGTGGCCCCTCCCAACCCGAGTTCCAACAGCCTGGCCAAAAGGGCCCTGGTCATCGGCGCCGGTTTGGCCGGGGCGGGAATCGGGGCGCTGGTGGGAGCACTGGCCTTACTGCCCTTGGGAGTGGCCGCTGGTGGCTACTTCGGCTATCAGGCTGGGGCCGACCAGATGGATCAGGTGACCGAGAAATTTTGGCGATCCCAACTTGAGCAACAACAAGCCAAGCTGTCTTCGGGCTCGGAGGCTCTGGCCGCCAATCACGCCGAGGCCGCCGCCCAAGGGATGTTGAGGATGGCCCGTCCGCTAGGCAAACCTGGCCTGGCCATTCACGACCGGGTGCTCAGTTTGAGCCAGAGTCCGCGGGCCGCGGCCCTGGTATGGGCTCCGGGCGGCGCCCTGGCGGGCTGCCTCAAGGGCGCCATGGCCGGGGCTGCCGCTGGCGGGGCCATCGGGGCGCGCTTTGGCTATTTGTGGGGGAGTGGGTTGGCCAAGGAAAAACTGGGGGAACTTCCGCCGAATCCTCACGTCCAGGCCATCTTGGAGAATTTTCACACTACCTGACGCTGCCGCAGCGCTCTCTCCTGGGCGACGTAGCTGACACGACGCCTCAGGGCCGATCAGGTCCTGAGCTGCTGGTATGGACGAGAAAAAGAAAGGCCATGGGGTTGTCCGGCGAGTGGCACCAACCCTGGTACCCGGAAAATTGCTTGGGCGAAAGGTACCGGCTCATCTGAGAGTCCATCCAGGCCATGGTTTCGGTCAGGTCAGCCCGAGGCATTTTGCCTTCTCTCAATACGTAGCGGTCCAGCCAGCGATAGGTAAAGCCTTGCAAAATGATTCGTAGCATTGGCTCCGATGACTCCCCCAGGGAGGCCCGTTGGCGAAGCGATGCCAGCGCCTTGGGAAAATAGGCCTGCTCGTAACTGTGCGCGGCCCGGTAGCGATAATCGGGGTTGGACCGGGAAAAGCCGTTGACAGTGTGAGGGTCGGGCGGGATCAATGAATCTGGATCCGCCCCCAGCGCCCCGGTCAGCAATAAAAAGACGAGTAAACGCTTCATTCCCGTGCCTTCGACATCCCCGTGCAATCACATCCCCGCGCAATCACTGGGAAAGAATGGGCCAGAGCCGAAGCGGTGAGGCAGGCCAGTGTGGGAATACGAGAGGCGCTGGCGGGTCTTCAGATCGAGAGTAGGTGAGCTGGCATTGATCCGGGCCGGCGGCCAGTCGATCTTCGGGCCTGGCATCTACATCTGGAACACTGTATTCTTTGGAGTAAAGCGCTCGGTCCGTGCTCATTTGAAGAGCCAGGGGAACCCGAGAGCGGTCAAATACCCTCAACAAGATGGAGTTACTCGTCCGCACCTGGTCTATCACTCGAAAGACCGAATTTGAATTGAGGTGAGAGACGGTCTGGAGTTTCATGCACGTGGGGCCATGCCTAATCGATGAAGGCAGGAATCCGCACTGAACATCCTGTTGCATGTTCGACATCGGCTGTTGATCGCGCGGCTTTCCTGCATAGGCTCCCGGTTGGTGGATCGAGGGGTGGCATTGCAACCGATAGAATCCCGATCTCTGTCGAAGGGGTCGGCTGGCTTGCCCGGGCGAACTCGAGGGTTTTGCGCGAGAGTCGGGAGGGCCTGTCGCTGGATCTGAACCGGTGATGTTGTCACGGTCCCTTCACGCAAGTGTTTCAAGCCCTTGCTAGACTGAGCCATCGCAGAAGGAGGATCCATGAAAATATTACCATCAAAGTGCTCTCCGCAGCACTACCAGAAAAGATTCGACGGCCAGCATGATGAAAAGCGGGTGCCCCCAAACCCGAGCGACAAGGTCGAAATCGACTTTAGCACCCGCCCGAGTTCTATCGTTGGTGGCATCATGGGCACCGCAATCGGGGCCTGGGTGGCCAGGGCTCTCAGGTTTTCAAGTCCGGCCGGTTTGGTCTTGGGTGGACTCGCTGGCGCCGTCGCCGGTTATACCTTGCTTGCCACCTTGGGAGATTAGAGGCTGCAAGTTCTCTCTTTTTGGACCGCAGGCGTAAGCAAGAACGATTGTAGCTCTCATCGGTGAGTCTTCAGCGACTGGCTTAAACATTCAGCCCGGCGCGACCCCCCACAATCAGGAAGTCGTGAAGTCGCTTCCCGACAGAGAGGATCAGTTGGGTGTTCGGGCCGAGCTTCTCAAGTTGCGCTACGCACACTTGCGCGACGCCAGCATCCTGGAGTTAGCCATTCACTACCACCTTTGTGCCCTGCACCCTGCTGGGGTTCTGGGTCGGGTAACTCTTATGTGGGCATCGACGTCAATCCGGTGGTACTAGTCGGGGGGTGACCAGCGGGGGAGTTCGCAGAGGCCGCCGCCCAGAAAGAGGTGATGCCACAACTGGGTGGAGATGGCTCCCACCAGGCCCAATTCGGCGCGCATGTCGGGGCGCTGTCGAAATCCTTGGCGGTTCAACTGGGTCAGGCACTGTTGCAGGCGGTCCTCATCGAAATAGCCAGTGCAGCGCAGCGATTGGGGACTGAGCAGTTGTTGGACGTAGGCCGGGGCGGGGTCGAAGAACGAGCCGGCGTAGCGGGCCCGAAAGATGTGCTTGGGGCGGTTGGCGATAGTCGCCGGCAAGAAGTCGGCGGCGAAGCTGCGCAGCAGGTGTTTGTCGCGAAAGAAGCTCTTCAGTTTGTATTGGGGGGCGGCCGAGGCGCACAGTCGGACCACTTCCTCGTCCAAAAAGGGAAAGCGGGTCTCCACCGAGTTGGCCATGGCCGGGCGGTCGCCCTTGTGGGTCATGAGTACTCCCGCCAGCAACACCTTGTAGCCCAGGTAGATGGCTCGATTCATTGGGTGCCAGGCCTGCATGCGGACCAGATTGAGGTGCAGGTCGTCGCAGGCCGTGTGCTGGCCCATGCAGTCGAGTTGCTCTTGAGAGTAGACCCGATATCCCGACAGGGCCGAGGCCCCGTAGAGGTCAGAGGTGGCGTGGTAACCGCCCATCCGGGCATAGCGGCGGGCCAGGCTGGGCCAGTCGGCGCGTCCCCCCAGACCGCTCTTGTAAAAAGCTCGACGCAAGGGGTGGGCCAGACCCAGGCGGTCCAGCAGCGAGAGAAAGCGGTGGACTTTAAACCAGGGGTAGCCCGCCAGGGCTTCGTCGGCGCCTTCCCCGGTGAGGGCCACCTTGTAACCCGCCTGGCGTACGGCAGCAGCCAGACGATAGATAGCTGCCGAGGAGGTATCCATCACGGGGCATTCCGAGGCGGTTACCAGGGCCGGATAGCTGGCCGCGATTTCGCGCTCACCGCATTCGACGATCTCGGGGTGAGTGCCGATCGAGCCTGCGGCCAGCAAGGCTCGGGGAGTTTCGTCCAGTTTGGGGTCGAGAATGCGAATGGTGAAGGTGGGAATTGGCCGCCCCAAGAGGCGACTGGCCAGCGCGGCCACGGTGGTAGAATCCACCCCGCCAGACAAGTAGCTCACCACCGGAACGTCGGCTCGCAGGCGCATTGCGACGGCTCGGGTTAAGGCCTGGCCAAAGTCGGCCACCAGGTGGGGCGAGCGCACTTCGTGGCCCTGGTCGGGAAAGTCGAAGTCCCAGTAAAATCGCTCTTCGACCTGGCCACCCTCGATTCTGAGGTAACTTCCAGGCAACAGACAGTGGACGCCAGCAAACATGGTGCGCCGCGTGCTCATGGCAAAGAAGGTGAAAACATGATCGAGAGCCAGGCGGTCGACCTGGGCGGGGACTCCACGGGAGGCCAACAGTGCCTTGATTTCGGAGCCGAAATAGAACCAATCGCGCTGTCGGCTGTAGTAGAGGGGGCAGATTCCCACCCGGTCACGGGCGATAATCAGGCGCTTGCGGCGGCGATCGACCAGGGCAAAGGCAAACTGGCCTTTGAGGTGCTCGAAGAACTGCTCTTGATGGTCTTCCCAGAGATGGACCAGAATTTCGCTGTCCGAACCGGTTCGAAATACGTGACCGCGAGCTTGCAGTCGGGCGCGCACCTCCGGATAGTCGAAGAATTCCCCGTTGCAAACCACGGCCACCGAGCCGTCTTCGTTATAAATGGGTTGGCGGCCGTCGCTCAGACCCACCACTGCGAGCCGCCGCGAAACCAGACCCAGACCGTTTTGCCGATGTTGACCGGTCTCGTCGGGGCCGCGTTGGAGTATGGCCAGCCCCATTCGGGTCAGAAGGTGGGGATCGACGGAGCGCTCTCCGGCCAGATCAACGATGCCCGCTATACCACACACGGTTTGAAAATCAGGCGCCTACGGCTTCCAGGGGATGGCTCTGGTCGAGATCTTGATAGGGGGAGCGGGTGAGTTTTTCGCAACCGGTTTCGGTGACCACCACCGAATCTTCGATGCGGCAACCGGTTTCACCGGGAATGTAGACGCCGGGCTCGATGGTGATAACCATGCCGGGCTCCAGCACGGTGAGCGAAGAAGAACGGACTCCAGGTAATTCGTGGACAGCCAGACCCAGGCCGTGGCCCAGTCCGTGGCTGAAATACTCACCCAGACCGGCGTCGATCAAGGATTGCCGGGCAACAGCATCGATCTCCTTGCAGGTCTTGCCGGGTCGGACGGCCTCTACGGCCAGTTGTTGAGCGATATATACGCTTTCGTAGATTTTGCGATTGCGCACATTGAGATGCCCCAACCAGATGGTGCGGGTGATATCCGAGTTGTAGCCGTCCCGGTAGGCTCCGAAGTCTATGGTGATCAGTTCGTGCTGGCCGATCTCGCGGTCGGTAACACCGGCGTGGGGAAAGGCGCCGTTAGGGCCGGAGGCCACGATGCTATCAAAGGCGGGCTTGCGAGCTCCCAGCTTTTGCATCTGATATTCGAGTTCCAGGCAGAGGTCGCTTTCTTTCATGCCGGCTTTAAGCGCCTCGAGGGCTTTGCGGAAGGCGCGGTCGGCGGTTTGGGCCGCCTTGCGCAACAGTTCCAATTCGTGGGCGTCCTTGATCTGGCGGATCTCCTCGACGGTGTTTTCCACCGGCAAAACCGACCAGCCCTCGCTCAGGTCGCGCTGCAGCGCCTGAAAATCGCCTACCACCAGATAGCGCCCCTCCAGGCCAAGCGTGCCGGTTGTTCCAGCCAGGTAGCGGGCACTGCATTGCACCAACGACTCGTGCTCTTCCAGGCGAAATTTGATCAGCTCGACGTCGGGGCACTGTTCGGCGGCCTGCGCCCAATAGCGGCCGTCGGCGATAAGAGCCGTGCCCTTGGGGGTGATCAGCAGGTGGCCGGCCGAACCGGTAAAGTTGCTCAGGTAACGGCGGTTCTCCGGGTTGGTGACCAGCATGGCATCGAGGCCCAATGCCTCCATCTTGGTCAGCAGTTTTTCGCGTCGTTGGCTGGTTTGCATTCTCTACTCCTCCGCGCTGGTCCCTTGAAATACGCAGCGGGCGGGGCCCGACATGTGGACGCCGTCGCTGCAGTTCCAGTCGATCTTTAAGTCTCCGCCTGGCTGGCCCACCGTGGTCGGGCCCTGCACCCAGCCTACCCGCACAGCTACCACCAGAGCCGCGCAGGCTCCTGTGCCGCAGGCCTGGGTGGAACCGGCCCCGCGCTCCCACACCAGCAGTTGTAGTCCGTCGGCCCGGCGGGCCACAAATTCTACGTTGACTCCGCCGGCCGGGGCAAAGTCGGCCTGGGAGAGTTGGGGTCCCCACCTCTCGAATTGGGCCTGAGTGGGTAAACCTTCGGGGCAGAGTACCACCAGATGTGGATTGCCCATCGACACAAAATGCCCGGGTAGACCAACCTCGGGGACAGGCAGCAGGGGCGGGCAGTTTTCGATGGGCTGGGGCTGACCCATGTCGACCTCGACCCACTGGGGGCGCACCACCCGCACCCGGCGGGGACCGCTGTCGGTCTGGACAGTCTCCCATTGATTGAGAGGGCAAAGTCCTTGCTGGTGCCGCATGACAGCCACGCAACGGATGGCGTTGCCGCACATCTGGGCGCGTGAGCCGTCGCTGTTGAACACGACCATTCGGGGACCTGGACTGATGTACACCAGCCCATCGGCGCCAATGCCTGTACGGCGCTGGCACCAGCGCTGAGCCAATTGCGAGGCCTGAGGCGGGGCTTCCCCTTCGATAAGGATGAAGTCGTTAGCCAGACCGTCCCATTTGGAAAAGGTCAACGGACCAGGGGGCTCTTCTTCTCGGTGGAGTCTTTGAAAGCGTCGCGCAGGAAGGCGTCCGTGGTGTCGCGGGTGGGACTCACGGTGGTGATGGAGTGTTTGTAGACCATCTGCATTCGTCCGTCCTGGTCCTCGAGAAAGATGGTGAAATTGTCGTATCCGCGGATTATGCCTTTAAGCTGCACTCCTTTGGCCAAAAAGACGGCCACAACCTGGCCTTCTTTTTTGAGTTGTGAGAGAAAAGCATCTTGCAAGTTCAGCATATTTCTGTCCTATCCACCTTCGGTTCCCCTCCAAGTTTGTCTTTCTGTGGGGGGTTTGCAGCCATCCCGAGCGCGGAGATGCCACTGTGGCCAACCTTTCTCACCGCGTGACTCGACTTCCTGTTGATAGCCGGGGTGCATGCATCTGTGACTCCGTTGCTGTCAGTCACCCGATTGGTGGCTTGGCAAAGCGCCCATCCTTCACGGGACTCGTGCGTCAGGATTCGATGTTGCCAGGATCGATGCCAAAGGCCGCGAACGCAGGTGGCACTTTCGCCGTCAGGAGCCACGACCATGCATAATTTCCTTTCCCTGTTCCTCTGTTTCAGTGTCTTAGGAGGGGGAGCCGGGTCCGATGAGGTGACGACTGCCTCCGGCTTGAAATATTTGGTGCTGAACCCGGGCACAGGGGCTGAGGCCAAAGCGGGACAGCAGGTTCGGGTTCACTATACGGGATGGCTGACCAACGGCACCAAGTTTGACTCGAGCGTGGATCGCGATGAACCATTTCGCTTTTCACTGGGTCGCCAGATGGTCATCAGCGGCTGGGATGAAGGCGTGGCCGGAATGAAAGTGGGAGAGAAGCGCAAGCTCACCATTCCCGCCGAACTGGGCTACGGGAACCGGGGAGCCGGTGGTGTCATTCCGCCCAACGCCACTCTGATCTTCGACGTCGAACTGCTAGGGGTCGATTAAGGGCTGCCCACGCAACTGAGCCAGGCCCCGAACTGGGTTGCGAAGTCGTATAGCCCAGGGTGTCGGGGTGCTCGCCGGAAGCGTCGCCCTTCCATGATCGAGCTTCTGGCCTGCCTGTTGGAAGACCTGGCAGGCTGGAGAGCGCTCGAAGCGAAGCCAGTCCGATGTCCAACGATACAATTCAAACCTATGGATCCTTGACCGCCCCTCTGGTTGGGGTGGCCATGAAAGAGATGGTGCGCCGCGCCATTGGCGAGATTCGCCGGCAGCGCTTTATCTTTGAAGCTCAGGCCAAAGTGGGCTACTCGGGCGAGTGCAACGACCTGGTCACCAGCGCCGACCGAGAGGCCCAACGCATCTATCTCAAGATGTTGCGCGAGTGCTTTCCTACCTTCGGCATTATCGCCGAGGAAGATGAACTACGTGAGCCCTGCCGCCAGCCACGACAGCTGCACTTTACGCTGGACCCATTGGACGGAACCAAGGCTTTTGGTCGCCGCCAGTCCACCGGAGTAGGCACTATGATCGCCCTGGTCGAGGGCAAAGAGGTTCTGGCGGCCTACGTGGGCGACGTCATGACGCAAGAGATCTACGGATTTCGACCGGAGTCAGACCGCGTCCATCGCATCAGCGAATTTGAGACGGGCGAAACCATGGTCATTCAGCCGCGCCCACTGCGTCAGGGGGTGTTGTTGTCGCGCGACGCTCCCTGGAAGTATTCTTGGGATGCCGCCCGGCTGGTTCAGCACCATTTCAAGGACCTGGACGTGGAAGGAGGCAGCATCGGCATAACCTTTGCTCGCCTTTGGAAGCAAGAGGTGGCAGCGGTTTTGATGGGCCCTTCTTTTGAGACTCCGTGGGATTCTTCGCCCATCATCGGCATCTCGCGCCATTTGGGGTTTGTCTTTTTGCGCGTGGAAGAGGGGCGCTTTCGCGAAGTGGATATTTTACCACCCACGGTCATCGAGCATCGCCCCTTTGACGTACTGGTGGTCCACCGCCAGCATCTGGCCGAGTTGGGTGAGTGGATGGCCCACTGAAGCGCATCCCCAGACCGCGAGGCTGTGGGGCCCGACGACTCTGGAATTTTGGGCAATGGAATTTCACTCGCTTTTGAGCAAGGCTACTGCGCCCAAGGCGCGCTCGCCCAGCGCTCCCCCCACGGCGGCCCCTTCCAGCCCCAGAAAAAACAGGCCCAGAGCAGAACCGGCCACCCGCCCGAAAGACTCGGCCAGGCCAAAGGTCAGCGCGCTGCTCAAGGCCTGGCGGGGTTGGCGGGGATGGCACCAGATGGCTTGCACGAAAATTACCGCCACGGCTCCGCCCAGGGCAGCTACCGCCCCAAAATGTCCCAACAATGCCTGGTACAGCGTGGAGGCGATGAAGAGAGGAATTTTGATCGGGCCAAGCGGGGCCATGAACAGGGCCAGCAGAGTGCCGAGGGTAGCGCCCCATACCCAGCATTGCTTGGCGATCTCGTGGCCCTGCAAAGCCGGGTGCAAAGCCTGGGTGGCCCAGCTGAGAGTGTGCCCGAGCAGTGCCCCAAAAGATACAAAAAGCATCAGGCTGAGACTCAGCCAGAACAGCTTTTCGGTGAGCGTTTCAGCATGCACATTGAGGTTGACCCCGTTGCAGAGTTCGCCCACCATCTTGCGACCCATGAGCAGCATGGCTAGCGGAATGCCCCCGAAAACAGCCACCACCGGCAGCCACAGGCAGACCAGCCAGAGGCCGCTCCAGGCCAGCACGTCCCAGAGGGGCGTGCGGCCGCTGGGGAGAGCAAGTGGGTCTCGGCTGGTGGTAACCAGATGGGAGCAGGCCAGGATCAAGAGCAGCTGGGCGGCCAGGCTGAAGAGCAGAGGGCCAGTCATCTCGTTGCGCTCCTGGGCTCCGGCCAGCGCATCGAGGATGTAAATTCCCTGGGCTACGGCCAGTAGCCGGAAGGGTTCTCGCCAGGGGGCATGGTCGGGAAATTGCTGACGTCCAGAATGCACCACCTCCAGGGCGCTCATGAGGTGCTTGCTGCAGTAGTCCAGCAGATAGGCCCCCACCAAAGCCAGGAAAAGAAGCGCCAGCAGCCCTGAAACCGCAGCCCCAAACGCACCTCCCAGCAGGGCGGCCAGATTGACAGCCATCACCAGGCAGGGCAACTTGGCCGCGTAGGCCAGACTGTAGAGCCCCAGCCCGGCCATAGCAGTGGCCAGCGCCAGTTGTAAGTTTGCCTGACCTGGCTTGACGACCCAACTGCCGCGCAGCATTCGGCCCGAGGAAGCCTCCAACTCAACCTGGCAATCGCTCTGACTGAGGTGCCAGACACCCCGTTGTTGGCACAGACTGGCTTCCAGACCGGGCTCGATTTTGAGCAGACCCGGCCAGTGGGTGGAGCGGTTCAGGGCCAACACAGCGTGCTCGGCGCTCAGGCTCAAGGTTCGGCCACCCCCGTCTGATTTTGCACCAACACGGTCCAGCCCACCGTTAGAATCACGCCCACCCAACCGCAGGCTTGAGCGAAAATCAGCCAAAACCAGAGCAGCAAATAGGGATTGGATCCCATTTGCCGGAGAGTTTCACGACACACAAAGACGGTCTGGTCCAAAAAGAGGCGGAGCGGGCCCAGGCGACCGCGAATCAGCACCACGGACAGGTTGAGAACCAGCAGCGTCAGGAAGACTCTCAGGTCGTCATAGAAGTTGAACAAGCCGATAGCTTCTCTCTTAACGAGCGGGGCCCTATGTGGATGAAAAAGTTGAATCTTGCAAACAAATCGGAAACACCGAACTCCCATGATAGATCCATGGTCCTTGAAATGCTCACCGTACAAAATCGTCGTGACCAGTCTGTGCTGCAAATTTGATGGACCGCCAGCCCAGCTAAGGCAATGCTTCCTTTAGCAGCAGACCCTTTACCCTTTGGTATCCTTGGCTTGCTGGTGGCGGCAGCCGCCTTCGGGTGTCTGATGGGTCGGGTGGCCGGCCCGCTCCTCAAGTCCTGTCCCTACCGACTGTCGGCTCAAATGGCCGCAGCCGCACCCATAATCCTCGCTCTGGCCAGTCGCGACATCCGGCTTTCTCTGGCTTCTCTTCCGGTGGGACTGGGGGCCACCACAGGTGCTTTCCTGTCGGGCCACAACAGCCGGCTCAGGGCGGTGCTGATGGCTACTCTGGGCGCAGCGTTGGGGGCACTGCCAGGTACTTATTTCTGACGACCGAACCGATTTGCAAAATAGCCCGGCGCGAATAGCTCGGTTCTAGTCTCGAGGACTGCCGCTATTCATTTGGCCACAAGAACTCACCGGCGAACTTCCTGGCGCTGTGACAGGTGCTTTCACCGGGCCGGTCGGTCTGGGTCTCGGGGCTGACGTGGCCTCCTGGCCTTTAGCAGGCCACCCGGTCCATCCATCGTTTTAGTACTTCCTCTTGCTCGGGCCCAGGATGGAAGCGTACGCCGACGACTCGATTGTGGCCGCCCAACTCTTCCTGCCAGATGCTTTCGGCTTCGAGCGCCAGGGTTTCGTCCAGTTCTAAAAGCAGCGTGAAGTGCTGTTGCAGGGGTTTACGGGTGACGATGCGGGCGCCGCGCAAACTGACGTTGAGGGTGTAGCCGGCGTTGGCATCGGCGTTGACGGGGACCTGCTGGCTGACACGGGGCCAGATACGGCGATTGGGAACGGTGAATAATTCGGTTATCATGTCTCTCATAGTAGAATATTCTTGTTTCTAAATTGTTTATAGGAAAATTTTTTATTGATGTGCGTTCATCCTCCCCTGGCAGGGAGCTACCGGCCTCTGCCCAATCATGCACGATGAGCCGACGCCACAGCGTTTTTGTGCGTGCTGGCCTGGGCCTGATGGTGTTGACTTGCCTCACCTGGCGGGCTCCGGCCGCTCCAGAACCTTCCAGGTTGGTGGTTGGCAACACGCAATTTGCCTTTGACTTGTACGCAACTTTGGCCACCCGGAAAGGCAATCTGGCCTTTTCCCCTTTTAGCATCTCCACGGCTCTGGCCATGACTGAGGCTGGGGCCAGCGGAGAAACGGCTCTAGAAATGAGCAAGGTTCTACACCTGCCCAAGGATGCGCCGTCAGCCTTTGGGGCTCTTTTGAGCGACCTGGGGAAGCCACAGTTGGGCACCCAATTGAGTATGGCCAATCGGATCTGGCCTTCCAAAGGACTTCGCCTGCGACAGACCTTTAGCAGGCTGTTAGAGACTGCCTACCATGCACAACTCCAGTCACTGGATTTTGGCCAGGCCGAGCAGGCACGCCAGGAGATCAATGCTTGGGTGTCGCTGCAGACCCAAGGCAAAGTCATCGATCTGGTACCGAAGGGATTGTTGGACTCCAGGACCTTGCTGGTTCTGACCAGTGCCGTGTACTTTCAGGGTAGCTGGGCGTCGCCCTTTGCCGAAATTGAAACGAAGCAGTGTCCTTTTGTCGGCAGCGATGGGAAAACCAGTCCTTGTTGGATGATGAGGCGTATTGACCAGTTGATGTGGGCCGAAGTGGACAACGTGCAGGTTTTGGAAATGCCCTATCGGGGGGGCCGACTGAGCATGATTGTGGTGCTACCAAAACCCGGAGGGCTGCCGGAGCTAGAGCGCAACCTGGATGACGCCCACTGGCAGCAATGGCTGCAGAGGCTGGAATTGACACATTTGGCGATCAGAATTCCTCGTTTTAAGGTGGAGGGTGAATTCAGCCTGGCGGATCGGCTGCAACAATTGGGCATGCGAAGGATCTTCGGGGGGGGGGCAGAGCTAGGAGCCTTGACCGAGAACGGCGAGTCAGTTTTTGTTTCCGATTGCATCCACAAGGCCGTGGTCGAGGTTAATGAGCAAGGGACGGTGGCGGCTGCGGCCACAGCCGTAGCCATGACACGCGGCCTGAGTCGCACCTTTGATGCGGATCATCCATTTATTTTCGCCATTCGCGATCAACACTCAGGTTCTGTTTTGTTTTTGGGGCGCGTGGAGCGACCTTAGTGGCCCTGGATCAGGGGGGCGCACAGGGCGGCCAGCATTCCCCCTTCGGATCCGCCCACCAGGGCCAGTTCTCCGTTCCAGTCGTGGCGCTTGCGCAACTCGGCCACCACCGAAAGCAGGTCCCACACCCTGCGTTCCAGCGTGTTGCTTTGCAAGTAGGCCTCGGGGCATGTACCGATGGGGGTATCAGGTGTCAGGCCGGGTTTTTCCACACGTAGCACTCCCAGATGGTTTGCCTGCAGACTGGCGATCATCGGGGCATACTTGTGATTGACCCGCAAGCACTCACTGCCCTGCAAAATGACCACCACCGCACCCCCATCGGGTGGGAGGTCATAGTAGTAGTGCAGGGTGGCTCCGTCCGCCTGTTCCAGGCTGAGGTCTTCAGCACTGAGGGGGGTGAGCAACAACAGGGTTCCGGTCCAGTGCAGGCCGAAACAGGGTGGGTGAAACCTGTCGCCTTGCTGCTAGCCCCGGGAGCGGGCGGAGACCGCAATCATCACACTCTGGTGGCTATTGAGCAGGCCGTCGGGTTGCCTTCGCACCGGATGGATTTTGCTTATCGAAAAGCGGGACGAAAGGCCCCCGACCGGGTCCCCGTGGCTGTAGCCAGCGTGCGCGAGGAGGCGGCTCAACTGCTTGATCGGGCAGGCCTGGCGGCTTCCTCGTTGGTGCTGGGCGGACGCTCGTACGGCGGACGCATGTGTTCGCTGGCGGTAGCCCAGGGGCTGCCAGCGGCCGGATTGGTATTGCTCAGCTACCCGCTGCATCCGCCCGGCAAGCCCGAACAGTTGCGTAGTGACCATTTTCCTCACATTCACGTCCCGTGTCTCTTCCTAGGTGGCCTGTCAGACCCGTTTGGGACGCCAGCTGAGTTTGACCAGGCAGTGGCCAGGCTGGGTGGCCCGGTTGCTCAGGTGTGGTTGAAGGGCGGCCACGAACCAGCCCGCCAGGATGGCGTGATCGCCCGGGCCGTGGCTGACTGGTTGGCCAGCCAATTTGTGGTGCAGTGACATTCCGACCAGGAACTCATTCACCGCTCTCACCGGTTGCGTGTATGCCCCGCCAGCAGGATGCCCAGACCGACCATCAGCACCATGTCGGCCACATTGAAAATATTGGTGCCGAGGGGCCCGTAGCCAAGATGCAGGAAGTCGCGCACGTAGCCCAGCCGAAATCGATCGATCAGGTTGCCCAGGCCTCCGGCCAACAGCAGAGCGCAGGCCAGCACATCCCAGCGGGTTTTGCCAGGCTGGCGTAAAATCTGGTATGCCAGACCCGCCAGTAGCAGGGCGGGCATCAGGCTGAGCAGCATCCAGCGCAGTGGTTGGGGCCAACTTGCCCCCAGACTGCCCCAGGCACCCAGATTTTGCGAATAGACCAGAGTGAGAATGCCGCCGTAGGTAGTGGGGGGATGGCCGGCCATGTGGTCAGCGGCCCACTGTTTGCTCCATTGGTCCAGACCTAACCAGAAAATGGCGGTGGGCAAAAGCAGCATCAGTTGTCTGGCGATAGACATGGCGTGCCCCTCTTCTGGCGGACAGGGGCCTGACCTCCTGGCTGGCGAGGAGGTCCCTGGGCCATCGCGAAGGTTGGCCCCATGGGAACATGGGGCTTTGGCAGCTTTGAAAATGACGGTGCCTCCGATTGGGCTTACGATCTGGCCGGGGGTTCGGGTTTGCAACTTCTTCAGGATACCTTTCAAGAGGTGCTTGGCAATGACGCTGACTACATCGAGTCGGGTGCGGCCGAGAATGCCGTGGCGGCCGCCGAGGTGTTGGCTACACTGGGAGGCAAGGCCGGGACGAATCTGCCTGATTCGGTGCTGGATTGGGTCCGTTTGCAGGGCCAGCCAGTGCCGCCCTCTCTGCGCACCCAGGCGGTGGCTGCCGTGCAGCGAGTGCAGCGTCCACCTTGCGAGCTACTGGAGCTGTGGGAGGAGTCTCCCGACTTTGCCCAGTGGCAGGCCGCCATGGCTGACCTTTTGCAGCGCCTGAACGAAGGTGTCACCCACTGACTTTGCCTTGAAGTCTGCCCCGGTGTCCCACGAAGGGGCGCGCCCGGGCTGAACGAAGTCGTGGGCGTGGCCCGTCTGTTGATGCCTCTTCCGGACCGAGACTTCGATGTCACTGAGGTGGCGGTGCCCTGGCACCTGTGCAATCGGGCTGGCCATCAGGTGGTTTTTTGCACCGAACGGGGGGGGGCTGCTCCGCAGGCCGATCCACTCTTGCTGAAGGGGGTTCTTTTTGGGCAGCTGGGAGCTGCCCGGGGGGTCTGCGCATTGTACCGGGAACTGGAGCAGTGCCCCTCCTTTCGCCATCCTGTGTGCTGGGATTTTGACTTTGGAGACTTTGATGGTCTTGTGTTGGCAGGCGGGCACGCTCCCGGGATGATCCAGTATTTGGGATGCAATGGGCTGCAGCGCCGAGTGGCGGCCTTCTTTTTGTCGGGAAAGCCGGTGGGAGCCATCTGTCATGGAGTTTTGCTGTTGGCGCGCAGTTTGGATCCGTCCAACGGTCGCAGCGTGTTGTATGAGCGCCGGACCACCTCCTTGTGCAAGTATCAGGAGTTGCTGGCCTACCTGTTGACCTTTTGGAAGTTGGGCCGCTACTACCGGACCTATCCCGCCTATGTTGAAGACGAAGTACGCGGCTGCTTGAGGCAGCCCGCTCGTCAGTTTTTGCGCGGTCCGCTGGCCCTGCTGGCTCGCGATAGTGAGACTCAATCCGGGCCCGGCTTTGTGGTGGAAGACGGACACTACGTGTCGGCGCGCTGGCCGGGTGACGCCTACACCTTCAGTCGGGCTTTTTTGGCCCGACTTGGCGAGCCCGCAAAGACCGGTATTCCCAAAGCATAGTCAGGCGCCAGCGCACGATCATGCCGAAGGCCAGGATAAAGAACAGACCGGCTGTTTGGAGTGGGCTGATGAGATGCTCAACGTAACCGCGCAGTCCGATACGAATGGTGACCAGCCCCAGCAGCACCCACAAGAAGGCGCCTGAGCGCTTTAACATGACCTGGTCGCCTTCCAGGGTAAGGCGCGAGGTGCGGATGAGCGGGTAGGCGAAGACCAGAGCTCCCAGAATAAAGGCCAGCACCCCCCAACTGGGGTTGATGCGCGTGGGGGGGTAGAAAAACATGGCAAAGCCAGTGCTCATGGCCAGCGGGGGGATGACAATTTTGCGCACCGAAACTGGGGTGCGCCCCTCGCGAATTCGCCATGCCAGTACGGCGGCCGTGCCCAGGATGGTGGAGACCAGCAGGGGGGTCACAGGAGACCGATATGGGCGGAGATTTTCATGCTAACCGACTATTCCGGCGCTGAACCGGTTTCCCTGGCGGAAAGGGCGGCTCTGTTATGTACAATGGAGGAAGGGCAGGCACCGGATGGTGAGGCGCTGGCCCGGGCCTTCCGTCAATTGGCAGATTGGCAAGACCAGGGGATTCGGCTGCTGTGTCGGAGAGATTGCGACTATCCGGCCAATTTGCGTAGGTTGGCGTGCATGCCCAAATCCCTTTTTGTGCAGGGCGAGTTGCGGCCACAGGACAACCGGGCTGTTGCCATAGTGGGCACCCGCCAGGCAAGTGTGGACGGACTGCGCAGGGCCAGTCGTCTGTCCTGCTCCCTGGCTCGCCAGGGGGTGACCATTGTCAGTGGTTTGGCTCGGGGTATTGACACGGCTGCTCACACGGCTGCCCTGGGTGTGGGCGGGCGCACCGTGGCCGTGCTGGGCACCGGTTTGACCCGTTACTATCCGCCCGAGAATGCCGCTTTGCAGGCCGAGATTGCTGCCCGCGGCCTGTTGGTCAGTCAATTTTCTCCCACCTTTCAAGGCACGCGCTATTCTTTCCCTATGCGCAATCGGGTTATCGCCGGGTTGGCCTTGATCAGCGTGGTGGTGGAGGCGGCCCAGGGCAGTGGTGCTCAAAATGAGGCTCGGGCAGCCCAAAAGCTTGGCCGGACGGTCTTTTTGCTGCGCAGTCTGGTGCAGGACCAGAGTTGGGCCCGGGCCATGGTTGAAAACCAGGGAGCCCTGGTTTTAACCGGGGAAGAGCAGATTCTGCAGGCTCTGGATGGGCTTTAGCGGTGCCCGGCGATGTTCCAGCCGTCAGTCATGCTGCGCGGACTGGCGTTTTGAAAGATAGAACGGTTTTGACTGACCAGCATCTCGATCTGACGCAGGGCATGGTCTCCCGAGTTGCTGACTTTTTCGGGTAGGGCCGGCAGTTGGGGCACGTCCGAGTTGGCGGACTGAATCTTGAGCATGGTGTCCAGGCTCATCTGTTCGGCGCCTGGAGTGCCGCTGGCCCAGGAACTGAGGAACTCTTCGAGGGCTGCCTCGGAATCGTCCCCCTGGGCAACGTGCTGAGTGCGCTGCAACTGCGGGGCGCTGCTTACGCCTCGGATGTTGAAGTTGTTTCCGCTTGGTTGAATCACCGACCGCATCGCCCTTTCTAAAGCCTACCCTGGATTATCCCCGATTTTCCCCGTTTTGGCTAGAGCCAAACAGAACTTGTTACATGGAAGCTAGCTTTCCATGAGCAGCCCGACCTGGTGTCACATCCGCTCAAGAATTTCAGGGCGAACACTGGCGATGGGTGACAACGTCCGGATGCTTGATGGCGTTGTCTAAAGGTTCTGGACAGTGCTTGCGAAAATCGGGAGGGAGCTCCAGATTTTCCACGAAAATCCGGAGGGTGTTCCCTCGCTCGATTATTTTGCCCGAAAAACGCAGTTTCTTTCTCTTCGGCGCTCGTGGCACAGGAAAGAGCACACTGATTCACCAGCGCTTTCCGCGGCAAACCACCTGGTTTGTCGACCTTCTGTCAGCCTCCCAGGAAGACGCTTACTCCCGCGATCCTGACCTCTTTTACCGGCAGGTTCTTCAACTGGGGCCTGCCATTGACACGGTTGTTATCGATGAGGTGCAAAAGGTTCCAAAGTTGCTAGACAGTGTTCATCGTCTCATCTTTGAAACATCCCTTCAGTTCGTGCTGACCGGTTCCAGTGCACGCAGGTTGCGCAGGGGGGCTGCCAATATGCTGGCGGGACGCGCCTTCGAGCGCAGTTTGCATCCTCTGACTTGCAGTGAGGTGGGCGACGCCTTCGACCTGGACAGGGTCTTGAGCTGGGGGTCTTTACCTGAAGTATTTGCCCTCAATAGTACGGATCGGCGTGAGTATCTTGAGGTATACGCGCGAACCTACCTTAAGGAGGAGGTGTGGGCCGAGCATCTCATTCGCCAACTTGAGCCATTTCGAAAATTTCTGGAAGTGGCTGCTCAGCAAGCGGGGCAGCCGGTCAACTACGCGCGCATCGCCCGGGACGTGGGGGTGGATGGAAAGACCGTCAAGGAATACTTTCAAATTCTGGAAGATACTCTGGTCGGATTCCTTCTCGAGCCTTTTCTTGGCTCTACTAGGAAGCGGGTTCACAAGGCTCCGAAATTTTTCTTCTTCGATATTGGAGTGAGCCGGGCCCTGGCCCACCAGATGCACGCGCCACCCATTGCCTCGACCAGTTATTATGGCGACCTCTTTGAACAGTTTCTTGTGCTTGAAATGCTTCGCCAGGAGGCCTATCTGCGCAAGGGCTATCGTTTCTATTACCTGTCCGATGAAAGGGGAGAAGTCGATCTGGTGATTGAGCGACCTGGTCAACCTCATGCTTTGGTGGAGATCAAGTCCACCATCGAAATCCGTCCAGACAAACTCAGGTCTTTGGCTTCTATGGGGCGCAGTCTGGAGGGATGCGAGATGTTTTGTCTCAGCCGCGATCCACGTTCGCAGCGTATGGGGTCCATCCAGGCCTTGCCGTGGCAGCAAGGCCTGCGCGAGATATAGAAAAACCAGGGACTCGGGCCTGCCAGCGAGAAATGTCGACGATGAATATCGAAGATGCCCACAGCTTACCCGCCGAGATAGAGAAGCTTGCCGAGGGCTTTGAAGCTCGTGACTTTCACTTTGCCGTGGTGTGCGCCAACAAGGTGCTGAACCTGTTGGTCCCCGAACAGCCGCACGAGGAAGAGGCTTTGAGTACCGGCTGGGTGGCCGAGAGCCACAAGTCGCTCAAGGCGCTGGATAGCAAAGATTTTGGCCTGGCCGCTATGTGCCTGCGTAAAGCCGTGAAGGCCTACACTGGCAGTCCCGCCATTGCGGGCGCCACGGCCGAGGACGTCAAAGCCGTTCGTCACTATTTTGAAGAGATCGCAATTTCTCTGAGCGCAGGCGAATTTCCCAACGTGGCAATGTATGTGCGCAAATTGGCCAAGAAGCTCATCCTCACGCCGGTCGTCACCGTTGCCGAAGAAGCGGTTCAGGAGCCGGCCTGAATTAGCTGGGGCTCATCTGCTTGCGGGTAGCCAGGTCCTCCAGTCGGCCGATCAGGTCGGTGGGGAGGTCGGCGGGCAGCCAATGCCGTAGCGCAGCAGCAATACGCGGATTTCGGCGGCGGTGTGAAGTGGACCGCGCCATTTGCGGGCGTGGGCTGCTTGTGAGCGACCGAGGGGGCGCTGCATCGGGCTCAGGTCGACCAGGTTAGGGTTGATTTCCCAGTGATCGAGCAGGGTCTCGGATGGACCGCAGGCAGTGGCCAGTTGCTGAAAAGGATACCGCGCCCAGTCGTAGCAGTCGGTCCCACCAGCCCCGGTCAGCAAAAATGTCGCGAATTTGCTGGCGTTGGCTGCGCCATTGACGCAGCAGGGGCACTTCCTCGGCGGGCGTGAGGTGGGGGCGTTGTAATATTTCTAGCAACCATTAACGGGAAGCCTCATCCAATTGGGGCAAAATGCTTTCCCAATCAGGTCGGGGCAGTTCCTCGACACGTTGGCTCTGACAAAGCAAAAACTCGATCTGTTGCTCGACCGGTCGGGCTGACGGCGAAGTTGTTGGGCCAGCCAGCCACAGGCCTATTCATGACTCCAGCAGATCACCAGCCCTCTTTCCCTGTAGAGCAGGCCCATCCCGCTTTCATGCGGAAAGGTTGTCGATGGCAGCTGTGGTGATTCGCATGGCGGAACGATATTCGACTTATATCCACCACGACCACATTTTGGGCTATCTGAAGGCCCTCAAGATCGTGATCGCTGCTGACGAGAACATTTCCCCTAAAGAGCTGCACGCTTTGCGTTTGGGCATGCGCTTTATGGGAATTCCCGAAGAGGTACGCCGGCAAGTCGAGGAGTTTGACCCCCTGGAGGTGCGTCTGTTGCAAGTGTTGCCTAATTTTCGACTGGGGGGGCTGGAAGCGCGCTACATGGTGCGTGACGCCGTTGAGTTGGCTTCGTCCGACGGTGTCTACTCGACAGCGGAGAGGGCGGCCGTCAACCGCATCGCCAGCATGTTGGGCGTGGGCAAGGAGATGGTGCGCGCTCTGGAGAGCCTGGTGGAGTTGGAGCGGGCCACCCGGCGCTTGAAAAAGGCGTTGCTGCCGCAAGGCTTGCCCGCCGGGGCCTTTTTGAACGGTCCGTTCAGCCAAGAATCTCTTTGAGATTACTTTCGATCATCTGGCTCAGACGGTCCATGGGTAAATCGTTGGCATCGTTGCCAAAGGGCTCCTCGATCTGCTCCGCGATCAACTCCAGGCTGGCCAGTACGTAGAAAATGAAAACAACCACGGGAATGGCCAGCCAGCTCAGGCTGAACACGTAGCCCAAGGGCAGAGTGAGGGTGTAGGCCACGATGAACTTTTTGATAAAGACAATGTAGGAGAAGGGTATGGGCGTATTTTTGATGCGCTCACAGGCGCCGCAGATGTCGAGCAAAGCGGTGACATCATTGTTGAGCATCAACTGCTGGTTTTCACTCAGGTGCCCCTCTTTGCCCAGGGCGGTGAGGCGTTGCACCATTCGCGAGACCACCTGAGTCGGTACGTGCTTGCCCCGGTCCAGGTCGGGGAGTTCGGGGTGGGGGCGTTCGTCCAGTTGCAAACGGGTCTGCTCCCGCAACAGGTGGTTCTTCAGTTCCACGGCAAAAAGTCCGATTAAGGTGGCGAAGGCAGTCCGCGTTTCTCGAGCTTCAGGGGGCAGATAGGCGTTGAGTTTGACCCCCAGATTGCGGCTGCAGTTAACCAGCGAGCCCCACAGTTTGCGCCCTTCCCACCACCTATCGTAGGCCGTATTGGTGCGAAAAACCAACAACATGCTGATGGCGAAGCCCAGCAGACTGTGCATCAGGGTGATGTTCTTCAGCGGATGGCTGTGGGACAGGTGAAGATAATTCATTTCCAGCCAGGCCACCGCGGCCGTAAAGGCTGCCAGCATCACTAGCATGGGCAGCAGTTTGCGGAACGTATCGGCTTTGTGAAATTCAAAAAGAGGTTTGAGCCAGCGCGTAGGGTCTTCGGCTATCATTTCCAAATTTCGGGTTCCTGTAACCCTGGCTGGCTTCCTCCCCGGACTTCCAACCCTCATCCATGGAAAATTTGGGTAAGGTTGGGCCTTGGCATTGCTGACTCGGAGGCGTGGGGATTTAGAGGCTGGTGACCTGCTGGTGCAATGCCTGCGCTTCGTGGCCCCCGACCCGCTATTGGACAGCGGCTGGTTCAAACGGGTTCAGACTTTTTTCAGGGGCTGCGGCTCTTTTGGTGAACATGAAGACCAGCCTTTTGGACATTTTCAAGGTGGGCATCGGCCCTTCCAGTTCACACACGGTGGGACCCATGCTGGCGGCTGCTCACTTTGCGCAACTGGCCCCCCCGGGGACGGCCAGGATTTGCGCCTGTCTTTACGGTTCCTTGGCCCTGACCGGTCGGGGTCACGCTACTGATCGAGCGGTGCTGTTGGGCTTGTGCGGAGAACGTCCGGATACGGTCGACCTGGATGGCATGGAGTCACGGCTTGCGGCACTGCCGCCCGGGCGCTTCGAGGTATCCTTTCACGGCGACGAGTGGATGCCTGAGCACCCCAATGGTTTGCGTATGCGGGCCTATGACGGCCAGGGTCAATTGTTGCTGGAGCAGGGTTACTACTCGGTAGGTGGGGGCACCATTCGTGAGGAGGGGGCGCCGGCCACGGTGCAGAGCACGGTGGTTGTGCCCTACCCCTTTAGCTGTGCCGACGAGTTGCTCGGCCTGGGAGAAGAGCTGGGGCTGGCTATTTGGGAGATCGGTTTGCGCAACGAACTGGCCTGGCACAGTCAGGCCGAGATTGAAGCCTGGCTGCAGCGCATCTGGCGCGTGATGCAAGAAAGTGTGCGGCGTGGTCTGAGCTGCGAGGGCATTTTGCCTGGTGGACTGCAGGTGGCTCGCCGGGCTCGCAACCTGGCTCGCCAACTCGACCCTGGAGACTCTCTGGCTCCGTTGGATTGGGTGGAAGCCTACGCCATGGCCGTCAATGAGGAAAATGCGGCAGGAGGTCGGGTTGTGACCGCTCCCACCAACGGGTCTGCCGGGATTATTCCGGCCGTAGCTCACTACTATCAGCGTTTTGTGAAGGGCGCCGATCAGGCCGGCCTGGATCGCTACTTCTTAACCGCCGCCGTGCTGGGTACGCTGTATAAGGAGAATGCTTCCATCAGTGGGGCCGACGTGGGTTGTCAGGGAGAGGTTGGAGTGGCCTGCTCGATGGCGGCTGGAGGCCTGGTCGCCGCTCAGGGCGGCTCCAACCGGTGTCTGGAGAAGGCCGCCGAAATCGCCATGGAGCATCACCTGGGGTTGACCTGCGACCCGGTGGGAGGGTTGGTGCAAATTCCCTGCATCGAACGCAATGCCATGGGGGCTACCCAGGCCATCCACGCCGCCAGGCTGGCCATGCATGAGGGGGCCGGGCACAAGGTTTCGTTGGATCGGGCGATCCGCACCATGTTGATGACAGGTCGTGACATGCAATCGACGTATAAGGAGACTTCGCTGGCCGGCCTGGCCGTCAACGTGCCCCTGTGTTGAGGAATATTTTCGAGAGCGAGTCGACGGTTCAGGGTATGACACCTTATCGAACTCGTCCCCGATTCCTCAGTCAGTTGGTTTTTTTGGGCCTGCGACTGGCCGCAAAGTTGCTGCGCCGGGAGTCTTCATGTTCTGCGGCCGGCACCGTGAGTTAAAGCCTGAGTGCGGTCATTGAGCCTGTCGACGGCTGTCAGCAGGCGATTGCCCACTTCGGCCTGGGCCAGGCCGGGGCTAAAGGATTGTCGGTTTTCGGCCGCTTGTTCCAATAGATCGAGAGCGTACATCCAGGCGTCGATGGCGCTTTGTAGGAGTCGATGACCAACCACCGACTCGGCGGTCACTTCGGAGTGAAGCACCGGTGTTTGCGCATAGCGAGCCCAGGCTTCTTCCAGCAACTGACGCTTGCTATCGAGATACTCGTAAAAGGCTTCCGGGGAGCCTGAATCCAACTGGTCCAGGGCCTTGAGCAGGCGCCCATAGGAGCGACTGTGCCAGTCTATACTGGGCAAAGCCGAGGCCAGGTTGCGAAATTCTTGCTCCAGGTGCTGCACGTCAACCGGAAGCTCCGCTATGACCTCTTCTTCCCACTGGTCGGCAAGATCGAGCAGATCGTCAACGGGGATGGTTCCCTGCCACAGGCAGTCCAGGATGTAGAGCAGTTGGGGCCGACGCGGATCTTCGAAGCTCAGGGCGTCCAATGAGCTTTGCACCAGGGTGCGCGTTTCGGCCACTTCGGCCACCTCGATCTCGGTGCAGCGGATCCAGGCCAGCAGAGTGGCGAACATCGAACCCGGGACGCGAGTCAGTTCATTGGGGGCCCGGATGGGGCGGCCCCTTCAGGATCACCTGGGCCGTATCGGCCTGCTGTTGGGTGAGGGCCGCCGCCGCCGATGGATTGGAGGCAGCAACAGATTGCTGCAGGGCCGAAGTGGTGCCAGCAGCCGTGGAGGAGTCGGTCGGTGTCGATTGGGCGGCCTGGTCGCCAGATTTTGCCCGGGCTGCGGGAGAGGGGTTGGAAGCGGAGCGTGCTGAGCCTGCGGCGGGAATTTCCATGAGGGCACATTCACCAGAATGGGGCTGGCTCCCTGTTAGCTGCCGGGTCCACTGTTTTCCAGGCGCACCAGAATGGATGCCTCGGAGCGCTCATTCATTTGGCGGCCTCCCACTTTTTTCCCCCCGCGGGCGGCCAACCTCAAGGTTACTTGCACCGTTTGAGTCTCGGCGTCGTAGGCCACCTGAAAGTCGTCCACCGATTGGCAGATGACTTTGCTGGAAACGGCAGCGGCGTTGAGACCTGGATCGTTGGCCATATGGGTGGCTTCGGAGAACCCCAGTAAAGGGCCGGCGTAGGGCGGTCCGGGTGCGGGGCGATAGTCCTGGCTGATCAGCGCACCTTGGGGAAGCAGGTCGGCGTAAACCACCCGGTAGCTGTCCCATCGGATGTCGGCCGTGTCGGGGTTGAAATTGGCCGGGTCGTCCCAGCGCGACAGGGTGGCCAGAGCGTAGCCGTGGCGCTGCACTCCCTGACCGCCGGCACTGGTGCAGCTGCGTCCGTCGACAATGTCGAGAGTGTCCGAGTCGGCTACCCTCAGCGCGGGCACCAGCGCCAGTATACTGCGGCGAGCGTCACTGGTGAGAGCGTTCTTGGCGTCGCCCAGTCGAAAGGCGCGCGACCCGTTGTCGAAAAGACTGAAAGTGACCCACAGGCCCACCGAGAGCAAGACCATGGCCATGACCACCTCGAGCAAGCTGAAGCCCCTCCGCGAGCGCCTCATGGAGTGGCCAGACGACCGGCGCGGGTGGACAGACGGCCCTGCCCCTGGCGACTCCCGCCCGACCACCATACCTGCACATCCACATAATAAATGGGCTGTCCACCCGATACGACGGTCATGGGAGAACAGGTCACCTGGTAGAGAAATTCCTGGACGTTGGCACCGTCATGGTTGTAGAGAAGGGTGCTCTGGCCGCCGGGGCTGGATTGAAATCTGGCGGCCGAGCACTCTTGCTGCAAAATTCGCTCGGCCACGAGCAGGCCGGCCGAAAGGTCGTTGGACTTTTCGGCTCCAGCCAGCAGTCGCAAAAAGAGCCCGCTAAGCCCGATTAGCAAAATGGCCAGAACCCCCAGGGCGATTACGGTTTCCAACAGGGTCAATCCTCGGGAAGTCGGCGCCAAATCAAGGTCCTATCCAGAAAAAGGCGGGGCCCAGACCCAGTCTGGTAATGTCGAATTGGTCTTCGAAAGAGGAGGGGTCGAAGACGATTTTGCCCGACTTGAGATGGTCAAAGCCGACCGTGCCCTGCTCGCTGATCATGGCGCCTAACAAGCGAAAGCTGCTGGCCAGATTGGTATAGATGTTGCCTTTGGCATAGAGAATTCCCCCGAAGAGAAAGTCCTGTCGTTGCGACTCCAGGTAGGGGTTGGAGCCATCCATGTAATCAAGCAGCCTTTTGCCAACGGTGCGTGCGTCTTGATTGTAGGCCGAAACCTGATTGACCACCAGAGTCTGTACCGTAGAGTTCTGGCCGTCGAAAGCGACAGGGTTCCAGAGGTTAATCATGTCGGAATTGGGGCTGACCCGGTCCAGGGACTTAATAAACTCGCGCAGTCGCGTGTGCAGGCCCAGCGTCATTCCCTCTACTTTGCAGGCAGTTACGTACTCGAGAATCAATTGACTGGCAGGCACGCCCTCGAGAGTAAGGAGTCCCGTGACGGGGTCGGGTCTTTCCAGGGCCACCTGGATTTTGGTCAGGTCTTTGCCGCTCGGCGTCTGGCCGCCGGGGAGCATGTCTTTCAAAACATCGTCGTAGTTGCCGCTCAACAGGTGGCTGCGCAGAGATCCCTGGTTGGGGGGCTTGTCGACCATGCCGGCGGCACCTTGCAAGTCTGACGTGCCGGACGCCTGCCAGGTCTTAAAAGCCTTTTGAACGTCGGAGGAGTAGTCCGACTGGTTATCCAAAACCTGGGCATAGAGGTTGAAGTCGTTGGGCAGCATGGCGAAGTATTGGGTTGAGGCTTTGTTGTCTACCTCGCCAAAAACCACCGATTCGGCCACCAGAGCCATTCCGTCGGTACGGGTGGCCGACAGGAAGCTGTTGCCGTTGACTTGCATCGTGCCGCCCTGACCGGAGCTGTTTTTCTGTACAAAGATCTGTCCGCTGCCGATCAGGTCCCCTTTGACCTCGACGTTGCCGTTTACGGTCAGTCGGCTTTTGGTCTTGGTAGCGTTACCCAGCGCCGAATAGGAGAGCGGCAAGCCTAATTTGTCGTAGCCTACGGCCAACGTTACCGGCACATTAACGGTTTTCTGAGAGTCTATGAGTCCCGTGCTGCTATAGACGATTTCGGTTTGCTGGGCGCTGAGGTGGAGATCTCCATTTACCTGGACGTTGCCCTGGGGCATGAAGCGGTATTCGGAAAGTTCGATAAAGGTGCCCGACTGAAAGATGGTCTTGTGGTAGGTGGTGGGCGAGCCGGTAGGGGTGCTCCGGTATTGCACCGTTTCATGGTCTGTAAAATGATAGTAACCGGGGTCGAGAGTGGGTGAGCTCGCAGGCTTCTTGAGCTGGTCGG
>JADMJV010000092.1:108550-126697 GCA_018780265.1 bacterium
CTTGCCGCGCGACGTGTAGAAGTCGTGCCAGGCGGTGGCCTTGATCTCGTGGCCTACCGAGGATGTCAACGAAGAATTCCCGCTCAGACTCTGCCCCAATTGGGGGTTGGTGACGTTGCCCTGGTTGAAGGTATAGGTGGAGTTGACCACGGTGTCGGCTCCAGACTGAAGTCGACCTCGCCCCCCGTTGGAACTGAAGTCGACCTGCTCGGGATCGGGAAGTCGCACGGTGCCATTGGCCTTGACCAGATTGGACTTGGGCACGGTACTGGCGAAGTTGAGAATTTTGCCCGGACCCGACTGGGACAGACTGATGGCCAGATCGCGGCCGGCATAAATGGCACCCCCCACGCCCGTTTTGCGTACCAGCAGCACCTCGATGCGTCGGCGCACCGAACCGCTCTGCCCGTCGACGGACACCAGGGCGCAGCGCGGCGCCACGCTCATTTGGCTGCGGCACCAGTTGGGGGAAGGCAGGCGATAGTTGCTGGTCAGGTTATTCTCCACTTTGATCTGAAAAGTGGCTCCCGATATCATCAATTTTCCGCTGACCAGGTTTTCGTTCACGGTCTGGCCAGACTCGTCGACCTGAATGGTCGCTTCGTTGAGGACGGAGGGTGGTGTGCCATAGGGCAGCGTGGACCAGCCTGGCACCTGGACCAGCCTGGCACGCGCGTAGTCCAGGCCAGCATAACATGCTTGCATTGCCAGAGAGCGTTGCTCGTACTGATGGAGAGATAGAAAGCCCGAGCGATTGAGGGTCACCAGCGAGGTGGACAGCATCGACAGAACTACGGCGGCCATTAAGACCACCAGCAAAGCCATTCCTCTGGGTCGCTTTTTCATAGATACGGCATCCCCCTGAAACAGTGTAGCCGAATTTTGACCAGGATACCATTTTGATGAAAAGTCCTAACAATCCCCCTGGGCAAAGGAGTAGACTGGAGGACCGTGCATGAGTCGATTGTGCAGTTCCAGCGACCGGATGGTCGGCGTTCAAGGCTCTGGGGGCGCGGCTGGCCCAACTGGGTGTGGCCAGTCCCGAGGAAGTGGAGTTGATTGGGCCGGGGATGTTGCCACCTGTGATTTAAGCGAGGAGAGTCGGGCGCGACTTGCCGAGCTGTTTCCGGCCCGGTTGCCTCGCCGTCGAGCCGTGTATGCGGTGCATTACCAGGTGGAGAATCGCCGAAACTTTCGGGCGGGTAAGTTGCCGCGCTGGAGCGGCTGGGGAGTAGAGGTCATGAACGGGGTCGGGTCACCCCCCTGCGCTCAGCGCTCTCATGGGTGGTCACTCAGGCCTTCCTCCGCGTCGTAGCGAGGGAAGTTGTCACTGGGCGCCTCAAAGCCGGTGTAGGCCGGGGCGTGATTGTTGCCACAACAGGAGAAGCGGAAGCGTTGCGGTTTACGGCCGACTCGGTAGTCCTGGTAGGTCATGCGGTGAGTGGCGGGGCAAGTGGGCAGCGTCTTGAGATATCCGTTGCCAGTCAGTTCTTGCAGCTCGGTGGGATATTCGCCCTGGTTGTCCGAGGCATACATTGACAGAGCGGTGGCCAAATTCTTGCAGTTGGACTTGCAGCGGGTCAGTTCTCCCATTCCATGAAAGCAACACCCCTGGCTGAGCCACCAGGGAATGGATGCGAGGGCCAGGGCGATGAGGAAGGCACCGGCCCGCCAACCTTTGGGGGGAATTACAGGCGGAGCTTTTATCAGCCACTGAGGGAAGAGGAGCAGGGCCACCAGGGCACTTCGCAGGAGTGCCGCCTCCAGTTCCTGGTTCAGAAAGCCCTCCAGAACTGGCCACAGGCCACTGGTCAGGGCCAGGGTCGCGAAGGGGGGAGTGACCTTGGGGATAGGGGTCGCCAGGCCGGCCAGTGCGGCACAGGCCCGGCAAAACTCTCCCCCAGGGCCGGGCAGTTGGATGCATGCGGCCAGGGCCAGCTGGGTGAAGGCCAGGCCTGCGCGATATTGCTTTTCACAGCCAGCGTAGCCATTTGCGCCAACCAATTTCAGGCCATTATTGCGAGCGGCGAGGTAGGGGAGGACTTAGCGGAAGCTGCAGTGCAGCGTCTGACAAGTCCCTTTCTACCCGAATTCAGACATTGAGCGAAGGATTTTTACCTGTTTTCCGTTGGCCTTGGCCCAACCCATGTGAGGCCACCCCCAGGACGAACACGCTCCTACAGGCCCTCATTAGCCCCAAGCCAACCCGCGGACACCGACCATGAGCGAAATCGCCCCAATCCTCCCGCGAGCGGGCAAGAATCATCGATTACGTTGTCAAAAAAACCCAGTAACCAAGCCGTTTTTTGCTCGTGCCAATTTTGACAGTCAGCCCCCAAATAGCTATCCTAAAACCATGAATATTGATCCAACTCACTTAAATGCCCAGCAACTGGGAGAGCTAGGTGCGGAGGCGGTGGACCATTTGGCTCGTCGCGCTTGCGGCACTTTGACCAGCTACCGCCTTCTACTGGGGCGCTGTCTTTTGGCGATGGATCGCCATCGCTACCATTTTGACCACGGTTGCTGTAGTTCGATTCACTATGCCTGCGTGGTTCTTGGGTTGAAGGTGAAGCAGGCCCGCCAGTTTCGTCACGTGGCCACGCGCCTGGAGGAGTTGCTGGCGCTGTCGGATCAGGCTGTGCGCGGGTTGATCGCATGGTGCAAATTGCGCGAAGTGGTCAGGGTGGCCAGCCCCGAGACCGAGGAGTTCTGGATCCATCTGTGTCATCACAAGACCTACGAACAGATCGAGAGATTGGTAGCCCTGACGGCGCCAGGTCAACTGCCGGCCTTGCCGGAGGGTCGTTTGACCGGGCCTGTTCACACCGAGTTGCGCATACAACTCAGTCCCCGGGCCATGGCTGTGGTGGATCGAGGGCTGCAGGCGCTCTCCCAACAAGTTGGGCGTGTGCTCAACCGGGCGGAGGCGGTCGAAATGGTGTTTGCCCAGCTCCTGGCCGGGCATCCGCTCGATGAGGATTTGCAGCATGAGCAGCGGGAGCGGGCCCTGGCCAAGGCGCGCTTGGAGGCGCGTAAATATCTGGAGGAATGTCCCGTGCGGGACGCGCGATTTGATCCAGAGGCTCGCCACACCCCACCTCGGCACAGAGGGGACTCGCGAGTTGCAGCGTCGCGATGGATATCGCTGTAGCACACCGGGCTGTCCGCACCACCTCTACCTGCAAACTCATCACATCCACTATTACTCGCACGGGGGAAAGACCGTGCCACTCAACTTACTGACCCTCTGCAGTGCGTGCCACCGCAGTGTTCATGAAGGCCGGCTCAAGATTGAGGGAACGCCGGGCAAGCTCGTGTTCTCGGATGAGCAGGGGCGCAATCTACAACAGAAATGGCGGCTGGATATGGCTGATTGGTTGGATATGTGGATCGGTTGGACGGGGGGAGAGTTTGATTGCTATCGGGGGCGACTGGCCGCGTAGTTCTGCTCTCCATTTGGCCACTTGGGGTAGGAACGGACTTACCGGACGCTGCACGTTGGAGGGGAGACTTTCTTCGAGGGCCACGGTGATATGAGAGGGAGGCCCCTGGTCCTGGTCTCCTCCAGGCTCAGGCTATTGCGCTGACCTCTCTCGAGTCACCCGCCCAAGCCCTCAGCGAGCCATGGTGGATAGGATCTTTTGGGCGACCGATGCCGGGAAGGTGTCGTAAAGGGCATTGGGGTTGGCTTTGATTTGTTGAAGGCCGACGAAGTGAGTGACCTCGAAGTATTTTTGGTCGATTGCCGCGATCCGCGCCGCGCCTTCCTCAAGCCTCTTGTTCGCCACGGCGACGGTTACCCACAGGTAGAACTTCGGGTAGGCCACCCCGCTCTGGGTGGGTCCGTTGCGCAGGTAGATGTGCGTTACGCGCACCGGGTGTCCGGTTCGTTCTTGGAAATATTTCTGAAGGTCGCGCGTGAGATACGCCTCAAAGCGATTCGGGCCGGGAAGGTTGCCATCGATGTGTGACTTCTGAACCGGGTCGGCGGGTTGGGAGGGCGCGGCGGCAGCCAGTAACCCAACCAGAAGTGGAAGCATGAAGCGCATGATTTGGCACTATTCGTCGGTGCTGCGGGGTAACCTTGACAGGCGGTAGGCCGGGCGGCTGGGGGAGCTTGTCCAGTGGACGGCGGCTCGGCCGTCCACAAAGAATGGGAATCGAGAGAAAAGGTGCTGACTCCAGGTCTTCTCACCACGTCTGATTTCTTCGACCACCACTCTGGCTTCTCCCAGAGGAACTGTGGTGTCCGATGCTCCGCCCGGGCCCAGGCCAACCCAAAGCCTGGTCGCACCATTGCATTTTTCTATGAGCCGATTTTGTGGTGCTGGACTTGTGCCGGAATGCCGTTGGTGGAGCGCACCTTGAAGTAGCGCAGGGTCTCTAGATCGATCAGGTGGGCTCCGCTGCCATCGTTGAAATGGATGACGCAGCGCGCCTGAATTTCACCCGGCAAAGTGGTGGTCCCCACCCGGGCCAGAGTTTGGGCGCCACCATTTTCGGCGTCGTAGACCACCAGCGGCTCGCCTCGATATTCTTGAAAGATGAACTGTCCGTTGGGCAGCGAGATCAGAAACCCGCCATCGGCTCGCTCCTCCTGGATGATACCGCTTTTGGGATTCTCCACGCGCACGCTGCCGCTGTCGTAACGCCGCAGGACTCGGCCATCCGGCAAACGGAGTTCTTCGTAGTCGGTAAATTGGTCAATACTCAGAATACTACGGTACGGGACTCAAGGGGCAGCGTCTATGACCTGGATCAAGCTGATGGCGCTCACGAAGGCGGACTCGAGCCGGGGACCCATGGCGCCGTCGCCCGCCCAGCCCAGGCGCTGCCGGGCATCCCACAGGTAGGGGCGACCCAGCGGAGCGCTCACGCGGGCGTAACGCCAGCGATGTCCGCTCAGTTGATCGAGCAGATCCGTGGAAATACGGGTGCGTTTGCAAAAGGCCTGCCACAGTTTGCTGGCCACTTGAGAAACCGGGTCTTCCAGGTGCTGCTGGGCCCAGGGAACCGAGCTGTGCAACACCCAGTGCTCGGGAGTGTGGGCCCGACCCGGCTTGCTGCTGTCTCTGCCCACAAATCCCAGTCCGTCCTCGATGTCTTTGACGGTGGCCGCGTCAAAGGCCAGACCACTGGGTTGATGGAGTTGGGCCATGGCCACCAGACATGGTTCATAGGCGACTGCGTTGAGTTGCTCGGCCATTTCGGGGACATGGGGCTGGAGCAGAGTTTGGGCCTGGGGCGCCGGCGCCGTCAGCAAAACGCTATCAAAGGGTCCAAAAGTCTGCTCGCTGGCCAGCAGCGACCAGCCCTGCGGGGATTTTTGCAGTTCCGTGATCGTTTGGCCATAGTGAACGTCCAGGCCCTGCTGCAGCCCCTTGACCAGTCGATTCATGGTGGGGAAACCCACCCATCGGGCCACCGAGGGACGAATGTCGTGAAAATCGCTGGTGCCCAGCACGCCGCTGCGGCATTCCCAGTTGCTTACAAAGCCTTGTTGGGCCAGGCTACGAATCACATCGTTAAAGCGTGGGTCTCGGGCCGTGAAATACTGGGCCCCATAATCGAAGCTCAGATCGTCCCGGAGACGGCTGGAACAGCGCCCACCGGCGCCCCGACCTTTGTCGAGCAAGGTGACTGTGTGTCCCTGGTCAACCAGGCTGCGGCCCGCCGAGCTTCCGGCGATTCCGGCTCCCACGATGGCTATATTCACAGTTTTCCATCCAATTGGCGCTGCACGATCAGGGCGATTTGAGCGACCATGCGCGAGTCGAGTTTTTGGGCGGCCTGGTCCTGTGGCGCCTGATTGCCTTTCAGGGCGACGGCCATCTGATGCCTCTGTTGAGTGGCTTTGTCGGTAAATTGGACAAAGGCTGTGTAGACCTCTTCCCACTGATTGCGCTCGTCACTGAGTCCAAAACCCATCTTGGAAATTACCACCGGGTCTTCAATGCGCTCCTGGAGCCCCAGCGCCTCCCAGGCTGCCTCGAAAAAGCGAGCAGAATCGGTGCCCAGCGCCCGGCTCAGGCTATCGGCGTTCTTCTCTTCCAGGTTGGGCAACTGTTTGCTGGTGGGCAGGTGAGAGTGCCAGCCCAGGTTGGCGACGGTCCGGGTCAGGTCGTAGGCCGAAACCAGGTTGTTGCCCTTGTGCTCCTGTCCGGGAGAGCTGAGCACGGTGGTGCTGCAGTGCACCAGGCGAGGCCTGGCCATGGTGGCCGGCTCGCCATAGCCGCCGCGAAAGGTGAGCTTTTGGTTACCGGTGACGGATTTGACCCAGCCCTCCAGACCGTCGGGGGTATGCAGGTGCTTGAAGGTGCGGGCCAGGCGGTTGGAGGCGGAACCCCCCTGACGGTAACTGACGATGGCCTCAAAAGCCTGGGTGACGGGGATCGACTGGCTGCTGTCCTGCAGTCGGCACTGGTCTATCGGCGTGGACCCGGCCTTGATGGCGGTGAGCACCATGGGGTAGGGTTTGGTGGCGCTCCACATCTGGGCGGGCGTGGTGGCGTTGCGGCCCATCCAGCGTGTGCTCAGTTGGTGGTTGTGCCAGCTGCCCACGGCCACGCAGGCGTGACTGATGTCGGCGTGGAGAAAGTCCAGTCCGTGCGGGTCGATGTCGGGCATTTGTCCCAGTTCGGGAAAGGTGGGCCCGGGCCCGGCATCGGGGCGCATGCTGTGCAGGCGTGAGGGGTAGTGGGCGATCTGGTCTTTGAGGGGGGAATTGTCGATGCCGCGGTCTAGAAAGGCCAGGTGGTCGGCCGTGTGACCGTCTTGCTGCTTGAGAAAATAGTCGTAGAGCACTTCGCCGTCGAGTGGGGGAGGGGCTGGCTTGGTTTTTGCTTGGGGGCCCACAGGGGGGGCCGGTGGGCGAGCAGCGCAGATTTTCACTTCAGGATTGTAGCCCCTTGGGCTTGGATAGGGGTTGCTGAGATGTTACCTTGGGGATATGGAATTGGGTGAGGATGAGATCTCCCGCTTTCGGAAGTTGGCCCAGCAGGCCGCTCTGGAGCGCGGCCTGGAGTTTGCTCCGCCTATCAAGGTAGAGTATCTGAATCATCCAGTGGCTCACTGGCAGGTAACCAGTCGTGGTCCGGTGGTGGTTTTGCTCAACGGTCGGGGGGAGGTTTTGAACGTGGAAGTGGGCGTTGAGCCTCGTGCTGGCAGGCGCCAGGGAGGTTTTATGGACATCGTCCGGCGCCTCTTCCGTCGATCGTAATGGTCATAATTGGGGGGCATTTGTTGCAAGTTCGTCGCCTGGGTTGGCAAGGGGTCGATCAACGGTTAGAATGCTGCAATGCAATTGAGGCCGGTTCCGTCAACCTCCCCAAAGCCGGCTGTGCGCCCCAAAGGCGCCCCGGCGCCTACCTTGCAACCGCGGGACGGTTTGCAGCTCAGCCCGGCTGAACAAGACGAACTCAAGGCCTGGAAAGACCGCGTTCGCCCCGAGGTGGGACAGTTGCAAAGTCCGCCGGTAGGCAGTGGCACTCTGGATACGGCCCGCACCTACGTAGACAATCTTTTGCAACGAGTGGCTGGCGAGGACCTCAAGAGTCGGGGCGTGAGTGTCCGTGTCGAGGTGTTCTCGGGTGATATTCCTCAGGCCGGACTCGACGATGGAACGCTGCGCGAAGAGATTTGGAACGACGATCATCCCGACCAAAAGTGGCCCATTCGCACGTGGTACGGGGTGGAGCAGGGCAAGTCGTTCTATCGGCTGGCCGTCAACGCCGGTCTGTTGCGCACCTTGCGCAGCGAGGACGAAGTGGCCTTTGTGATCGCCCAGCAGGCATCCCAATTGCTGCTTCATGACAGGCAGGACCCCAACAATGAGGTGGAGCTGAGCGTCAACGGCAAGAGCTGGATCGAGCCCGGGGAGATGCAGGCCGGGGCTGATGCCAACGGCATCGATCGCATGGTCAAGGCCAATTTTAACCCGCACGCGGCTCTGTCTGCCCTGGAGGCGCTGTATAAGAGCAACCCCGAGAAATACTCCCAAGACGACCAGAAGCGCGCTTTAGAGGCGGCTGCGGCCGGCCACGAACACGAGGGCCTGCGCGTTTCGCTGGTGCAGACTCGCGTGGAGCAGCTTAAGCGTAGCGGGCACCCCACTCTCTCGGTAGTGGAGACGCCCATTCCCGCCGGGATTGCACCGCCGGGCCCCTCCCTTTATGAGAAGGCTGTCGAAGATTTTCCCAAATTTCAAGAGAACTTCGCGGTGCTGACCGGCTTGCTCACCGACTCCACACCCGAGTGGATGTTTGACAATGGGCCCAAGCCGCCTCAGGTGCCCTACATTCGCCGCACCGAGGCCGCCCGCGACGACTACGAACGGGTTTTGGTGGCTACCTGTCAGCAACTGGCCAACTCGGACAAGACACCTCAGCAGCAAGTGGACGGGGTTTTGCGGTTGATTCTGGCGGTGCGTGGCGACTGCTTGCCGGAAGAGAAACCCTTCTCCACCGAGACGGCCGCTGCTCTGGGGGCTTTCCTCAGTCAGCCGGGCTGGCAGCCCGAGGCGTTTTTGGCCTCGCTTGGACGCGACCAGGGAGAAACCCAAAGCCTGCATCGCGAGTTTGTGGAGAAGGTGCTCTTTAACGAGACCTTCCAGCAACTGGTGGGACCGCTGGGGGGCGCTTGGGACAGGTTGGTGGGGGCCATGCCTGAGAGCTACGGCCGAGACCCCAAAACCGGTGCCTTTGAGGTAGAGTCGCTGGTAGACTTTTATCGGCAAAATCAGGATGAGCCGGAGTGCACCTGGGCCCTGGCTACCCGCAACGACGCCGCCACGCGCGCGGCCGTGGCCCGCCTGGATGGACCGGCCTTGGCCCAAAAGATGGACAAAGATGGGCTGCCGCTGGCCGTCTCTTTGAGTAACCGACTGCTCACCTCACCCCACCAGGATGGCAACGAAGTGGCTTCCATGCAGGAAGCCTTGAAGTCGGTGCTGGCAGCCGGCCAGGGCGTTCGAGAAGATCACGCCCGTCTGCGCCTGCGACCGCCACTGGCGGAACCCGCTAAAGTTACGGCTTACGTCAATGGCCTGGCTGCCTCCGAGCCGTGGGGGGCTTTCAGTCCCGCTTTCAATTCGGAGTTGCCGGCCTTGTTGCTGGATGTGGCCCGCACCACCAGCGATCAGGTCGATATGCCGTTTGCCGAAGGGCGGCCTCAGGCACTGGAGGCGGGAGCGGAACGCCGTTTGTGCGAGCTGTTGGAGACGTCCTCGCCCTCTGACCAGCGGGCCCTGGTGCGAACTCTGGTGCGTCACTGGCCCCACGAGACCCGGGTGCCGGCCAGCAGCTCGCGCCGCCCCTACACTCAAAAATTGAGCGCCCACCTGGCCACTTTGCCGGTAGCCAAGATGCTGGTTGAGCCCGACCGCAGCCAACACGAAGGACTGCTCAAGCGCTCCCTGACGGAGACCTATGGCTGCGAGGTGCCGGACACCTCCACGGCCACCTTGAAGTCGATTGAAGAACGACGTCAGGCCGGCGAGTTTACCCCCAAGCCCGGCGATTACCCAGACGAACAGGCCTACTATCAGGCGCTGGATGACTACTACGCGCGCGTCGATAAGCTGGGCGAGGGCATGAAATTTTTGGCCCCCGTGGAAAGCCGTCTGGTCTTGGGACCGCTGGCCCTATTGGGCCACGACCCGAAGGCCTCGGCGGAAGCAACCGGCCGTTTTTCGCTGGACGATTTTAAAGGCGTGCTGGCGGCTGCCGAAGAGAGCGTGGACCGCAGCAAGGTCATGCGCAATCTGGGTCAGGTGCTCGACGAGGAGCCGGTGGGCGTGGACGCCGGTGCCACCGTGCTGGAGGGCTTCTTGGCCGTGCAGGCCCAGGTGCCCGGTCTGGAAGACTGGTACGGGCTGGCTTCGCGCTCGATAGACTTTTGTTCCCCTGCCATGCAGGCTCGTCCGGCCACTCGCAAACAACTGGGCGACGCCCTCTTTCCTCGCCTGTCGGGCCTGGAGTCGGCGGCCGAGTTGCGGACCTGGATGGGTAAGGAGAAAGTGCTCGAAATCCTGGCGGCCGAGCAGTCGGCCGACTTACTGGTCAAGGTGTTGGGCTCCAAATGCGCTCCCGGTGCCGATATTGACGAATTGTCGGCGGCCGTGGCCGAGCTCAACTCGGGCCTGAAGCTTCAGGAAGAATATCCCGTGGTCTATCACCGCCTGCGCAGTCAGGCCACCGAGACGGCCAGGTTGCAGCCGGCCACGGTGGACCAGGTCTTCCCCCCCGACCCCCGCGACGGTATCGAAGAGGTTTCCGTGTTTGGCAATCAGATGCGCGGCCTCTCCTCGCTGCTGGCCATCTCTCGGGGCCGCTCCCCGCAAGAACAGATCGACACGATTGAGTATCTGATGGGGCGTCTCAAAGTGATGCCGGCCTATCTGGAGACGGCCAGCGAGCAGCAGAGCTTCGCCCCGGTGGCCCAGACCATTCGCAACGTGCGGGCCGAACTGGTCGACGCTGAACCGATGGCCCGAGTGGTCATTGCCAACAGTTTTCTGGCCGGTCCCAGCGGTATTTTGCGCAACCCCGAAGGGCGTGAAGCCACCGTACAACACTTCCTCAAGGGCGTTCCCCAGGCCCATCTGGCGCTGGCCCGCAAGGTGGCAGAATCGATCGTCAAGTCGCAGGGTGACTCGGACACGCTGGCCGTGGCCTTTATGTTAGGTCAAAAGCCCAAGCCGCCCCAGCCCGGCGAGGATCCCAATGCCCCCGCCAAACTGGATGAGGCAGCTATCCTCAGTCGCCTCTTTGACTCTTACGGTGTGCCCGGGGTCAAAATGAAGCAATACCTGGCTTTCACCAGCGAGTTTGCCGACTTCCGCGAGGCTTTTGAGGACGCTCAAGACGCCTCCATGCCCCTCAACTACTATCAGGTGCTCAAGCTGATCCAAAAACGCTTTGGCGACGAGTGGCCTGAAGATCTCAAGGTGGAGCGCGTTCTTGGCAGCGGCTCGGTCAATGTGGCTATCAAGTATTTCAACAAGACCGCGGGCAAGAACGAAGTGGTCTCGCTGGGTCGTGAGGACATTGTCGAGAGCACCCGCTATGACTTTGACCGCTTTCACAAGTTTTTGGATGCACTCACCGATACGCCTGAAGACAAAGAGAAGTTCGGCTACATTTTGGGGCTGCTGGGCGTGATCGAGGATTCGGTCAAGCTGGAGTTTGACAAAGAGTCGGCCATGAGTGTCCAACAAACGGCTTACAAAAGCTATCAGCGCAAATTTCAGGACTGGACGGTGCGCAGCATCGACGCCTACAGCGTCAAAAACCTGGGCATGTTCATGGAAGAAGCCAAAGGCAAGACGGCCCGCAAAATTTTGACCACCAAGCCCGAACTGTATCGCGAGGCCATGCGCCCCATGGCTACCGTGGAGATGGGTATTTTGAAGGGTCAGGACAATTCAGGCAACTGGCTGCCCAAGACCTTGTTTGCCAATCCCGATTTTCACGACGGTCAGGTTCTCATTGATGAAGCCACCAAAACGGTCAGCATTCTGGACTTCGGACAGGCGGTGCCGATCGACAACGAGCAGCGCAAGACGGCGCTGGACATGCTCACCATCATCGGTCGAGCAGATTCGGCGAAAAGCGCGGCCAAGCGCCTCAACGCGCGCTTCTTCGAGGGCAAAGAGGTCATGACAGCCGACGATATGCGCTCGGTGTTGGACCGCAAAGAGCGCATGGACCGCTTTATCCACATGCTCTCGCTGGTTTCCCAGAAGGGGGCGGATGTGCCCATTTCGTCGGTTCACTGGGTGCTGGGACTCAATCGCCAGTTGGCTCTGGGCAAGAAGCTGGGTCAGTCGGTGCAGAGCCAGGTACGCAACATGGTGATCACTCACAAGGTCGGTCTGCCCCTGGGCGTCTACAACACGGCCCACGCCATCAAAGAGAAGGTGACTCAATGGGCGGGCGCTCTGGCGCACTGTCTGGTGGGTTGGGCCTTTGACGGGCCGGCCAACTCGGTCGAGGGCGGCAATGCTCCGCAGCAAGACGGCAAACCGGGCAAAGAAGAAGACAGTTGGGCGTGGAATCCTGAGGATTCGTTCCTTCGCTAGTTTTTTTTCAGGTCGCTATGGTTAACTCCACGGATGATCCGGTTACTGTGTCTTGTTACGGGGGCTCGCAAAGAAGAGCTCCTGCAGGTAGTTTATAGCTTTAGCGCTTTACTCTTTCTGTTGCTCTCCTATTACCTGATTAAGCCGCTGCGAAATTCGCAGTTTCTCAAGGACTTCGATCCCAACTATCTGCCCTTTCTGTATCTGGTGATTCCGCTTCTGTCCTTTATCGTGACCAAGACGTTCAACTTTTTCTGCGATCGTATGAACAAGTTCACTTTGATTGTCCGCACCTACTTGCTAATTATGGTGTGCAAGGTCTGTTTTACCTGGATATTGCAGTACGGCGGTAAGCCGGCCACGGTGATATTTTTCTTGTGGGGATCGGTCTATTTCTTGCTGGCGCTGCCCACCCTGTGGGCCTGTTTCAACGACTTTTTCTTGCCCCAGCAGGGCGAGCGCCTCTTTGGCTTTGTGCAGATGGGCGCCACAGTGGGAGGCATAGTGGGCTCGATTCTCTCTGGCATGGTCAGTCGAGCCGAGAGTCTGCGTCCCTATGCCACCCTGATCTCGGCAGCCTCTATGGGAATCGCCCTGATTTTTCTGATTCTGGCCTCGCGCCTCAAGCAAGAGCATGAGAAGGTGGAGATCGAGCAGACGGTGGTGGAACGCTCTTTCTGGAGCGATGTCATCGGATTGGTGCGCATTCGCTACGTACGGTCCATCGCCATTATGGTCACATGCCTGGCTTGCTTCACCACCTCGCTGGACTTCCTGAGCCAGAAGATGATCGACCAGAAGATGTCCCAAAATCAGTACCGAGAGACCTTTCCCGAATTGGACTCGAGCACTGGCCTGGAAGGTTACAAGGTCGTCTATTCTTTAAAGTCGATGCCCGACAAAGAGGCCGAAGCGGCCTGGGAAAAGTACGCTGTGGCCCACGATGTGCACGACTTTCAGGCTCGCTATAAGACCTACAAGGCCGAGGTGGAAAGCAAGATTCGTGCGGTCCTGTCGGATGTCTCCCTGTATCAGGGCGTGGTGGGCATGTTCATGCTCACCGTGGTGGCCCGCTGGGTATTTACCCATCTGGGCTTGCGTATGGCCGTATCGATTCTGCCGGCCTTTGCACTGCTGGCCCTGGTGGCCTTCTCCTTCCCCCTGGAGATCTTGTCCGTCGAGTTGATCCTGGTCTTCAGCGGGTCGTTTAACTACGCCTTAAACAATGCCACCAAGGAGATTCTCTACTCGGCCACCTCCGAGGAAACCAAATACAAGCACAAACCGCTGATCGAAGGGCCCTTTATGCGCCTGGGCGACATCACCGCTTCGATCCTAAAATTGGGCACCGGAGCCCTGGCCGTGGCCGTGGCCTGGACCGGGGATGCCGGAGACCGCATCTTCCTGGCCATCACCTTCTCGCTGGTGCTGATTTGGTGGAAGGCCATCGTGTATGCCGGCAAAACCTATGATACCCGCCGCGCTTCCTTTCGCGAGAAAGCCCCGCGTCTCGACGGAGATGAGATCGGAATCTCTCCGAGTTAGCGAATTTTGGCCGACAGGAAGCTGTTGAAAAACCACGAGACCACGCTGAAAGCGTCGCCCACGGCGCTGTCTTTGCGCTTGCCCTTGTGGCCGTCACGGACCTGATCTGCCACCAGATCGTCGCCCTTGAGGCCGCGGGTCTTGTAGATTTGGGTGACCTTTTGTAGTTCACCCTGGTCAAACCAGATTCCACGGCATTCTCGGCACACGTCCACCGAGATGCCGCCCACCAGGGGGCGCTCCATGCCTTTGCGACAGCGCGGGCAACGTCGAGCGGAGGCGGAGATTTCGTAGGTGTGATGCATGGCATCGCCGCCCACGGGAGTAAATCGCTTGACCAACTCGGTGCTCTGGTAAAAGTCTTGCAGTTCCCCCGCGTCAAACCAGATCCCCAGGCACTGGGGGCAGCTATCCACTTCCAGTTTGGTCTGGGAGTCCGTGGAGACTTCCATGGGTTGGCGTTTGCAGGCTGGACACATCATTCTTGACATCCCGGAGAATTCCCGATGCAGGGGCGGTCCCCTGTTTTTAAGGTTTTTTTGGGCAACCTCCACTATGCTCCGAGCATGGATAGTCACGCGCCCAACTGCCGTCAGTGCGAATACTTTCAGACAACCTGGGACAAGTCATCCCCGCTCGGTTGTAAGAAGTTTGGCTTCAAGACCCGTCAGTTGCCCAGTGTTGAGGTGCTGGCCACGACCGGCAAGCAATGCCATTTTTTTGCGGCCAAAGCCTCCGACGACGGAATTTTGCGATTTCCCCGGCCAGCCGCCGTTCTACCTGACCACTGCACTTTCTCCATCACGGGCTAGAATTTCGCCCGTTTCCAGCAAGTGTACAAACTCAGCCTCGTTGAGGACGGGGATTTTGAGTTCGCGCGCCTTGTTGATTTTGGCCGCCCCCGGGGCCTCTCCCAAAACCACCGCGTTGGTCTTTTTGGACACGCTTCCCGGTGACTTGCCGCCGCGCTCTTTGATGGCTTCCTCGGCCCCATCGCGAGAAAAGCCTTGCAGGCTGCCGGTCACCACGATCGACAAACCTTGTAGGGTTTGAGGCAGTTCTGAGCGGTCCGGGCCCTGGAAATTGACGCCCGACAGCCGCAGCCGGTCCACTAACTGACGATTGTCCGGCTGCTGAAAGAACTCACAGACGCTGCGCGCGATCACATTGCCAATGCCTTCAGTATTGGCAATCTCGTCCTCGCTGGCCTCCAGCAGTCGGTCTAAGTGGCCAAAAGCCTGGGCCAAAACCCGCGACCCGGCCGCGCCCAGATGGCGGATGCCCAGCCCACACAGCAAGTTGGCCAGGGGCCTTTGTTTAGAAGCTTCAATTCCATTCTTGAGGTTGCTTACCGAGGTCTCGCCAAAGCCCTCCAGTTGTTGGATTCGCTCGTAATCCAGCGAATACACGTCGCCCAGATCCTTGAGCAAGTTCAGGCTCATAAACAACTGAACGGTGCGCTCTCCCAGGTTTTCGATGTCCATGCAGCCCCGCGAGGCAAAATAGACGATGCGCTGCTCCAATTGTTTGGGACAGTGAGCGCTGGAGCAATAGGTGTCGCTTTCGCCCGGGGTGCGCGAAAGGTGAGAGCCGCACTCTGGACACTGCTCGGGAAACTTCCAGGCGGGCAGGTCCGCAGGGCGTTTGGGCAGCACGGGCCCCACTACCTCGGGGATCACATCGCCGGCTTTGCGCACGATCACCGTGTCTCCCGGACGCACGTCCTTGAGGGCCACCTGATCCTGGTTATGCAGGGTGGCCAGCCTGACCGTGCTGCCCCCCACAAAGACCGGCTCCAGGACCGCAAAAGGCGTGGCCTTCCCCGAGCGACCGATGGAAACCATGATGTCTTTGAGCAGCGTATTGCGCTCTTCGGGGGGAAACTTGAAAGCCACCGCCCAGCGTGGAGCCTTGGAGGTGGAGCCCAACTCGAGACGCTGAGCCAGGTCGTTGACCTTGACCACCACTCCGTCGATCTCGTAGTCGTTGTCGTGGCGCTGAACCTGCCAGTGCTGGCAGAAGTCATGCACCTTTTGCAGGCTGTCCACAATCTGGGTGGTGGAATTGATGGGCAATCCCAGGCTTTTCAGATAGTCCAGTGTCTGTCCGTGGTGGGTAAAGGTTGGGCCGCCCTCGAGGTGGGCCAGTTGATAAGCAAAAAAGGCCAGATTGCGGCCGGCGGTAATGGCGGGGTCTTTTTGTCGCAATGAACCGGCCGCCGCATTGCGAGGATTGGCAAACAGCCTTTGGCCCTGCTGGGCTTGCTGCTCATTGAGGGCCTTAAAGGAGCTGACCGGCATGAAGATCTCGCCACGCACTTCCAGCACGGGGGGGGAAATACCGGCCAGTTGCTGCGGAGCGGATTCGATCTGGTGTACATTGAGGGTGATGTCTTCCCCCACTCGCCCGTCGCCGCGGGTGGCCGCGCGCGTCAACCGGCCCTGCTCATAGAGCAGGGACACGGCCAGACCGTCCATTTTTAGCTCGCAAATGTATTCGACATTGCTGTCGATGTAGCGCTCCATGCGCTTGCCCCAGGCGCTCAACTCTTCAAAGGTGGTGACGTTGTCCAGTGACATCATGGGTGTCAGGTGAACCACCGGGGTGAACAGTTCGGAGGGCGGGGCCCCCACGCTTTCGGTGGTGCCTAGCTCGGGATGTTCGGCCTCCAGGCGTGCCAGTTGGCGAACCAGTTCATCATATTCGGCGTCGGAAATTTCGGGGTCGTCCTGCTGATGGTAACGCAGATTGTGATAGGCAATTTCGGCTCGAAGTTCGGAAATGGTCACGGCTACATGCGCTCGGCCAGATAGGCGCGGGCATACTGTCCCAGCAGGTGGGCCCACACCAGTTGGAGATAGACCTGAGCCGGAAATGACACCAGGATCAGAGGAAAAAAGGCGCCCTGGGCCAGTTGAAAGGAGATACTGGCACCCCAGACCAGGATGCAACAGAGCAAATAGTCCCCCCAGCCGCGCCCGATATCTTGAAGCACAGCTTTCATTTGAACGGCCTGCCACGGACCACTGCCCAGCGCCAGACGGAGAGTGGACATGGGGGCGACCAGCAAGACAAACAGGTAATACATGAGGGCCAGGCTTAGAAACAGCAGGCCAGCCCCGGACCCAAAGAGTGCCAGCAGGAATGCGATCCAGGTGTGGTGGGTGCTTAGATGGGTCAGGGGCGCCACCAAGACGGTCAGGCCCAGTCCTAGAAAGAACAGGGTGGGTAGGCCGAACATCAGGCCCAGTGCATCCATGTTGCCGCCGTCTTGGAGCAACTTTCCGCCTTCGGTCCAGGGCGGTAGGACGCTGTTTCCTTTCATTACTTGCTTGCGGCAGCGCAACAGGTAGCCGGCCAGGTAGGTGAAGGGGATGGAGCCTACCAGCAGGCATACGGCCAGAACCGTCAAGGTCAGTCCCACTCCCTGGTGCAGATCGAGCGACAGTGTGCCTCCCAGCCCCAGGCCAAACAAGATGGGCGGGACCAGCACCGCCAGGCTGACCGGCAGTACCAGCCAGGCGGCCAGTAACCGCCGGGGGGCGGAAAGGGGGTAGAGAAATCCTTGCAACAAGTTGATGCGGAAGAACTTCTTTTTCATGGGGATCAGGTTCGACCGCGCCTTTGGGGTTTCCCCCAGGCAGGTTGGGGAGGTCGCGTTTCGAAACAGGCAGGCTATGATAGCTCGAATTCTTCTCTTTTTATCTCTCCTGTCGCTGGCCTGGGCGGATCCTTTTCAGCCGGTGGGCCGCTGGAGGATTTACCACACCGACGGGGCGCCCATTTTGGTGACGCTCTATCCCAATCATTTCGCCCGCAGCAACTGGGGGAATGGTGAAAAGGGCCACTGGCGATGGATCGAGGGACGCCTGGTCATGCGGTGGAAGGATGGCTGGCGCGACGTGGTTACCCTGCGCGATGGACGTTTTGAGAAACTTGGCTACGCGCCCGGCAATCGGGACCCTCTCAAGCCCAGCAATCGCACCGCGGCTTATAGATTGGGCGAGTAGTTCGACCCTCAGGGTAGCAACAAAACGTTGGCAGTGCACTGCCAACTGGTGTAGGTGCGTACCGTCAGGTTTAGGCCCGCGGTGAGGCCTAGCAGCGACATCAGCATGACTCCGGCAATTGCCGTTTTTGTCCAATTCTGGGTGGACGACCTGGTCACTGTTGGGGTTGGCGGCTCGGGGATTCTTTGCGGCCCGTGGCCGGTCTTCTGGCGATGCACAGCCAGTTCGACGTGGAGTTGAAAGTGAGCTCCACAACTGCAGATCTTTGACACGGTCAACTCTCCCTGTTTGATTCCTGGTCACAGCATAGGGCATGGCGGCTTCAGGCAAACCGAAGAGTTGTTGCTGGATTGTTGACGATGTTACTGCCAGGGGCTCGATTTGTTACGATTTCGTTGCCGTCAGTCAGAAACCAAAGCTCGCTAACGAAAACCGTTGACAGGGTGGATGAGCCATGCTAACCTACGGCTCGTTCCCAACGGTTGAACCGTCCGGAACACGGTTTTTGAC
>JADMJV010000047.1:0-8344 GCA_018780265.1 bacterium
GGCGGTCAGACCCTTTTTGTAGGAGGCGTCTTTGGGAAAATTGCGCACCAGCCACTGGAAATGAGGCCGGGCCTGCTCTTTTTGACCGGCCTTGAGATAGTTGATGGCCAGATATTCCCGCCAGTGATGCGTTTCCGCGTCTGCTTCCACAAGCAAACTGGAGGCCAATTTGAGGGCAGCGTCCGAATCGGTCTTGCTCAACTGCTCGACCACATCATGCGAGTTAGGGCGCACCGAGGGACGGGTGGCCAGGCTCAAAATCAGCAAAAAGGCCAGCGAACTGATGCCGCCGATAGCGATCTTTTTCCAGGGGTATTCACGTTCCAGCATCCCCAGCGGAACGGGGATGGTTCCGGTGCGCCGCTCTTGAATTTCCGTCACGGGGGCCGCCTTTCGTTCCCAAGCAAGTCTACCCTTTTGCCGCCAACTCCGGCAGGGTGAGTGCGCGACCGTTGTGCTGCGCTCCCAGTGACAAAATAAGATCCGCGGCCGGACCGCTCCAGGCCTCTGGGGGGGGGAAGTCGCCTGCACCCGGACCAAAGGTGAAGCGCAGCATATCGGTATCGATGGTGCCCGGGTCCAGGCTAAGGGCGGCCATTCCCGCAGGCAACTCCAGAGCCAGAGAGCGAGTCAACCCTTCAATGGCCCACTTGGTGGCGCAATAGGGTGCCACCATGGGCGCCCCGCTGCGTCCCCAGTCGGAACTGACATTGATGACCAGGCCCGAGCCACGCTCCAACATAGCCGGCAAAAAAGCACGCACACAATGGTGAACGCCAGCCACATTCACCATCAGCAACCGCTGCATATCTTCAGGTTCTTGCTGCCACAGGGGATTGGGCGAACTGGTCACACCCGCATTGTTGATCAGCACATCTGGGGTGCCCCAGTGATCCAAAACGTGACGCGCCCACAAGTCGACCTGGGCGACCTGGGAAACGTCGACCCGCCAGGGAGGGGCCGCCGAGGTGGAGCAACCCACCACCCGTTGTCCCCGAGCTTCCAGTTGGAGGCTGAGGTGCATTCCCAGGCCGCGCGAATTGCCGGTGATGACAAAGAGCCGGCTCAAGACGTTTGCTGGGCCAGAAATTCCTGGTAAGCCAGGGCCACCTCCCCTTTTAGCTCCCAGCCGGGTATCGGACCGTGTAGCGCGCCCACTGCCGCGCCCACCAGCGGTCCCAACCAGGCCGCCTCGGGAGTGTTGCTGGTGGCCTGGCGCAGGGCCACCACGGGCTGATGTCCGTAACACTCCAGCAGGTAGAGCAAGGTGGGCACGGTTTCCAGCAAAAAGGGGCCGCAACCCCATTCCTGGCGAGCCTCCTCAAAAGTCATGCCTCGTTGGCGCGCGTCGGGAATCAGCATGTGCAGGTAATCCGAAAGCCGGCCCTTCCAGCCGTCATAGCGAGGGGCGGTGGAAGCATAAAGGTCGTCCTTTTCCACCTGACCAAGAATTTCCAGGAATCGCTGCAGATAAAAACGACTGGAAGGAGGTCCGTCGGCCAGCATCAGTTCCCATAACAGATTGGCGAAGGCCATGCAACTGGCGGCCGAAGCTGGGTCGTTGTGAGTAATGTGCCCGCCCATCGCCACAAACACCCAATGACTGGCCGAGGGACTGCGCCGGCGCGCCAGTAGCAGAGGTGCAACGCGGCACAGCGCACCGCAGTCGGAGGCTTTGACTCCGCAAGACATAAAGGACTCACCGGCATCTACGTTGGCCCGAAAAGCGCTCAAGGCGGGTGACGGTTGAACGACGGAAACAGTCGCCAGGCGTTTAAAAAAGGTCCCGATCCAGGGTAAAAACCGGTTGGCCCCAGTGACCGTTCGCAGCGTCTCCAGGCACAAAACAGCGGATTCTCCCGTTGGGTGGCCAGTGAAGAGACCTGCCAACATGCCTTCGAAGCGTTGCAAGGCGGGGCTTGCGCCTGGACCCTGGCGAAACAAAGGTCCGTAGCGCAAGGGGACCAGGCCGCCGTCGATCCAGCCCGAGAGCAACTGTTCTTCGATGGCGCCCAGCACCACGCTGCCGCGACTGTAGGCGTAACTTTGGGCCTCGAACATCTTCTGGGTGCTGTTGGCGTCACCACTTTCCACGGTATTCTGCAACTGGCGCAGTTGAGCTTTTTCCAGATCGGGTAACTTGCGCGTAGCGACGGCCTGACCTAAAATCCGCGTGGCCGCCGCCCGATCCCCTCGCTTCATAGCCTGCATGGCCTCAATACGGGCGCGCGCAGCCATGGCCACGGCCAGGCAGATCTCCACCTCGGGCTCGACGGGCAAGGCGGCCCGCTCGTGAGCGCTGAGACGGGGCAGTTCCAGGTGAACTTCCAGGTGCTGGGACTGCCCCGTGATGGGCGAGTGCCAGAGTAATTCCGCGCTCAGTCCCGAACTGGGGATTTGGCCGGCAGGCAGCGTAACTCGGAAGAGCAGTTGGAGAGGGAAGTCCACCGTGAGGTCGGCCAGTTGATAATCGCCTTCGGGGGTGGCCTGGACCTCGCCTAACGGCTCGATCTCAATCCCTTCCAGCTGGCGGTGAAATCTGAGCCGAACCCGGGTGCCTAGCGTGGCCGCCAACCCATCCAACTCCAACTCCATAAAGCGCACCAGTTGCTCGGGGGTCTCCACAAAAAAGTGATTGCCACCGCCGCTGGCGGCCATCGAACGCAAGAGGCCCTCGTGATAATCTTTCCCAAAACCCAGTGTGGTGGTTTGCAGCCCTCTTTGCGACAGGCGATGGACCTCACTGCAAATGGTGTCGGGGTTCGTCTCGCCGACGTTGGCCTGACCATCAGTAAGCAACACCACGCGATTGAGGTGGCGGTCATCCAGGGCCAGGCAGGCCTGGGCCGCTCCGCCTTTCCAGCCGTCAAAAAGGGCCGTCGAACCGTAGGCCTCAATCCGGTCGATATGCTTCAGCAGAGTCTCCTTGTCGGATACCCGCGTGGAGCCCACCACCGTTTTCACATCGTTGGCAAAAGACACTATGCTCAACCGATCGTCTTTGCCCAACGATTTGACGGCCAGGGCAGCGGCCTTGCGAGTGAGGCTTATCTTCTCCCCCTGCATCGAGCCCGAGCGATCCACCACCAACGACAAATTGATGCCCGGCCTCTCCCGCTTTTCTTGGGGCCGCGGGGGCGTGATGCGCACCAACAGATCAACGATGCAAGCCTTGTCATGGCACAGGGCCGGACGATCGGGCACAAGTTGGAGCATGGTGGGTCTCAGCAGCCTGTCGAGCGGCGCACACGCTCAATCAGATGAGGAAAATCTTGATAATCGGCCGGAATCTCCAGGCGCCCCAGAGTAGAAGTTTTGAGGGTAAGGGTAGTGTCGGTGACATCGACAAAGCTTATCTCCGTCCACTGGACGGACTTGGGAGCCCCACCGTCAAACCAGGTCAAGCCGGCTTCGTCCACTTCGATGCGCTGATGCGGGGCCTGAGCATAACGAGCAAAGGGGACCCGAGCGCCCCAGAGCAAAGCGGCACCTACGATGGCCAGGGCCAGGCCCATAAAAGCCGGATTGGATGCCCGATAACGACTAGAATAGGTCAAGCTGGTCAACATAACCGACCCCATCAACAGAAAGATGACCCCGAAAAAGGCCAGCCCGAATATGCCAAACAGATAACGCTTGCGCGTCTCTTCACAAAACGAATGAACGGTCTTGACCACAACAGTTATCCCCTCAGCTTTTTTGTTTTCGGCCCACCTTATAGTGAGCCACCACTCTGCACACTGTGTCTCCCGAATCGTCTTTGAGCAGAGCCTCCGCTTCCCACTCGGCCTCATCTGGCCACTCTCGATAGGGCAGGTTGACTTCAGAGGTGAGAGGTCCTCGCGCTTTCTTGAGATAGTCCACCTCGAGGCGCACCGGAATGAAGCGGCCGTTGCCGGGCTGCAGTGCGGTCATGGCCAGGCCCAGCGCCAGTTCGCCCAAATTGGCCAAAGCGCAGGCGTGAATGCTACCCAGATGATTGCGTACGCCGCGGCGGTCGGGCATGAGGACGCGCGTGTGACCGGGTCGCAAACTCTGAACTTCGGCGCCGATCGTGCCGGCATAAGGCACAAAAAAACCGAGCGCACGCGAAAACAGCCAGCGCCCTCCGGGCAACCGCGAGAAAATTTTCCACTGCGTTAGAATCGTCATAGAGGGGTTTTATCCATGAGGGGGGTTACCGCCTCCAGGTCCGTCAAAATCGGGCTCCACCCTGCCGATGCGCGCCTCCCATCTACGTAAAGTGACGCGCTGCTGACGTCGTTCGCAACCAGGGTCCCGTCTCAGTCTTTGCAAGTCGACCTGTTCACCCACAGGGTTTCGTGATACCCTCCCTCGAGGGTCTGCTCGACCCCAAAGTGAGCATTGAGGCGTTGAAATGCCCGCTCGCATCGCGTGGAGACCCGGCTCGTCCAACAAGGGGTGGATGGCCATAGCCACCCGCACATGACATTCGTGGGTCACTCCGGGTAGGTCAGACTGCGATCCTGGAAGGCCAGTAAGGGCCCCAGCAATGAATCGGGCAGTCCACAGCGTGATGGCCAGTCGGCGGGAAGCAGGCTAAGTGTGCCCCGACATAAGTCCGTTACGTTTTTGGGCGTCGAGGCGCCCGCCCGACAAGGAGTGGCGACGCGGTGTATCGGGCTATACATCAAGGAGTCGCGACGCAGTCGGGCGGGATGGATCGGCGTCCAAAAATGTTGAGGGAATTTGTGTCGGGGCACACTAAGCAGCCGAGGAGCGACTCCCCGACTTGCGATTGGCCTGGTGCTTACGGGGCGCCGCTGGCGTGAGGGCAGGCAACACTCTTTCCAGTCGAGTCAACAAGACCTGGCTGACCTGTGGCCCTAAGCGCAGCACGGTCAACTGCAACTCGTTGAGGTCGCGTGCCAAACAGTCGCCCAGGCCCAGTTGGCTGCGCCGCAATAGATGGTCGGTGCGGTCGGCACAAAGCAGCAAGGATCCTTCATCTTCGCCCTCGCTCTGACCCATTACCAAAACACGCACCAGGGCAGACACTTCGGGTCCATAGCGTTGAGTGACTTCTTCACAGGTCATACGGCCGGTGCCCACCGCTTCGTGGAGGATGGCCGCGCAAGCCGCGATCTGAGAACCGCCACACTCCAGAACCAGGCGACAGACTTCCATAGGGTGCGGAATATACGGGATCATGGCAAATCCTTCGTGCCGGTCGAGAGCGTCGCGTATAGCTAGCATGACAATGGATTCTATGGTTCTCAAAGGAACCTCCGTGTCATAAAACGTTCTAACCCCTACTGACCATAATAATTCTAGCAAAAAACGGGTTCCCCTGGAACAAAAACAAGAATCTATTTGGAGCGAAATTCCAAAACGCCATCCCAGCCGCCGGGCAAGTCTTCGTCCTGGCGGTTGAGAGCCTGGCGCATCAGAAAGCTGCCGATAGGGTCCTCCAGGGGCACCTGGCGCAGGTGCTGCAGAGCTCCACGAAAATCGCCCTCACAATAAGCTCGATAGGCGCTGGCGTAGGCCGCGCTCTCGGCCGGGCTCAAACCGGATCCGCCCTGCTCGGCGGGCACCACCACCTCGTAAATTTCACTGGCTTCGCGCACGCCGGCCGGGCGGACTTTGCCCACGCAGCGGCAATGAACCTGATCGGCAGGAAGCTGGCGGAAAAGCTCGGCATTCATCAACATGGGCACGCCCAGTTGCTTGGTCAACCCCTCCAGTCGCGAGGCCTGATTGACCACTTTGCCCATAATTCCAAATTTGGTCTGATCGCGGGCGCCGATCTGACCCGCAATCACTTCGCCGGAGCCCAGACCCAGCCCGCAGCGCAAGTTGCGCCCGCCCTTTTGCATGGTAAAGGGCAGATCCATGGCATACACTCGATTGAGGATAGCCCTGGCCGCCTCTACCGCCTGCAGCGCGTGATCGGGACGCGGGTGGGGGGCACCCCAACAAGCCAGGATAGCGTCGCCCTGATAGTCGATTACCACGCCTTCGCGGGCAAATATGCACTCGGTGATTTCGGTCATCACGTTGGTCAGTGTTTCGTGATGGTGGAGAATCTCGTCCAGCGAATCCCCACTGTCGGCCGCCTCCGTGGCCATGGAGAAGCCTCGCAGATCGAAGAAGAGCACGCTGACTTCTGCCCGACGAGGCTTGAGCACCTCGCGAAAATCTTGTTCGCTGAGCAACCGACGCAGCACCGGGGAAAAGAACTGGCCCACCTGAGACTGCATGCGTTGAAATTGTTGCAGGGCGAGGTAGTGAGCCACCGTTTCGGCAACCACGTCGATGAGGACCGCTTTGCCCTCCAAATCCTGGGGATTGGCGCTACCCACGGCATAAAGGGTGTTTTGCTCGGCGGGAGCGGCCACCGCCCAGCTCACCTGCTCGAGCACGGTGGCTTCACTGGCGGTCGATTCGTCCCAGCAGTGGGTGATGGTGCATTTTTGCTGATGAGCCCGGGCGACCAGGCGTTTGCTGGCCTGCACCTGGGAGCCTGGAGGAATGCTGTCGATGACTCGATCGCCTTCTAAGACCATCAAGGTGGAGGCCTCAGGCAACAGCGTCTTCAAAACGCCCAAGGCGGTAGACCAGACGGTGGCGATGTCGGAAGCCCGGCGCAATTCCGGCAGCATCCGCATCAGAGCCTGAAAGCACTCGTAACTGCTGCGCTGGCGCGCCTGATCGCGGCCCGGACCCATCAAGGTGAATTCGTTGAGCACCGTGGCCAGCGCCGCCTCGCTGCGAGCCAGCGTGCAACGAGTCTGGCCCACCACAAAAGCTTCCCCGGCGGGAAGGCGAAACTCATCGCACTCCTGACCCTGGTAGAAAATGGGGTTGCGCCCGCTGGCCAGACGGCGAATCAGCACTCCCTGAGCGTCCTGCACGACCTCGAAATGCTGACGAGAGACCAGGCTATCGCCGGTTACGCTGAGGTGGCCCGGATCGCCGTCCCCGCTACCGCGGCCCACGGTATGCCGGGGTTGCTCCAGGGCAAATTCGCGCCGGCCCCCTTCGGGATTTTCACAGTGCAGTGCCCATTGATTCATAGTCGGCCTGCTTCCGATTCTGTGGGGAAGGGTCCTCTTTTGTCGGATTGTTGACAACCGGTTTGCAAACTGCCGGGTTGGGCGGGCTAAGCTAGCTGAGAAATATACCACTCCGTCGGGGGGTCCAAGGAAATCCATGAAAATCGATGCCGGTGCCATTCTGAACAACCTGTCCAAGGCGTCCAGCAAGCCTGCCGTAGCCAAGAACGACGGGGTAGCCGTCGCGGCCGACAAATTCGACACTCGGCCGCACGCCGACTACGACACCAACCTGGCCAGGCTCAAGGCCGCTTCGCTGCGAAACCCCGGCCAACAGGAGACTCCCCCCTTAGCCGGCATCAGCGAGCCCATCAGCAACCAGGATGTGGATCAGACCGGCTTCCAGGAGCGCCTCATCGCCGACCTGGGACCCCAGTTCGCCCGGATGCAATTTACCCACGACTGCTCCAAGCTGCAGGGAATGATTCCCACGGCCAGTCAACTTCAGTCCGAATTTGACAAACTGGCAGCCAATAAAGACATCCCCTTCGAATATATCTACGACGGCTGCTACGCCCGCGCCCACCTGATGTGCGACCAGATGAACAAGGACAACATCAACAACGCCAAGATGTTCTGTATGCTGGAGAACCCTTACGGGGCCGGCAAACTGACCGCCGAGAATAAGTATATGAAGGCCAAATGGTGGTATCACGTGGCCCCCATGGTCTTCGCCGTGGACGAGAAGAGCAAACAGGTAGAGCCCTATATTATGGACCCTTCGATGTCCAAAAAGCCTATGAAGCCCCAGGAATGGATTCACGCCATGTGGGACGAGAGCACCCGCATCAAGGTGGACGTCACACGCAATCCTCAGTATGGCCCCATCGAGACCGGCGAAGTCAACCAGACCTTCGAAGAGAGCATTCCCTCGGCCATCGAAACCTGCGCTGAATACACCGTCGAGATGGAAAAGATCAAAGCGGACTACGACGCCAGCCACCCACCCCAGAGCCAAAGAAAAGCCGCCTGAACCCGATTCTTGTTCACACATAGGGGCCCACCACAGTTTGGCTTGGCCGCCTCGACCTTGCTGGGCTAGCCGCGGCTTCCGCTTCTTTTTTAGCGGGGCTTTCCCACCCTTCTGCAGCGGAGTTGTTGTCGGGAAGATAGGGGACGTAGTTGCCGGCCTGCAGGCTCCAGCGCAGCGCCTGTCCAAATTCGTCCTCATAAATCAGGTCCCCATTGGGCTCCTCGCGGATGCGGATGCTGTCATTGCCCGTCCAGCCGAATCCGGGCGAGGCCGGAAGGTCTTGAAACGATTG
>JADMJV010000047.1:8354-11855 GCA_018780265.1 bacterium
CTTCTGTAATTAGCCCAAACGGCACTGTCCATCCAGGCAAACGCAACACTGGTAGACGCCCTTCTTGCGGTTGATTCCCATCGAGGGCGTGGTCTCGGTGTGAAAGGGACAGAGCGCCTTGATGCTGCGGTCCACCTTCGTGACGGGCACATCGTAGGACTCAAAGAGGGCCACCAGGTCGATGCTGGCCTTGAGGTCATCGATTTCTTGGCGATCAGGGGTGGGTGTCATCGGCTATACCCTCGGCTCTTTGGCGAGTAGTTGAACATGAACGAGTCCCTCTCAGAGTTTTGTTGGTTGCCACAGCTCCACCAGACTCCCTGAGCCATCAATGCAATCAAAGATTTTTAACATACACACGATCAATATAGGAAAAACCATCTGCAAGCTAAGAGTTGAAAGAGGGTTAACACAGGCCCAGCTTGCGGACATTGTGGGCATACACCGTCAACATATGCACCGCCTAGAGAAGAGAAGGGACACTTCAGCCCACGGCAGCAAACACTGGAGAAAATTGCGCAAGCGCATGAAACCACCATGGACAATCTCATGGCGATCGCAAGCAGCGGGATACCCGTTTCTGTTTCTCAGGAAGAGCCTGAGCTATCCGAGCTATTTAGCCAGGTTCACTTGCTGAACCCAGATGAGAAAGTCGCCTTGGCCACTTTCCTGAGGGCACTTCTCAAGTGCCGGCAAATGGAACAATTGATGCTAGGGAAAGCCTCCTGATCGGGCTACCGCCGTGCGACAAGTAATCAAAGCCTTTGCGACAAAGAAAAGGATGGCTCAGCTCGTTAGCGCCTGAACCCCTGATTTTATAGGAGATTTATGACCGCCAAGCAACTGAGCCGATTTCGCGTCGACTCGGCCGCCCCGTGCTCACCGAGAATCAATTCCCCCGTGATTAAGTCAACGCCGGACCCGGCCTGGCCTTCGAGTCACGAGAAGTCAAAGTTTCCGATATTGCCACCCTGTTGCCAAGCCTCCCAAACAGTCCCCGCCCGGAAATAAAGAAACCCCGATGAAATCAGGGTTTGATTTGGCAGGAGTGACAGGATTCGAACCTGCGACCTACGGTTTTGGAGACCGCCGCTCTGCCAACTGAGCTACACTCCTAAGTGTGCCGGTATTATAGCATGCCTTTCGGTGCTGGCAAGCCCCCTTGGTTACTCAAGCATTTCCCCTATTCATGGGGGACAAAAGTCAGGGGCCAGTACCACAGCGAGCCTCAATCCATTTCGGTGAGGGATTGGTGGACCAGGCCGAGGGCCAGTCCGGCAAGGCCGCCGGTGACCGCGCCTATGGAGGCGCCCAGCAGCGGGTGGCCTACCAGTGAGCCCCAGCAAGCCCCCCGCAAGCCGAGCGGCTCGATAGAGGCCCACGGCCAGGCAGTCGGCGCATTCCAGGAGCAGGCTGTCGCGGGGTGGAGAGGGCTGACTGGGCTTGGGATGGTCTTTCCAGTAAGCAATGGGGAGCATAGGCGCCTGGGTGATATGCTTGATAGGTCCTCGCTGGTTACCTTTTGGCCAGTGTGACCGAAGACTATCGCCTGTGAGTCGCCGTGCAATCACAGGGTAGTCACGGGAGCCCTCCTGGAGGACCGATTGGTCTTCAGCGGCAAGAAAAACGGGGTGCGATATGCACCCTTTGTTTACTCGTCATCGAGCACGGGCGTGACACGCACCATCTGCTCGCGGGGCCAGACCAACTCGATGCGCACTTTGAAGCGTGTGCCAGGGGGGAGGGGGCGTTTGGGCACCAGCGGGCAGTCGGTTTCGTAGAGCACGGGGGTGATCTGAACCCAGTGTTTGTCGGGAAAGTTCTGCAGCACTACGGCGTCGAGTTCGGCCCAACGGCGGCCTTCCAGGTAGCGCAGCGTCCAGTATTGTTTGCGTTCGCGCTCCAGTTGCTCGGCCTGATGGGTGGTGCGCTCCAGGCGTTGCATGATGGGCTCCAGTTGCTGGCTGGTGTAAAAGGGCTCCTGGGTGGCCAGATGCGACTTCAGCTGGCGCTGAGCAATCAGGTCCACATAGCGGCGAATGGGCGAGGTGGACTGGCTGTAAGCATCCAGGCCCAGCCCGGCATGGCGCGACGGGGTCATGCCCACTTCCCCTTTCTTCATCAGGCGGCGCAGCTTGTGGAGGCTTTCGGGGGAGGTGTCCACGTCGGCCGGGATAGGTTTTTCGGGCTCGGGCTGGCTGCGAAAGAGTGCGGGGATGTTGTGCTGCGCAAAATACTCGCCACTGAGTCGATTGGCCAAAATCATCATCTCGCTGACCAGCACCTGGGAGGGAGCCTCCGACTGGTCGCGGGTGATCATCACCTGCGGTTCACCATCCTGGCCCTGCTCCACGCGAATGTTGACGCGCGGAAAAGGCAGCGTGACGGCGCCGGCCTGCTGGCGCTGGCTGCGTAGGGCCAGGGCTACCTGGTAAAGGGTGGCCAGATCGCCCTGGGCCATCTCGGAGTCGGCTTGTTGATAAGTGAGGCGCCGCTGCACCTGAATCTTGCTGCTGGCAAAGCTGTGTCCCCGCATCTGCATTTGTGCGTCAAACTCGACCAGGAACGAGAAGGCCAGGCGGGTTTTGCCTTCGATCAGGCTGCACAGATCGTCGCCCAGCACATCGGGCACCATGCGGATTTTACGCTCAGGCAGGTAGATGGTGGTGCCTCGCTCCAGGGCCTCCTCGTCCACCGGGCTGCCAGGGTTGACAAAGGTGGAGGCGTCGGCGATGTGGATGCCCACACGAAATCCGTCTTCCAGCACCTCGAGGGTCAGGCCATCGTCAACTTCGCTGGTCCACTCGTCGTCGATGGTCAGGGCGGCCAGCGCGGTCAGGTCGAGACGGTCGAGGTTGGCCATCTCTTCTTCCAGCCGGCTGCGCAGGGATTCGGCCTGCTCGGTCAGTTCGCGACTAAACTCGATGGGGGGATGGTAGCGATGCAACTGCAAAAATTCGTCGGGGCCCCAGATGCCGGCCTTGACCAGCACCTTGAAGGCAGCGTCTTTGCCACTGATCTCGAGATCTTTAAAGATCGACTGAATCTCTTTGAAGCGAGGGGCTTCGTTGCCTTGTAGGGCTACTTCGCGGATCCAGTTTAGGTAGCGGGTCTGGGTACGTTCAAGGGTCTCGGAGGGCGGCGGGGTGGCCTGACCATTCCAGAGCGCTTTGAGCCAGATGGCCACATACTCGCGGTCCCGAGCCCGTTCTTCTTCGGCCTGAAGGCGCAGGCGCGTCTCTTGCACCTGCTCGGCGGTGCGCGGCTGGTAGTCGTGCCCTTTGCGGGCAAACCACAGCTTGTCCCTTTCCAGGGCGCGATAAAGGCCAGACAGTTGCTCGGGGACGGGTTTGCTAAACTGGATGCTGGCCAGGTCGGCCAGCGAGAAGGCGCAGCCTTCTTCGGTGGTCAGCTCCCACAGGTCGGCCAAAGACACTTCCTGGCTGCATTGCTCGCGCCGCTGTGCCGCCCCCTTGATACCGGCCGTTCCTGGTGACGATG
>JADMJV010000047.1:11865-16573 GCA_018780265.1 bacterium
GGTTTCGCGGCGCTGGGCGGCGGCGCGCAGCCAGTGCTCAATGGTCTGGTTGTCCGAGTCGGGCGAGAGGTTTTCGCTGGAGGTCAGCACCAGCTTGGTTTTGGCCACCTTGTCCTCGCGATTCTCCTCGGTGCGCACCTGCAACTGTTCTTTGCGATCGACCGACAGGCACAAGGCGCACAGCAGCTTTTTGTTGTGAAAATACTCGACAAGGGTTCCGGGACTGGCCATGAGCAGCCCTTTCGCCCAGCGAAAAGGGGGCGCCTGCCCGTTTTCAGAAGTGCCTGGCTTATGCACGATGTACAACGGTGGTTGGGGCAGGCGGTGGCGGCGGCCCAAAAGGGTGGGCGAGTCATACGTGCCGCCTGGGATGCGGGGGGGACGGCGGTGAGTTATAAGGGGCGCTTCAACCCCGTGACCGAAGTCGATCTGGAGTCGCAGCGGCTGATTCGCGAGAGTCTCATCGGCCCCAATCCCGACCATGATTTTCTGGGCGAGGAGGATGCGGCGGTCCGTTGCAGGGCGGACTATGTGTGGATCGTGGACCCGCTTGACGGCACCAAGAATTTTGCCCACGGTTATCCTCATTTTTGCGTATCCATCGCATTGGAGCATCGCGGCCAGACATTGCTCGGGGTGGTCCACGATCCCATGCGGGGCGAGACTTTCACGGCCTGGCGTGGCGGGGGCGCTTATCTGAATGGGAGGCCTATCCAGGCCAGCCAGATCGACTCGCTGGAACATGCGCTGTTGGTGACCGGCTTTGGCATGGCCTCTCAGGTGGACTACGATATTTTTGTGGCCCTCGAGGAGCCCACTCAGGGGGTGCGCCGAGACGGCAGCGCCGCCCTCGACCTTTGCTATCTGGCCTGTGGCCGACTGGACGGCTACTTTCAACTCAACCTGTGGCCCTGGGACGTGGCCGCCGGTGTGCTGCTGGTGCAAGAGGCCCAGGGGATGGTGACTGACTATCACGGTGGACCCTTTGATTGCCGGGGTCGTCAGTTGGTGGCCAGCAACGTCAGATTGCACCGGGCCCTATTGGACCGCATTCAACCCCATCTTTCCGAGGTGGAGCGAGTCTGCCCGGCCGGATCCCGCCGCTGAGGCGTAGTTTTTGGAAAGTTTTGGCGTAGCGACACAGCCATGAGCGCGATTGTCGCTGGCTGGCCAGCACGGTGCAAATCGCCGGTTCGAGCCTCAACTGCCCACTATGCAGAGGGGAAACTCAGCGGGCGAACTCGCCCACCCGACACACCAAACCCCCGGCCATGGCCGGCGAACTCGCCCACCCCCCCGTGCAAAAGCTCAAAGAAGCACTCCAGTTCTCCTGGGCAATCTGCTCGTCAGCGCCCTCTTTGCCGGGATGCTGCCGGTGGGCTTTGTCCTACCTGCAATTATCTTACGATGAACATCCAAAATACGGCCTGAATCTCCGGACACGGGGAGGCGGCCTACCGGAGGATGAACATGGTAAAAAAGACCGCGAAATACCGGCGCTATACGCCTGCCGAACGTGCGCAGGCTCTGGAGCGAGCAAACGAGATTGGACCGGCTGCGGCCGGCAGAGAATTGGGGATCCCCGACGGGACGATCTGCAATTGGCGTTATGATGCGAAACGGATAGTTTCCAAGGTGGCGGCCGAAGTGGCCAGTAAGAGTCAAGAGCCCGCGCCTCAAGCGGCCACCAAGCCCGAAGCGGCCAAACCGAAGGCGGTGGCCAAGTCATACACCCCCTCGCTTCGAGCTCGAGTTCTCGAATATGTGGCGCAGCACGGCGTGACCGCGGCCGCCAAGGAATTCGGAGTGACCCGTTTCTCCATCTACGACTGGCAGCGTAAAGTCGATCTCCACGCCCAGGGTAAGGCCGTCGATAGCCCCGTCACGGGTAGTGACGACGACCAGGCCGCTCTGCGGGACCAGCGGATACTCAAGGAATGGAGAGCTTCTGCGGGTCTGGGGCCGAGCCAGGTCCGCAACCAGTTGCGCCGCCAGGGCTTCAAAGTCAGCATTCACACCGTTCGCTGTGTGCTTGAGCAGCACGGTTATGTAACGCCGAAGGTGCGCCGCGACCCCGTCCACGACCAGAATTTCGAGGCGGTGCGGCCAAATCAGGTCTGGCATCTGGACTTTTTGCATCGCTACATCAACAAGCAGAAAATCTACATCCTGATCCTTTTGGATGACTTCTCCCGCTTCATTGTTGGCGCCGCCATTTGGGACGGTGAGCGGGTGGCCGCGGTAATAGAAACTTTCTCGGCAGCGGTGGCCCGTCACGGAAGGCCTGAAAAGGCTCTCAGCGACGGCGGTAGTGCTTTTCACTCCTGGCGGGGCGTGGGCCGCTTTACGGACCTCTTAACCGAGCTTGAAGTCGACCAAATTATAGCTGAAAACGCTGAAACCAATGGAAAGCTTGAGGTTCTCAACGCCAACGTCCAAAAAGAACTGTTCGACCCCGAGAAGTTCTTTGACCTGGGCGAGACCCAGCGTCGCTTTTTGGCCTGGGTGAACTTCTACAATTTTCGCCGTTATCCCGAGTCAAAGATTATGCTGAGACCGGCTCATAGACTCGATGTAAAATCGGGTTGGAGAGGCTGGGCTCGGCATAATCAGAGGCTCTTTAGAAACTCTAGCAGTTGGTCGGTTGGCCGAAATCTCCGGTGCGTGGCCGAGGTCATGGACGTCTTTTCCAAAATTTTCTCCTTTAGCTTGAGATCTGCATCGATGTAGACTTGGGTCGTTTCTAGCCGTTCGTGCCCGAGCCATAAAGCGATCAGAGAGCGATCCACGTTGGAATGCAGTAAGAACATGGCCGTGGTGTGGCGAAGTACGTGGGGTGAGATTCGCTTGTTATTGAGGCTGGGGCAGTGTTTGCTGGCTAGTTTGGAATACTTGGACAAGATGTATTGAACGCCGTCGCGACTGAATCTCCCGCCCCGAGAACTCGAGAAGACGAACTGCCCCTTTTCGGGGCGAGATTCCCTATGCCAAGCCTGTATAACTCGAGCTACGTCCTTGGTCAGCGGCGTGCATCGCTCTTTGCGGCCCTTGCCACAACATCTCACGTGCGGACTTCCCTCGAACTGAACATCTTCCCACCGCAATCCGGTGATTTCGGCGACGCGGAGCCCGGTCGATACTGCCAGCAGAATCAGCGCGTAGTCCCGTCGCCCCAGACGTTGATTACGGTCAGTAGCGTTCAGGAGGGCCTCAACTTCCTCCTCGATAAGATACGGGACAAGAGTCCGATCGTAGCGCCTGTTTGGTATGGCCAAAACCTGACGGATTTGGTCGGCGTGAGTAGGCTCGCTGCAGGCGACGTATCGAAAAAAAGAGCGAATCGCCGACAAGCGCTGATTGCAGCTTCTCGGACCATTGCGTCGGTCGGCGGCCAGGTGCATGAGAAAGCTGCTAATTAACGAGGCGCTGAGATCTTCGAGCTTCAGGCTCGAGGGCTCCTTTCCAAGCCGTTGACGTGCGAAGGAGAGAAGTAACCCAAAAGTATCCCGGTAGGCGGTCACGGTGTGGGGGCTCCGGTGACCTTGCAGTAGAAGACGTTCTGTGAAGAAAGCCTGCAGTAGCGCTGAAAAGGGTCGAGATGTCGTCGCAGGTGTCACATTACACCTGCGATCATCTGTTCCATTTTGGCTCCCGCCAATCGAAGGAGCTCAGGGCAAGCACTGAGATACCAATACGTGTCTGCAACGTGAGCATGACCGAGGTAAGTCGATAAATATGGAAGTCGACGGTCCACCTCAACGCCACTTTCATACCATCGGATCAAAGTCTTCACTGCAAAGCTATGGCGCAGATCGTGAATACGTGGGCCATGACTGCTCCGGCTAGTCGCGTTGCGCAGCCCTACCTGCTTGGAAAGTCGGACGAAGTAGTATCGCACCATTGGGTCTCGGAGCGGCTCTCCTTTATCCGTTATGAAGAAGCTTGCGAACTGTCGGCGGTGCCGAACATCGCGCACTGTAGCATAGCACTGCAAGGCGGCTACCGTACTGGCGTGGAGCGCGACCAACCGAGATTTCCTAAACTTTGATTTTCTTATCTCCAGGATGCATCTATTCAGGTCAACGTCATCGCGCTGAAGTGCGAGCCCCTCACTGAGCCGAATTCCCGTTGACGCCAGAAGGCCCAAGAAGGTGTGGTAAGTGTGGGGACGCAATGCCCCCGTTGGCCCCATTCGGGCAGCCGCGCTAAGAAGACCATCGATCTCCTTTTGACTGTAGATGTGAGGCCGGGATCTTGTCACTTTCGCCTGGATCAAATTTTGTGGAGGAATCTCCATCAGCGGGTCCAGGCCCGCCAAGTAGCGCGTAAACTGTCGCACAGCGCCCAACCTTTGGAGGCTGGTGGCAGGGCGCAGACTGCCATTCCCCAAAGCCCATTGGACGGCCAATTCACTTGTTACTAGCGTTTCAGCAGCAGCCTCCATGAAGTCGACGAAGCCCCGAAGTAATCTCTCGGCTCCTAAGAGTTTGTAACCAAGGCCGCGTCGTATAGATAAATAATTGGAAAGCTCTTTCTCGAGGCTCGTCACAGTTCACCTCCTGGCCAGGGCATGGCCAGTTCCTTGAGAGCAGCGAAGTCCACTTTGGCATATATTTCCGTAGAATGCGGCGATTTGTGTCTCAGCAGTTGGCCGATCTCGTAGAGATTGGCTCCCCTACGGAGCATCTGGCACGCGACAGTGTGCCGA
>JADMJV010000146.1 GCA_018780265.1 bacterium
AGTGCACTTTGGGAACCAATCCGGCATAAGCACACAACTTTCCGGGGGAGCTGAACCGCTTGATGTCCCCGACCTGGGCAACGATGCAGGCGGCCACCAGGGGGCCTACGCCTGGGATGGACATCAACAGGCGGGCCTCCTTGGAGGAACGGCACCATTCGCGAAAGATCGTATCCAGCCGGTCACTTTCAGCCTGGAAGGCTCCACGCATCCGAAACAAGGCGCTGCAGTATTCCTGCATTGTGGAGTCCTGAGGGAGAGCAGCTTTGAACTCTTCCTCGCCGAGCTTGGCTTCGGCCACCAGTTCCTGCCGTGACAGGGCACTGAGCCGGTTGGTAGAGCCGACTCGAAGTCGAGCGAGCTTTACCCGATGCTCGACCAGACTTCTCAGGGAACGCACCTCTTGTGGCGGAACCCATACCGGACGAACGAAATCCGAAGCCAGAAGGCGAGCCAACGCCTCAGCTGAATTGCGGTCTGTTGTGGCCGCCCCTGAGGCTGCCCCCCGCGTCTGAGCCGGGTCGGACACGACCAGGCGACCGACATGAGGGCGTAGTTCGTCAGCCAGGCGGAAACTATTGGTCGAAGCCTCCAGAACCAACTGGGCGGTTGGGTCGAGTCGCTCCTTGAAATCCGCCAGACCACCCGGAATTGCCACTCGGTATTCCTGGCGCTGTCCGTCGCGCAACTCTACCACGTAGGCGTAGGACTTATGTGCATCAAAGCTTATATATCGGGCCACCGTTCACCTCCAGAATTGTTTAAGCCGAGAGTGCGATATCCATTTCTCGCGCTCCAAGGCGCAGACTGGTCAGTTCAGCGCAGAGAGGCCAGGAGTTCTATCGAGCTTACGATTGGTAGCTCAAGATTATTGACGGCCGCTCCCACTCAACATCGGTCAGCAGTGAGTCAAGACAATGAGTTCAACCAAGTCGACGGCCTCGAAGGCCATTGGCACGACGTTCTCGTTGCCGAGGGGTCACTGCTGACCGCCTGAGGGCAACATACCAGCAAGTCAAATTGCTCTGGTCAAAAAAACTGCAAGGGGAGAGAGAGATTGTATACTATTTTACTCGCCTTCCAACTCTGCATTGGCCGACGACATTCTGCACAACTTGCATCACTCACGACCCCGGGGGCGTGCTGGATGAGCACGTACGCCACGGCGGCCTTCTTATACGCTACTACCCCTGGGAACTCAGCACTGATATCAAATCAATATCCGGCGGCCTTCACCGCGCGAACCTACTAGCAACGCAGGCGATCAAAGACCAACAGTACCCGGTAGCGGTACGTGCCATGCAGCGTCAGTTGAGCGCGCTCCAATTGAAAATTGGCGAACTTCAGTTTAATGCGGACCAAATAGACCGAAAATTTGAGTGGATGCGGGTCGGTCTGGGCCTTCACCTACCAAACGAGTACCTGGTCCCACAGATTCCTTTCTAAGAGCACGCTTCCGGCGAAAACCAACGCCCGCAGTTCTCCCGCTGCGGGCGTTGTTGTGTACGGCAGCATCAGCCGCACAGTGGCCAATGAAATTGAGCCGAAAACGGCCAACAATCCCGAGCGCTAACAAATACCTTGCTGGGCCACGAAGTCATCGACCAATTGGATGAACTGCTTGGTCATTTGATTCAGCAAAGCCGGGGATGGGACCACGGCGCCTCGATTACGTAGGAATCCCACGACCTGGCCACCGCATTGGATGTTTGGGATGTACGCGTTTAGATACAATCGATCCACGCACTCGCAGCTCAAAGACAGTTTATCTAACAAGGCTTCTAGCGCCATCAGAACCTCCCCGGTAGTGCAAATAGCCACCTGGAGCGACGTGTGATTGGACCTCATGGGTCGGTGGCTGTTAAGCCGTGGCCCCAGAACAAGCGCCTGGGTTCCTCTAGAACACGCACTTCAGCTGGCCATGACCAGCAAAACATGAGCCTGAGGCTGTGTCAACACTGGGAAAATTCAGCGCCAGTCAGGAAGATCTACAGTATTCAGGCGGGCTCGATGCCCAACTGAATACAACTGGTCGGTTTGAGGCGGAGCTTCGCTAATTCAAGTCGGCATTGACTGCTGTTCGGGGTAGATTCAATCGCCACTGTGTGCTAGTGCTCCGTCAAACCTTGATTTAAAGATTGCAGCCTTCAGACCCAGGTACGGTGAGGCATTTCGTCGTACTAGGTCCTCGGAGGTGAG
>JADMJV010000162.1 GCA_018780265.1 bacterium
TAAGGCCCAAGATCAGGCCAAGCCTTTACGCTATGTGCGGAATGTCCGGCTAGTCATGTCTGGCGTCAGCCTGACCGTGGTGCAGCAGTTTGCCGGTCACAAGACCTTGGAGATGACCCGGAGATACTCCCACCTGGCCCCCGAATACCAGGCCCAGGAAGTTAGCAAACTGGACGGCTGGGGCCCTCCCAGCCCGACCAAACTGTTCCCCATGTTTTTCGAACTGGCCGGGGCGCTAACGGGCCGGCTGTGGAGTAGGCTACTTGGAGGTGCGTATGGCAAAGGCTAAAGCTCCGCTGCTAGACCGGTGGCTGCCCTTGCGTGAGGCGGCGGAATACCTCGGGTGCTCAACCCGAACCCTTCGCCGTTACGCACACTCCCGTCAGCTCGCTTACAGCAAGCGGCCCGGTAAGACCGCGTGAAGGTTCCCGCTTTGCAGCAGTGGAACCCACCGCCAAATCCATACACCAAAAAGAAACGACCCCCGTTCAGTAGCCTGGCAAGCTACGGGAGTCGTTTGACCGTCTTTGACAATTGAATGCCCTCGGGTGGGTTGGGCCCCGCACCTTGGGACCAGGATTCCCCTGGCTGGGAGTTCACACCTCCCGGCCAGGGGCCGTCCTGTTGTGTTTCATCCTGTCGGTGATCAGCCCTCAGGATTTGGTCCTTTGTCTTTACTCTAAGACCCTGTGCAAACCCCCATTTCTAAGGGCTTCCGAATATTCTGGCCGGGTAGGGATCGAACCTACGAATGACGGATTCAGAGACCGCTGCCTTACCACTTGGCTACCGGCCAACATATGTTGGTTATCTATGCAAAGACCTGGCCAGGTAGGATTCGAACCTACGGAATGCCGCTTCCAAAGAGCGGTGCCTTACCACTTGGCTACTGGCCATCGACTTAACCCCGTGATGTTACCCAATTCCCCCGTGCAGGTCAAGACTCTGGGGCAGGTGAGTTAGGAATTGTGTAAATCGGTCCGCAGGTTAGGGAAGGAATGGCCACCCTTGAACCTAATTCAAGCAATAGCGAAACTGTGTTTGGAGGCGAAGTCGTGGCCAGGAGAGGGAACCCCTATGCAATGGTGCGCCTGGAGCCGCACGTGATGGACATGATCCAGCAACAGAGCGACCCGCGGGAGCGGGGCAAGGGAGGCGGCGTCAGTCAGTACTTGCGTCGCCTGGTCTACTCCCATCTGGGGTTGGGCGACCCCCCGTGCTTTGCTGTCCCCGAGAGTGTCCCGGCAAACACAGTCTCCCGGCGCCACAGAGAGCCTCACGCCGCTCCTGAACTGGCCTGACCAACTTGTTACCAATGTAACCAACTCGTTAGCAATGTAAACAAAACGTGAACCACATGGAGGCTGGTTAACACTTTGTTCACAACTGGGTCCCACCGATGGCATACGATGCCGTCATCACCGATTGAGGAGATCGCTATATGGCGCAAGCTCTGGCAATGGGAATGACGGAATTGTTTCGTCTGGCTCCCACAGTTGACCTCAGGACGCCGCGTTCGACGTTTGATACGTTCTGCCGCGCTATCCTGACCGAGCAACCTCTCATTTTATGGGAGGCGATACATCCTGACCTGCGCAGCATGATGAAGCGCAGGCTACAGATAGAAGGAGCCCAGCGATTTTTCCAAAGGATGAAGCCCATTATTTCCACCCCGGCAGGGCGGTTGCGATTGGGCGAAGGCAATGAGGTCAGCCCTACAGCTTTGGTCTGTTCCTTGTTTCGCGGAACTCACGAAGTGGGTAAGGCCTGGTTTGCCTTTCACAATCGACAATGGGTGTTGAGTCAACTGAGTTAGAGCCGCAAAGCTGGCTGGCGATCGATGCGGGTGCCACTCGAATACGGGTGGCACCTATTCTGTTTTGCGGTCGAGCCCGGTTGGCGGGTCCTGTGCAGCAGGCCCATTTCGACTCCCCGTCGGGTCCTGCCAGGGTTGCCCTGGCCGCTCAAATGGTGCGCTCGGTAGCCGCGGCCGCAGGCTGGGTCGCCCCCTTTCGAGTGGGGCTGGCCTGGGCAGGGGCGCCAGCAGCGGACGGGATGGGCACGGTGGCAGCGCGTTACGGACCGGCCATCCCAGACCTGGTCGTGAGGCTATCTGCCTTACTGCCGCTCAGCAATGCCCCTTGCCTGCACAGCGACGCCCGGGCCGCCCTGGAAGGAGCTGCCAGCGTTCACCAATTTGCTTCGGCTTATGCGCTGATCAGTGGGAGTGGTCTGGGTGAGGCCTACTTTGAGAACGGCTCCAGTTGGACCCGCGAACACTTTCAAAGTCGACTGGGGAGAGCTTGCGATTTTGAATACCAAGGCCAGGATGGCGAAAGCTGGCTGCGCGCAGAGGCCTGGCGTAATCAACCGCCCGAACCAGCGCTGGCGGCCATGCGTGCCCTGGTGCAAAGCCGATTCGAGCAGGTTCAGCCCGAGGTTGTGGCGCTGGGGGGACATTTTCGAGAGTGGTTTATGCGGGGCTGGATTTCGGCCGAACTATCTCAGCGCTGGTGGTCGCGTCCCACCCTCTATTTAGAGCCCGAGCTGGCCTTGCTCGGTTGTGTTCAGATGGAGCATCGCAGGCTTACAGCCACAGCTGGCTTATTTTAAGACGTCCGTCTCTGCGCACGAATTCTACGCGGAAACGGTAAGGCGCGACGGACTCCAGGGTGGGATGGTCGCCCCGACTGGAGATATTGAACTTTTTCTCTACCAGTACGGCGTCCGTAAAAGTTTTTCCTTGGGCGCGGGCGTGGAACGTGTGGGCAAACCCGGTCACAAAGGCTTTTCGAAAAGTGGCCTGGCGAGTACGACTCATTTGCGCATACATGCTGTGCAGGTCGGATTTGAGGCCGGCCCTGTAGAGTTGCAGGTTTTCCCAATCAATCGACGACTCGGCAGCTGGCCTGGCAGTACATAGAGCATTCATCGCGGCCAGCATCTCGCGGGTAACGGTATCGGCGTGGAGGAGTTGATTGAGCCTGAGCCAGATCACCCCCATGAATACCCATTTCATTGTCAAGGGCTTCTAGATTGTTGGCAAACCCCCGCCTCAATCTGATAACTAGCAGGCTAGGCTAGCACCCATGAAGAATCGCGGGCTCATGGCACGCAAGAAGCGCAAATCAGGACAAGTTGACATAGAGGCCGGCGAGGGGTCCGATATCGCCGTCGTTACCGAAGAAGAGGACTGCAACGATTTTGAAGCGGTGCTGGATTGCGACTCCAACGGCCTCTTAGTGGTTGAAGGTGATTCTCGACAGATTTTGTGGGCCAACCGCTCTGCCGAGAAGCTGCTGCGTAAAAAGAAGGACAAGCTGCTGTCTGAGCCTTTTCCGGAGGAGCTAGACGAAGGTCCTATGCGGACTTTTGACCTGAACAAGAAGGCCCACTCGGTGACCTGGCAGGGCCAACCGGCCATCCTGCTGACCCTGACCTCAATGAGTATTGGGGCCACCTCTTTCAGTACCGAGTGGAGACTGGAGGCGGCCGAAGAGCGCGCTCGCGAAGCCGAGGAGATGGTTCAGGAACTGCAATCTCAACTGGGCCAGTTGCGCAAGGGCTCGGGTGAGGGGCCGTCGCTTCAGTCTTTGCAAGACCACGAAGCCGAGCTGAAAGCGGAGCTGCTGCGTTGTCAACAGCGTCTGAGCGCTTTTGAGTTGGAGGTTCGCCAGGCCGAAGGCCGGGCCGAGCGCGCCGAAGATCGAGCCCGTGAAGCCGAGTCTTTGATGGAAGAGGCAGAATCTCAGTCGCGTGAGACTGAGCGCCATCTAGAGGACCTGAGCGACAGCGTGCGCCAGGTGGAGGAGCAACTGGAGGCAGCCAGCCATGCTCTGCAGGAGGAAACCAGGCGAACTCAGCGCCTGGAGAGTGAGTTGAAAGAGGCGCAGGCGGCTGGTGCCGACAAGTCAGAAAACGAAGCGCTGCAGGCCCAGATCGACGACCTGATTCAGCGGATTTGCGAGCAGGAACAGATGGCCCTGGAGGCCAGCGCTCAGGTAGGGGAAAGGGATCTGCAACTGGATGCTCTGCGAGACCGTTTGCAGAGCTGGGAAGAAAAGCAGACCGAGTGGCGGCAACGCGAGGCCGAAATAGAAGAGCTTGAGGGAGTCCACCTTCAGGTCATTACTGAGTTAGAGCAATTGCGCGAGGAACGCCAGAACTGGCAAGAGGTTAAGGATGCTCAGGTAGTTCAACCCGGAGAATTAGAAAAGGCTGAAGATCGGCTGAATGAGGCTCTGGAACGTCTTGATTTCCTGGAGATCGAACGGTCCGAACTGGAAGAGAAATGGCTCGAAGCGCGAGCCGAACTGGAGCAGGCGGCTGAGCAGTCAACCCGGTTGGAGCAGGCTCTTACCGGTCAATTGGAAGAGTTACGCCAGCAGTTGGTCCAACTCCAAGAGTCCCAAGGGGAATCCCAGGCCGAAGTCATCGCTCGGCAGGCAGAGTTGCAGGCTCAACTGGAAGCCTCTCAGTCTGAACACGCCGAGGCTTACTTGCAATTGGCCGCCGTCGAAGAGCACATGGCCGAGGTTCAGGCCCAGCTCACCGCCTCTCAGGACGAGTGTACCGCGGTCCAGGTCGAACTGGCCACCTCCCATGAATTGGCCGGCGAAGCTCAACAGGAGCTGGCCTCAGTCCGTCAGCAGTTGACTGAGTTCCAGAACCAGGCCAACGCGGCTCAAGCAGAACTGGCCTCAGCCCAGGCGGATACCCTTCAGTTGCATGAGAAGCTGGCCCAATTGGAAGCCGCCCTGACCCAGGGCGGGAGTGACGCGGAACGGGGTCAATTGCTCGAGCAGCAGCTGGGCGAATTGCAACTGGAAGCGGCCGACCTGGCCGAAAAGAACGTAGAAATGGCCGGTGCTCGGGACTCATTGCAGGTTCAGTTGGATGAGTTGCAGGCTTTACTGGCCGATACTTCTCGAGCCAAGTTAGAATTGGAGCAGGAAAAGACTCAGCTTGCCGCCCAACGAGAGGCCAGCGAAGCACGTCTGCACGAGCTTGAGGCATTGCTGCTGGAAACCGAGCAACAGTCTCAGAGTTCTCTGGACGAACTGGCCTTCACCAGGCAACAATTCGAGGAACTCCGTCAATCCTCCACCGGCATCGAGGAAGCCAACAGCGACCTGGAGGACTTGCGGCGGCATGTGGCTTCGGTGGAAAAAGAACGAGACGACTTGATGCGTCGGCTCGACCGAGCCGATTCCGACAAGAAAGTGACGCAAGGCCAGATTGACGACCTTGCAGCGCGCTTAGAAGCCAAGGAGGCGGAGGCCGAGGATCTGGGGTCTGCCCTGGCGGACCTCGAGTCTCAGTTGAACCAGGTTCAGGATGCTTATGAAGAGCTAAAGTCGGATCCTAAAGTCGACGTGGGTTCGCTGGAGGAGCAGTGGTCCGCCGAGCGTCAGCGATTGCTGGGCGAAGCCGAGCAGGCGCAGTCGAGGCTCCAAGAGTTGCAGTCGCAGATCAAGGATTTGTCGGCCGGCCTCGAGGCCAGTAACGAGCAGCTCCTGCAACTTCAATCCCGCCTGGCCGAAGAGGATGGTCAATCGGGTCCACTCCAAGAATTGCTGAGCAAGGAACGGGAACAGTCGTTGGCTCTGGCCGAAGAGTTGAGTGCCGAAGCTGACAAATGTCGGCATCTGGAGGAGCAGGCGGCCGATTTGCAGGCCGAGGTGGCCCGGCTGCAGACAGTGGAAGCGGAGTTGGCCAGCGACCTGGTGGCAACGCGTCAAAGGCTGGAAACAGCCGAAGGCCTTCCGACTCCTATGCCATTGGTGGCCTCCATTCCCGCCGAGGATCCGCGCCTGTTGGAGTTGGAATCCTTGCTGGAGCAGGCCAGCCAATTTGAACCGGAAGTCTTGCGTCTGCGCGAGATTGAAGCCGCTCAAAAGCATGAACTCGCCGAGTTGCGTGGCCGCCTTGAGGCAGCCGCCCCGCCCGAAGCGGTTGGCCCGGACCCCCGAGTAGCCCAACTGGAAGCAACCATTCTCGAACTACAGTCCAGCGCCAGCGCCGCCACGCCTGGTCCGGCGGGGGGCAACAAAGAGACCGAGCAACTGGCCTTTGAGGATACGCTGACCAAACTTTCCAACTTTAACTTGCTCAAGCGCTACCTCGATTTCAACTTGAAACAGGTAGACCGCTACCAACGCCGCTGCGCGCTGATTCACGTGGATGTGGATCGTTTTCAGGCGCTCAATGAAGCCCTCGGAGTGGAAGCGGGTGACGAGGTTCTGCGCCAGGTGGCAGAGCGGCTGCAAAAAGTGGTTCGCACTTCGGATGTTCTGTGTCGCAAAGGCGAGGACGACTTTCTCATCCTTCTCTCCGAAGTGTCCGGCGATACTAACGCGCCCGAGTCGATCTCCATCGTGTTAAAGCGGATTCAGGAGATGATGGCCTCGCCGATCCAGGCGGCCGGCCAGCCCATCCTGGTTTCGGTCAGCATTGGTGTCAGTCAGTTTCCCAGCGATGCTGAAGATGGCGACAAGATGCTGATTCATGCCTACAGCGCCATGCGGCGAGCCAAGGAACTGGGTCGCAATCAGATTCAATTTTACACCGAGGAGTTGCAGAAGCGCCATGAGGCGCGGGCAACCTTGGAGGCGGAGCTACGCAAGGGTCTGGAAGCCCGCCAGTTCCAACTGCTTTACCAGCCGATAGTTCACCTGCCCACGGGCGCGATTAAGGGCGTCGAGACTTTGTTGCGCTGGAGTCATCCCTCCTACGGCCTGCTCACGCCTGACTACTTCATTGAAGTCGCCGATGAAACGGGCATCCTGGTGCCTTTGGGACGTTGGGTGATTTTGCAGGCCGCTCAGCAACTCTACGAATGGTCCCGCCAGGGTCTGGACCTGTTTGTGACGGTTAATCTGTCTACTCGTCAGTTCTTGCAGGCCGACCTCGTAGACACGATCCGGCGGGCGCTGGAAAGCACTGGCGCTCCCGCTCACAACTTTGTGGTAGAAGTGCCTGAGTCGGTCCAGATGATCGATATTCAGCGTGTTCAGACCATCTTGTTGGCCTTGCGTCAGGCCGGGGTGAGGGTGGCCCTGGACCGTTTTGGGTCTGGCTTTAGCTCGCTGGAGCGCTTGCATAGCGAACTGATCACTTTGCTGAAGGTAGACCGCAAGTTCCTATTCCATGCCGCCACAAATGCTTCCGCGCTCAATGTTACGGTGGCCGCCTTGGGACTGGCTCGAGGTTTGCGCTTGAGGCCAGTTGCCGTGGGCGTAGAGAACGCCACTCAGCTCAGTCTTTGCCGTCAGTTGGAATGCGAGTATGTGCAGGGCAACCTGGTATACGTACCTACCGATGCTGCCCAGATCGGCGAACTGGCCCGGGCCGGACGCCTCTTGCGCTGACCTCAGCATGCTCATTGCTGACCTGTTGGAGCCAGATCTGCGGCTGATATTTTGCGGCACGGCCCCGAGTCGCGCCTCGTTTGCCGCGAGGGCTTACTATGCTAAGCCGGGTAACCGCTTTTGGCCTACCCTTGCGGCAGTTGGGCTGACACCTCGTCGGTTTGCACCCAGTCAGTATGGACAATTGCTGGACCTTGGCATCGGTCTGACGGATTTGTGCAAACTGCACTGCGGGAACGACCATGAACTCCCCAAGGGCAGTCTGGATGCCCTGGCCTTGCTCGAAAAATTGCGACTCTTTCGCCCTCGGCGCGTGGCCTTTACGAGTAAGAACGCGGGACAGGCCGCCTTGGGTCGCAAGGTTTCCTGCTATGGACGTCAACCCGAAAGCCTGGAGGGCGCCGAAGTCTGGGTGCTTCCCTCGCCTTCGGGGCTGGCCACCAAGTTTTGGGATCAGACTCCGTGGCAGCAACTGGCACTGAGCTTGGAGGAGGGGGGGTCTGAAGTCTAAATGAATCCGGAGTCCACCACGGTGGGCACAACCTCGGGCACGACCACCAGTATTTACGGCACGGACTTTAACGATCAGGTCGATGTGGCCGCCTCCAGCCTCGACCCCGCTGAACTCCTGGATGTGACAGTTACCGTCACATCGCCCTCTGATCCCAAGCTCCGGCAGGTGATATCCTGAAAATGGTAAGATCGATCGCCGCCATAGACCCCTTGAAACTTTTTACAAAGACAATACCTGTAACACCTGTCACTCAGGCGGACCCGGCCTGCCCCAGGCGAAGACTCTGGATTATTGGTCTACCGATGCTCGAATGGAGAGCGTCCACTGTTACCGTGAGTTGTGGCCTGACTGGAAAGTTACTTACCATCAGGATCGGTTCGAAGCTCAGCTTGAGCGCATCCCTTTCATCTCGATTCCGGCGATACACTGGGGTTGGGAGTTCCAGAACCTCAGCCATCAATTCGGGCCTAAGCCGAGACGATGCCCGCCCCGAGCGAACTCGGCAGCCCCATTACGCAGACGAGGGTAAGTGGAACCACGGCGGGCCGTCGAACGGGGGGGAAGAATTTCTTCGGCTTTTGGAGCTCAACGAGACCGATGATTTTCCTTAACATGGTGCTCCAAGACGGATAAACGACTCGCGAAGGTCGCGAGTAAGGGCCAAGTCAGAGGCCAAATACTTCCGTGGTCGGGGTAACTCCAATGCTACCAGCCCCATCTTTTGCACAATTTCGAATTCGACTCGAGCATCTCCGCGCGTGCAGGCAACCACCGCATGGGTTGGGTCAAACATCGGCTCCAAGGAAGGTGGCGCGATTTGCGCCTGCGCGCCGCTGATGGCTTTCTCCACCCAGCCAGGCTGAGACAAGAAATCTGCAAGTCCCCTGAGCATGAGGACCTCAAAAGCCACCAGGTCGCCCGGCGGTTCAGAAGCTTTCCAGACAGCCCCTCGACCCTGGTACGGCCCACAGGCCAACCACTCGGGCACTTCAGAGTCAGTACACAGGATGACGCAGAACGCGGGGTCCAACTTGCATTGTTCGAACCAGTCTTCAGCTTCCCAGGTCGACATGAAGCCGACCCGGGTCAGATGCGCGTCTTCCAGATAACGGGTTGGGGCGTGGTCGGCGTAAGCATCGAGTCCCCCGGGGTAATGTTGAGTGACCCAAGATTTTAGGGAGATAACGCTGACGAACTCGATTTCAATGGCCACGGTCAGTTGAAGGCAACATCCCCAGAATCTTGCGATAGCTGCGCTTCCTTTCTGGATTCTGCTCAAGCCCGAGGAGCGCTTCGCTTCGGGCTGTGTCGTCGTTGATGCGGCGCTTGGGATCGGCACCGTGTTTCAACAGCAACTCCACCAGACGCGCCAAGCCGCGCCTGCAGGCGGTCATGAGTGGCGTGCGCGTGTGGTAACAGGACAGCAACTCGGGGTTCGCGCCAGCTTCCAGCAGAACTCTCGCGCACCGGAATCGTTTCCCGTTGACGGCCATGTGGAGGGCGTAGGCTTCTCCTATCTCTGGTTTGTCGGGCGGGCCCGGCTCGGGGTGGTCTGGTGGGACGCCGCCCGCCAGAAGTGCCCGCACATTGCGGCCTCGGCCTCGGACGGCATTGTAGTGGAGTGGATGTTCGCAGTCGGCGCTGTAGGCAAGCGGATTAGCGCCAAAGCGGAAAAGCTCACGAATCACAGCAGGGGACCGAGCGTCGCGAAGTGGAGGGTGACCGTGGTCGTTTAGTAGGTTCGGGTCCGCCCCGCGTCTCAGCAGTTGACCCACCATGCGGACGGTGCCGTTCCTGGCAGCCGCGTGAACCAGGCGGTCTGGGGGGACCCCGTGCTCGACCAGAAGTTTGATGATAGCGACAGAATCGGAATCTCGCCCGCAAGCGTGGCTCAAGGCACCAGAACTGGCCTGTTCGCCCCGGTTGGGGTCTGCACCGTGCGCCAGCAATATCTCACAGATCCTCCGGTTCCTGGCCACCGCGGCAGATACGATCGGAGTCCAGCCGTGGCCAAACTCCTGATTCACGTTGGCACCCGCACGCACCATCTTTAGGACACGTCGGAAATCTTCGGCGCAAACTGCCACGTAGAGCATCTCGTCCAGTCTTCTTTGATGGTTGGCCACCGAAGGATTATAGTGCGGACTTTGATTTCAGTCGACTCCGAGCGGGTCGTTGGAAATTCTCTCAACAGCGATGAGCGAACTATAGCAACCGACTTCCCAGACCTCGCTACGACCGGCTCTGCGGCCGATTCCTGGACCACTTCAGCGGGAGTCGCCGGGGCCGCAGACTGCGCTTCGCTCTAATACGACCAGCCTGCAATCGTTGATTTTGGGTAGCCCAGTTGGTTGGTGGCCTCTGCCAGGCCCAGCTTGGTCACCAGTTGCACCGCGTGCTCGCGTTCCTGGGCGCTATATCTACGTGAATTTCTAGCCATTGAACTATCCTCCAGTTGTGGCCCGCGCTGACCGTCCGGTGATTGCGGGGCGATTTCGGATGTTCAATGTAAGATAATTGCAGATAACCGACTTGTGCGCACTCATGTATTCATGGCTGCTGGCGCCTTTCATATCGGGCATCAGCTTCAGGCCGACGATGGCCAGGGCGTCCAATATATCGATGGTCGTGATCTCTTCGTGACCGCAGAGGGCAAGCTCATCCGCCAGCCACTGAGCACGTCCAATTTGAGATTCGGGGGGCTGGTCTTCATTTTTGGCCATCCTCAGTCGTTCGGGATAAGAAGCGATCCTCCCGAGTTGGACGCAGGACCCTGAGTTGGATGCCGACGCGGCTTGGGCGGACAATGGGTCTGCAGGGCGGCAACATGGCCAAGGTCAAAGCCCTTGAAGCAGCCGACGAAGTAGTTGCACATACTCTTGAGCCAGAGCACTCACCCAACGGCCCTTCAATCCAGAGTCTTCCGCTGCCTTGAGATTTCCAGTAATGGCGCAGATGCCCGCGACAATCGAGTCGAAATGCAACCAGTGCGGAAGTTTCCGCAAACCAGCCGAGCTTCTTTGGTGAATTGCCAGCAAGGGCAACCCTTGGGAAGGCTTAGAGACCGATGCCTGGAAAGCCACGGGGTATGGCCAGCACCGCCAGTTACTTGTCCGACGAGGCCCATCGTTGTATTGACGAAATTGAAGGTTCGCTAAGAGACCGGGCTGCGGCTGGGCGTTGGGTCGTTGAAGGCGAGGCTACCGCCGGTAAGAGTGCCGTTCTTCGCCAGCTCCAAACCCGATTGCAGCAGCCGCGGCGGCCCGTGGTTCACCTTGCACCTCCGCCCAGGTCGCTGGACGCAGGTCCTTGTGCAATGGTCTCGTTGGCGGGCCAACTGTACGACGCTCAACCAGAGGGCAAGGATCTGGAAGCCCTGCTTGGACAGAAGACACTGGATGGCTATTTCAATCTAGTTTCCGACTGGCTGAGGGGCTGCCAGGGCGACCTGGTGCTTTTGCTTGACGAACCCGAAGCCTGGTCATCTGCTGAGGCCGGAAAAGACCGAGCGTTTCTTGAGCAAACCCAGCGAGTTTTGACGTTCCTTGGACATATAGACTGTTCCCAGGTTCTCACCGGTCGTACCCCGGCCCAATTCCCCTGGCAACGCCAACAACGCAGGCGCCTAAAACTGGCAGGGCGGAATCGACAATTCCTCAGAGACCCAGACGCGTGGGGCGAACTCCGCGACAGTGCTGCCAGGCTATTGTTGCGAGATGCTCCCTTTGACAATTACTCGCCACTTGAAATTCGCCTGCTGGTGGGCGTTGAATTCGTCGACCCAGCACGGATCGGCGAGTTGCTCGAACCCGGGACAGACCGAAACACGCTAACAAACGCCTTCAAGGAAGTGGTCCAGAAGAGCCCGGCACACAGACGCCTTTTAGCTTGCTGGAACCTCATTTCAAAATGCCGAGGGCCAATTTCCGAGCCAATGCTCCGCAGGCTTGAGGCCCGCCATCAAATTCAAGGTCCTACCCTCGCCCTTCTACGCCATTGCCTCCTCTACCAGGAGCCTGGTCCCAAATGGGTCCTTCACGGCACTCTTCAGAGCGGTCATTGGGGTATCGAACCGGCGGCAACCCATAGTTGGCTTGCCGGAGAGTATTTGCTGGAGGCCAAGGAGGGTGGCACGCAAGCGTCTATTTTGCAAGCAGACGCGGAAGCATATCACCACGCAGTTCAGAGTGGCGATTCTCAACTCTGGGATAGCTGTCGGTGTTTCTTCGTCGAGCAGCTCAACCTTTGGGGACGTCGATTGTCCAAAGTCGATCAAAACTATGAGGGTGCGACACGGGTCTTTGAGCGAGCTCTACAGTGGGATGGCGAAGACTCGTACGCAAACCATTACCTGGCTTACAACCTGGACGTTCAGGCAAGAGAGTCGGAGCGGGTAGAGACACACTATCGTAAGGCGGTCCTACTGCAGCCTGAGCATCCGTGGCTTCACTCGCGACTAGTGAATTTTCTTCTTGCTTTCGCAAGAAATCGGGAGGCCCGCGACGCTTGGGACAAAACCCAGGAATTGTCAGCCTTCCACTCCACCGGGCCTGTCTATCGAGATCTGCATTTTTGGGTCCTGAGAATGCTCCTGCATAGGGGCCAACTGGACTTCGCGAAAGCTGTGTTGGACTGCATTCCCCCTGAAATGTTGCTTCAATTCCCGGAATTGAAGCAACTGAGAGACCAGTATGAGTCACAATACTTGGCGCAGACTCACGGAGCGTTAGTTCCTGGCCCCGTTTTGACAGATGGATGGTGGAGTCGCGGCCCTTTTAGACTCAAGAGACATTTGTCGTCGGGACACCAGTTGAGAACTTGGTGCGCCGCCAGGGTTGAGGCCACGGGCTCAGGCTCTATTCATCTCAAAATGGCATCCATAGAATTGGGTCAGGTTAGTTCTCCAGACCTTCACTGGGCCGAGGTTGAGAAAGAAACTCTGGCCGAGTGGCTGCTTGACAGCGAGGAACTGGAGGCCGGTTCGTTCCTCGAAATCGGCTACTATTACCGATCCGCGTCAGGAACGGAAAATGAGCAAGTTCGCGCTTACGTACACCAACCCGACACTCACCCGATGCTAGACTTGCCGCGCCTTCAGCCTGACCCGGACCGCTACCTCCGCCGTGCCCTGCGCTGAACTCATCGAGCACGTAAATAATCTGAGTTCCGATCGAGTTCATGTGGTTGGTTTGGGCCCAGCCTATGGCGAAAGTGTGTGCCTGCATATACCGCCAGGGCAGGTGATCATCGACTGCTTTCAGCTAGAGGGCAATCACAACCCGGTTCTAGAGTTGATGAAAGGGCGGCCCGTGCGAGGCCTGATTTTGACCCATCCACATAATGACCACGCTCCAGGCCTGGATCAACTCATTACCGAGTTTCCTGACGCCTGGATCGGCTGTGCCCCGGGGTGGGTGCTCGACTGGCCGAAAATTGACCTGCAGGATGCCCAGTCAGTCCAGAGTTCGGGGAGCCGCATCCACGCGCTGGCGGCCGTCCATAACAGTTGGACAAATCGCCCTGAAACGAAGTGGGAGATCGAGAGAGGCTCGCAGCGACACGTGGGGGAGGCTACATTGACTGTACTGCACCCGGGCGCAAACGAGCGCCTGGCCTTCAAAAGGAGGCCACAGGTCGACCCTAACCTAATTTCCTCGCCGGTCTTGATGGAATGGAAAGACTGCCGTCTCTTGCTTGGAGCAGATTTGCCAAAGAGTCGGTGGCGCAGATTCGATCCAGGGCTGGACCTCGGCAGACACAGCCTGTTGAAAATACCCCACCACACGTCCCAAAACGGAATCCATGACTCCTTTTCGGTCGGCGCTGACGAACGTTACTGGTTCGCAACCCCGTACAACCGTAACGCCGGGCTGCCGAATTTTTCACACGGCAATGGTATTTGGCGCTACTTGCAGAGGGCCACCAAACTCACTCTCACCTCGCTTCCTTACAGGCTGAACCAAAATGGCCAGGACATATCACGGGAAGTCATTGAACAGGCGGCGACTCCCAAGCTTACGGGCCTGAGAATTTCCCTGCCGCTGGCCAGCGCTGAACGTCCGTGCCGAGGCTGGGTGGCAGTCAGCATTTGCGGGAGAGGGACCGTTGTCGCTGAACGACTTGGCCCGCTGGCCAGGCGAATTGTTAGGCCTTAGAACCCTCCGCACTCTGTTCAGTTTTTTGCACAAACTGATTTCTTATTCTTCACGCGGGTTCCTCATCCGGGGAGGATGCTTCGAAGTAGTGGGAGAGGTTTTAGGATTTTGCAAAAGGCGCTCCTGGCCAGGTCGCTTTGCAGCCGCAGCGTCAAATTCGGGCAGGAAATAAAAGATGGGCCTGCGCAAGCGCTTCCAACTGAACACCCGGCTGCGTGGCTGCATAAACATCACGGAAACGCAGGGCTTCCCAGGTTCCTGGGGATCCCGTTTGTACACGTGCCACGTTCTCCGACCCCGGCCGGTTCGACGGACGATGCCATTTAGTCCGTCAAGTGTTGCCTTCCGCGAAGCCCAACGCGTCGGCCCATTGCCACAAGGAATTATTTCGGGGCTCAGTCTCACGGCCCATATATTCAGTTTTACATCCTCTCTAACCAGGCTTATCCTGGCGCACGGGCTACGATTTCCTACCACCTTTTGCCGGCATTTACGGGGTACGCGACGGAATTGACCAGGGACTTGCTAGGGTCGTAGGGGCACTAAGAGCCCTGCAACTGTGCCACCACCGGTGCGAAATCTCGGAGCTGCCCGGACCGAAATATCCACTCGCTGATTCCCCAGCGTTGCCGACGTTGCACGAGTTGCTCAACCACCTGGTCAACTGTGCCCACCAGAACGGACGGGCTCTGTCGCACCACCTCCGCAGTCGTCTCCATCTGGGCGGCGATCTCGTGGTAGGCGGACTCGGCCTGATCGGTGAGGCGGCAGACGAAAGTGAGCATACTCAGACGAATCTGATCCCAGCGCGGACCGGCGGCCTGGCGAACCCAACTCACCTTTTGATCGCAGGCTTCCGCTGAAAAGTCGAGGTCGCAAAGAGCGTTGTTTCGGAGGTTGATGTTGATGCCCACCACGTCCGCCTGGCGAGCCGCCAGACGGAGCATCATGCCACCCCCTCCCCCGAGATAGAGCGGGATGGGAGACTGGACGGGTTGAGGAAAACCGGTATATTCCTCCATCCTGTAGTGAGTGCCGTGGAACGAAAAAGGTCCCGGTGCCAGGGCGCCTCGCAGCACCGCCAGAGCTTCCTCGAGGCGCTGAATTCTTTGGGCGGGCGGGTCCATGGGAAGGCCCGACTTGCGGTAGTCGGACTCCATCCAGCCGGCCCCCAGGCCCACTTGAAGTCGCCCCTGGGAGAGCACGTCCAGGGTGGCCAACTCCTTGGCCAGGACGGCGGGATGGCGAAAGTCGTTGCAGCAGACCAGGGGAGCCAGGCGCAGGCGACTGGTAACCATGGCCACGGCGGCGAGCGATACCAGGGGAGCCCACTGCTCCCCCAGATGATCGGGCAGGCACAAAGTGGAATAGCCCAGCTCTTCCGCCTGGCGAGCAATCTCCAGGAGGCCGGGACCTTGGGCCATGATTCCAAATTGAAAGGTTCGCATTGAGCCGGCAGGCTAACTGATGGGACTGAAAAGGGGCTGAATGGCCGACTTGCCGCCCCATTGGGGAAATGATAAAATAGCAATCAAGATTGCCATCAGGAGGACCTGTGCAAAAGGAAGTTTCGATTGCAGAAGCTCGTCAGAGCCTTCCGGCATTTGTGCATATGGTAGAAACCAGTCACGCTATCCATCTAACGCGCAGAGGAAAGCAGGTGGCTGTCCTGTTATCTTTAGCCGAGTATCAGCGATTGCAAGGACGACAGCCTTTGGGCCTGTGGGACGCTATCTCGGCTTTTCAGGCTTCTCGAACTGCCGATTCCGACTCCCTTTGCGATGAAGACTTCGAAGGCCTGAGAGACAGGACTTCTGAGAGAGACTTTGAGTGGTAGGCGATGCGCTATCTGCTGGATACCAACATTCTATCCGAACCAGCCAAACCAAAGCCTTCTCCGTTAGTTCTGGCTCGACTTTCCCGATTCGGCAATGAGTGCGCAACGACGTCAGCAGTTTGGCACGAACTCTGGTTTGGCTGCTTTCGGTTGCCTGAATCAAAAAGGCGCCAAGAATTGCAACAGTATCTGAGGCAAATCGCTGACAGTACCATGCCTATTCTTCCCTACGACGAAGATTGTGCAACACTTCATGCTCGACTGCGCTCTCAAATGGCAGCTTCTGGCGCCCCCTGTAGCCCGGTGGACCTCCACATCGCTTCAGTAGCGCTGCAATACGATCTGACTCTGGTGACTCGCAACCTGCGAGATTTCGGTCAAATTCCAAAGCTCGACTTGGAAAACTGGTTTGAATTCACTTGATCCTTAGCACAGTCCCGGGAAGGAAGGGCAGGCCAAGAATTGTGGGG
>JADMJV010000045.1:0-46050 GCA_018780265.1 bacterium
TACTTACGGTGGTGTGGGAGCTAGGGGGTCGAAAGACCCCCGGCTACCCGATGGGGCTATTGTCAATGGCGGTGGCCGCCGAGGAACTGACTCTGGTCCAGTTCAGCGACATCCATTCGGGGGGACCGTATTTTTCCGCACAGGCCTTTCGCGAAGCCTGCCAGCAGGGTCTGGCCTTGAAACCTCAAGCGGTATTTTTGAGTGGCGACCACGGCGACAACAGCCACGACAGGTCCGGCTTCGACCAGCGCCTCCTACAAGATGTGGGCCGCTGGAAAGAAGTCCTGGCCAATTACCCGGGCGAAGTTTTCCTGGCTACCGGAAATGACGACTACGGTCACAACTATCAAAGCCAACCGGACGAACTGAGGGCCACAGCCCGGGCTTTTCAGCAGGCCTTTGGCAGTCGCTGTTATCTGGACGAGCTGGGCAACGGACTCTCTCCTAGTTGGCTGGGCGGCTTTCGCTGGATCACCCTCAATTCGCAAATATTCTCGCCCGTCAATCAAACGCCTCAGGCTCCTGACCAGGCACAGACTACCTTGAACTGGCTGCAGTCCGTGTTGACGCAGGGGCGGGGTCCGGTGGTGCTGCTTTGTCACATACCGCCCAGTTGGGACCTCTATATGGGCCGACCCGGCTGGCGCCCACAGTATTTGCGAAGGCTGGCCTACATCCTGGACGGCTACCCAGGGCAGGTGATTTTTCTCTGCGGACACCTGCATCGCAACCATGTTCAGGCCATGCGACCCGACCGACCCGTTCCCATTATAACCAGCGGAGCGCTGGCTACCAAATATGGCTACCTGCCCAACTGGCGCGACTATCGCTGGCAGGTGGAGGCCCCAATAGGGATGCGCAGCCTGAGTTACACGATCCATTATGCGCAGCACCCAGAATGGAGCGTGGACTACGATTTGCGTCCCGATCGCATGCAAGACTTTCTGGACCGCCTGCACAACCAGATGAACTTCTATCGAGACTACCTTCGCGACGTCTACGGCCACCATCCGAATTGGAGAAAATGGTCCACAAACGACTCGATACGCCAACGAGTCCTGGAAGAATACTGGGTTGACCCCGATGCCGAATAGGGCTGGTTTGAGTTTGACTTTTCGGCGTCTGTGGCCTATATTAAGGAGCCTTCGGCGCACTCAGAATCAATTTGCCGATCCCTACTTACGGGCCGTGGAACGCCTATCCTAAGATCCGGTCGTTCAAGATTCTCCTCTGCAAGAAGCCGCACATTTTTCCAGGAGCGTTTCCCATGAGCAAAGACCCAACCTTAGACCTCGACCAATGGCCACTCTACGCAGTCAGAGACGACGATGAAGACGACGATGACGATGATGAGGACTACGACGACGATGACGACGACTTCGACGAAGATGATGAAGACGACGAAGACGACGAAGACGAATAGACTGACAGGTCCTTCCACAGCATCCCTTTGGCTCTGTCCAAGAAATCCGTCCTCTTGCAGGCGGCAGGGTTGTGGAGCTGCGGTCGTATTGTTATACTTAGGTATAACATAGGAGGTTCTGTGCACACTACCAATCTGCGCAAGGTGGGCGGTTCGATTATGCTGACGGTGCCGCCGACGTTACTAGAAATGCTAAGTCTTCAGGCTGGCGCGACGGTCGGAATCACAGTCGACGGGGGACGAATCATCGTCGAACCCCAGAGGCAGCCGCACTATACTCTGGAAGAGTTGCTTGCTCAGTGTGACCCCAAGGCCGAGGTGACCACGGAAGATCGTGAGTGGCTCGACGCGAGGGCGACAGGCAGCGAATTGATTTGATGGAACGTGGCGATATCTATCTGGTTGGTCTCGATCCCACGGCTGGACGCGAACAGCAGGGGAGGCGTCCCGTTCTGATCGTGTCGCCAGCTCCGTTCAATCGTGTCACTCGGGTCCCGGTAGTTCTGCCTATCACCACTGGTGGAAATTTTGCTCGCACGGCCGGCTTCGCCGTGACCCTGGTCGGCACCAAAACCTGTGGTTTCGTGAGGTGCGATCAGCCACGGGTGCTCGATCTGGCAGCGCGAGGCGGAAAGAAGCTGGAACGCGTGCCCCCAGCCGTTATGAAAGAAGTTCTCGCGAAGCTAACTCCGATCTTCGAAGGATGAAATTCCGAGCATTCTACTTAGCCTGAAAGTCAGCCTTCTATGGCTTGATTGAGGCGGAGACCCGCCTTGGAGGCGGTCAGGCTGAGAACGGACCCGATCTCCTGACGCAGGCTGTTGCGCACAGTTTCCTGCAGGTCGACTTCTTTGGGGGTCAGTTTTACGCCGCTCTGATTCATTTTTCGAATCTCGCGCAAGATGCTGGGGACTCCCGTTTGAATTCCAGATTTGAGAAGCCCTACCCAGCGCTGCATCCGCTGACTGGAATCCTCGCCGGCCAGCCCAAGTTCTGGATGGGTGTGGTGCAGGGCCAGATTCATCTCGTCTTTGGACATCAGCGGCCGAATTCCGCGGGCCGCCATCTGGCCGGCAGGAATTTTCACGACAGGCCGACCCGATTTGGGTTCGAGCTCGTAAAAACGTTGCTCTCGACCCAGGATACTCTCGATTTTTGAGTCGCGCAGGGTGCAAAGTCCCAAAAAGGGATCGAAGACTAAACTGCCGGTTGAAAAGGGCTCAAGATCTTGACGCATGGGGGCCTCCGTATTCGGCGAAGCCCTGCACTCTTCGCCGCGCGGAGGAGTCAAAATTGCTAAGCCGGGCCTATTTCGCCCGCTCCCAGGAGAGGACCTTCCCTAAGTTCCTTCGGGGAATTTCTCGATGTGCTCCTGGACATATCCTGCCAACTGGTCCAGGGCGGAGCAATCCAGGCCCTGCGAGCTAAAGCGCTCTTCAGGAATGGTCACAATCAGGCTGTCAGCATCATCGATGGGTGGCTCAGCCTGAGTGCGGCGTTTGGCCAGAGCTTGCGCTAGCCGCTCGGCCAGGCGCTCATGGCGCTCGGGATCGGTAGCGCGCAGATCTGCACTGCGCTTGTCGCCATCGAGCCAGGCATAAGCCAGTGCCTTAAAATCGGGTTCCATAACCGGCATAATTCAGCCCGGCTCAGGCTGTCCCTGCCGGCGCGTGCGCCACACTTCCAGGCAACGACTCCACCAACTGGACATCAAGCGCTCACGCAGTTCCTTGAGTTCGTCCTGTAACTGCACGGCCTGAAAACTGCTTTCGATCACCTGAGAACGCATCTCTTCCAATTTGAACTCCGTCTCGACCAGTTTGTCTTGAATCTCCTCGAGGCGATTCTCAGCCAGTTCAGCCCGCTCGCGCTGATCGGCGGTGTCCTCGCGCAGCAGCATCTCACGATCTTTGGCTTCTTCCAGCAGACGATGATTGGAGGCCAGTTCAGACTCCAGGTAGCCGATTCTCATCATGGCGGCTTCGTGCCGAGACAGAGGAATTTGCATCGCATAGGTCTCGGCGATAGGGTCATCCTTGACCACCCGCAGCCCGGTCCGTGAAGGCTCGATTTCCATCGAGACGGCCATCACTTCCATCGAGTGGCGCAGGCTTCGGCGGTCCTTCCAGTGCGAAATCCTTTCAAGCTCTGTCTCCGGCACTCGCACCTCGCCGGCTTGATTCTCGATGGTGCGCAAGCGCCCCTGACGAATCAATCTACGAATGCGTCGGGGGCTGGTTTCGGCAGCCTCTGCAAAGGCTCGAATCGACATGGGACGACCCTGGTTATCTTGAAGAACATGCAACATAATAGACCATATGTTCGTATGGTATTTTCTTCAACCTTTCAGGAAACGAAAATATGTTTCGGGCAGTCCAATCTGGGCACGATGAACCGTGGTGTCCTCTTCCAAAGCCGGTGGCGGCTTGAGTTATACCTTTCTCAAAATTCTGGTTGGCTTCGCCTACAGGGCGCCCCGCAAGCTGATCCTTCTGGCTATACTCAGTTGCGTCTTGTGCATCGTCTACGCCGCCCGCAATCTGGAATTCGCCACCGACCGGGCCGCCCTGGTGGATCAGAACGAGAAATTTGGAGCCCTCTCCCGCAAATTTCAGAAAGAGTTCCCCAACAACGAAGACCTGATCGTTGTCATCGACGGGGGCAACTCCTCTCAGCGTGAGAGGTTCTCTGACGAACTGGCCTCCCGCCTCAAGGAACACGGTGACCCGTTCAAGGACATTTTTCAAAAGGTCGAACTGCCATTTTTGCGTCATCAGGCCCTGCTCTACCTGGAGACCGAAGATCTACAAAAACTCCTGGATTCGTTGCGCAAGGCTCAAGGCATGGTGTCGGCCCTGTCTAGCGAGCAAGGGGTGGGTCAGTTGTTGGCCCAGACCACCAAGGACCTGGAACAGACCTTACCGGTTCTCAATGGAATTTTGAGCCAGTTGATCAAGTCGCTGCAAACGCGCGGCCGCTACGAATACGAATCGCCCTGGCAGCGAGCCTTTTTCGAAGGGGATGGCCAGAACGTGGAAGAGGCGGATCTGCTGCGTGAAGCAGGCCGCATCGCCTTTTACAATACTCTGGCCGATGGACGCATCCATCTGTTGATGGCCAGGCCAACTCCAGACGCTGTGAGCCAGGCCATTGCAACGGTTCGCAAAGAAGTTAAGCGTCTCAAGCCCGCCTACCCCGAACTGGAGATTGGCATCACCGGCGAATTGGTCCTCGACGAAGACGAGATGCAGTCTTCCATCACCGACTCTACCAAAGCCACCCTGTGGTCGCTTGTACTGGTTATTCTAATGTTTGGCATCTCCTTCCATCGCCCGGCGCGCCCGGCCATGGCCCTCTTCGCGCTGGCCATTTCTGTAGGTTGGACCATCGGTTATGCCACGCTGGCGATTGGTCATCTCAATTTACTTACCGTCACCTTTGCCACCATGCTGATCGGACTGGGGGCGGATTTCGGCATTCACTTCATCTATGGCTACGAAGAAGAACGAGCCCGCGGTCTGGCCCCCTACGAGGCCATGCTCGCAACCATGGATCACGCCGGAGTAGAGAATGCCACTGGTGCGGTCACCACTGCCATCGCTTTCTGGGCCATCTGTTTCACTGATTTCCGCGGGGTTGCCGAACTGGGACTGATCGCCGGTGCCGGCGTGTTGCTTAGCTTTCTGGCCATGGCCAGCGTCCTACCGGCTATGATTTTCCTGCAAGAATCGAAACCCCAGATGTCAGGTCAGGAGCCACGCCCAAGTTGGGCCGGGCTACTGGCCATCATCGAAGACAATTTGCTGGCCTATCCTCGCTATGTGCTGGCGCTCTGCCTGTGCTTCACTCTCTGGTGCGGAATCCACGCCCGCGAGGTAAAATTTGACTTCAATCTGCTCCACCTTCAATCGCCCATCCTGCAGTCGGTTCAGACCGAAATGAAACTGCTCTCGGCCGATGAGCATGGAGTACTCTTTGCGGTATCCCTGGCCGACAATCTGGAGATGGCCGAGAAAAAGTCGAAGCAGTTCTCCGATCTAAAATCGGTGGCCAGGGTGGAGAGCGTGATCCCTCTGGTGCCCAAAAACTATCCAGAGAAGGCCCCTCTGCTCCAAGAAATTGCCCAACTCATGGAGAATGTCCCTTTGCCCAATCCGGAAGATGCCGCCAACAGCGGCACGCGGTCGGGCCTGATGAAAATGGGCGACGGATTTATGTTGCTCGAGTCAGCTTTCCGCGAGGCTTACCCTCGCCTGATCGAGTCCCCCGACCCGAAGGTCCGCCAGGATGCCAAAGAATTTAAAATCCTGCTCAATCGCCTCTTCGCCACCCTCGAAAAGATGGGACCTGGCCCCATTTCTGACGGAGTAACCACCTTCCAGTTCAATCTCTACGGCGACTTGCGTAGCCTCCTGCAGTTCCTAAAGGACCAACGCGCCGACCGTCCCATCACGCTTACCGATCTGCCCGTTCCCATCAAACTGCGCAGCATTGGCCAGACGGGCAAAATATTGCTGCGTATCTACCCCAAAGGAAACCCCTGGGAGCGCGATTCGCTGGGGGCCTTTGTCAAGGATATCCAAAACGTGGACCCCGATGTGATCGGCACCCCGGTGATGGTCTATTACCACACGGCGGCCCTCAAGCGAGCCTTTGAACTGAGCGGCTGGTATGCCTTGAGCGCCATCGCCGTCATTTTATTGCTGCATTTTCGCAACCTCAAAAATACTTTACTGGCCCTGATGCCGAAGGTAGTCGGCGTGGTCTGGATGCTCGGCCTTATGGCCTACTATCGGGTGGATTTCAACCCCGCGAACTTTATGGCGTTGCCGCTTATTTTGGGCATTGGTCTGATTTTCGGCGTCCACGTGGTCCACCGCTTGCTCGACAACCCCCACGAGGGCATTTTTAATCACTCCACCGGCCCCGCCATTGCCCTTTCGGCGGGCACCACTATGGCCGGCTTTGGCACTTTGATGATCGCGCACCATCAGGGCATCGCCTCGCTAGGGTTTTTGATGACAGCCGGAGTGGGGGCCAATCTGGTAACCTCCCTGCTGCTCTTGCCAGCCTTCATGAGGGTCATCTCCAAGCCACAACCCCCGGTGCTGGACATCCTCCCCGAATGAGCGGCCCCCTACGGCGAATGCTGCTGGTGAACGTGGCCTGTATGGGCGGCGCCACCCTCTTCATGTTTCTCAACAACTACCTGCTGGCCGGCGGCCTGGACAAGCGACAGGTGGGCTTTTGCGACGCCGGGTTCTGGATCGTTTCGGTGCTGCTGCAACCCTGGCTGGGTCCCCAACTCGACAAACGGGGACGCACCCTCTTCCTGCGTGCTGGCGTGGCCTTGTTAACGCTGGCGGCGGTGGGCTACAGCTATACCCCCATTGAGATTCAATACGTTCTGCCTCTGCGCATCCTCCACGGTGCCGGCTTTGCACTTTATTTAACCTCGGCCTGGGCCTGGATCTCCGACCACGCACCGGCCGACAAAATGCATACCATCTTCGGGATATTTGGCCTCTCCAGCCTGGGTGGCAGTATTTTGGGACCGATCGCGGCCGGTCTGATTCGCGGGGCCCATCATCCTCATAAAGACCTGCTCGTCTTTCAAGTGGCGGTGGGCGTATTTTTGTTGGCCGGGTTGATTTTATTCACGTTGAACGACGCGGAGCGCGATCCTATCCACGAAAAAGCGACCGACGAATCGCTCTGGAAACTGGCCTGGCGTCCCCGTCTGCGCGGTCCCCTGATCGGCTCGCTGAGCTTTGGGCTGGCGGTGGGCAGCCTCTTCGCCTTCGCCGCTCCCTACCTGGAGTCGCTCGAGGTCGAATCGGTGCCTGCGCTGTTTGTGGTGCTTACCGTGGTGGCCGGGGTGGGGCGCGCCTTTTGCGGTAGCCTGTCCAATCGTTTTGGCGCGGGTCCGCTGATCGCCCCCTGTCTGCTTTCTCTGGCCGTGGGCAGTGCCGGTCTGGGTTCGCTGCAATGGTTTCCCCATCCACCACCTACGGTCCTCATGTTGCTGTCTGGCGGCGTGGCCGGAGTCGGCTACGGGCTGGTTTATCCCTTGCTCAACGGCCTCTCCTATGAGCGTCTTGAGTCGTGGGAACGGGGCCGGGGGGTCAGTCTGGTGGCCGCCTGCATCGACTCCGGTAACGCTGTTGGCGCAGCCGTGGCAGGTGGTCTGGCCCAGGCTTTTGGAACCGGGCACATGTTTTTGGTGATGGGGGCCGCTGTGGCCGTCACGGCCATTCTATCCAGAATTTCTGACCGGCCATGATTTATGACTGTATCGTAGTGGGGGCCGGCATCAACGGACTGGCTACAGCCCACGCACTGCTCCAGCAAGGAGTGACCTCGCTGGCGGTGTTGGAGCAGTTCAGCCTGGGTCACGGCCAGGGCAGTTCGCACGGGCGCTCGCGCATTACTCGCAGCAGCTATACCAGCCCCAAGTATGTAGAATTGATGCAGCTGGTCCACGGCCGCCTCTGGCCCCAATGGGAAGAAGAAGCAGGGCAACCCTTGCTGCACCCCACTCCCGGGCTCTTCTTTGGCCCCGGCATGAGTCAGTATTTCCAGAGCCTGCAGTCGGTGCCCGCAGTGCTCCGGCATATCGAAGAAATCTGCCCCGAGGAAGCCCGCCATCGCTTTTTCCCCTTTCTCTTTCCCGACAGCCCCAAAGTGCTGGTCGATCACACCTGTGCCGTGGTGGCGGCCGACCGCACCGTGCGCTTCCTGGCCCGAACTCTACAAGACCATATCCTGGAAGATTGCCAGCTGCAATCCATCGACAGCGGGCCCCATTTGCACCTCGACACCACCCGCGGTCCCATGGCCTGTCGAAAACTGGTCATCACGGCCGGACCCTGGACCTCCCGTCTGCTCCCCCAATTGCAGCCCAATTTGCGACCGGCCCACCAGGATGTGGGCTACTTCCAACTGGATCCAGCTGGTAACACGGGAGTGGGGGCTTTTCCCGTCTGGGTTTACGCCGGCTCCAAAGCCGACGATAGCTTCTACGGATTACCCGAATTTGAACGACCCGGCGTCAAGTTGGCGCGCCATCGCACCGGCCCCCACGGCGATGACCCCGACCGAGCCATCGCCGAGCAGTTGCCCGAAGCGGCCGCCCACGACCTGCTCCAATTTGCCCAAAAGCAATGGGGAAGCCAGGTCAAGTTGGTGGGCTACGACGCCTGCATCTACACCAACACCAGCAACGAGGACTTTATTCTCGATCACTGGCCCGGCGACCGGCGCATTGTGGTGGGGGCCGGGTTTTCGGGGCACGGCTTCAAGTTTGCCCCCCTGACCGGTCAGGTGTTGGCCCAACTGGCCCTGTACGGCCAGACCAACGTGCCCGAGTTTGAGCGTCATCGCCAGCATTTTTCCATGGCGGCGGCGGCAAGCTGGTGAACTTCGAGGATGCTTAAATATCCGCGCACTCCCCATCTTGGCGATTCCCGCCTCCAACCCGGTGACGATCCGGCCCAGCTAGACTTCCACCACCTGGCCAGGCGCCAACTGGTGATCGAAGAGAAGCTGGATGGGGCGAACGCCGGCATCTCCTTTGGCGAAAACGGCCAACTGCTGTTGCAAAGCCGAGGCCACTACCTCAGCGGCGGGAGCCGCGAGCGGCATTTTGCGCTTTTCAAAAGCTGGGCATCCTCCCATCAAAAGGCCCTCCACCAGTGCTTGGGTCTGCGCTACCAACTGTACGGCGAATGGCTCTACGCCAAGCACACTATTTTCTATGATCAGTTGCCCCATTATTTTTTAGAGTTCGATGTCTTTGACAAAGAGAGGCAGCATTTTTTGGATACCCCGAGCCGTCGGCTCCTGCTTCAGGGTTTGCCGCTGGTCTCTGTGCCTGTGCTCTTCCAGGGGCCAGCCCCTCCCTCGCTGACCTCGTGGATGGGTCCGGCCCTCTACAAAGGGGAGCAGTGGTGGACCAATCTGGCCCGGGCCGCCGAGCAACTGCAACTGGATCCGCAGCGCATTCAGTCGGAGACCGACCCCAGTCCCCTCAGCGAGGGTCTCTATATCAAAGTAGAGGAACAGGGCCAGGTGTTGTCTCGCTACAAATATGTGCGGTCCAGTTTTACCACCAGCGTGCTCGACAGCCAGACCCACTGGTTGGACCGGCCCGTGCTGCCCAATCAACTGGCCGCCGGGGTGGACATTTACCAATGTTGAACAGGGTGCCTCAACCGCCTCACTGGAAAGTCAACCCCGACGAGAGTCCCGGCTGGGTAGAGGCCATGAAACAGTGTCCCCAGCACCCCGACCACCACGGCGAAGGGGATGTCTGGACCCACACGCGGATGGTGCTGGAATGTCTGGTGGCCGACCCCGAATTTCGCCAACTGGGCGAGTCCGACAGGCGCATTCTCTATGTGGCCGGTCTGCTCCACGACATAGCCAAGCCGGCCTGCACTCAGCCAGACCTGGGTTCGCCCGGACACGCCCGCAAAGGCTCTCAGCAGGCGCGTCAACTCCTCTACCGAGCGGGCCTTCCCTGGCAAGAGCGGGAAGCGGTGTGCAATCTGGTGCGCCATCACATGGTCCCCTATCGATTGGTGGACAGGCCCGACTGGCAGACCCAACTGCTGGCCCTCTGCCTGACCACTCGCTGGGACTGGCTGCGCTTGCTCAGCCGGGCCGACGCGCGCGGGAGAATCTGCTCCGATCAGTCCTGGTTGCTCGACCAGATCGAGATGTTCTCCCAGTTGGCCCAAGAAAATCCTCCCCGGTTTGCCGACGACCACAGCCGGGTCACCTACTTTCGCAAAGGCGGCGATCCCGACCGCCAGGTATTTGACACCTGCACCTGCACGGTGGTGCTGACCAGTGGCCTGCCGGCCGCCGGCAAGGACTACTACCTCTCTCAGCACCTGTCCCAACTACCCATGATTTCGCTGGACGCTCTGCGCGAAGAACTGGACGTGCGCCCCGACCAGGGTCAGGGACCCGTTCTCCAGGCCGCTCGCGAGCGTGCTCGCCAACTGCTGAGAGCCCGCAAAAGCTTTGTCTGGAATGCCACCAATCTCAGTTTTCCCCTGCGCGAGCGCACTCTGTCGCTGTGCCACGACTATGGCGCACGCCTATCGATGGTCTATTGTGAAGCCCCTCTGGAGGAGATCGAAAGACGCAATGCCGCTCGCCCGCGACCTGTGCCCACCCGTGTCCTGGAACGAATGATGGAGTTGTGGGAACCGCCCAACCTGACAGAAGCTCATCAGATCACCTACCAGTGTTCCTGAAACGGCAACAACCTGGCCATATCCGGCAGTACATCGGTAAACTGAGCGGGCTAATGTAGCGGTGCGGGGAGTCTTAGAGGCAAGCACAGAGCGAGCCCGGGGGCCCGTAAGGGTAGAGACACACAGATAGAACTACTGGAGACCACTACCATGCAGAGTTTCGCCAAAGAGGATTTTCGAATCATTTGTGCCTGGTGCTCGATTGAAATCCGTGCCCCCCGCCGCCAACTTTTAGAGAAAGCTCCCGAATCCCACGGCGTCTGCCGTTCCTGCGCGATCGGCTTGGGCGCGCCGCCCGAACTGCTCTGCTATGATTCCGAATAATTTCATGGGCCGCTGCTAGAGTCCACCTGTGAAGATCCAGCGAGCGCCCAACCCCACTGCCCCCCGGCGAAAGCTCCCCTCCCCGGGTGCGCCCGCAGTTCAAGACAAAGTGGAGCAACAGCCTCCGCCCCAGGAGTTGCCCCCGCCTAACACGCGCGAGGTGCGTATTGGACGCTTTGTCAAAAGTCTGACCCTGGAATCCTTAGAGCACCTGCGCTACCTGTCTACGATTATGGCCTTTAACATGGTGGGCACCACCGTTGGTATGATCGCCGCCACGCCCATCGGAATTCATTACGCCCAGGGCAATGCCGCCATTGTAGGGGGCGTGGCCATTGGCGGGGGCGTGGCCCTGGGCGGAGCCGCCGCGCTGGCTGGCTATGCCCTGGAGCACAAAAAAGGCGCGCCCAACTTGGAGACCGAGAGCAAACCCACCAAGCTGGCCGAAGCCGCTCTGACCATGGCGGCGGGATTTAGGGCTCTGCCCAAGTTTGTCTACCCATCCGTAGTGGGTGCCACCGCAGCTCAAGAAAAGGCCGTCTATGACGCCCTCGACAAACTACCCCTCAAAGACGTCACTGCTTCCTCCACCATGCAGGTCATTCCGGGTCTGACTGACACCGGCATTTCCGGCATGTCCCAGCCCGGCCTGACCCACACCCGCATCTTGTTGGATGCCGATTATGTCAGCGATTCTCGAGCCGAAGGTCTGGTCCATCACGAGCAAGGTCATGCCGTCGACTACTCCGGTGGTTACGGACTGCTGGGCTCTATCAACTGGCGCGGCCCCTTTGGCAAGGCGCCCTTCGTGTCCGACTACGCCAGCGGCAATCGCTATGAGGATTGGGCCGAATCCTATGAAGCCTACCACCGCGATCCGGCTCGCTTCCGCGCCGACTTTCCCGAAAAGGCTCACATCATCGATCAACATGAGAAGCTAACCCCCACCGAACGTCTGGTGGACCAGGAACCGGTGCGCCAGGCTGGTCGCTCGGTGGGCCATGCCCTGGGCCAGGTGCCTTACTTGCGCACCACTTTGGAGACCGGCCTGGCTTTGCTCTCTCCTATCCAACTTCACCGCGGCGCCAAAGCCCTGGAAAAAGGCCTGATCACTGGCGACGAGGCCCTCAAATTGAGGGGCAAAATGAACCTGATTTCCGGTATTTTGCTGGGTCTGCCCGGGGGAGCCCCGCTGGCCACGGTAGCCTCGGCCATGAACCTGGGATTTCAGGTGAGCGTAGGCGACGATCCTGGCAAATTGGAGCAGGCCAATCGAACGGCAGACCGCTTTATGGCCGTAGCCACCGGCCCCGTGGGCATGGCCTCGGTGGCCATCAGCCAGGAGTTGGCCAAAGCCGGCGTGGACCTGAGCCAGCTCGACTACACCATGAACGATTACTCCAAGCCCGTTTCGACCGGCAATATGCTCAAAGGTCTGCTCTGCACCGTGGGAGGCGCCGTGGCGGGCTCGCTGCTGGGCGTGGCCATCGGCGGTACCCTCAGCGGTGCGGCCGGGGCCGGACTGAGTTCTTTCTGGGGCCGCATCGGCGGTGGAGTGGTGGGCCTGGGAGCCTATGGCGCCTACCGGGCCATGAAAAAAGAAGACAACGACCCGGCTCCCTACGACCTGACTCGCGGAGACAAGATCTTTCTGACCAAGATTGTGGGCGGCGCGGTAGCAGGAGCCGCCGCCGGCACGGTGGCCGGGGTCACCGGCGGCCGGGCCGTTGGCGCCCTGGTGGGAAACGCTCTTTTCGGGCCCGGAGCGGCTGGTCTTTCGGCCAGCCTGGGCGGCTGGGCCGGAGCTCTGGTGGGATCATACGCGCTGGGCAAAGCGGGCGCTGCGCTAGGACGCAAACTGACCGAAAGCGACGCCCCCGAAAACTAAAAGTGGTTGATGGACCAGGCGTAGTACAGGGGCACAAAAACCAGCCTCTGGTCGGGCAGTTCCGAGTAGGGAGCGCAAGAAAAAACGTAGCCCGTCGCGCAGCTGCGATAGGTTTCCAACAGTAAGTGCAGGCTTCGAAGCCTTCCAGAGGCCCCACTTTTGACTTCCAGGGGAAGCACCCGACCGTCGACGGCCACCACAAAATCTACCTCGGCACTGCTGCTCTTGGCCTCCCGGGCCCAATAGTGCAAATCTTCCTGTCCCGCGGCCACCAACTCCTGACCCACGAACTGCTCAGCCATGGCTCCTTGATGAATGTCGAGCAGATCCGCTCGGGCAAATTCCAGATCCACGGGCAGGCCACATAAGTGCTGCATGAGGCCGATGTCCACGATGAGGGCCTTGAACTTCCGGTCCGAAGTCGAGGCTCCCAGGGGCAAGCCAGCCGGGACGGCCGCCCGTATTTTGTGCACAACCTGGGCCAGGCAAAGAAGGTCGAAAGCCTTGTGAATAGTAGGATTAGCGTATCCCTCGGCCAGGCGGCTGTACTTTACCTGTTGTCCCACACTTCGCGCCGTTGACGATAGGACGGCATTCAAACAGCGTTTGTCGGAGTGAGGCGCATATTTCGAAAAGTCCTGACGGTAGGCGTTGACCAACTCCGCCTGGACTTCGAAGGCATCGCGAACCCTGCCGGCGCGGGAATAAGCCAGGACGCATTCCGGCATCCCCCCGACGAACATATACTGGCGTACCTCTTTGAGAAGCATCTGGTGAATGCTCTCGGGCTGCCTCTCAGGGGTGGAGAGAATGACCTTGGCGGCCGCGTCTTTTCCCGTATTCAGCAGATACTCGGCAAAGCTCATGGGCGGGAGCGTCATAAACTGTACACGACCCACCGGGAACGAGATCTCTTTCATTGCAAACTCGAGCAACGATCCCGCTGCGATCACGTGAAGCTGCGGGCACTCTTCATAGAAGTAACGCAACATCATAAGGGCACGGGGACAACTTTGAATCTCGTCGAGAAACAGCAAGTCCCTTCCGGGCGTAATCCTGGCGTTGAGGAGAATCTCCAGTTCCGAAAGCACCTTTGAGGCGATCAGGTCGCCCTGGAAGACCCGATGCCAGTCAAAATGCTGCTCAAGGTCAACGAGGTGGACGCCCTCAAAGTGGCTTCTGCCAAACTCAAGAACCGACCAGGTCTTACCGACCTGCCTGGCGCCCCGAAGAACCAAAGGCTTTCGCCGAGGATTGTTCTTCCAGGCCTCCAGTTTCTCCGTGATAAAGCGCTTCATCTCTGACCGGTGCCTTCAATGATTAATAACACAATGCTAATATAGAGCACCTAGTTTAATAATACAAGGCTTTTGTGCTACCCGGAGGGCACAAACAATTGGACTACCCTGTCACATCGAAACCGACCTCATCCAGCGAGCAGGAGACGAAATGCACCAATTGGCAGTCGCCGAAAGGAAAGAAATGGGCCAGGTCAGGCAGAACCAGCCGGCTATGGATAAACCTGTAGTTAGCGGGGTCGTCTCCAGCCGGAATCCGGTGGAAGAGGGGCAGCTACTGAAGATCAAAGCCGCTGAGCCGCCGGGTTCCTTCGAACAGGACTATTTCCAGCTTGAAGTAGTGCCGGAAGCCACCCTTGTGCTGGTGCTGCGCCAAAGCTATCAGAATGGGCTCATCTCCGCTCTCGTGCCCGCCGAGCCCCAGGTTTACCCGGGGACGGAGGTGCGGTTCGTTCCGCGCCAGCCGGAGCCTGGCGTGATCCAGGGACCGGTGGTGCACGCCGTCCTGGCCGGAGAAGCCGGCTGCGCCCTGCAAATCGCCAACTTCGGCCAAATCCCCCCGCACTTCGCTGGGCGGCGCTTCGAAATTGAAATCCACCGGATCCAAGGCCCCGTCCGTCTGCCCGTGGTCAAGCAAAGCTTCCAGTATGGCTTCTCAGGCAGCGAGTTACTCACGGTCATACTTGGCAACGACCAAACTCCAGAGAACTTTCCCGCAGGCAGTTGGGCGCGGTTCTATTCGGTTTGAGGCTGTGAAGGCGAGCCCGACTAAGCGGCCGTCTGCTCCGGATTGTGCGGGCGAGCAACCACGCCGTCTTGCGACTTCTTGCCCTCGATCAGCTTGGCATTGAGCTCGGTGATAAAGTCGCCCCAACCGGTCTCCTTGGTGAAGTCCAGTCCCTGATACTCGGCCATCTTCGAGCTCTTGACCAGCTTGTCGCTGAGAGGTGCGAAGACGCTCAGGCCGTGGGCGTCGTACTTACCCTTGAATTCGCGGTAGTCGGTAAACTTCTCTTTGCCGTCCATCGTCATACCGTCGCCGCGGCATCGTCTCGGAATGACGGGCAAAAACCAATGACAACCCACTTCTGGCGGCAGGTTCAGAAGCAAATTGGTCAATACCCTCAAATCAGACGGGGGGCTACGATCTCCTACGGGCTACTACTTTCTGCTCAACTGACCGGCAAGGCACCCTTTTGGGGCGATTGCTGCGCGCGGTGGTTCCCGTGGGTTCTGGCATCTCGCTGGAATACTACTTTCGCTGTTTGGACTTGACCGCGGCACTTCCCTATCTTTACATGGGTTTTCAATGCCGGGTTACTGTTAGGCTAACTGTCAATCACGCGTGAATGGCGCAACTACGGTCGCCGTAATGTCTACCGCGAAGCGGTTTAGTCCAAACGAAGGTTACGGCTGCGGCGCAAAGTTGCCTCACAACATGACCGGCCTGATCGCGCTTCGACCTGGCAAACCACCGAAAGGTTACTCGAATTGGTCTCTGATCTGACAGTGCATCGAGCTGAAGTTACCGCGGCGGGGTTGGGGCAATCCTGCCCTGCCAGTTTCCAAACTGCGCAAGTTGCTCACTTGGGCGTCACCCCCATTACCTTCCAAGCATTTTCCAGTGCTACAGCGCTGCCGATCAGGCCCACCAAATCCTTGGACACGTCTGCTTGCCTCCGCAACTTGGGCACGCTTTCTCGGGAATATTTTTCATGGTTTTCCTCGCTATCCCAGAGCGTGACGACAAGAAAGTGAGATTCATCCGCTTCGTCCACATGAAAATCCCCCCCCAACATTCCCCGCGACCTGGACATGGCAGGGATCCATACCGCCGTCTGGACCTCCAAGAAATGTTGGGTCCTTTCTTCTTTGACCCGACAGTCAGCGGCCCGAAGAAACTTGCCGTGGGGCACGCTGGTGACCAAGTCCTGGTACTGTCCTGGCATGCTCAGGATCGGTCGAAAAAACTCTACCGCAATATCGGAATAGGTTCCCGACTGGCGGTTGGAGTCCGTCACGGCGTCGTGAATTTCGTTCATAAAGTGAGTGTAGCTGTCTCTGTCCCCCCACAGACTGGCGATCAAGGCAATGCCCGCGCGTTTCGCGTCCCATCCTCCAAATTGGCCCACCAATCCGGGAGCAGACGAAATCACGCTCCATTTCGACTGAGCCGTGGCGAATTGGCGTTCCCTACCCGAGGCGACCACGCAAGTAATCCACTTTAGGAGACCAACTTCATGGCTCATGTCGAGGCTAGCATGCCCCGACTCCGACTCAAGAGGGTCCACAGCAAGGTCGCTCTCAACATTGACACAAATAGTTGGCAGGATCAGTTCGCCAATCCTGCCGCGCTCACCCAACCATAGCCGCCAGTCCTGCAGGAAATGGCCAAATCCCCCCTCATCGGCCGAGAATGTCAAACCTGAATCCCAAGGAGGCCAAGAACGACAAGCCCTCCGACCAACCCGAAGCCGAGAATCCTGAGAAAACAAAGAGCAAATGACCCTTATTCTACGTTGTTGGGCCGTGGACCCCGAACTGTGCCCGAAGTGCAGCAAGGAGATTAAGCGCTCTAATGGGACGCCGCCTGAACTCTGAGCAGGGCACACGGCGAGTTTTGCTCTTGGACTACCACGGAGAAACGCCAACTATTTGCGGCATCGTCTCGGAATGACGGGCAACTGCCCGCCGAACTCCTTGGTCCGCTTTGGAAATGGCCAAATCCGTTGCGACGGGGTTTCGCCGGCGTTCCCAGCCGGCAGAGTCACGGGCCCTTGGAGATCTAGTTATGCTTACTCAACTGAGCGGGATAGAAAATCGGTGAGGCCGGCGGATTCAGGGTCCCGCCGGGTCGGTGGCCACCACGCTCTTCTCCTTTCAAGTTCAGAATTACCACCAGTTGCTTCATAAGGGCCTCGGCGTCGTCCGGCAGCAGGTTGAGCTGGTTCGACTCCAAACTGGTCAGGAGGTTGATCGCTCTGGGCTCCTTGCCGCACACCAGGGTGACGTTGGGAAGACCACCCGCGCCTTGTTGGTTGTCAACAGATTGAATGTCGCTCCAGGCCACTGATTGAATCCCGCAGACGTCCCGCACGACGACACCCTCCCGGCAAAGAGTCACGCCGTTGCCACAATGCAAGTCTATTAGAGTGGTCACCGATAGACCCCGATACTTCAAGCTGGTGGGCGCTGGGAAAGAGAAGGAGTTCGGCAAGGTTGGATAAGGATCGCTCGCCTTGCGGACCAGAACCAGGCGGTCCAGCTTGGCCTCCTTGCGCAGTTCTTGCAACAGACCCAGGTCGCGGATCTTTTCCAACACCTTTTGCCAGTGGGCGGGGTCCAGAGCCGGCTCGTCGGATAAATCCGGGGAAAGCCAGCGCTTGTTCACCTCAAAGGCAAAAAGGGGCCGCCCCCCCATCGCCTGTGCCTGGCGAAACAACTGCCAGGGGATCGCCTGAGTTCCATAGCTGGTCACCACCACCAGGCCCTTCGGGGTGATGGTGGTTCCGCAGGATTCTGTCTTGATTTCGCTCCAGGGCAGCATTGCCTGCGCAGTAAAGGGCTCCAGACTACTCACGTGTGACCGGCGTATCGTCGCTTGCACATCCTGGAGACGGTGAGTCCTACGATAGAAGACGTAGAAATGCAAGCACAAAGTCATCAGCAAAAGCACCCCCAAAAAGATTGGGTGGGGCAGCCACCAACGGTTCCGACGGACCAGTTGGCCACAAAGCAAACCGATGCCCACACAGAGCATCAATCGCAACGACCCAAACGTGGCGATATCGGCTCCGCTGGCTAAAAAAACACCAAGTAGAAGCATCGAGGGGAGGAGCAACTTCCCAACCCACAGCAGAAAACTGGCGATGGTAGCCGACAACAGGGCGATTTGTAGCCAAGTGGCACGAGCGTTTTGTTTCAAGCGACCTCCAGGTTAGGTTTTGACTTAAGCCAGCCTATACCAGCCCAATAGCTTGTCCTAGTGTCACTTGACACCTATACGAGCCGGCCATGCCACCGGCTCCGGTCTTTTCTGACAGCCACGGGCCACTGCCCCGCAGCCGAGAAGGTCACCGAGCGCTTTCCTCCACTGTCCCGATTGCCAGGTCCGTCCCATTCTCGTGCAAAACCCGGGTTTTCCCCTCCTGCGTCAGTCGCCGAGCCGAAGTTCTCCTTTTGGAGCGGGCCGGTCGCCGGGCTGGTTGATCGGGTCGCCGATAAAGGCCGAGAATCCCGAGCGCGGGCCAGGATTCGAGGAGGTTGGCGGTCTCGGGCTCGAGGCAGCGACGAGCGACCAGCGATTTGAGTATGGAGTACCCCAGCGCCCAACAGTTGTCATCGGGGAACCAGAGTCCATCTGAGATGGGGATGTGATAGTGGACGTGGGTCTGGAGCCGGCACCAAAGGCCATGATAATCCCCGGTCTGGCTTGCTAGCGTTGGTCTCGTTGGTTTCGGTGACATCCGATCTGGGCGGCGATCTGGAGTCGGGGGTTGAGTTGAAAGTGTTTACGCAGTCCCATCTTCTTGGGAAGGTAGTCAACCTCGGGTAGCTTTTTGGCGCTGAACTAACCTGGCAGACCGAAAGTAGCTTTCTTCGAGGCCTCCATACCCACCAGTGTAAAGGGTATGAAGCCATTCAGTGTGGCATGACTTAAGTCGGTTGCCTCTGCGGCTCCGGCAGCCAGTCCAGCCGCCGGTCGCGCGGCAGGTTCCAGCCCGAGGGGTCGGGCTCGCTCAGGGTCGTGAGGTCAAGGTCGGCCACCACCAGGTTGGGGTGCTTGCTGAGGTTGTCCAGGTGGCCGTTGGGCCCCACGAAGTAGCTCTTGCCGAAGTAGGGCTGGGTCCAGGGGGGCTCCACGCCGCGGCGGTTGGATCCGCCGATGAAGACGTTGTGACGGGCTGCATCGGTGGGAAATTCCACCATCCACATGCGTTCGGACTTGTTGCCGAAGGTGATGGAAGGACAGAAGACCAGTTCGGCGCCCTGGCGGGCCAGACACGGCACCACGTAGTCGAAGTGCCGGTCGTAGCAGGTGCACACTCCGATCTTCCCCAACGAGGTCTGAAACACGGGAAAGAGCGGGTCCTTCGAGATGTTGCCAGGGGCCGGCGTGTTGTTGCCATCGCCGCGCCCGTAGTAGAAGTTCTCGTGGAACTCGCCCTGCTCGTTGCCCCCATAGGGAATGTGGGCCTTGCGGAATTTTCCCAGGTATTCGCCCTTTTCGCCGATGACGACGGCGGTGTTGTAGCGCTTACCCTGGGCATAGTCCATTTCGTAGAGCGGGGCGATCACGATCATCTGCAGTTCGCGGGCGGCCGCGCTCAATTGGCAGGTAGTGGGGCCGGTCTGAGCGTCTTCGGCCATCGGCAGCCACATGGGGTCGGTGCCGAGGGCGAAGTACGGGGCGGTGAACAGCTCGCCGAAGCAGATCACCTGCACACCCTGCGCCCTGGCCTGGCGCATCAGATCGATGTGGTGGTCCACGTTGGCCTTGCGAATGTCGTCCAGGCGATCCTTGAGGGTATGCAGTTCGGCTACGGTAGCCGGCATGGCGCTGTAGGCGTTGACAGTTTCGGTGAGCGCCGCGCGCACGCGGCGACGAGAGTCAGACATTGTGGATTCCCTCTCTTCTAAGGCTGATTGAGTAACGGCAGCAGCACATCCAGCAAGAACTTTCCCGCAGGCAGTTGGGCGCGGTTCTATTCGGTCTGAGGCTGTAAAGGCGAGCCCGACTAAGCGGCCGTCTGCTCCGGATTGTGCGGGCGAGCAACCACGCCGTCTTGCGACTTCTTGCCCTCGATCAGCTTGGCATTGAGCTCGGTGATAAAGTCGCCCCAACCGGTCTCCTTGGTGAAGTCCAGTCCCTGATACTCGGCCATCTTCGAGCTCTTGACCAGCTTGTCGCTGAGAGGTGCGAAGACGCTCAGGCCGTGGGCGTCGTACTTACCCTTGAATTCGCGGTAGTCGGTAAACTTCTCTTTGCCGTCCATCGTCATACCGTCGCCTTTGACTTCATAACGGGTGTATTCGTGGGCCAGGTTGTCGACCACGGCCACATCCACGGCCGCCACTACGGCTTTGGCCGCGGCTCGCACCTTCTTGTCGCTGACCAACTCGCCGTCGGTCAGGTTGGCGGCCAGGCCACGCAGGTCGCGGATCTGGTCGTAGAAGGGGTAGATGGCTTCGGTGGTGATGCCAAAGTTCTGGGAAGCTTCGATGGCAGCGGCGATGCGCTCGGGTTCGATTTTGCTTTTTTTGAGCGTATCCACCAACACCGTGAAGGTGTCCTTAACCAGTTCCATTTTAGGCAGATCCACAGCCGATTTGGTTTTGAAGGCCTCGGGCTGATCGTCGTAGTGGTGAACGATGTTCTGCACCAGAGTTTTCGGAGTAACCGCTTTGCCACTCTGGCTGGCTTCGTCGATGCCAGCGATAATGGGGCCGTAGTCGAACGACGCCGTCGTGCCGATTTCTTCCGAGGCCAGCAGGTACTTGGCCCGGTCTTTCATCTGGTAGGCCACTTCACTGGTAGCCATCAAGCAGGCCACCATGTCCACCACTTCGGGCTTCTTGCCGGTGGCCGTTTCGGCGATTTTGAAGGCGCTGGCAATCTCGTCTGGCTTCATGATGCTGTGGCCGGAGGCGCTGGCGTCGCTGGTGAAAGCGCCCAGCCACCCGCCGCCGTGATCGGCCAGTACCACCATGGTGTGCTTGGAGGGATAGTTCTTCATTCCGTAGACCAGGAAGTCGGCCAGGGCCGTGGCGTTGGACATCTTCTTGTCGGTGGGCTTACCGACGCATTTGGAAAGGATCTTGGTGTCTTCGTCCTTGCCGCGGTCCTGCTGAGTGACCACGTAGCGACGCATTCCGCCCCAGTCGCCGTCGATGTTGGTGGGCTCGTACTCGCGGCCCTGACCGTCATAAAGCTTCTTCAGAGAGGCCTGGTCCATTCGGCCCAGTTGAGCCACCACATTGATATTCTTGGTGGTACCGCACTTGTCTTCAATCTGCTGCATCATTTTGGCCGCGTAGGGCTCAAGGTCGTTGTCACCGGCGATATACATCAGCACAGTCCAATCCTTGACTTCGGGAGCTTCTTCGCTCTTGGCTTTGGCCGTTTTGCGTTGGCTGGAGGCGGTGGCTGCTTTGGCGCTAGAACTAATGTGCATGACAAGATCCTCTGGTGTTTTTTTGTGGTGTGTATCTCTGACACCACAGTAACCCGGCCGATGGGTAAAACTAGTTATGGAGTTGTTAACCGATCGACATGACAATTCAGGAAGATTTAAGGTCCGAGCGACGAAGGAGTATTCATGCAAGCAATCGGGGGTGGGCCCAGCTACGACCAGTTGTTGGCCGAGAATCGCCAACTCAAGCAGCAATTGGCCCAACAGTCGTCGGCGGGCATCCAGGTCGACGTCGAACATGACAGGGTTAGTCTGCGCGGTCTGACGACTCCGGAAGTCCAGATCAACGATCTGCAGGTCTCCGTTGCCGGCCTCAAAAAGCTCGTTCCCGAATTCGTTCAAGTGGCTTCGCTGGCCAACTCCTCGGGCCAGGTGCAAATGCCCGACCTATCCCAATTTTCTCGATTCCCCATGCGAGTAGAGAAGATGGATCTGAGCATCTCCGAAAAAACCCTCAATCAAATACTCTCCCAGAGAGAAGTCGAAGGGATGAGTGGCTTAAAGGTCGAGGTTGGCGACAAAGGTCGCCTTACGTTGAGCGGCTTCGCCCACAAGCTGATCACGATACCCTTTCAAGTAGAAGGCAAAGTCTCGGCCGTGGGAGGCTCCAAGCTCAAGTTTGATCTGGAAAAAACCAGGTTGGCCGGCTTCCTACCGGTCCCCAACCTGATGACCAATTTTTTTGCTTCCCTGGCCAGCCACGAAATGGCTGGAATGAACGTCAGTCAGCATGGCGACAGTTACGTGGTAGACCTCAAAGGTTACGTACCTGGCAACATTCAACTCAGCATTGACGAGGTTCAGACTCAGCCAGGACAAATCCGCGTGCGCACTGGGATGAACAAACTAGTTGACGCCAAACCCAACTGGCAACCGAACCTCCTCTAAGGTTTTATCAAAACAGCCATAACCTGGCAAAGAGTCGCAATTCTTAAAGCAAGGCACCTTCTAGCCCAATACAAAGCTAGCGAATGTGAGCGATGGTGCCGCCGCCCAGAACTTCGTCTCCCTGGTAGAAGACCGAAACCTGGCCAGGAGTCAGCGCCCGCTGCGGCGTGTCAAACGATACTGTGAGGCGGTCGTCGCCCAATCTCTCCAGGCGAGCGTCAGCCCCTGGCGTCTTATGTCGGTACTTCACCCATGCCCGCTCAGAAAAGTTCTGGATCCAGTTGAGTTCTTCCACTTCCATGCCCGAATGCAGCAGTTCTTCGGGATCTCCCACCACCAACTGATTCTCCGCCATACGCAATTCCAACACGTAGCGGGGCTTGCCCGTGGCGATCCCCAGCCCCTTGCGCTGACCCACCGTGTAGTGAGCCAACCCCTGGTGCTCACCCAGGGGAGTGCCATCGCTCTGGACAATTGTGCCTGGCTGGTCGCTGAGGTGCTTGCGCAAAAAACCGCTGGTGTCGCCATCGGGAATGAAGCACAGGTCCTGACTCTCGGCCTTTTCGGCCACCGAAGCCAGGTCAAATTCGTGGGCCAGACGGCGCACCTCGCTCTTGGCCAGTTCGCCCACGGGAAAGAGGGTCCATGCCAACTGCTCCTGCGTCAAGGAGGCCAGCACATAGGACTGATCCTTATTGGGGTCCAGCCCACGCAAGAGTCGGTGGGTATTGGCCTGCTCATCATGGCGAATGCGCGCATAGTGTCCGGTCACCACCTTGTCAGCCCCCAGTTCGCGGGCTCGCCGCAATAGATGGTCAAACTTGATGTGCTGATTGCAGCGACGGCAGGGGTTGGGCGTGCGGCCCCGGGCATATTCATTGACAAAATCGTCGATGACGTGCTTTTGAAACTCGTCGCGCAAGTTGAATGCGTAGTGGCGAATGCCCAGCTTCCAGGCCACCTTTTCGGCGTCATTGACATCCCACACCGAGCAGCAACCGCGCCCGGCCGGGGCCGCCTGACTGTCGTTGGGCGACAACGTCAAGGTAATACCGATGACCTCATAGCCCTGCTGGTGCATCAAGGCCGCCGCCACCGAAGAATCCACGCCCCCACTCATCGCCACTACAACTCGCTTAACCATTGGGGCAGTATAGCCTTGGAGAGCAGATTCTGTCTATTACAAGGATTCCATGACCTTGAGCATAGGCAGCAAAGTCGCCACCACGGTAAATGCAACAATGCACCCCACCACACCCAGCATGATCGGCTCCAGTGACCTGGTCATGATTTCCAGGCTGTGCTCCAGTTCGACTTGATAGAGTCGTGACATACTGTTGAGCATATCCCCCAAACTGCCGCTCTCTTCGCCAGCCACAATGGCCTGGCAGAAGGTGGATGGAAAACCGCCCGATTCCAGCATCGCCTGACCAATCATGTCCCCCTCTTTGACTCTCTCAATTACGCCCTGAATCACGTCGATCAAGGCCGGGTCGTTGGTGGACTGGCAACTGTATTCGAGACTCTGCACGATGGGCACCCCCACATGATTCATTACCGAAAGGGTCTGGGCGAAGCGAGTCAACGATATCAACCGCATGGTGGGACCCACCAAAGGCAAGCCATGGACACGCCGTAACCAGACGAGTTTTAGGGCGGGAGAGTGGAGGACGTGTCGCAAGGCAGCCGCCCCAACCCCCAGGGCCAGCACCAACAAAAGATAAAACAGCGGGTGACGAATGGCATCACTCAGCGTGATCAGAAGTAGGGTTGGCCAGGGCATGGCTGCACCGGTATCCTTGAGCATCTCGAAAAGCCCCCGAAACAACAAGGGCGGGGCAACCGCGACCATGAGTACGCAGAGAGAACTGACCATCACCGGCACGGTCAGTGATGTGCGCACCTTGAGTTGAATTTCCAGCTGGCGCTCTTCCAGATCGGCCAACTGAGAAAGTACCGCCGCCAGTTGACCGGTCTTTTCGCCCACGGCTATCAGTCGCACGTGCATGGTATTAAAAACCCAGGGGCTTTGAGACATGGCGTTGGACAGATACCGTCCTGATTGGACCTTGTTGGCCAGATCGAAACAGGCTTTGCGCAGAGTAGGGCTGGGCTGCTGTTCACCGAGCATGGCCAGAGACCGATCCAGGGAAACCCCAGCGTGAAACATCACGGCCAGGCTGCGAAAGAGCAAGGCTCGTTCCTGGCCCGAGACAGCAAAATAGGCTTGAAAATTGGCCCATTTCGAGGGAGCACCCATGAGGTGGGCTTCGAACGGGAGGCCGAATCTCCCGTGGGTGCGTTAACTTTGCGTCGGCGGGAATTTCATGGCGGAATCACCGCCGGCACGTGCGCTCCCACATTCAGGGGGTTTGCCACGCTGGCTCCAGCGGAACGAACCGTAGCGCCTGGAATCAGATCGGTCGTAGTAGGTAATTTTAACAAATCGGTGCTTTTGAACGGCTTCGGTAGAAATCTCGTAGTACGCTCTGTCCTAAACTAACTTCAGTAAGGGAATGAAAAGCGGACTAGAAATGATTCAGAGCAACTTTAACAGACCCAGCACGAGAATCGCGACTTGGCTCAAGCAACCGGAAGTTCACTTGGCGGCGATGGATCTAGATCGGAATGAGAGCGGATACGCAGGCTCCGCCAAAGTAGGAGACAGTGGGTTAATGTCCAGTCCACTACAGATGGCTAACGTTCGCTGGCAAATGCGAGAACAGGAAAATTCCAGCGATGTGGGACACGCATGGTTAGAAGTTGATGACCCCGACCGACCTGGTGAGACGTATAGTGCTGGCGCGATGCCTGGGCCGGGGCTTGTTTCGCCTGATCCCGGTGCTCAAGACAAAGCCAATTCGAACTATGGCCGGGATAAATTTCATTGGGTCAAGGAATACACCACTACCCCGGACGAAGATCGGAGAATGATTCGGTTCCTCAAGGGTCAGGTGGAGCGGTCCAAGCAGAATCCTGAGCGGTACTGGTCTCCCAGCGGTAAGGGCTTAAAGATTGAGGCAATCGAAACGAATGCCTGCACAACAACGTCCGGCCGACTCCTGCGCAAGACGCTCGACCCCAGTGCGCCAGTTGACATTCTTCAGCCCAACGACCTTTACAATCATTATCACCCCAGCCAGCCGTTGCCGCCCGGGCCTCTGCCCATCACTGAAATCAAACCCGCCGTTCCCCCTCCGCCAGGACCACTGCGAGCCGGAAAAGGCGCGCAAAAATGAGAATACAGACTGTTCTATTAGTGCTGGGGTTACTGATCGGCGACCAGGCCAACGCCCAGCCTCATGAGGGTGAAAACGGCAATGAGTCTAAGTGCGGTTGGCGGTTGCACAGCCTGGCCTTCTTCATGGAGCTCTACCGCAATGACCACGGGCGCTACCCCGAGCGCTTGGATCAGTTGAATAGCTATCCCGCGGAATTACCTCCCTTTCACTGTGCGGGGTCGGAGACTCCCTACAGCTACCGAGGTGCCGCCAAGGGGTCCGGATACTTGTTGCGGTGTGTTTCTGGGAAGCATCGGCACCAGGGCTATCCCCGCTATTCCAAGCAGGGGTTGCAATGGACTCCCGTCGTGCGGTGGTAATGCCCCTCCTTTTAAGGTATGCTGAGAAGCATGCCCAACAAGAAATCTCGGGGAACCTCGCTGGCGGGTGCGGTTTGTGTCATCTCGATTTCTCTGATTGCCGCGCTCACCATCGCCAGTTCGGCATCGCTGAACGCCGGCATGCTGCAGCAGACCGAGAACGTGCAGATCGCTTCTCTACTGGCTGATTCAGCCATTCAACAAGGGGTCGCCGAGCTGATGAAAACTCCCACCTGGGGTAGCAATGTGGCCGCCCACCGTATCTCTTACACGGGGCCGGTGGAACGCTCCGATGTTTTGCTGACTTTTGACAAAAGCGGGGGAGTACCTTACTGCACCATCAATCAGACTTCGGGTCCGCTGGCTCAAGGCTGGTCGGGGTCCAAGCTGTTGACCGGCCGCAATGTTCCGGGGGAACGGGTGCATCTGGTCGCGGTTGGGCGCTGCCGTAACGTCAAGCGCACGCGCGAGGCGATCGTCCACGTGCCAAACTACACCATATCGCTGGGAGCCACCGGCAAGGTGCACCTGCATAGTAGCACCGTAGGGTCGCTGAAATCCCTGGCCGACCTGGCCGACCCAACGGCCTGGGGACCGGGGGACTTAGCCACAAACTCGGCCCTCGCGGATTCAGTGCTACTCGAATACAGCAGCCGAATCATCGGCAACTTGCAGTCTTGTGGGGACATCGCCCTGAATACGGGGTCTACCGTCGACGGAGAGGTTCGTAGCCGCTATTCCGGCGCCGAACTGCCGCATTTCGACTTTGCCGCTTACGACCCGGCCACCACCGACACCGATGACCCTCAGTACGGCAGTCCCCTTCAATATCAAACCTTCTCTACAGGCATGCACGGCAATGAGAGCGTGGTGGGTTTGGTGCGCTGTCCGGGCAGTGCCACCGTAAGTGGGGACCTGCATCTGGATAATTGTCTGCTGTACGTGGCCGGTGATCTGGTCGTGACGGGGGGGTTGCGTGGCACCGGGGCCGTGATTGTCAACGGCAGCACCCGGGTTGAGGGGGGGTCAACATTGACCTCGGACGACAACGTGGCCCTGCTCTCGCGGGGCGACATCAGCCTGCTGGGCAACTCTGGGAACTCCTACAATTTTCAAGGCCTGGTCTACACGCGTGGCAACTTCACAGCTCGCTTTTTCACGGTAATCGGGGGCTTTGTGGCCGATGGTTCCGTGCCGGGCACCGGCAACGTGGACTTGCATGGTTCAAAACTATTCCACTCTCCGGTGGGTAACAAAGTCGACCTTTACGTGCCTTATCAACAGACCCTGCAATTTGCCAGCCTCATTAACGAACCGGGACAGGAGGATGTTCCTATTCTGGGCGATGGCAACAAATATCACTATGGCCTCTCACCCGTCACCATTCCCTTGAATGCGCCCGACCCCACGGGCTACGATACCCCCGCCGAAGGGGCCAACTACAACAACGGCGGAGGCGGCTGGGACTGGTGGAACCCGGCAATGTTGCAGATCAGTCGTGAGCATGTCAACGGTACGGAGCAATATGTCTATAACCTGATTTTCAACGACAACGGGGTACAGACCCACCGATTCACCGACCGAACTGCCCTGATCGACTACGTGGAGCAGTTGCATCAACAAAAGTGTGGAGCCTATCACGATGGCATCAATCAGGGAGATAACGATACGCCTTATCAACCGATCGGTCCGGGGGCACCGCAATATGCCCACCTGGCCGGGCTCTACCCCGATTTCGCGGGCCTGGTCCCAGAAACCGGCCCTTTCCTGCGCAAAGCCTGGGAGTTGCGCCTGCCCATCTGGGAGAGTCGCAACAAGATCAATACAGGGAGTGCCCCCATAAATTTTTCCTTCGACCCCAATCGATTTCTCCAGGAAAACGAAAAGGTCCGCATTTCCGCCGTCTGCGAGTATTAACGATTCAGCGAAGCGACCTGCAAAATACGCGCTACCTTGAGTATTTGGCCCCGCTCGCGCCAACTGACTTCCACCGTCAATTGGGCCAGGGTATTGCGCGGCACCGTCGAGGTCGGCGACGACCCTACAGTGAGCCGTGGCACATAAGCCATGCCATCATCCCCGAGGTGATTGCAGCGACGTACCACATCCCCCAGCGGCCCCGCCGTGGTGGCGTCTACTACCAGGTTTGTGGCCAGTCGCAGGAAGGGCCCGGATCTACACTCGTCCAGGATGGCCTGGGCAATACCGCCGGCCACCAGGCGATGCTCCGTCTGGCGCACAGAAAACATGGCGGTCGGAAAAATGCTCAACAAAATCATGAAAACGACCGCCAAAAGGCTGGCTGTGAAAACCACGTCGATCAGGCTCAGTCCGCGCGTCTTCTTCATCTCTGCTCTGCCAAGAAAATGCTACGCGTACAGGTAAAGGTCTCCGGCTTAGAGTGACCGGTATTTCCCTTTCGCTCCTGGACGATTTGGACGGTCAGGGGCTGCACATACAGGTCATCCGTGCCGCCAGACGGATAACTCAGATTGAAGGCGGTCACCCCTGAAGCCAATACGCTCTCGCGAGGAGCCGTGCCGGCGATCACCTCGGCCAGCCGGTCCGCGGCTAAACGACGGGGCCCCTTTATGGACGTTTCCAAAGCCGTCGCTGGCACCGAACCGATGGGCCACTCGCGGTGCCGGATCTGTTGGCGGGCCTCGTCGTAATAGTAGATCAAGAAAAAGCTACTCCAGCGAATTACGCCGTCCGCCTGAACAGGGGCCGGCTCTCCGGCGCGCAGTTCAGGCTGACTGATGGGGCATACGCAAATTGCTCGCGGAGCCGGACCCGATCGAATGCTGATGCCAGCGCAACTACTCTTGCGCATGGCCGTGAAGATGTGTTGCATGGCCACCACCGCTTGCTGCTGCATGTCCACCCGCATGGTGCCGCGCAGAGTGGCCCGAGTGGTGCGGATCAGCAGTAAAGCGCCCAGAGACGTGACCACCAGCAGGACCCCTACGGTAAACATCATCTCCAGCAACGACATGCCCTTGCGAGCCATCACATCACGTAACGCAACGAGGTCAGAGCGTGGTCCAGATCTCGATAGCGTTCCTCGGGGTCCTTGGCCAGCATTCGCTCCACCACCGGTCCCAGCTTCACCAGTTCAGGCTTCTTGGCGGCCAAGGGCGGCACCGGTTTGGTCAAGTGACTGATGATAATCGTCACCGGATTCTCGTCATAAAAAGGCAGTTCCCCCGTAAGCATCTCGTAAAGCATAACACCTAAAGCATACTGATCGGAACGGATGTCCAACTTTCCCTCAATTTGTTCCGGGGCCATATAGCCGGGCGTACCCAACACCGAGCCGGTGGCTGTCACCTGTGAGTAGTTACTGCCCCGGGCCAGACCAAAGTCCATTACTTTAACTTTTCCCAGGTCAGTGATCATGATATTTTCGGGCTTGAGATCGCGGTGCACGATGCCCTTTTTGTTGGCATAGCCCACAGCCTCAAAGACGGGCGCCATCAGTTGTAAGACTTTCTTGACGGGCAAGCCGCCGGGCAACACGTAAGCCCGCATAGTGCTCCCCCGCACCAGTTCCATGGCCAGGTAGAACTGTTGCTCATAGACCCCTGACGAAAGCACCTTGACGATGTTGGGATGGTGCATATCTTCGTAGACTTTCTTCTCGCGGGCAAAGCGCCTCACCAGTTCGGGCTCGCGAGCCAGTTCCTGATTCAAAACTTTGATGGCCACCGCCTGGCTCTCATCCATGCTGTCCTCCGGCACGGCTCGATAGACCCGAGCCATGCCGCCCTCCCCCAGTCGCTGCAGAATTCGGTAATCATCCAGGCGCGCCCCGATAAACGGGTCAGCGATGTCGCCTGGCACGATCAAATCGGTGACGCGCCGGGCCTTGTCCCGCATGGCCTCGGCCTCCAACTTGCTGGCGGCGGCGGCAGCCAACTTGCCACGACTGACCACCACAATGGGAGCGACGACCACCAGCAAAAGCAGGCCGATCCGCGGACCCCAATAAGGAAGTTGAGCCTGAAAGCCAATCCATTGGCTGCGATAAATCAACGTCACCGTTTGCTCGGCGTCGCCGATATTGCGCACCAGGGAGACCCTCTTGGCGAAACAATGAGGATGGACCAGCCATAAGGTCATATTGCTCTGCAGGTCGCTGCCTGAGCCGGGAAAAACCACCACCATTTTCTCCCCGGACGCGCCTATCTGCCTCAATAAACCGTGTGGACGGGCCGAATTGGGTTCCAGCAGAAAATCTTCCGGCAACTGGTCTGCCAGGGCTCCATTCAGTTCCTGGTAGACCCGAGCGCCTCCCGGAATCGTGTTGATCTGATAGACAAAAGGCTGGTCTGCCCGAGCGCTCAAGCATAGCAGAGCCAACAGTAACAGCAGGCAGGGTCTCACTGCGACGACTTCGTCAACCAGTCCACTCAACCTATCAGGCCATCTGGGCAGGCGCCCGAGCCAGCGTCTTCTTCAAGATCGTGGCCCGACCAGTTCCTGCACAGAGGCCACCACCCGGTCGGCCAATTGAGGCCCATGCTTCAGGGCGCGCCAGCCAACGCCCCAAGGATACCACTGCTGGGAGCACAGGGCGTAATGCTGGGGGAGGTGGACAACCACCACGGGCGTTCCCCGAGCCGCTGCGATATGGACCGCACCCGTATCCGTCGAAACCAGGGCCGCTCCTCCTCCCAGCACAGCCCCCCACTGCGGCAGGGAAAGGCCGCCAAACCACTCTACCCCCTCAATGGCTGGCAGCGTGTCGGGCAGCAAGGCCTTTTCTAAAGGACCGTAAGTGACCACCGCAGGTGCCAGGCGGCGGGCCATTTCACAAAAATCTGACAGGCGCCCCCAGCGAGGGGCGAAGTGAATTACGGTCCGGCCCCTCACCTTGTCCTTGCCCCACTGCTCCATAGCCGGACTGAGGGGAAATTCTGGACGAATCTCCACCGGGCCCAGTCCGGTGGCCTCCAAGAACTGGGCCACCACTTCGGCTTCATGAGGCACTTTGAGGCCCTGGCGTAAGGGCTTCTGCAGCGAGGTGGTCCAGGTGTGAGTGAGGCTCATCCAGCAAGTCAGGCGAGCCAGCGGACGTTCGGCATAGCTGTAGCCGATTCGGTATTTGGCCTTGCTACGACTCAAGATGTCGTAAGTGGAGCTGCGTGGGCTGAGGCCCAGGGCTGCATCCAAATTGGTGGGGAGGGGGTCGGCCGGGGTCAGCACCGTGTCGGCCCAGTTTTGGGCCAGCGCTATACCCGGACTGGACACCAGGCACCAGATCTGAGCCTGGGGCAAATGCCGACGCAAAGCTTTAAGAGCCGGGGTGGATACCACCAAGTCGCCCAGGTGGTCGGGGCGAGTCACCAACAGTCGGCGAACCTGCGACCAGGGCACCGGCTTCACGTCAGTGCGCTGCGAATGCCGCTGAGGTAATGGTGCTGCAAAATCAACTCGCGAGCAAAATGGCTGCTCTCCAGGCGTCCTGCAAAAAATCGGTAGATACGGCCGTCCTTGGGGATCAGGCTGTGCCACAGCAGAGCCAGCGGGTTCCAACCCATGGTCAGACAGATACGCACATCCTTGTGTTTGCGGTAAAAGGTCACGGTGGAGCGACCGGCCAGGTACATCTTAGAGCACTGCTCTTGGAAAGGCACCGGGTGCCAGTGATAGTTGACGGCTTCGGGTGCATAGTCAATGGACAGTCCCGTTTTGCACAGGCGGTAGCCAAGCTCTAAATCCTCGTGTCCGTAGCCTTGAAAGGCCTGGTCAAAGCCGCCCACTTCCAGCAGCGTTTGGCGAGGGGCCGAGGCGTTGCCAGTCAGGAAATAGTGCCAGGGCAGCCGCTTGCGCGTGGCTTTATGACGGGCATGGGCAGCGGGGTTTTGGCGAAAATCCTCATACTCGGTCAGACTTTTCACCTGCACTTCATTGCCCACCACCGCCCGGGGCCTGGTAGACCGCTGATGACGCAAAGCATGACTCTCAATCAACCTGGGGTCAGCGATAATATCCGCGTCGGTGAACAAAATCACTTCCCCGGTGGCGCTGTTCAAGCCGCGGTTGCGAGCCCCGGCCCGCCCGCTGTCGGCACCCGGCAGAAAGCGAATCTGAGAAGCGGCCAACTCCTCGACCCACTCCCGAGTTCCATCGCCGCTGCCGGCATCGCACAGCAATATTTCATAATTCTCGGCCGGGTAGGTCTGATCGAGCAGGCTGCGCAAAACCACTTTGAGACTATCGAGCCGATTGAAGGTTGGGATGACGATGCTGATTTTCACTCCGGGGCGTTCCACAGTCTGTCCACCGCCCCTCGTAGCTCGGCCCCGATTCGTTGCACCGACTCCGCCGAGAAGGCTGGCTGCAGCACAATTTCGTGACGGCAGCGCCAGGGGCGCCAGCGGGGCACGCAATGCTGATGGTTTTGCTCAGGAAAGACATCGACCGTGGCCACTCCTCGGGCCGCCGCCACGTGGGCCGCTCCGGTATCGATGGTGACCAGGACTCGCAATCCTTCGACTACCGCGGCATACTCAAAGAGGTCGCCACTGCAGTACAGATTGATGTCGGGGAAATGACGCCGGGCCCATTCCTCTTCGGCGGGACCGGTGAGTCCCAGCCAGGGTTGCGGCAACCGTTCCAGCCACTGGCGCAAATGCTGAATTGTATAGCCAAAGCGGCACCATTTGGGCGTCAATTGCACCCCCAGAGGGGCCGCCCAGGCCCGGGCGGCCCGATAATGGTTGGGCAAAGGCTGCAATTGAATGGGGGGGACCTCCAGATCGCTTCGTTCCAGGGCCAGTTCGACCAGGCGAGCATAGCGTTGGGTTTCGTGCAGGTCGGGATTGGCCGGCGTCATTCGATGGAAGAACCAGCCCGAGGCCAACGCTTTGAGGGGTTGCGCCCAGCCCGGATTGAAGCCCACCCGCAGCGGCGCAGCCGATGCCCAGCTGGCCAAAGTCGCTCGCCTTTTCTCGCTACAGCAGATCACGGCGTCCGGCTGAAAGTCGCGTAAGTACGCGGCCAGCTCCCGCCAGGAAGCCTTGGGGGTCACTTCCATGACTGCGCACAGGGGTCTTAATACTGCCGTCCCGGCGGGGTGGGTCAGGGCCAACACTTCACAATCGGAGGCATACTCGCGCAGCATGGCCACGGCTGGGGTGGTCAGCAGAGTGTCGCCCAGAGCGTCCAGGCGCACCAGCGCCACCCGCTTTAAGGCGGCCAAGGATTTCGTGGTCGAGGACTAGCTGGTAAGTGCGGCCACAGTCTCATCTTTGGTGCCCTCCCGGGGTGATTCGGCCTTTTGGATATGTACTCTTTTGATCCTCTGCTTATGCACCGAATCGGCCGTAAAGACCAGGTCCTCTACCTGTACCTTTTCGCCCTCTTGGGGAACCCGGCCAAACAGGCCGTAGACGTAGCCGCCCAGCGTCTCGTGCTCGTCAAAGGGAAGTTCGAGACGCAGAAATTCGTTGACGTCCTCAATCACAATCTTGGCGTCCACCACCGAGGAGCCGTCCTTGAGCAGTTGAATGCCTTCGTGAGCCTGATCATACTCGTCGGTGATCTCGCCCACCAACTCTTCGACGATGTCTTCCAGGGTCATGAGACCATCTGTGCCGCCGTATTCGTCGACCACGATGGCCATGGTGATCTGTTTCTGCTGCAACTCGCGAAGAATCTTGGCGATCTTTTTGGTGCCTGGAACGATCAGAATCTCCCTCAACTCCGCCTGGGCAATCGGTTGCTGACGGACGGACGTGGAATCGGGACCGCCCAGTCTGCGCAGCAGATCTTTGGCATGCACCAGACCCAAAATATTGTCGACGCTCTCCTCATAAACGGGTAGGCGGGTGTACCCGCATTGAATCATCAGGTCGAGCACCTGATGCAACGAACTGCCCAACTCGACACAGACCATATCGACCCTCGGCACCATGACCTCTTTGGCAATCGTTTCCCCAAACTGAAACACCGACTGGAGAATTTGCCCCTGGTCCTGCTCCAGCAGTCCCTGCTGTTGCAGTTGGCGAATATCGTGGCTGAGTTCTTCCAGGTCGTCGGCAAGAGTGGCCGTGGTGCTGGTGTTGCTGGGCGTAAAGGGGCGCAAGAAGAGCAGCAATACCCAGAAAAAGGGCGCGGCCAGTCGAGTCAAAGCCATGCCGGCCGGCAAAAAATAGCGAGCGACCGTTTGAGAATAGGCCCGTGCGTAGCTGCGCGCCGCGATTTCGCCGGCAACCGCCAAACCCACTGCGCCACCCAGACCGAGAAAGAGGTGCCACAATTCCCGCACGTAGGGCATCAGCAGGGTGAGCAGCAATCCGCCCAGATTGAGCAACATGATGATGTGCAGTGTCTGCATGGTGAGTAGCAGGCGAGTGTGGTTTTGCTCGTCCCAAGGAGACTCGTTGGAGCCGTTGCTCTGTCCCGGACTCACCAGTTTGCGCAGCCGAAATACACCGGTCTGCTGCAAAGCCGTTTCTGAGGCGGCTGCGAAAGTGACCAGCAGAAGGGCCATGGCACAGGCCAAAAGAACCCAGTTGGAGCCGTCTTCCCCCCAGCTCAGGTCGGCAAATACGCTCGATCCTGCGCTCAAGTTTCCTCCGGGTACAGTTCCGGCCAGTTGCGGTCAATGGCCAGAGCCGTCAAGACCTCGCGCTCCCGGGCACGCATGTGGCTGAGTTGCTCAAAATCCTGATGGTCAAAGCCGAGCAAGTGCAGAGTGCCATGGCAGATCACCCAGGCCAGCTCAGACTGAGGTGTTGTTTGGTTTTCTTGAGCCTGCCGCAAAGTGGTATCAAGCGACACCACAATATCCCCCAACTGGCGAGGCACCCCTGGCAGCAAAGGCAGGGGCTCCCCATCTTCCATGGCAAAGGCCAGCACATCGGTTGGCTTATCCAGGCCTCGATAGCGAGCATTCAAATCCTGAATGCCTCGGTCGGTGGTCAGGGTAAGACTCAGTTCAGCGTCTTCCGGGCAGGGCGCCAGGCGCAGGGTGGTGCGGACCACGCTGCGCAGAAACGACAGAGGCCAGCGTTGCGATGGGTCGACATCGCCCTGACGCACCATGACCAAATGGTGTGGGTCCACGGCTAAGCTTTTTTGCGCAGGTTGGTCACTTTCCTTCGCCCGGCCAGAGAGGCCGGCTCGGGATATTCCAACCGATTGTGATAAATGCCCTGCAAAGAGCGGATCAAAGACTCTCGAATCAACTGCAGATCTTGCAAGGACAGACCGCACTCATCCAGTTGACCGTCCTCCAGATGGTGGCGGACCATTTTGTGGACCAGTTCGGTGATTTTCTCGGGAGTGGGACTGCTCAACGTTCGTGCCGCCGCCTCTATGCCGTCACACAGCAAAACGATGCCGGTTTCGCGGGTTTGTGGTCGGGGTCCGGGGTAACGAAAATCGTCTTCAAAGACCGTGCCACCCTCCTGACAGCGTGTGCAGGCCTGGTGATAAAAATACGAGACCAGGCTGGTGCCGTGGTGCTGGGCGATAAAGTCGACGATCATGTCGGGCAACTTGTGTTGCTTGGCCATTTCCAGCCCATCCTTCACGTGCGAGTGAATGATCATGGTGGACAGAGTGGGGGTCAATTTTTCGTGAGGATTCTCGCCACCCATTTGATTCTCCACAAAAAACCGGGGGCGCTTCATCTTGCCGATGTCGTGATAATAGGCTCCCACTTTGCAGCGCAGGGCGTTGGCCCCAATCGCCTGGGCGGCGGCCTCGGCCAGATTGGCCACCATGATCGAATGCTGATAGGTGCCGGGCGCCTCACGCAGCAGTTTTTGCAGAAGTGGTTCGCCGGGATTGGAGATATCTAGCAGCCGAAAGTGAGTGGTTACGCCAAAGAGATTCTCCAGCACGGGCAAGACGCCCACCGCCAGAGCCACCGAAAGGACCCCGTTTAGACTGCCATAGAGCACATCCTGAACGGTGTGCTGCCAATCTTTCATATCGATCAAGGCAAAGGTCAGGGTGCCCAGAGCATTGGCGAAGGCTACGGCCACCATGGCAGAGATCAGGTCAGAACGCCGATCGGCTCGCCCCAGCGCCAAAATCCCCACCACCCCCGAAACCTGACCCACACAGGCTACCGACAGGTTTTGGGTGAGGGCGCCAACGTACAACGCGCAAAAAGAGGTGAGCAAGAAAGCCAGTCGGTTTTCCACCAGAACGCAAGACAGAATGGAAGCCATGGCCACGGGAGCCAAGAAGTGAGACTGGCCACTCAAGCTGCGGCATACAAAGCCGGTCAATACGCTGATCACGGCAATCAGGGCCAGGTTTTTGGTGCGCCGGTATACGTTGCGTCGCTCCTGGCCCAGGTAGCCCACAATCACCAACATCATGACGGCCACCATCAAGGTATGCCCCAGCAATCGCCCGTAGTTGAGGGTAATCTGATTGACCCCCAGCGCGTCCAGCACCCGCATATGCTCGGAGGTGATGATTTCGCCCTCACGCACCACGTGGGCGCCCTCTGGCACCACCGAGGTAACCGGCTTGACTTCGGCCGAGGCCGCGTCTCGAGCGCCTTCGGTGGCATCGCTATCATAATTCCGATTGGGCACCACGCACTCGGCCGCGACCTCCACAATGGCCTGGCGGGTGCTGGGCGACATGCTCGCGAAGCGACCTTCGGCCTCCTGCATAATGGAGCGACGCGCCTCGTTGACCTGATCGGTGCGCACTCCGCTTTCCAGCACTTTCCACAAGAGGTCGTGGGAGCGGCTCTCCAGATCCCGCAGTTTCTCGGGAGTACTTCGGGTCAACGTCTCCAGCGCATTGGGCGACAGAGAAATGGGCAGTTGGTAAATCAACTCACGGACGTCGGCACTGGCCCCCTTGGGCCCGCGCCGCTCGTTGGCCACCTCTTGAAGCAGTCGATAGGTCGCCGAAAGTTTGTCCTCGCTCAGACGACTGGCGCCCGGGTCAAAGACGAAGACCTTGGGGACCGCATCGGCCGCTTTGCGTCGCTCGGCCTCCGTGGCCTGCTGATTGACTACTTCCACGGTGCGATCGGCTTTGACGGTACGCGGGCTGACCTGGCCGGACTTGAAGCGAATCGAACTGGGGAGGGTCCCAAAAGAAAGCAAACCCACCAAAAGACCTAGAGTGATGCCAAACAGGAGCCACAGGCTGAAAACTCTGCGCAATCGCTCGCGAGCGGGAGAGTAAATTTGGAATCGCTTCTTACGATTCAATGGGTACCGATTTCAAAACACAATTCCGTTTCAGCATAGCAACTTCGCCGTCTTCTGACTAGACTTTCGTCGGCCTGGCAGCCACTACAAACCAGGCATTTCCCTGCCGTTGCAACGTCCACTCCTCGTAAAATCGCCTCCACCCCTTGGCCCAGCGAGTCACTGCCAGGGTTACCACCAGTTTGTGGGTGACCGGGTCCCAACTCTCGCGAATGGAGCCTTGCAGGACCTCCCGTTTGTCGGAGCCCATATCCAGCGCCTGCAGCCGTGCCTGGAAGAGGGTCAGGGCTGACCCCTGAGCGATAATTTCCAAATTTTCCTTATCCTGAGTGCCGATCGAATGATGAACTTCTTTATACAAGCGGTCCAGCATCCTCTCGTAGCCAGACTCATCTGACCAGCGCTCATCTATGGCCGAGGGCTCAACCTTGTGCTTGGGCAAAGGCTTGGGTTTCTTGTTGGGCGCCACCACTTGCCCCCCAAAGCGCTTCAGAAGGACAACCCCGTACACGACACCAGCCAACAACACCAGGCCCAACAACCCGACGCCGATGCTCAGGAAACGTTCCAGACCCATCAAAGAAGAATTCATCCTTTAAGATTGGCCTATATCGTGCCGCTTCCTCTTCTTAACTTTCGATGGTCAGAAAGGTCGTATTCCCCTGGCGTTCCACCAGCAGGGCAAACGAGTCGCCAGACTGAGCTTTCAGAGCCGCCACAAAGTCCTCGGGCGTGCGCACCTCGACCGTATTGATTTTGCGAATAATGTCGCCGCGCTGCAGGCCGGCCCGAGCGGCCGGACTGTTGCGAGCCACCTGTACGATCACCACGCCATCCGGTTGAGTGGCCGACAACTGAGTGGCGATATCGGGGGTCACGTGCCGAATCGACACCCCAAGTTCTTTCTGGTCGGCCGGCACACTATCGGGCGCCTGGCTGACTCTGTCGTCGGGACGCTCGGCCACCGGTACGCGAATCTGGGTGACCTTGCCCGAGCGCCACACCTGCAGTTCTGCCTCTTTGCCCACCGGGCTGCGGGCGATTTCACTGAGCAATTCTCGGTCCGACTGTATCGGCTTACCGTTGACGGACATCACCACATCCTGAATCTTGATTCCGGCCTTGCGAGCCGGACCGCCATCGACCAAACTGGAGATCAAGGCGCCCTTCACTTCGGGGGGAATGGCCAGGGCCGATTTCAACTTCCTCGAGAGCGGCTGCACCCCCACTCCCAAAAATCCGCGCACCACATAGCCCTTGACCTTGAGTTGCTCAACAATATCCTTGGTCATATTGACCGGAATCGAGAAGCCAATCCCCTGCGCGTTGGGAATGATGGCCGTGTTGATGCCTACAATCTGACCGTCGGTGTTAAACAGCGGCCCGCCGCTGTTGCCCGGATTGATCGAGGCATCCGTCTGTAGGAAATCGTCGTACATTCCAGCGCCGATGACCCTACCCTTGCCGCTGAGCACACCTACGGTCACGGTGGCTTCCAGGCCAAACGGATTCCCGATAGCCATCACCCAGTCCCCTACCTGCAAGGCATCCGAATCGCCCAAGCGGGCTGCCGGTAGGGTTTGGCTCGAAACTACCTTGACCAGGGCCAGGTCGGTTTTGGGGTCCGTTCCCACCACTTTTCCTTCCAACTCGGAGCCATCCGACAGGGTGACCCGGGCTGTCTTAACCCCCTCGACCACGTGATTGTTGGTGACGATATAGCCGTCTCCCGAAATGATCACGCCCGAACCCTGGCCGCGAGCGCGCGGCTTAAACTGCTGCGGCTGCTCGAACTGGGGAATGGAAAAAGGGAACACATCACTGGGGAACATCTGATTGGGGTCGGGTTGATTGACCACTTTCTCCACCGCGATATTGACCACCGATGGCTTCAGGTCTTTGGCCAACTGGGCGAAGGTCCCCATCTCGTGGCGAATTTTCTGACCCGAATCGGCCTCGGCCGGACTCGGTTTGGGCGGGGGCACCTGCAAGCCCACCTGAACCACACCCAACAGCAAGGCGCCGGTGATGGTACCCAATGCCAGTGCGCGAACTTGAATTTTCCCAGATCTAGAATTCTTCACAAGGCCTCCCACAGATAGCTTTCCGAAATATTTGGCTGCCGCCTGAGGTTCTACAACGGGGTCACCCTTTCAATAGTTCCCTTTATGCACACTTTTAACCCGGCATATAGGGATTTTAAGCTCGCAACCGGGCCAACTCTTGAAACAGTTCCTTCTCGCGATCCGTCAGCTTGGTGGGCAGGGTCACCTCCAGCTTCACATAAAGGTCCCCGGCTTGCTTACCAGCGGCCGCAGGTAATCCCTGGGCGCTGAGCCGGAAGCTACGCCCATTCTGTGACTCGGCTGGCACTTTCAACGACACTTCTTTGCCCAGCGGAGTCTTAAACTTGATTTCGGTACCCAGCACAGCCCCGTAAAGATCTACCGAGACCTTGCGAATCAGGTCGCGGCCCTTGATCTCATAGTCTGGATCGGCTTTGACGTTGACCAGTATCACCACGTCCTGAGCCTTGACCTTACTGCCTTGGGTCACGCCCACCGGGATGCGCACCTCCAGCTTGCGTGTCCCGTTTTGGCGGCCAGCACCACGACACACCGGGCAGATACCGTTGCCGGCCACCCCCGCCCCACGACACTGAGGACAGGGCTGCGGTGAAGTGATCTCCAGGTGACGGGTCGTGCCCGAGTAGCACTCGGCCAACGAAACTTCCACTTCCACCTGTTGACTCGGTGGCTGCGCCTGGGGTTGGGGACCCGCCTGGCGACGCCCTCCGCCGCCGAAGAAACGCTCAAAGAAGCTGGAGAAGCCTCCGCCCGCGTCCCCTCCGGCCGCCCCGCCACCCCCGAAGAGATCGCTAAAGTCGAACTCGACGTTGGCACCGCCTCCCGTCGGCCCACGCCGAGCGCCGCCCTGGCGCCATTGCGAACCCAGTTGATCGTATTTCTTGCGATTCTCGGCGTCGGAGAGGACTTCGTAGGCCTCGTTGATCTCCTGAAATTTTTTTTCAGCGCCTTTGTCGCCCGAATTCACGTCGGGATGATTTTCCCGCGCCAGTTTCCGGTAGGCCTGCTTGATATCTTTTTCGGTGGCGCTTTTCGAGACACCCAGTGTTTTGTAATAATCCTTAAATTCCATGGCGAAGACCTCCTGGCGCGAAAAAGCCCACCCTCAAAGGGGCGGGCTTTCTCGGCTCATGATTGAGTCATTAATCCTTGACTTCGAATTCAGCGTCGACCACCTCGCCGTCAACCGGCCCCTGCTTACCTTCGGGCTGGCCTTCGCCTTCGCCCTCCTGGCCATACATCGCTGAGCTGGCGGCCATGACGGCTTGCTGAAGCTCTTCGATAGCGGCTTTGACTTCCTCGGCGCTGAAGTTGTCGTTCTCGATCAGTTTGCGCAACTTCGCTTGAGCCTCTTCGATTTTGGCTTTGGCGTCGCCGGCGATCTTGTCGCCAAACTCCTTGACCGTTTTTTCCGATTGATAGACCAGGCTGTCTGCTTGATTTTTCAACTCCACCTGGTCGCGTCGCTTCTTGTCATCGGCGGCAAAGGACTCCGCATCCTTGACCATGTTTTCCACATCCGACTTGCTCAGGTTGGTGCTGGCCGTAATGGTGATGCGTTGCGTCTTGCCGCTGGCCTTGTCCTTGGCTTCCACATTGAGGATGCCATTGGAGTCGAGATTGAACTCGACCTCAATCTGAGGCACGCCACGAGGAGCCGGGGGCAGGTCGCGCAGGATGAAGGTTCCGAGCGACTTGTTGTCCTTGGCAAACTCACGCTCGCCTTGCAATACGTGAACTTCCACGCTGGTCTGCATATCCGCAGCCGTAGTGAAGGTCTCCTTGCGCTTGGCCGGAATGGCCGTGTTGCGCTGGATAAGCTTGGTCATCACGCCGCCCAGAGTCTCGATGCCCAGCGTCAGCGGGGTAACGTCAACCAGGACCACATTCTTGACCTCGCCCGAGAGCACCGCGCCCTGCACAGCCGCGCCCAGAGCCACGCACTCGTCAGGATTGATATCCTTGGAGGGCTCCTTTTCAAAGAGTCGCTTGACCAGGTCGGTAACTGCGGGCATACGGGTGGATCCGCCTACCAGCAACACACGGTTGATTTCGTTGAGCTTCAGCTTGGAGTCGTCAATGGCGCGTCGGCAGGGGCCTTCGCAACGCTTGAGCAGGTCCGCCGACATCTCTTCAAACTTGGCCCGCGACAGGTCGATGTCAAGGTGCTTCGGTCCGCTGGCGTCAGCCGTCACGAAGGGCAGGTTGATGTTGGTCGTAAATTTCTGAGACAGTTCGATCTTGGCTTTCTCAGCCGCGTCACGCAGGCGCTGCAGGGCCATTTTGTCTTGCATCAGGTCGATGCCATTGTCGCGCTTAAACTCGTCCGCGATGTATTTTACGACGCGCTCGTCCCAGTCGTCGCCACCCAGGTGGGTGTCGCCGGCGGTGGACTTGACTTCAAAGACGCCATCGCCGATTTCCAGCACCGATACGTCGAAGGTGCCGCCGCCCAGGTCAAACACGATCACGGTCATATTGTCGTGCTGCTTGTCCAGTCCATAGGCCAGCGCGGCCGCGGTGGGCTCGTTGATGATGCGCAATACTTCCAGACCGGCAATGGTGCCGGCGTTCTTGGTGGCCTGACGCTGCGAATCGTTGAAGTAGGCCGGCACGGTGATCACCGCCTGGGTTACCTTCTCGCCCAGGTAAGCCTCGGCGTCGGTCTTCAACTTTTGCAAAATCATCGCCGAGATTTCCTCGGGCGAGTACTTCTTGGCATCGACGGTCTCACGATGATCCGTCCCCATCTGGCGCTTGATGGACTTGATGGTTCGATCAGGAGCACTGACCGCCTGACGCTTGGCAAGTTCACCCACCAGGCGCTCGTCCGACTTGGAGAAGCCGACCACCGAAGGGGTGGTGCGTGCGCCTTCGGCGTTGGCGATAACGGTGGGTTTGCCACCTTCCAGAATGGCGATCACCGAGTTGGTGGTGCCGAGATCAATTCCCACTACTTTTGACATATTAGGGGCCTCCTTCGCTCTTCAATCTTCATCTTAGGTTGTACTGGCCTGAGGATTGCGGGCCACTTTGACCATGCTTGGCCTGAGCACCCGGTCGCCCATTTTGTAGCCCTTTTGGAGCTCCATCACGATGGACTGGTCAGGGACGTCATCCCTTTCTTCCACCATCATGGCTTCGTGCAAAGCCGGGTCAAAATCGATACCGGCTGTTTCAATCTGAGAAATCTCGTTGTTTTCAAGCAGACGGTCAAAGCCTTTTCGAATCAACTCCACACCCTTCAGCAAAGCTTCCACCGAAGGATTTTGACGGGCTGCGACCAGGCTCCGGTCCAGATTGTCGACTAGCGGGAGCAACTCGCGAAAGAGATCTTCTTTCATCAAAACCCTCTGGCGCTTTTGCTCTTCCTGCTGGCGCCGACGAAAATTCTCGAACTCTGCCGAAACGGAGAGAACGTGCTCTTTTAGCTCGGCATTCTTGGCTTGAACTTCTTCCAATTCGTTACGCACAAGTTGAATCTCGTCGACCACTTCGGCATCCTCGATGATCTCCGCCGCTTCCTCTTGCTCTGCCATCCTCTGTTCGCTCCCTCAACATAACCTTGGCGTGACTATATCAACAGCTCTATTTTGCGATGTATGACCTGTGTTAGATTTGTGTTAGCGGCGTTATCAAGCCGGCAATATTTGCAGCAAACCGGAGCCGAAAGGTCCTCAACACCGGGCCTACCCTGTGGAAGATACCATAAGGCGCCGAAGGCGATCGTCAAGCAGGCAGTTGCTGGAGAAGCGGAGTTTCATGGTTCTTTGAGTTCCCTGGGGCACAATGGAGCCATGGTCATTCAGTCCAACCGTCAACCCATCCAGCGCCAATACTCCGCTGGCAATAACGAAGAGGTCGATGAAGACCCGTGGTCGGGCTATCAAGACACCTTGGAACTGGATGCCGCCCCTTCCTTGCAGGCCCCAGTTTGCTTGCAAGACGATTTCGCCGCCGCTCAGGCCCGCCTGGAGCAGCGCGGCCAGGCACTACAGCAACAGAGCGCGCGTCAGATGCAGCAGCGCAGTGCCCAGCCCAACTACTTTCCTCATCTCCAAGGACAGGGCGTCAACAGCAACGCTGGACGCGTCTATGGAAGTCAGCCCGGCTACTACCAGCCGCGAGTCCCGGTGATTCCCAGTCCGACGGCCCGTCCGTCCATCGCCCCCGTTCAGGCCCGGATCGACCCTGACCCCGTGGACCAGGGAGTTCAACCCACCCAATCTTTGCCCTATGAAATCGACGCCTGGGGCAACCCGATCCTGCCGGAAAACGCCGAACTCGACGTCTTCGGCAACATGTTCTTCCGTTATAGCTAAGGCCTGGTGGCCGCCAGCCAGGGCCCGCGGCTCTGGCCCAAAGAGGCGGCCCAAAACCACTGAGAAACATCACTAAAGCATCGACCGTCGGCGTCGTAGATCTGCTCCACACCCACAAAAACGCGCCCTTGAGCTCGAAAGCAATCGGCACTGGAGTGCAGCCAGCGAGTGGGTCGCGCTACCCAGCGCAAAACCAAGGGGTCTGAGCCACAGCGAAAACGCCCGATGCGACCCGGGAAGCCAGCCACAGTCACTTCCTCCAACAACTGCAACGACTCACCCTGCCACTGAGTGGGCCAACCGGGAAAGTCGGCCACGGGCGGGCTGGACGGTCCGACAAATCCCAGCAGAGCCACCAGGGTGGCCACGATCCACAACCCGCCCGGGGGACCTGCCGGGGCCACGGCGATGGGATCGGCTTGGGCAGATGAGGGTGGGGCCAGCCTGGCCAGGACTGCGATGCCCACCACAAAAGCCAGCACTCCCATAGCCGTGTGCAGTTCTGGGCGTCCCAACACCAGTTCGGTATAAAACAAACCGGTCAGGCGTATCACGTTGACAAACCAGGCTACCAGGCCGGCCCACAAGCACAGTCGGGCGGTAGTCCAAACGCTCCAGTCGCGGACGGCCGCCAGGCTGGCGGCAAAAAACACCATCGTCCACAGCATGGCCAGCCCGCTGCAAGGAGTGTCCACCAGCAGATGGCGTTGACCCCAGACCAGTTCCACCCCCCGCCGTTCCAGGTCGTAGCCCTGAGCCCCCAGCAGCCAGGCGGCGCACTGTGCGGCCGTCACCCGGGCCGGATAGCCCAGAAAAAACTGCAAACTGGCCAGGCTTGGCAGGCTGAGCAAAGCCAGAGCCAGCCAGCCCGGGCGCACTCTGCCCTGGCTGGCCGTGGCCGCCAGCGTCAGCATAGCCACAGCCGCGCACACCAAATCGGGCGCCCAGGGGCGCAGGAGTGCATAAAGGGTCACGCCCAACCAGGCTGGTCGGGGGCTGCCACCCACCCGCGCCTGGCCCCAGGCCAGCCACACCAGCATGATCGCCGCCACCACTCCCAAAGGTTCGTCGCTGCCATCCCACCAGCGGGACCCCATATAGGACCAACTGGGCCAACAGGCCAGCCCAATCAGTAGGATTCTGTAGCTCAATGGCGCAGCTGGCGGCGCCCCATAACCAGCGCCCCCAGCACCAAAAGCAGCAACCAGGTGGCGGGCTCAGGCACCACCGGTATGTCGGAGCCATCCGAGGGCCTCAGGCCCATACGCTTCTCCTGCTCCTCGGATTCCAACACCACGGCGCCACTGATAGGCGTGACCAGGCCATAGGCCACTGCCAACTGGAGAGCATCATCGCTGGGGCCCAGGCGGCTGCACTCGCCCAGGGCCCAAAGTCGACTGAGATCCTCCACAGGGGTGAAAAGCTGCTTGGGCTTGGTGCCGACTCTGGTTAACTTGAGTTGCAGCCAGTCGGGTCGTTGACCGCTGACCACTTCCATTTGGCGCACCAGGTCGTCGCTCAGCGGTCCGCTGCGCACTGCCTCGCGGCAGCGCAACTCGTCGATCAAACGGTTGGGAGCCGCCGAACAGGCCAGGGCCACAATCGAGTCGGCCCGGGCGCGCAGGGGCGAGGTATCCACCTGGAGTGCCTGGCCGTCGTGCACCCAGACCACTCTGCCCTCCTTGGCCATCATCAGGGCAGCGACGTCATTCTGGCCTCCCACCAGGGGCGCGGCTTCCAGGGCCCGGGCGGCCTGTTCCAGCCGGGCTGGCTCGGCCGGACCCAGGGGCAACAAGGTGACCACCTCGTCGCCGGCCAACAAAACCCCGACCGGCTGGGGCGAACGAAATTTGCGCAGAGCGGCGGCAATGGGTTGACGGTATGCCTGCATGGAGGAGGACCCATCCAGCACCACCCAGAGGGGCCCGGGAGCGAGTGGGGGCGGGCTCCACTGGGCCAGGGTAAACCCCCGGGCCGGGTCTGCGCAGAACACCTCCGGCGCTGGCGAATGCTCGACACGACCTGCCAGTCCGGGGCTATTTAAGCCCTTGTCACTGACCTCGGCGGGTAGGCCGGTGGGTGGACCTGTGAGCGCCAGTAAATGGTTACAGTCGATGGAAAAGTTACGCTCCAGAATCGCCGGGGCTTTCACCAGGGCTCTTTGAGTTTCGTCGCGGATCAAGGGGGAGGTGATATTTAACTGGATGTGTATGGTGCCGTTGCTGGGCACGGGGAAGCACTGCACCAGTAGCCGATCGGGCCCGCTGGTGGTAACCAGCAGCGGGTCGCGTTTCTCCACTTTGACGGCCTGCTCGTAAGCGGTGCGAGCCTTGCCTCTGGAGGCGATCAGGGCCTGACGAGGCTTGCCCTCCACCCACAGCACCGCTCCGCTCAAGACCCCACCGGGGGGCAGGTGCACCTGGCAGCGTGCCTCGCGATCCCCCTGCGGTCCGTTGCTAAAGCTCAGGTCCCAGTTCCACCGAGCTGTAGAGCCGGTAGGGTCGATCCGCCCCGCCAACGTCGATTCTTTCAGGGCCAACTGATGAACCCGTCCGCCCACCC
>JADMJV010000045.1:46060-47420 GCA_018780265.1 bacterium
CTGATCCTCGTCCCGCTCCCAAAACATGCCGTCAACAGCGAATATCGCCGCGCTGGGGGGGGCTGGATGCGCATTGAAGGGCGTCCCGGTGGCCCGGTAAAAGAGTTGGCGCACCTCATCGGTGGGAGGGGGGCTGCCCATGCAAATCAGCATTCCTACCGGAGTACTGTTCCATTGCAGCTTTTGATAGCAGGCCTTGAGAAACACTTGCTCATCGGCGTATTTCCGCAACCAGTCGAGACCCCGTGCCTGATGGCCAGGATTGCGCGCCAGCTGAATGCCCGCAAAGGTCGCCGCCACGGGGAACTCAGCGAAGGTCAGCAACACAAAGGCCAGCAGCACACCAAACCAGCGCCCGGCCGGTCGCGACTGCTCGGAGGCCGCCCGAAAACCCGAAAAACAGACGGGCAGGGCCAGCATGGGGGACAGTGAGCAAAACCCTAGCCCAAAAACGATACAGAAAAGCGACAGCAAAGTCATGGGCAGAAAGAGTACCGTATACAAAAGGGCAATGCCCTGGGCCATTCCGCACAAGATCCCCAGCCCGCGCCGGGGCAGCTCGTATTTGAGCAACAGCCACAGCCACAGGTTGCTGAGCGGAATGGTCAGCCACAAGAACGAGTGCAGCGGAGTGGGCAGGGGATCGAAGAAGTTTTCTCGGCAGATATGGGTGGCCATTTCGATGGTCCAGGCCACCAACGGTAAAAACACTCCCAGCCCAAACAACATGACCCCTCCAGCTCTATACTTCGATCTTTACGGTGGTTGCCAACTGCCGACCGGCCGGACAGATGAGCACATCCGCCTCACGCTGCAACCCAAAGCGGGGACCGCTCCAGGGCTCCAGGCACCAGAAGCGTTTGCCGGCCAGGTGCCAGATCACCAGATAGCGATAGTGCTCATCGTAGTGCACGCGGATGCCCTGCACACAGGCCTGCGGGGCCGTGGGCCCGGCCAATTCCCAGTCCAGTACCGGCCAGTCTTCCGGTATGGCCACCAGTGGCCGGGTCGCCGATCCTGGCTTTTCATTGTCCCGATAGCTGTCTACCGGTAACTCCCAAGCAACCGGTCCGTCCACCAGAAAGTAGGGGTGAAGGCCGGTTTGAAAAGGCATGGGCTGAGACCCTTGATTGCCGTGAGTGAGCCGGATGGTGAGAGTCCGTCCGAGCACCGAATAATGGACCTTCAACTCAAAAGGAAAGGGATACTGAGCAAGCGTCTGGTCGCTCCATCTCAGGCCCAGTTCCACCCAGTCGACACCCTGCCCCAGCACCTGCCAGACGGCCTGGCGGGCCAAGCCATGCTGAGGCATGGAATACTGAGCACCCCCAAAGTTCCATACGCCCTGATCGAGAGGCCC
>JADMJV010000045.1:47430-87954 GCA_018780265.1 bacterium
TCGGAAAAAGAAGGGGAATGCCCCCGCGCACGTTTTTGGAAGAATCGTCAAAGGTGGCCTGATCCAGGTAGAGGTACTCGCGTTCCTCAAAACGCAGCGAGAAGACCATGCCTCCGCGTTGCGGCGACACCCTGGCACGTAAGAGGCCGCATGAGTCGACGATTTCAATCATGCAGGGGCAGGTTGGCTACTTTCATCTCCATAGCAGACTAGCACATTGGCCCTTGAAATAGCCTTTTCCTGGTCTAGAGAGAGGGTTACAACCCGTTCATAGTTTGGACTCAACCGGATACTACTGTAAGGGGGTGAACATTCGCGAAGTAAATTTGCTGGAGCGCAAGTTGCCGCCGCACAAATCCGGGGAGGTATTGGCCCGCCTGGCCGAGCCACAGGACCGCCTGGATCTGCAGGGGGTGAAGACTTTAGAGAACTTCGGCCTGCGCCGTGGTGGCGGCGATCTGCTCCGCCTGCAATTGCCAGTCGGGATGTCCACGGCCGAAGGTATCGCCTGGCTGGAAAAAGACCCTCGCTTTGAATACGTCACCAGCAACGATTTGCGAAAAACCAGTCAGTGCAGCGACGACTACGACCCCATCGCCCTGTGGGGAATGCACCGCATCAATGCACCGGCTGCCTGGCAACAGACCACCGGCTCGCACACAGGTCCCATTATCGCCGTGGTCGACACGGGCGTCGACCTGAAACACCCCGATCTGGCCGCCAATCTGTGGACCAATCCAGGAGAAATTCCAGACAACGGCGTTGACGACGATGGTAACGGGGTGATTGACGACGTCAACGGCTACGATGCCGTACATCAGACCGGCAATCCCCAAGACGACTATGGGCACGGTACCCATTGCGCGGGAACCATAGGCGCCGTGGGCGACAACGACCAGGGCGTGGTGGGCGTCAACTGGCAGGCTCGCCTGATGCCGGTCAAGATGATGCAAAATGGCGAGGGCACGGTTGCCGATACGGTCCGAGCCATCGCATACGCCACCCAGATGGGTGCCCGCATCACCTCCAACAGCTACGGCGGTGGCTACAACGAGGCCGAACGTGATGCCTTCGAATCCTCCCCGCTATTACACCTGTGCGCGGCCGGCAACGAGGCCAACGACAACGATGTCAGCCCTTACTATCCGGAAGACCGCCCGGTAGGTTATCCGGCCAGCTACCCCTTTGAAAACATTATCGCCGTGGGCGCCAGCGACAAACGCGACCGACTGGCGCGCTTCTCCAACTATGGGCCGCGCAACGTGGATCTGGCTGCCCCCGGGACGGGTACGCTCTCGACGGTCCCTGGCGGCGGCTACGAGGAAAAAAGCGGCACTTCCATGGCTACCCCTCACGTGGCCGGAGTTGCCGGCCTGATCGCCACTCTGTATCCACAGGCCAGCAACGAGCAGATCCGTACGCGCCTGTTGGCCAATGTAGACCAGCTCCCCGAACTGCGAGACAAAGTTGCCAGCGGCGGACGGCTCAATGCTTCCATGGCCCTGGAAGAAGACACCATCGCTCCGGCCACACCTGCCCACGTCCAGGCCAGCAGTGACGGAGCCTGGCTGGATGTAAGCTGGGTCAACAGTGGAGATGATGGCCAGGAAGGCTCGGCCTATCGCTTCCACGTAAGCAGCGGCGACTACCACACCAGCGGACCGGCCCTGGCCAGCGGTCAACCCCAGCAGGTGCGCATCCCGGCTGGCGACGGACCCATCAGCGTTCGGCTGGAAGACAATGTGGGCAACCTCAGCCCGGCCGGTCTGGCCGATAGCAGCGCATCTCTTGAGGCAGTGACCCCGAACTGGAACAGCGACGGCAACTGGGGACAGGTGGATAAGCCCGGGCGTCCCGGCGTCTGGACAGACAGCCCCGCCGGCGCTTACGCTAACCACGCCGATTCGGCTCTGACCAGTGACTGGGTCGACTTGAGCAGCCTGCAAAAGCCTTTATTACGCTTTGCAGCCCGCCACCGCCTGGAAGCCAGCACCGACTTTGTCTACCTGGAGGCTCAATCTCAGGGCAGCCAGGACTGGAAACAACTGGCCGACTTTACCAGCTACCGCGAGTGGGAGGATCACCACATTGACCTCTCCGAGTTGAGCGGCAATGTGCGCTTCCGGTTCCGACTACTCAGCGATGGCGCCAAAGTCGAGGATGGCTTTTCTCTGCACAGACCCGAGATCGTAGGCGGCTAAACCACCGATCCCAGGTAGCGCAGTCGTCAGCCCCGCCAGCGACGGCTCACTGGTCTTGGCCTCCTGACCAACACTTGCTTTACGCTAGATTGGCGTCCTGGGCCTCGCCCTCGTCTTTCATGTGGGTGTTGATGTAGTTTTGGAACTGATCCTGGACCCGTTTCACCTGCCACATGTATTGACAGCCCTGGAAGTAGAACTGCTGACCCTCGCGGATCTCCTCGGCGGAATCTCCCATGACTCCCTGGCGGATTTTGGCAATGCCAAATTCGCAGTCCTCGATCCCCTGTTCCATCAGGCCCACCGCGCCAGCCACCACTTCGGTGACCTCTTCGGCGTCCTGACGCTGGTCTTCGAGGGCATTTTGAATCGCGGAATCTTGGTGCGGGCCTCAGCGATGTGCCGATCCAGACCATCGAGCATAGCCAGCACCTCGTCGGCGCTCAGGTTGCCGCTCTGAAACTCCTGGCAGGCGTCAAAGAGGCGTTTCATCACGTCAGTCATGACCGGTCCGCTTTCGCCCCCGTCAGGAGCATCCGAGATCTCCATGCTGGAGGCGCCGCCGCTACCAAATTCTTCGCTGCCCGTCATTTGGGGAAGTTGGCGCCCACAACTGCTGCACATTCGGTTGTTGGGAACGTTGAGAGTGGAGCACGACGGACAGACGATCTTGCCGTAGCGCTCATTAAACTCTTGCACATTGTTGTTGGCCGAGTGCAGGTCCAGGGTGGCTGCTTCCAATTGTTTCATGGCCTCCTGGGCCACTTCGGGTTTGCCATCACTGGCTTCGGAAAAGGCCAGTAGCGTTTCGAGCGCCTCCTCGATGGCCTCCATCGACTCGACGATCCGCGCCCCTTCCTCCTGGATAGTGCTGGAACTGGTGGGCGTCTGAGCTGCCAATTTGGCCTGGGCCAGGGCCTTTTGAATCTCCTCCAGTTGCTGCTGGCACAGGCCACGCAGCACCTCGGGATGCATGCCTCCACCCAGCAACGAGCGAGCCGACAGGAGTACCGTGTTGACAGCCCGCGAAGGGGTGGGACCGGCTACGGCGGCTTCATTGAAAGTGGCAATGGCCGCGTTCAATTCGTCCTGTCCTTGAGAGAAGGTGGCGATCTCTTCGTCGAAGTTAGCGGCTGATGACTCTTTGCTGAGTATCTCCAGACGAGCGATGCTGGCCAACAGCTTTTCAAAAGCCGCCTTTCGTTCAGGCACCCCTTTGTCGTTCTTGTGTTTGCTGTTGTCGATTTCAGCGATGGCGCCCTGATAGGTGTCCTTGTACTGAGTGCAGGTAGCCTGCCAGGCTTCTTGCGAGGTCTGCCCCTTGCGCAAGGCCACTCCGAGGTTGGTAAGGAGATTGACCAAAGGTAACTTGTGCGACCCTCGTGACAACACCCGCTGCTCGTAACCCGACATGGCCGTCAATAAACCGTTGGAGGCAAAGGACAGCATCATGGCCGCTTCTAACAATGATTCCGGCTTAGGGTCGGCCTTGAAGCCCAAAATGGCTTCCAGGGCCCGACCGTAGCCCTCGTAGAGCCGCTCGATCAACTCGATCTCTTTACTCAGTTCCTTCTGAAAGTCCTCAGGTTGGCTTTCTATCTCCGAAAAGAAGCGATCGGAAACGGCCGTCATTTCACTGTGTCTCTGATTGGCGGCAGCTTCCAGTTGAGGATAGAGGTCTGGTTTGCCCCCAGCGATTTCCTGACACAGGTCGATCATTTGCTGCGTTGCCGGTGAGCTAACCGGTGGTATTGCTATTTGATTCACAGTTGTTCTCCCGACGGTTGATTTTGGCAGTCTCGTTGCGTTCCGGGCTTGCGCTTGCGCAAGAGTCGGCTCACTGCGTGACCGCGTTCAGACATGGGTCGTCCGGGCATGGGCACCCGGCCCTCCGGCCCGCAGGCCAGAGTCAGTTGATAGCGTTCGATCTCGAAGCCCAATTTGATAGCGCTCAGCAGAGCCCTCTCGTTAGAAGCGGTTACCCTCGAGGTCATGTAGCGGAAACCATGCTGATGAGACACTTTGGCGGCCTCCCAGACCAGCTTATGACCGACGTACTTCCCATAGTAATCAGGCTCTACGGCCATATTGTAGATAAACGACTGGCTCTCACCGGTGGTTTCTTCGACCTGATTGAATTCCAATATCAGAAAGCCTACTACCGCTCCCTCCTTGGCGTTGTCTACGGCCACCAATACGGCTGCCTGGCGGCGCCGATAGATCAGCCGATCCAAGCCCTCCAGGTGTTCCAGGGCGCTCGATCGGACCGCTTCGTTAGAAATATCGCGGTTGGCCGGGATCCCCAGGTCGGCGCTGGCCAGGGTGAGCCTCTTGATGTCGGCGACATCCCGCAGTTGGGCCGGTCGGACCTCAATCACGGGGATTTCTCAGAGCTGCTTTCATCGCCAGCTTTTCGACCTGAAGTTTGAGATTTCCCGGTGCCGCGCTGGACCGCACACGCTGACACTCGGCCTGCATCAGAGAAATCTGCCCCAGCTTGAAGTAGACTTCAGCCAATTGAACACGAGCCAGGGCGCTTTCCAGCTCTTGAGGGGCCAGTTGAATGGACTTACGAAAGCTTTTGGCGGCTGGCTCCCAAAGACCAAGCTCACTTTGAGCCCGAGCCAACTCGCGCCACAAGGAAGCCTGGCGCGGGCAGCCTTGCAGGGCCCGGGTAAACTCCTGGACCGCCTGGTCGTGGCGTCCCAATCGAACCAGAGCCAGGCCACGCAGGTGCCCCAGGTGGCCCTTCTGCGCGTCAGTCAACAGGCTGTCGCTAAGATTGGCCCAACAGCCCAAAGCCTCCTCGAAGAGCAGTTGCGAGTTGGCCACCAGGCCGCGCAGGTAATCGGCTCCCACCCAGTCCACCTGATCCAGCCACCGTCGGGCTCCGGCAAAATCCTGGCGTTGCCAGCGCTGACAGGCCAGATCAAAGGGCTGTAGCGCGTAGCCCGGGTCCAGGAGAGCGGCCTGCAGCCAGGCCGCGTCCCCCAGTGGGACACCGCTGCCACAGGCCTGAGTGACCAGTCGGGCGGCCTCCAGCCAGGTCGGTAGATATAGCCCCCACGGCTGTTGAGCGCTTAGCTGGCGCCAGTAGTGGAAGGCCAGATCGGCCTGACCGGCATAGATCATCTGAGTTAGATTGCCCAGAAAGCGTCGCTGCACTGGCGTGTAGCCGCCCTGCACCGAGTAGGCTACTGTCACAGCCTGCCACGGTTGGGCGCCCAGAAGCTGGTGCAACTGGAATGGGGTCTGCCAAACCTCGTCGCTTGAACCCAAAAAATAGTCGGCGTCGATGTCGAGCAAGTAGCCTTGGGTTAAGGGGGGCAAACGGTCGCTGGTACAGATGGTGAGGGGCCGGCCCTCGAGTTGGCCGTGCACGCGGCCTTCCACCATCCTAAGCGCGGCCACGTCGTCGAGTTTGAGAAAGTTCCACCGTCCCAGTTCGCCCAGGGCCCAGGTCAGGTCCAGTTCGTAGTTGCAGAGATGGGGAGGGATCACCCAAATGACTTCGCTGACCAGGCCCTGGCGCAGGGCGTGCAGCAGATAATTGCCACAGTTTATTTGCGGTAAGGGAAGCTCGGAGAGGATCGGCACTTCAAACTCGGAGGTGTCTAAATGTGCGTCGACATGCAGGCAGCAAGCCTCTCGGATTCCCAGGCTTTGCCAGAAGAAGAAGGCGTCTCGATGATCCTCCATCAAAAGACAAGGCCCGAGGCCATCGCTTGTCGATGAACTCGGGCCTTGCACGGGAGATACGGGGACCGGATTTAGCAGAAGCGGTGTCCGCCGCCAGGGCAGCAACCATACTGGGGAGGAGGGCAGAACTGACCGCCGCCACCCCCGAAGTTGTTGAAACCGCCACCGCCCATGGTTTGCATCATCATCATCATGGAGCCCATCATGTTCATCATCTGGCCCATCATCATCATTTTCATCATCGGGTCCATACCCTGCTGACCATAGGGCTGCTGGCCATAAGGCTGCTGACCACCATAATAGGGCTGCTGGCCATAGGGCTGCTGGCCATAAGGCTGCTGACCATACTGGGGATATTGCCCATAGTTTGGATTGCAAGGATACATGTTAGGAGGCAGGCAGGGGGGCATAATCTGGCCCGAGCCGGCACCGCAACCGCCGTTGTACGGCCCGAAACACTGATTGTTGTAGCCCTGTTGGCAGGACTCTTGGGGGCCGATGCCTGTGGCGCCGATAACTCCCTGCTGCATATTGCCCAGGAAGCCGGAGGCTGCACCACCGAAACCTACGCCGGCCATTGCGCCCAGCGGGCCACCCAGCATAAAGCCGGCGATACCTGCCGTAATGGGGTTGCCCAAAATTTCTTTGCCCGCGCCCAGGACCCCAGAGAGCACCTCGCCGCCGGACTTGATGAACATGCTGTGCAGGCCGCCTTTGAAGTCGCCCTGCAGAATTTTACCGGCCCCTTCGAAAACTCGGCCAGCGCCGCGGATTACACCACCGGCGACCGATGCCACCGCTTTGAAAGGCGCTGCGATAGCACCACCAACTGCACGAACGACTCCACCCATGTTCTTGTTCCTCCGATTTCTGAATCTGCAATCTTGTTGTTGGTTGTTTTATCCCCCCCCAGCGGGGTTCCTCTAGGGGTGAAACGTTACACGTTTGTTAACATTTTTTGAGCCACTTGTTTCACGATTCTCGTCGCCCGATCCTTTCTGTCAGTAATTCCAGGAGAGTGACCGTGGAACGGGAAATTCGTCTTGTGCAAAAAAATCGCGGTCTGGCTCTGGGTGCGGCTCTGTTGGTGCTGTGGGGGCTGCATCATATGCCCTATCGGGGGGTAATGCTCTATCCGCTGATGCTGTTCGACACCCTCATGCACGAAATGGGCCACGGTCTGACCGCCTTGCTAGTCGGCGGGCAGCTTCACCGGTTGGACCTTTTCAGCGACGGTTCCGGACTCGCCCACACGGCCACCTCGGGCGGCTGGAAGACGGCATTGGTGGCTGCTGGCGGTTTGCTGGGTCCCCCTTTTATGGCCGCATTTGCCTTTGGAGCGGCCCAAACCCCGCGAGGGGCTCGCGCCTGGTTGGTAGGGATGTCGCTGTTCATCTTGGCTACGCTCGCCTTTTTTGTGCGTGGCGGTATGGCCTGGCCCTTTCTGCTGGTGATCGGACTGGTGCTGCTGGTGTTGGGACTCAAAGGCAATACCGCGGTGACTCAGGTGTCCACGCTGGTGGTGGCTTGTGAGTTGTCAGTACTGACTTATTCCCGCTCCGACTACCTCTTCATGCCTTCGGCCACCGTCAACGGCGTAATCCATACTTCGGACGTGGGCCTGATCGCCAGGGCCCTGCATCTACCCTACTGGCTTTGGGGGATTTGCCTTGGCCTTTTGTCGGCTCTCCTGATCCTGTGGGAAATCCGCTCCTTTCTGCGGGCCACTCGCCAGCTACAGTAGATTCTTGTCTGCGTCTGGTCCCTCAGGAAAGGCCGGTTTTGAGCCGGAAGGCACCATGCGTCGCGCGATTTTGGGTTTGTGGAACTACGGGTTGTTGGCCGCCGACTTTGCTTCCCGCGATTGATTTTTCCAGATCACGTAGATGAATGCATAGGTAAAAGCCCCAAAGCCCAGCGTCAGGAGCTTGAGGGTGGCCACCCGGTCCACCACTACGCGAGGATCGGTGATGGTGTTCCATTCTGGGTCGGATGGGTCATAAAATACGCTGATTTTATCCCCTTTTTGGGGTACCTGGCTCTGACGCATGGAGAGATACTCCTCGCCTTCGCGCCTTCCCGTGGGTGTCTCAAATTGGTAGCGGACTACATAGCGGGACTTGCCATCCACAATCTGGCCCTCGCCCACGGTGACTTTGCCCTCGGCGGGCCGAGCCACGCGGGCCAGTCGCTGGGCGGCCTCGTTGCGGACTTCGGCGGCCCTCCAGATGGAAAGCTGTAGCAGCGCCACTACCCCGCACATGAGCCCTAGCAGCGACGTACGCATGGTGGGTTCGTCAGGCCGTGGCCGCAGTCATTAGTTTGTGCAGGTCCTGCTCGTTTTGGCCGCCCAGTTTACGATCGACTTCCTGGCCGCCGCGAAATACAATCAGGGTGGGTAGACCGCGCACCTGATATTTTTGAGATAGGTCCTGGTTCTCGTCAGAATTGAGTTTGACCACTTTCACCTTGCCGTCGAAAGCGTGGGAAACTTTCTCCAGGACGGGCTCCATGCGCTTGCAGGGTCCGCACCAATCGGCGTAAAAGTCGACCACCACGGGCAATTCGGACTTGAGCACCTCTTGCTCAAAGCTTGCCATGTCTACCTTGTTCATTGTCGCCTCCTAAAGCGCTCAGTCAACCCACAAGTTGTCTAAGAAATTCAGCCTTTCAGGGTCGGGAGTTTGAAGGGCTGTCAAAATTTGTTCCCCAAAGGGGGGGTGCATCACAACTCGCCGAACTTCCTCCAGAGGCACCCAGCGAACTTCGACAATTCGACGTTCATGAGGTTCCATATGCTCATCACCCAGGCGCAAAGTGCCCCCCGTAACGATGCCTCGAAATACCATATGGACAACGTGGCGGGTGCGGTCGGGGGCCAGGCTTTCTGCGGCCATCAGGAAAGAGCCTACTTCGACCTCGAGGCCCGTCTCTTCCAACAGTTCGCGATGGGCGGCCTCCCGCATCGATTCGCCGAATTCCAGCCCGCCACCGGGAATCAGCCAGTAGCTGCGGTCTTTTTTTTGGTGACGCACCAACAGCAAACCATCGGGCCCCAGCAAGGCCACAGCAACCCGCACGCGGGGCGTTTTACTTTTGTTGGTGGGTTTGCGGAAAGTGCGGCGCCTCATCAACCAGGCTTTGGACATCGGTAAAGCCTTTCCTGGCCTAATTGTTCTGAACCAGATGGAAGAGCACCATCAAAAGCGCCATCAGCAAGCCCGCCGCCACGCAGAAGGGGGCGGCCACCCGCATGGGCGCGGCACGCCGGAAGAAGAAAAACATCGACAGGGCAAAGCTCGCGGGTAGCAAGAACACCATGCCCACCACGCCACCACAGGCCAATGTCTGCGTGAAGGAGTTGTTGAATTTCAGCATCGGTGCGATAAACAGAAAGCATCCCCCGGAGGCCCAGCCCAGAATGGCCATGCCCTGGTCTTCTAAGAAATGAACCACGCCTTTGCGAGGAATGATTGCAATCGGCATGGGAGGAGGGGGAGGGCTGGGCAGCGGCACTGGATCGGGAGCAAGCAGCACTTGCTCCCGCGCGGGCGGAGGGGTGGGCACGGGTTTGATCACCTGGCTGCCCGAGTCTCGTAAATCAAGGCGAACCGGACCCGGTGGCGGTTGGGTCTGCACGACCGCCGCTGGTCCCGGAACTGGCGGCCTTCGCTCCGGAATCACGATGGGTTCAGGCGCCCTGACGGGTCGAGTGGTATCGTGGCCGCAGCCGGGACAGAATCGTTGCTTGTTGACGGGCTTACCACACGCCTCGCACGATTTGACGGCTACTTCCGGCTGCGGCTTGGGCGCTTCCATTCGAATGGCTTTCAGCTCGGAGGGAATGGGAGCGGCCACTGAATGGGTGGATCCAGCCGCAATCATGGCCGAGCGCAAGGCCTGACGCATTTCGGCGGCGGTTTGATAACGTTCCTCAGGGTTTTTGGCGAGACTCTTGACCACCACCTGAGACACTGATTCGGGAATGGTAAAGTCCACGTGGGTAGGGGGATCGGGGGCAGTGAACAGCTGCTTTTTCATGATTTCGGCGATGGTGTCGGCATGAAAGGGACTGAAGCCGGTCAGCATTTCGTAGAGTATCACGCCGGTGGCATAGAGGTCAGAGCGGCCATCCGCCTTACCTTCAAACTGTTCCGGGGCCATGTACTCGGGGGTGCCGAGTACCGAACCAGTCTGGGTCAACTTGGAAGCGGATTTCATGTGAGCAATCGAAAAGTCCGTCAGGGCTGCGTCACCACCGTCGGTCACCATGACGTTGGCAGGCTTGATGTCCCGATGGGTAATGCCTTGACTGTGGGCGTGGTCCAGGGCTGCCAGCAACTGGTCGCAGAGACGAACCGCGTCCTCCACCTGTACACGGCCACGCTCATGGATATAGCACTTGAGAGTCCGCGACCCCAGGTACTCCATGGCGATGTAGTAGAGACCGTCTCGATCGGAGAAATCATAGACCTGAACGATATTGGGATGGCGCAGGCGTGCCGCGATTTTACCCTCGCGACGAAAACGCTCGACAAACTCTTCATCGCGCACAAATTCGTTGGCCATCAGTTTGATGGCCAGATCTCGTCCCAAGGAGTCCTGGTAGGCCAGGTAGACCGTGCCCATGGCCCCACGGCCCAGTTCACGGATGACCTTGTAGCCGCCTATCGTTTCAGGCGCAGTTTGCATTTGACCTGAATTTTTCGACATTGCCCAGATCAGGCCTTCACTCAGTCTTCAAGAGTTGAGGTGTCCCCGATGGGGAGTCCCAGTTCTTGGGCCTTGAGCAGTCGGCGCATAATTTTTCCACTGCGTGTTTTGGGTAGTTTGTCCACGATAGAAATGGCATCGGGTCGGGCGATCTTGGAAAGATGCACGCCCACGTGATCGCGCAATTCATCTTCTAGTTCGGGAGAGGCCTCGCGGCCTTCACGCAGCACCACAAAGGCCTTGATGCTGTTGCCCTTCACTTCGTGAGGGAGGCCGATACAGGCAGCTTCGGCTACGGCCGGATGGCTGACCAGGGCGCTTTCCACTTCAGCTGTGCCCAGGCGATAGCCGCTGACTTTGATGACGTCATCCATGCGGCCCACGATCCAGATGTAGCCGTCCTCGTCCTTGCGGGCCGAGTCGCCGGTGGTGTACATGCCGGGCAACTTGTTCCAGTACACTTCTTTGTAGAGTTCGGGATTTTTGTAGAGAGTGCGCAACATCGATGGCCACGGCTTCTTGATCACCAGATAGCCGTCCTGGCCCTGCGGGACCGGTTGGCCATGTTCGTCGACCACGTCCATATCGATGCCCGGCAGGGGACGAGTGGCTGTGCCTGGCTTGAGGGTGACGCAGGGCATGGGAGAAATCATGAAAGAGCCGGTCTCGGTTTGCCACCAGGTGTCCATAATCGGGCAGCGGTTTTTTCCGATAACCCGGTGAAACCAGCGCCATGCCTCAGGATTGATGGGCTCACCCACGCTGCCCAACAGGCGCAAGCTGGAAAGGTCGTGGCGCTCAGGCCAGGCTTCGCCGTAGCGCATCAGGCCACGGATGGCCGTGGGCGTGGTGTAGAGAATGTTGACGCCCAGGCGGGCCACAATACTCCACCAGCGGTCGGGGTAAGGAAAGCTGGGCGCCCCTTCATACATGACCTGGGTAGCCCCGGTCAGGAATGGCGCATAAACGATGTAGCTGTGTCCGGTCACCCAACCGGCATCGGCCGTGCACCAGTAGCGGTCGTCGTCTTGAATGTCAAAGACATTCTTAAAGGTGCTGTAGGCGCCCACCATGTAGCCGCCGTGGACGTGCAAAATGCCCTTGGGGCGGCCAGTGGTTCCCGAGGTGTACAGGATGAAGAGCGGGTCTTCGCTGTCCATCACTTCGCATGGACATGGCCGGGCGGCGATGGGTAGGGCGGCCAGGTCGTGGTACCAGTAGTCGCGACCCTGTTCCATGGGGATTTTCAAGTCGGGCAGTTTCTGAGTGACGCGTCGCACTACCAGCACCGATTCCACGCTGGGTGAGCGGCGCACCGCCTGGTCCACCATCTCTTTGAGGGGGACGACCTTTTCGTTCATAAATCCGCCGTCGGCCGTAATGACCAGGCGCGATTCGGCGTCCTGAATGCGCTCATGCAGCGCGTCTACAGAGAATCCTCCGAAAATGACGCTGTGAATGGCGCCCACTCGGGCGCAGGCCAGAATGGCCATCAACTGTTCCGGGATGCGTGGCATATAAATAGTGACGCGGTCGCCTTTGTGCACGCCCAGACTTTTGAGCACATTGGCAAAGCGTGTCACTTCGCGGTGCAGCGAGAAGTAGCTGAAGGTGCGCTGTTCGCCGGTTTCGCTCTCCCAGATCAGGGCCAGTTTATTGCGCCGCCAGGTCTTGAGGTGGCGGTCCAGGCAGTTGTGCACGATATTGCATTTGGCTCCCAAGAACCATTTGGCAAAGGGAGACTCCCATTCGAGCACCTGGTCCCAGGGCTTAAACCACTCTAACTCCTGTGCCTCTTGTTCCCAGTGGGCCTCCGGGTCGGCCGCGGCGCGTAATGACAGTGCGTGGAAGTCCTTGATTCGCGCACGCTCGAGGACTTCGGAGGTGGGGGGGTATAGTTCGTGGTCCATAGGGCCAGTTACTTTGTCAAGCTCAGATCAGGGCCTGCAAGCTGGCGCCACATTCCGTGAGCAGCTCCTGGTAAAGGGATAGAGCGGCCTCCACCTGGCCAGAAAGCTCCCGGCTGCCCCAGATCAGGCAGAGGGTTTGGCGGGTGCCCTCGTGAGTCTTGGTGCGCTGAGAGTCTTTGACTGGCGACCCGCACGGTCCCTGGCTATCCCACAGGCAGATCAGGCCCTTTAAGTCGAGTTCCTGTCCGCTGGGGTTAAAGATATAGCTGACTTTGTCGGCCACTACCTCGAGTCGGTAAGGAGGCAAGGCCAGTTGGGTGTCGATCACGCTGATGGGCAGACCGCTGTGCAAAGAAACGGCATTGCAGGCGTCGACGGCCGCATTGATGGGTTGCAGGTAGCCGTCTTGAAATGCTTTCTCCAGATATTCACTGGCCGGTTTGCTGCGCCCGGTGGGCTTGAAGCCCCCCCAGCGCAACAAAGACCGCACGGCGCTTCGCACGGTGTCGTCGCTGCTCAAGGACGGCAGTTCCTCTTTGCGCAACAGGCGCAGGATTCGCCCCGACGAGGGCTGTTGGCCCAGCGGTCGGTCAAAATCGCAACGGAAAGCCCGCGCCAACAGGCGGTCGTGGGGGAGGACTTCGATCACGTCAGTTGTTTGGTGAAAAAATGAGGAAATTGACGGTCCAGATGGCGCATCTGTGCTTCGATGGTGGCGCTGTGCAGACCGTCGAGCAGGTCGGGGTGGGCCCCCTCCACCGATAGGCGTGTGCCTTGTCGAGTAAGTTCGTCCAGCACAGGACGAAATGCCGACCACTGATGGACGGTTTGCTCGCAGGAAAGGCGTAAGTCCAGGATCAGATGACGACAGCCAGCGTCGGCTGCCTCTCGCAGGTCAGAACTGAGATCTTCCAGTTCAATCGAGTCGAGGCAACCCTCGACTCGAAAGGTTGCCATCAACTCTTCAGTGTCGCGCCGCCAGCCTCCGGCCACCTAAAATTCGTCTTCACCGCGGGGAGGCAGCATGTCGCCTCGACGCAGGGCTCGCAGCCGGTTGAAGGCGGCGTCAACTTTACTGGCCTTCTCGCGCAGACGCATTCCCCGACGACGGTCGAAAGGATGGCCCGAGCTTTCGTTTTCATTCAGCGACTCCACGGCTGCATTAGCCGCTCGAATGGCGTCGCGCCAAAGCTCTTCCTCGAGCTGGTTCTCTAGATTGAGGCCCTCGCCGCGCAATTCTTCGAGCGGTGAGGGGACGGTCTTTTTGGTGCGCTTGGCAGCGCCGGTTGTGGTGGTCCCCATAGGAGGATGGTTCTCCATCTAAATCACATTCCTCCCTTGAGCCACAAGCTGGCCAGACCCAAGAGCAGCAAAAAGCCGATCCAATCGGTTAAAGTGGTCAGCCAGACGGTGGACGCCAGCGCGGGGTCGACCTTGAAATGCTTGAGCAACACGGGAATCATACTCCCCCCCAGCGTGGCCATGACCACGTTGCCAAACATGGCCAGAAAAACGATCAGGGCCAGGTGCCAGCTGTGTTGGCCCGACCCACCGTAGTTGGACGACATGGCGTAGGCCAGTGCGGCCGTGAGGCTGCCGGCCAGCAACCCATAAATCACTCCAAAGCTGGCCTCTTTGCGCCAAACGGTGCCAACGTCACGGCGACTGATTTCGTTGAGGGCCAGACCGCGCACCACCAGAGTGGAGGTCTGGCTGCCAGCGTTTCCCCCATGGCCGGCCACAATGGGCATGAAGGCGGCCAGTAGGGCCGCCTGTTCCAGAGTGGCCTGGAAGCGGCTTACGATAAAGGCAGAGAAGAAGCCGATCAGCAGGTTGATGATCAACCAGGGCACACGCACCTTGATGGCTTCCATCACCGGACTGAAAGGAGAGGCGTCGGCTCCCAGGCCGACCTGAAGGTAGATGTCCTCGGTGGCCTCTTCTACCTGAACGTTGAGCACCTCATCGGCCCGCAGCAAGCCCACCAGGGCGCCCGTTTCGTCGACCACCGGCAAGGCCAGCAGGCCATAGTGGCGCAGTCGGTCGGCAGCCTGCTCCTGATCGGTGGTCTGGGAGACGCGAATGACGTCGGGCACCATAATATCCCGCAGTAGAACTTCGGGGGGGGCGGTGATAAAATCGCGGATGCTGACCACTCCCTGGAGCTTCTGGTCCTCGTCCACCGTGTACAGGTAAAAGTGTTCGCCGCTGTTGGGCTTTTCTTTTCGCAAAAATTCAAAGGCCGCCTGGACGGTCCAGTCGCTGCGTAGCGACAGCACCTCGGACGACATCCAGCGAGCCACACAGTCTTCGGGCAGGCTGAGCAACTCGGAGACTTCCTCGCGATTGGCCAGTTGCGAGAGCACCGGCTGGACGCGCTCGTCGGGCAGCTGCTCCACGATGTCGGCGGCCACCACCTCGTCCACAAACACCAGAATGCGCGCCAGAACCGCGTTGTCGAGGCGAGAAACGAAGCGTTCGCGCGGTTCTTCGTCGAGAAAGTCGAGGATCTCGGCGATGTCTTCATCGCTCAGAGTGGTGAGCAGGCGGTCGCGCACCGCCTCGGGGAGGATCTCGATGACTTCGGCCTGGTCGGCAGGGTGGAACAGTTCGATGCGGGCCGCGGCCAGTTCCATCTGACCCTGATCCACGAAGGTAATCAGTTCGTTACGAAGGGTTTCGAGAAGCTCTTCGTTTTCCTGAAGGGAGCGTTGGGCCGAAACCACGGCCGACCCTAGCTGAGCGCTCGGCGAATTTTTTCGGCGGCCGTGTCCAGTTCTTCACCGCTGGCATGGAGGTTCTGGTTGGCAAAATCCAGGTCGGTACCACTGTTGATGGGTACTACATGGAAGTGCACGTGGGGAACTTCCAGTCCGGCCAGCATCAACCCCACCTTGGCAGGCTGAAAGGCCGCCTGCTGGGCGCGCGCGATGCGCTGGGCCACCCCGGTCAAATGCTGCAGCAATGAGGGTTCCAGGTCGATCCAGTGCTCCACCTCGGCGATAGGCACCACCAGTGTGTGACCCGGCTGCAAGGGATGAATACTCAGAAAGGCGACGCACAAATCATCGCGATACACGAAGCGGCCCGGCAGTTTGCCTTGAATGATGAGGGTGAATACGGTTGCCATGGTGGGGGCGGCTTCGGTCCGACCGATGGAACCCCTGTTCATAGGCTAAACCCTGGAAGGGAACTGCACGTTACATTGCTTTGCGCGCTTTGCGTCGTTCGATCCATACCGAATAAAGGTATAAGCATGTAGCGGTAACCACTCCGACCGCCACGAACATATACCATATTCTACCTGCGCCGTGGGTGGTAAAGAGCAGATTCGTCAACTTTTCAGGACTTTGGCCCGTCACCTCAACCAGCTTTTTAAACGCGTCTCCGTTTGGGATTTGCCGGATGGCTTCAGCTGTGTAGTGATACTGGTTGACTAGCATGTCTCTTGCAAATTGATCCTTTGAAGCGATCTTTGAGTAAACACGAAGTCCGATAAAGGATTGAAGGGTGGCGCCAAGAGCAACGGAGATCTGCGAAAAGCCCAAATACATCGCTTTCTTGTCGTCAGGCGCAATGTTGCCCACAAATTCGCCGAACTTGGGAGACGACAGCATTTCGCCCATACTAAACACGATGATGGCAAAGGCGCCCACCAGGGGGGCCCCCGAATTTCCCAAAAAGACGTAGCCGACCATCACAAGCGAGATTCCGACCAGCATACTGTGCAGTGCTTTGAGGCGAGAACTAAGGTAGCCAAACAAGAAGCAGGTCGTCATAATCATGGCCGCATTCAAATTGGCCAGACCTTCTGGTTGAATCTCGGTTCCGGCCGCGTTTGTAACCAGCAGGCGGCGTAGCAAGGGGCTCTGTATGCCGTTGTCTCCGAAGAAGTCGCGCAACACGGAGCCCGTATGCACCCAGTCGTCCAGGTAAACGGGGAGCACGTCCATGAAGGCGTAAAAGAGGAAGTAGTAGCCTACGTAAATTAGAAGAAATAGAGCTACATGAGGTTTTATAATTTCAATGACCGTAAGGACAAACAGAGATCGGCGCTTTTCGCCACTCGCATCGAATTTCCGTTGGCGCTCTAAGCGCTCCTCGATACCAGGCTCCTTATAGGTTAGCAGGAGTAAAAAGTTCAGGCAGATGGTGGCGGCGCATGCAATGAAGACTCCACGCCAGGAAAATTGGCGCAGGTAGCCGGACATGATAGGCCCGATGAAAGCCCCAATATTCACCGTTTGGTAGAAGATTCCCCAGGCCAGGGAGCTATTCCGGCGGTTGGTGCATTTGACCAGAGTGCCCTGGATCCCCGGCTTGAATACAGCCGTGCCGATGGCGAGGAGGGTGGCCCCAACCCAGAACCCGGGCAGGGAGAGAAAGGTGGCCATGCACACATAGCCCGATATCTTAATCGCAGTGGATAGCGCTATCGCTTGTTTGTATCCATACCGGTCAGCGATTCCCCCCAAAAAGATGGGCACTACGGATTGAGTGAAGTTCCAACTTGTCATCACCAGGCTCCAGGTGGCTATGCTTACGCCGAGTCCACCTTCAGAAACGGGGGACTTGCCATAGATGCCCGCCAGCGAGCGTACTCCATAGAAAGCCAGTCGTTCCACCATCTCCATGGCTCCAACTACCCAAAAGACATAGCCCAGACTGACAATGCCAGCGATAAAGCCCAGTTGCTTAACGTCTACCTCGATTCCCTGGTCGGCGCCGACCGGCTTGGAGGGTTCAGTCGCGGAATTTGATTCTTCGGCCATAGTGGACCCAGTATAGGGGGTGTTTAACGCCGAACTGTTGCCAGGCTATGAACAGGAGCCTCCGACTTTGACTTGGAATTCGTGGTCCCGGCTCCAGGCGGGACCAATGCCGGTCCACAGCCAGGTACACCCCGGGGCCAGGGCTGTCCCGGCTCCAGGCGGGACATGCCGGTCCACAGCCAGGACACCCCCGGGGCCAGGACTGTCCCGGCTCCAGGCGGGACAAATGCCGGTCCACAGCCAGGACACCCCCCGGGCCAGGGCTGTCCCGGCTCCAGGCGGGACCAATGCCGGTCCACAGCCAGGACACCCCCGGGCCAGGGCTGTCCCGGCTCCAGGCGGGACAAATACCGGTCCACAGCCAGGACACCCCCGGGCCAGGGCCGTCCCGGCTCCAGGATCAGCGGGTGCCGAACTGGCGCTCCTGCCGAGTGGTAAGCTCGAAGATGTTGATCCAGTTTGGACTCAAGCCGTTCGGCACCGGGTCGCGAAACTTGGTCACGATCCAGTCCCAGCCGCCCCGGCCGGAAGTGAGCACCAAGCCTTCCCCTCCTGTGTACTGCATTTCCGCAGTGGTGGCGGCCCGCTAGGTGCCCTTGACGACCTGGCCGTTGGTCGTCGTCCAGTGGTAACTGCCGCCCGGGTCGATGGTCAGGGACCCCGTGCTGGAGTGGATGGGTCCGTGCCGGTAGACGTTGGCGCCATCCGCGCTATAGGTGGTGGGTCCATTGACCTCGGTTCGCCAGCTGCCGAAGAGGGCGTTGCGCACAGGGTTGCTACCGAAGTTGTCGTCTAGAGGGCGGGTGATGTCGCTGAGCAAACCGTACTTGGCTACGGTGTCCTGGTACAAGGGAGAGTCCGTGGAATAGTGCCAGTTCACCCCCCTTGACATGATTTGGCGCCTGAGTTCGTCAAGCACCCTGGCCCGGTTGGGCCCCCAAGGGTTGCCACCCAGGTTGGTATCGAGGTAATTCTTGAGTTCGGCCTCGTTCATCAACCCGCCCCCGCCTCCGGGGTTAATTGGACGAGGCATGTCGTTGCCCGGCTGAGGATTGGGTCGAGCAGCCACCGGGACTGCTCCTGGATCTGCGGGACCGTGTGGCTTGATTTTCTCCGGTCCGTAGTAAGCCTGGGCCGGGCCGAACGGGGTCTGGTGTTTGACCAAGTACTGCCCCCCCTCCTGGCGAAGAATCTCGGCCTCCACCCAGTCGCCGTGATAATTCAGCAAGACTTTCTGCCCCGCCCCCAGGGCGCCAGCGTCATGGTTGGCCTGGGGCGCCGGATTGGGCGCAGGTGCCGGATTTGGGGCGGCCGGTGCTGGCTGGCCGGCCTTGCGTAAAATCTTGGCAGCCTCGTAATAGCTCTGATTGTCGCCCCACTCCCCCTTCCACTTGATAAGATACTGATTGCCCTCCTGGCGAATAATCTCGCCTTCGGTTGGTACCTGATGGTAATCGAAGATGACTCGATCTCCCACCGCATACCCTTGGGCAAGGCAAACCGTGGTTAGAGTGGAAAGCAAAAGTGAAAAAATAAACGAGCGACGACGCAACGCACACCCCCCTGTATTTGATGGGCCGACCTTCGGGCCACGGCCCCCCCCTCCTTCGGCCACCTTTCGTAGGGATCCGGCTGAGATTCCTACGAGGCATGTGGGTGAAGTAGAGTTTTGTTGACAATTTGGCCACAAGTCAGACTTCCACCAACGTGCGCATGACGAAGACTTCGCGTTCCGTTGACGGACGCCTCATAAACTCCGTACAAGCCCCGAACCACACAGGGCATACAGAGACGGGAAAATTTTCACCATGATCAACATCAACGGCAGCCTTGCCAATCACTCTTTCCAACCCTACAAAGCCTCTGACAAGCCTGAGGATTCCCAGACGGCTCCGAACGATTGCTTTTTTCCCTCAAACGTCGGTCAGGATGCCTTCTACGGGGTCATAGGTGCGGGGATATCGGCCGTGCCCATTTTAGGAGCTGCCGTGCTGAATGAAGTCGCCGACGTTCATAGTGGTTTCCTGCTCAACTCCGCTCCGGCTATCAATCTTGGGAGCACCATCGCGCTAGGTGTGGGCCTTTTCGCCAGCGGACCCCTGCTGGCTGCCGGCTTGACAGGATTGGGTGTCTGTGCGGTGGTGGGCGGCGCTGCGGCCTTCTTCAATCACGAGTAAGCAGTGGGGTTTCGTCGCGTGAGGCAAGATCTGCCGGCTGGGCGGCGAACTTACGGGGTGTGAGGATTTTCTGTCACATCGTCTTCGGGTGCGCCACTCCGATCCTCTTCATCGGTCTTATGCTGGCTTATGCGGGCTTTCAGGTGGGCCACCCTCTTCCAGGGCTTGCTCTGGTGGCTCTGGGCCTGAGCGCCTATGTCACGCATCTGAGGCTGCCGGTCCCCCGCCACCAGGGGGGCAAGCGAGTTTTCCATGGTACCCGGGAGGAGTTGGTGTCGCAGATCCGTGGGTTGCAGGCCAGCGACCAGGAGGCGGAGCGCATCCTGGTTGAGGCCGACGCTTTCTACGGGGGCCTGATGTTGAGGCTGGTGTTTGTTGAACTGGTATTGGTTTTTTTTGCCCTGGTCGCCGCGGTGGGGCTGGAGGGGACGGGGACCGCAAACGTTCTGTTCGGGTTCTGCGGTCTGGGTGTCGTGGGGTTTCTGGGCCTGCTTGCTTTGCGGACTCGGGTCCGTTGGCGCCACGGTCACAGCGACCTGCACGACGGCAAGCTGCAATTGCTGGTAGAGTTGCTGGAGACGCTGGCCTGCGAGGCCACCGGGAAGATCAGCCTCGAAGCCTACCTGGCCAATCCCCGGCTGCAGTTGAGTCAGATGGCCGGCTTTGGACACCTCAAGGAGAGCTACCTGGATGATTGGCTTCGGCTGCGCACGCGGCTCAGCGACGGCACGCTGATCCGGCTCCGGGCGCTCAGTTGGGGCGGCCGGACGGTGCGGACCCGCAACAAAGGCAAGAAGGTCAAACACCGGGTCGGACCGGTGCGGGGCCACTGTCAGGTAAGTCTGCATCTGGAAGGGGAGCACCCCGCCCCTGCTCTGGAATCCATGCCCAAGCCCGGAGGTTTCAGCTTCAACCAGGTGCAGGCGTACAGCGTGAATGGCTCTAAGGTGAGCGCCCAGGTCCGCTATCTCACCCAGCCTTACCCCCAGTTAAAGCACGTTGTGCAGCCTTTGCTCTGGCTATATGCGGGCCGAGGCTGAGAGCATAGCTAGCCATCAGTCACACGCAGATCGCCGGTGGCGCAGCGGACAGCCCCCCATAGCTTGGTGCTCAGTCGGGCCGAGGGCATATCTACGACCTGGTAGCCATGCTGACGGAAAGTAGCCCGGGCCACTTCGTCAAGTTCGGGCACATCGTAGACGGGCAGGTAGACTTTCCTGACCGGGAGCCCCTGGTCCAGGTAGTTCTCCATCAGCACGTTGTTGTAAGTCAGGTAGGGAGTGGTCAGGCCCAGGCCGCACAGGTTGGGCAGGCGGCAAATCCGGTAGCCCAGTTCGGCCAACCGGCGCGCGGCCCGATCGTATTTTTCGGACAATTGCTTATCACGGGTGGCCTGCACCAGGGGGGCCAGGTCGGCTCGGTTGGACACCAGGCCCATCGATAGCCCGGGGTCGGCCACGGCGATGGTGTCCTCGTCGAGAAACGTAAATCCCAGATCGAGGTGAAACTCGGGCTGGGGCTCGATGGCGATCACCGGCACGCCCATCAACTGAACAAACTGTTCCAGCACGGCCTCTCGCGATAGGCGCAGGTCAGCCATGTTGGCGGCCAGACTCTGGCCGCCCAACAGCACGGCTCGCTTGCTGGCGATCACATCGCCCCCTTCGAAGCTCAGGCCCGAGCGCCGCACCAGCAAATCAGGCAAGGCTTGCTGAAGTCTGGCCGGGGCCGCTCCCGTGCCCTGCAGCACACGCCGGTTGAGCTTGCTGTCCACCTGCCCGTCCCCTCGAAACGAGCGGGGCAGCATCAATACCTCGGCACCTTCGGCGGTTTGCATCAAGATGGCCCCATCTCGGGCCCACATGGTCATGGGTTCGTAGAGTTGCTCGGGGGTGGAATGCAGGTGCAACCCGTGAATATGGATCCGGCCAGGATCGATAATCGGCCACTCCGAGAGCATGGCCGGCAGAGCGGCTGCCGCCAGACCCTCGGCCACGATGTGCACAACCACGTCGGCCGGCAGGCGGGTCAAAATGTCGTGAAAGACCGCCTTTTGAGCCGAGAAGGCCGGTTCCTGAAACTCTTCCGGCCACTGCAGCCGAAGGGCCCGGATACGACCGGTCGAGGAGGCCACTACCCGCAAGGCTCCCAGCTCCGGGCTGGCTGGCAAAATCTCAAAAGGGTCGCGGGGCTGCACCGGGGTGCGACTGGGGTTGGCGGGAACCCGCCAGCCATTGGGTGTGGCCGTGGCCGCCCGCGGTCGAGGTCCCTCCAGATTGGGCAACAAAGCTGGTCCCAGGCCAGCGCCGAAAAGAGCTCCGGCGGCCATTCCAGCGTGGCCCCGCGAGCCCAGCACCGACAGGGCGGACGAGCGGGTCTGCTCGGGCTTGGGACGCGGAGACTCGACCAGAGTCGGGGTCTCCTTTTTTCGACCGGGCTTTATCAGGGCTTCTTGGGGACTTGTCGCCAGATCCACTCGGTCCGGGGTCCCCACCGCCGGATTGGTGGACCGGCTCGACCATACGGGTCCTGAAGAAAAGGGAGAGCCGGCCGGGGGCAGTGACTGCATGGTAGCATCCTAGGAAATCTCAGGCCCACATGCAACCGGGGGAGGCGCAGCCCCCCCGCGGACAGAAAGCCGTGGCTGATGTCCAAGCTGCAGCAACTCCCCAGTATTGACCGGCTGCTCTCCAGTGCCGCCGCCCAGCAATGGCTGGACCACTTCCCCCGACCCCAGATCGTGGACTGCCTGCGCCGGGCGGTGCAGGAGGCCCGTCAGCAAGGGGGAGGGCTTGAGCCGGACATCCTGGTGCGTGCCGAGCAAATTTTGAGCGGGCTCTTCCAGCCTTCGCTGGTGCCGGTCATCAATGCCACTGGCATATTGTTGCATACCAACCTGGGCCGCTCTCCCCTGTCGCCACGTGCTCTGCAGCAGGTGCAGCTACTGTGCCAGGGCTACTCCAACCTCGAACTTGACCTGGAAAGTGGACAGCGGGGACATCGCGACCGCCACTTGCAGGGGCTGCTCAAGCTGTTGACGGGTTGTTCGGCTTCGCTGGCGGTCAACAACTGCGCCGCCGCCATGCTTCTGATCGTGGATGAATTTGCGCGCGGTCGAGAAGTCCTGGTCTCCCGCGGAGAGCTGGTCGAGATCGGCGGTTCCTTCCGCATCCCCGATGTGCTCGAGCGCGGGGGGGCTCGACTGCGTGAAGTGGGTACCACCAACCGTACCTATGTAGCCGACTTTGCCAGGGCCATCAGCCCTGAAACAGGGATGCTCTTATCCACCCACCTTTCTAATTTTGCCCAACAAGGCTTTGTCCATCAGCCTCAGCCCGAGGAATTGGTCGAATTGGCCCGGCAGCAGGGCGTAGTCAGTGTGTTGGACCTGGGCTCGGGACTGCTCGACAGCCAGCAGTTACCGTCCCGTATACAAGAACCGGACGTGCGCGGCTCTTTGCGACAGGGGTGGGACCTGATCGCCTTTTCGGGCGACAAGCTACTGGGGGCGGCTCAGGCCGGATTTATTCTCGGCAAACCCGAACTACTCCAGCGCCTCTCGCGCAACCCCTGGATGCGCGCCTTGCGCCTGGACAAACTTCGCCTGGCAGCCCTGCAGGGCGCCCTGCTCGATCACTTGCTGGAGCCTCTACAGGTGCCCTTGCGCTGGATGCTCAGCCAGACCGAGTCCCACCTGAAGGTGCGAGCCAACCGCCTGGCTCGCCGCCTGCGGGGCCAATTGCCGGCCACGGTGGAGGTGCGGGCATGCAAATCCTCGATCGGGGGCGGAACCACACCCGGCCAAGAGCTGGACAGTTGGGCCGTGTGCCTGAAGCCGACCCAACAGAGCCTGCAGGAGTGGGCCTCCCGTTTGCGCCAGGGTCGACCGGCCGTGCTGGTTCGCTGCCAGCACGACAGCCTGTGGTTGGACATGCGGACGGTACTGCCAGTTGCCCTCAAAGATCTGGAGGCCGCCCTCAGGCAACTATGAGAAAACATTTTATCGTGGGCACCGCCGGCCACGTAGATCACGGCAAAAGCAGCTTGATTCGAGCCCTGACCGGCATCGAGACCGACCGCCTGCCCGAAGAGCAGGCCCGCGGCCTGTCGATCGACCTGGGCTTTGCCCATCTTTCGCTCCCCGGAGACGTAGTGGCGGGAATTGTGGACGTCCCCGGGCACGAACGCTTTCTCAAAAACATGCTGGCGGGGGTGGGAGGCTACGACCTGGGCCTGCTGGTGGTCGATGCCCAAGAAGGAGTCATGCCCCAAACTCGTGAGCACGTGGAGATTCTCGAACTGTTGCGCACCCCTTTAGGAATGGTGGCCATTACCAAAGCAGATCTGGTAGACGCTGAGTTTCTCGAATTAGTCAGCGAGGAGTTACGAGACTTCTTGCAAGACACGTTCCTGGCCCAGGCTCCCATGGTTGCGGTCTCTTCGAAAACGGGTGCCGGCCTCGACGTTCTCAAGCTAACGTTGGGAAAATTGCTGGGCGCAGCGGCCGTACGCGACCGTCAGGCGCGCTTTCGCCTGCCCATCGATCGAGTTTTTGTCAAGTCTGGCTTTGGAACGGTGGTAACCGGTTCCTTGTGGAGCGGCACACTGAGCAAGGGAGACCGAGTTCAGCTGTGGCCCAAGGGCGACGACATCAAGGTACGCGGCCTGCAGGTCCACGGCAAAGAGGTCGACCAGGTCGTGGCCGGCCAACGCGCGGCGGTGAACCTGTCGGGAGTAGAACCGGGCAGCGTCAAGCGGGGCATGACGGTTGCATCACCCGACTGGCTCCAGCCCACCCAAAGATGCGATGCTCGTTTCCAGGTTTCACCGCGAGCGCCCCGTCCCCTCAAGCACCGCAGCCGCATACGAGTTTACCACGGCACCAGCGAAGTCTTTGGGCGAGTGTTGTTGCTGGAGGGGGACGAACTGGCCGCCAAGGTCAGTGGCCTGGTCCAATTTCAACTCGATGACCCCCTCGTGATGGTGCGCGGGGATCGAGTCATCGTGCGCGATTTTACCTCTTCTTACACGATTGGAGGGGCCGAGATTCTGGAGCCGCTGGCCCAACCCCATCGGCGCAAGGATGAGGATGTTTTGCAGCAACTGCAGGCCAAGGAGCTGGGTGGCCTGCAGCAGCGAATCAAGGCTGACCTGATTGGATTTGTCAGCAAAGCGGCCTCTCAGGTCGCCGCCCAATTGCAGTTGCCCCTGACGGAAGTCCAGGCCGGGCTGGAGCACTTGCAGGAAATGGGCCAGATTGCCTGCTTGAGCAAAGGCTGGGCGCTGGCCAGCAGTATTGAGGACGTTCGGGACAGCCTGCTAGGATTGGTGGCCGGTCTTCAGCAAAAGTCTCCCTGGAAGAGCGGTTGGCGCAAGGAAGAATTGCTCAAGAGTCTTAACCACGGCTATCCGCGCTTTGCCGAGGAGGTATTTACCTATCTGGTTGAACGTCAAGAACTGCAGATGCGAGGGCGCCTCGTGTCTCTGCCCGGGCATCAGGCTCAGTTAACCAAAGGCCAGCAGCAACTGGCTCAGCGTGTGCAAGAAAGACTTCGCAAGGAGGGCTTCGCTCCCCCCAACTGGCCTGAGTTGGCGGGGCTGGAACAGATCGACAGCAACCAGTGGAAAATTCTCGACATTTACCTGTGCGAAACCGGTGTGACCGTTAAGATCTCTGCCGATCTGGGGCTGCTTCAAGAGACATTGGACTTGGGGCAAGAAAAACTCAAGGCAGTGGGGGCACCCTTTACCGCTTCGCAAGCCCGCGACTTGTTATCCACCTCGAGAAAGTTCGTCATTCCTTTGTTAGAATACTATGACCAGTTGGGCTTCACCCAGCGGAACGGCGAAGTACGCACGGTGCGTTGAGCAGGTTTAGGCCAGATGTTGTGAAAATTGAAGGGGTGGGTAAACGGGGGGTTCTCCAACGGCAGAGATTGCTGGGCTTAACCATGGCCGAGATCCTGATTTCAATCATGCTGGCCACGGTGGTGATCGTGTCGGTCCTGGTGGTGCTTACCCAACTGATGGCCGGCGCCCAGAAAAGTTCCGACCTGGCCAGCGGTTCCATCGTCGCCGAGCGGTTACTCAATGATATCGTCAATCAGCCAACGCTGGTCCCCAGTGGACCCGTTCAAGGAGTGCTTCGTTCCAGTCAGGCCGGCGAAGCGCTCACAGAATTCCACTACGCGACGGATACTCAGGCCCTGGACAGTTCGAACCCCATCGGCATCAGCTATCTGGTGACGGTTGACGTGTGGTGGATGGTAGACAACGCTACCCAACAAAAAGCCGGGGTAGGCAAACTGTCGACGCGGCTCTCGCGGGTGGTTTACCGCTCCGAAGCTACGCCCCAACCATGAAGCGGAGTGGCAGCAGCCTGATCGAGGTGATGTTCGCGCTGGGCATGCTGGCCTTGCTCACCATCACTTTCTTCATGATTTTAGATCTGAGTATACGCGGGTTTCAGAACGCCCTGGTACGCCACAACATTCAGTCCGATACGCAGCGCATCTCTTACCGGTTGGGCGAAGACCTGAGGCGTAGCCATTATTTCACCATCAGCAACATCGAATTACGATCGGCCGGAAACAATTATGACCGTCACGCCCTGTGCATTGCGGCCGTCAAGGACTGGTCGCAGCCCAACGCCATCGACCCCATCACCTCCAGGCCCCGCTGGGACGGCTACGTCCTCTACTATTGCCAACGAAAGAGCGGGGATGAACCGGTCACTCGCCTTTTTCGCTGCTGGCTAAAGCCCGCCAGTCCTCAGGAACTGGGCCAGTTTGCTTTCCCTTCGCTGAACCCGGCCATCCATTGCAAGCCCGATCCCAACAACGTCTCCGAAATCGAGTCCTTTTCGATGCTGTCCGACATTGTTGAGAGCTTTTCCACCACGCCCAGCAGCAACAGTCAGTGGCAGGTCAAATTTAAACTGCGCCAACACGCAGCGCGTAAACTCGGCACCAAGACCGTAGATGATGTATTAGAGACAACAGTTCAGATGAGACCTGAGAACACTTTTCCGGTATACTACTAATTGGAGGCGAGCGATGTTTTTGCACTGGACCAAAGCCAAACGCGGCACAGCCCTATTGCTGATTCTTTTGGTGATGAGCCTGGTGGTCATGTTCTTGGGAGCTCTGATCAGCACCAACCAGACTTCCATCCGCCTGGCCACCGGCCTCAATGCGGACAAAAACGCCACCGCCAACTGTCAGAGCGGCCTCGACTACGCCTGGCAACTGGTAGAAAGGGATCAGGCCTTCGGGCGCACGAACTTTCCCGATGGTTCTATCCCTGGGTACAACGAAGCCTCGGCGCGCCTGGACATTCGCTTGCGAAACCCCGACAACAATGTGGACACTCAGTATATTGAAGCCCGCTACCTCGACCGTCCCGAAGCCGGATTTCGGGTGCGCATCGCCAACAAAATCAACCTGACGGCCTCTACTCGGGCCCAGGACAACCCGCTTGGCTACCAGGCCATTCCTCCCTTCTCGGTGATGATCAAGGTGGAAGGTTTTGACGGTAAACGCACCCGGGTGCTGGAAGCTCTCCTGCAAAAAGCCCCTTTTGTAGCCCACGGCCTGTTCTCGGGACAAGACGTAACCTGCCAGTGGGGAAACGAAGTGGCCCAGTGGGAAGTGGCCTCCAACGACCCCTTTCGAAACAGTATTCGCACCAAAGGCAAGCTGAAGATGGACCGGGTCACCTCGGGCAGTCTAAAGTTCAGCCCCGCCCAGGGCGCCACCGCCAGCACATTTGGGCGATACGGGGCGGCTTTGCCTTCCCTGGGGGTATTTGACACCTCGGGCAGCAACGAACTCGATAGCGATGGCTATACGGACGCCTCTCGCCAGTCGCGCGGCATGGTCTTACAGCGCTCTGCCCAAAACGACAAAATCAAGGAACTGGGTGCCGATGCTTTCAAGGTTCCCGACATTAAGGTCAATTTGCCTGGCGGGACCTACCGTTTTGAGAAGACCCAGTTCGACATTAAAATTGACTGGCAAGAGGAAGTTGAAGAGAGCTATCAGGATAATGATGGCAACCCGGGCACCCGTCGCGTCTGGCAGAACCGCACCGAAACCAGGCAGCTTTATGCCAAAGCCTTTGCTCGCTACATCAACGACACGGACGCGCAGGCCGCCCAGATGTGGCTGGCCGAGCAACACTTGCCGCATCCGCCAGCCACCGGCGGCGGTATCCGCGGCGGCCAGGTGTCGCTGGTAAATCAGCCCAACGCTCGGGTCTTCCAACTGGCCCCAGACGGAGCCTTCGACCTGCCAGGCAGCGGCGGGGGACTGGCGGCTCGCGTAAATTTTTCGGAGGGTACCTTTGACGTGCCCGCCAACACCATGCTGACTTTCGACGGCAGTTTCAAGCTGCAGCATCGCGGCCTGGACACCGCCGATACCCGGCCCAAGGTGCGCCTGGTCAATCAAACCAACCCTGAGGATGAGAGTCAGCCTTTCACAGCCGGTATCCGCGCCCGCGGCGACTTGACCATCGAAGGCGGCCTGCGCGGTTCGGGCACGGTGGTGGCCGATGGTAAGTTGGAGATGTACGCGGAAAGCAGTCTGGCCACCTCTACCGATAGACCGGTGGCTCTTTACGCGGGTGGTGACGTACATCTCAAGAAGGACGACGCTGTCACCGAAGACAACACCTCGCAGGCGACTCTGGGCGAGGACTGGACCATGTTCAAGCGTTCGCTGGGCACCAGCCCAGAGCTCGACACCTTGCTCAACGACGGCTACACGGATCAGATGACCAAGGTGGCCGGATTGCTCTCTTCGGCAATCAAGAATGAGGCGGGCTCGGCCACCGATTCCGACCCCAGCTACTACTTTTCGCAGGTAACCGGGACTTTTTTTCCTGCCGGCGACCCCGACAACTTGATGACCAAAGCCCAGAGCGCCTACACGACCATTCGGTCGGGCGGAGTCACAGTGGACGAGGCCATCCGGTTTCGGGAATACTGCCGACAACTGGCCATTGACGCCCACGCCACTACCGAGCAACTCGATCCAGAAACCGGCGAGATGGAGACGGTGCCAGCTCAGGCGGTGGCTCCTCGCTGGCTGGACGCTGACGATGTCGCCGACGATGTGGTCAGCCTGGTGCAACGTCAACTGGCCTCTTACGGCAATCTGGTGGGCACCGAGATCGTCGATCAAGCGAGTCAATATAAGAGTTTACGCCAATGGTTCTTGGATGTGGCCACCAACCCCTACGAGAACGACGCGACTCGCGCCAACTCCATTTTTCGAGGCCTTGTCTACAGCCGCAACGGCAATTTTCAACTGGACGCCAATTTCAACAGTCTCACGGTGATCGGAGCACTGGTGGTTCCCAAAGGGAAGATCACCTTCAATCGGCCAAGCGGAATTCGCACCATCTATGACCCCAAGTATTTGCGCGACCTCTTAGTGGCCCAACCCGAAACCACGCCCATCAAGCTGGACCAGGTTTACTGGCGCATGTTTTGAGGGGGAATCTGCAAGGCCAGCGCAAACCGGGCCAGAGTGCCTTGGGTCTTCTCGCCCTGAAAAACAATCCTTGAACACACATTCAGGATCGGTATTCAGATTTTATACAGAAAGGATCGGCGCTGGTCTGGACGAACGACAGGCTTGCTATGACCGGGGTCAAGCTACTCAGCGCCATTCTGTGCACGCCGTTGGTCGGGACCTTCCTGGTCATGTCTGTCGACGCCCGATTTGTCCGCCCATTGGCGCTGGCGACGTCGCTGGTGGCTCTGGCCCTGAGCGTCTACCTGGGGACATACTTTCAGCCAGTGGCCGGCATTCAGTGGCCCGAGCATCACTCCTGGGCCCCCGAAATTGGCATGAGCTATTCCCTCGGCGTGGACGGAATTTCCCTGCCCATGGTCCTGCTCACTACGCTGATGTCGCTGGCCTCTATGCTGGCGGCCACTCCCGCGTCCCCCCAGGCTCAGGACGAACCTGCGCCTAAGACCGTTTCTCAGGGGCAGGCGGGGTTTTACGCCTGGATGCTTCTACTCGAGTTTGGTTTGCTGGGGGTGTTCCTGGCCACGGATTGGTTCCTCTTTTACATGTTCTGGGAGTTAACTCTCATTCCGATGTTCTTTCTCATCGGTGTCTGGGGCGGGCCCCAAAAACACGCGGCCAGCCTGACCTTCTTTCTCTACACGCTGGCAGGCTCGATCCCGATGCTGATGTCGCTGCTGGCGGCTCATTTAGCCACCCCGGAGCATTCGTTTTCCATGGCAGATATGGCCCGGGCTTCGGCGCAATGGAGCCCGACGTTTCAATTGGCCCTCATGATCGGGTTGCTGTTTGGCTTTGCCGTCAAAATTCCGCTCGTTCCTCTCCATGGCTGGCTTCCCCTGGCCCACGTAGAGGCGCCTATCCCGGCCAGCATGATGCTGTCGGCCGTACTGCTCAAGATGGGAGCGTATGGTGTCATGAGGGCTGGCTTGCTGGTTCCGGAGGGCGTGCAGGGGCTTTCCAACCTCTTTTTGCTGGCCGGCCTGTTTAACATCATCTACGGCGCCTTGCTGGCTTCTCGTCAGACCGACCTGAAATGCGTGGTGGCCTGGTCGTCGGTAAGTCATATGGGCTTTGTTCTGCTGGGAATCTCGGCCTTCAACATCGAAGGCTATATCGGCGCCACCATGCAAATGCTGACGCACGGACTGATCAGCGGCCTGCTATTCCTGTGCGTAGGAATGCTCTATCAACGCACCGGCACGCGCAACCTGGCCAGCCTTTCGGGTGCTGCTTCGGCCATGCCAGGTGGGGCCATGGTGGTGGTGCTGGCCTTGCTGGCCAACCTTGGAGCCCCCGGGTTGGCCGGCTTTATCAGCGAGTTGCACGCCCTGGTTGGGGCTGTTGAGGCTCACGGTCTGGTGGTGCTGGTGGCCAGCGTGGGGGTGGTCCTGACCGCCGCCTGGAACATCCGCTGCCTGTCTTTGCTCACGGGCGCCCGAGCCGGGTCTTCGCTGGCGCTTCTGTCAAAGTCGGAACTGGCCGCGGCCCTATTGTTGTCCGGGCTGATTGTATGGCTGGGTCTGGTCCCGGACATTTTGTTGCAACGAACCACCCCCAGCCTGACCGCCCTGGTGAGGGCGCTGCCATGAACAGGCTGCTTCATGCCGTAGAGCACGCCTCCCACCTGCTGGCCGCTCAAGGTCCCATTAAAATCTTTATCCATCACAACACGCTCCATGGTTTGGAACACCTTCCCTTCGATGAGGCCGTGACCAGGGCCGAGCGCTTGCTGGGAGGACGCGCTTATCTGGCCAATGCGGAATTTCGGCGACTCTACCAGGCAGGTCGAATTGATGATGAAGATCTGGATGCCGCCCTGGCCGGGCGTCCTGTCGGTGAGATGGTGACTCTGGGCAACAACTGCCTTTCCACCAAGCAAATAGAACGCCTGGCCATGCTCCATCCTTGGGAGCCCATCGCGCCTCCCGAACTCAATTGGCAACTCACCCACCTGTCAGAGCCAGAACTGCAACTCTGGGAGGCCTGCCTGGCCGCTCTACAACTGGACATTCACGACCCCCATGCGGCCCACTCCAACGATCATGGAGAGCGCTCCGACCTGGCTTTGCAGGCATTTCTAAGTTCGCTGAGAGAGGGCACCTCGACCCTGGCGGCCTTGCTGTCAGTGCTCTGCGGAGTCGACCTGGTGGAGTCGATCCGAGAACAGATGATCGGATGGTGCTCGGCCTTCCTGGACGCCGGCATGGCGGCCTGGAGCATGCCCGACCGCAGTCAGGGTTTCTATCCCACGTGGCGCAGCCGCCGACCCGCCCCTGGACTGCCTGCGATCGCGGCAGAGGCCGCCATTCAGGCCCTGGAAACCCTGGGTGTAGCTCCCGAAGCCTGGGACGCTTATGTGCGCTCGGCCCTTCTGGAACTGCCCGGTTGGGCCGGCATGGCCCTGTGGCTGGCCGAGCACCCAGAACACCCTTTGCAGCAGACCGCACCGGTCAGCCTGGTGGATTTGTTGGCCGTGCGCCTACAAATCGAAGCGGAAGTGGTGGGCCAACAGGCCCGACAACATTGGGGAGTGGAGGGACGAAGCCAGAGCCTGGCAGAGTATTTCACGCGCTTTCCGGCCGAACTGTTGCTGCGCCAAGAACTCTACGCGGGTCGCCTATCCGAGAATATGGCCGGGGAAGTTCGTCCTCTGTGCACTCTCGGTGCTGCGCCAGCCACCTGGCAGGAACTGGCCCACCAACTCCCTTCGCTGGATGTGCATTGGGCAGGTCAACGAGCCTGGCCCCTGTTTCTGCTCTGCCGCCACCTGGGCCTGAGCGGCGACGACCTCAGTTCAGCTCCGGTCGATCTCTTGTCGAGTATCCTGGAAGAGTTTCCGCCTTGCCGGCACGGGGCGGTCTGGCAGGTGGCCTATGAGAACCATTATCGTCAGGGTCTGGTCGATGGCCTGGCGGCCAATCGGGCCCGAGGGCTGTGCCACCCGGGCCGGCGGCCGTTTGCTCAGATGGTGCTGTGCATCGATGAGCGCGAAGAGTCCTTTCGGCGGCATCTGGAAGAGATCGAGCCAGCCATCGAGACCCTGGGCGTGGCGGGCTTTTTTGGGGTGGTCATCGCCTACCAGGGACTGAGTGATTACGAGACGACGAACCTTTGCCCGGTGGTAGCCAGGCCGGTGCATCGCCTGGTTGAGCAGCCACGCATCCAGCTTACAACCTGGGGCCGGCGGGTGCGTCACTGGCTGCACGCTCTGCACGAGACCTTTTTCGACAGCCCGCCGAGACCGGCTCAGTCCTGGCTGTCGGCAGCCTTATCGGCTCCATGGCTGGGACTCCACATGGCGGGCTTGCTGGTCGCCCCGCTGGGTTGGCACACTTTCCTGCAGCGCCTTCAGGAGCAAACCGTTCCCGCGCTGCCCACCCTGCTGCCGGTTGACTTTCAGAGCGACTCGACGGGCCCTCTCCAGAGTGGATTTACCCTTCAGGAGCAGGCGGATCGGGTGGAAACAACGCTTCGAGGCATCGGACTGACCCAGAATATGGCACGCCTGGTCGTGATTTGTGCCCACGGGTCCGACAGCCTGAACAATCCACATCATTCAGCTCACGATTGCGGCGCCTGTTCGGGACGCCCGGGCGGTCCCAACGCCCGTGCCTTTGCCTCCATGGCCAATCAACCAGCCGTGCGTGCACTACTGGCCGGGCGCGGGCTGCCCATTCCTCAGGATACGTGGTTCTTGGGGGCCGAACACAACACGTGCTCGGAAGAGGTGAAGATTTTTGATGCAGACCTTGTGCCGGCCAGTCACCAAAGCGATTTCGAGCGTTTTCGAAAGGTGCTTGGAGAAGCTCGCATGCTTTCCGCTCAAGAAAGGTGTCGTCGTTTTAGCTCGGCGCCGGTCAACCCCACTCCTGGGGCCGCCCTCGACCATATGGAGGCACGCGCACTCGATATCAGTCAACCTCGGCCAGAGCTGGGACACGCCAGCAATGCTTCGGCTTTTGTCGGCCGACGCGCGCTGACCCGGGGGCTTTTTCTGGATCGCCGGGCCTTTCTCATCTCGTATGACCCCACCAGCGACCCTGAGGGGACCATCCTGGAACGCACCCTGCTGGCCGTGGGGCCAGTAGGGGCCGGTATCAATCTCGAATACTACTTTTCCTCGGTAGACAACGTTCGCTATGGCTGTGACACGAAACTACCCCATAATATTACCGGTCTGATAGGAGTGATGGAGGGAGTTAGCAGCGACCTGCGCACGGGCCTTCCCTTGCAGATGGTGGAGATCCATGAACCCGTGCGTCTGCAGATATTTGTGGAAGCCACCACGGAGGTACTTACACGCATCTATATGCGACAACCTTCGCTCCAACAACTCATCGGCCATGAGTGGGTCCATCTCATTGCCATCGACCCTGAAAGTGGTCAGTGCAGTTTTTTCACGGGTGGTGAGTTCAAGCCGTGCGAGCCCTCGGGACGACCCCTGGAAACGGTGACCACCTCCTGGCACGCCTATGCTGGCAAACAGGGCTTTGTGGCGCCCAAACTCATCGAGGCGGGCAGGAGCTTTTCCGATGCTTGATCTGATGGTAGCTGCCGTCATCCTGCTCCCGATGGCCGCAGCCATTCTGGTGGCGTTCAACTTGTTGCTGGTGTGGCGATTTTCTGAGTCCACCATCCAGCGTACGGTGGTGGGCTCCATCGCGGGCGCCGCAGTTGCCTCTTTGTTCCTCTTGGCGTATTGGTGCAGCCAGCCGGTGGCGCGATCCATTCACCTCTACCGCTGGATCGACAGCGGCGAATTCTCGGTCAACGTCGACCTGCGCTGGGACGGATTGTCGTGTGTGATGGCCGTGCTGGTCAGCGGACTTTCGTTGGCCGCAGCCCGATTTAGTGTGGCCTATCTCCACGCGGAGCGCCGTTTTGGTCGATTCTTCATGATTCTGGCACTGTTCGTCGCAGCTATGGGCTTTGTGGCTCTGGCCGACAACTATCTGGTGCTGTTCTTGGGGTGGGAACTGGCGGGTTTGTGCTCCTACCTGCTGATCGCTTTCTACGACAACAGGCCCAAACCGGCCCGCAACGGGCTGCGCGCCTTTGTGACCAACCGCATCGGGGACGCCGCCTTCCTGGCCGGCATCTTTGTGCTTCACGGGAGTACGGGTTCCGTCAGCCTAACGGCGGTGCCGGCAGACCCCCACAAGGCTTTGATCGTGGCCTTGTGTTTGCTTACGGCGGCGGCTGCCAAAAGCGCCCAGCTTCCTTTCACTGGTTGGCTGCCCAAAGCCATGGAGGGCCCCACTCCATCCAGCGCACTTTTTTACGGAGGAGTGATGGTTAGCGCTGGAGTGTTTCTGCTGCTGAGAAGCCTGCCGCTATTTGTGGCGGCTCCTCCGGCACTGGCCGCGGCTGCCCTGGTGGGCACGGTTACCGCCCTGTATGCCACTGCCCTGGGTTGCGTGCAAACCGAAATCAAGGCGCGTCTGGGCTATTCGTCGGTGGCCCAGTTGGGTCTGATGTTCCTGGCTATTGGCCTGGGCGAACCGGGCCTCGCCCTGTTCCACATGCTGGCCCACGCCGTGCTGAAAATGCACCTGTTCCTGACCGCTCCCTCGATTTTGCATCATATGCGCACTCACCCGGATCGCTCTGCTCAGGCAGGTTGGCGTTGGACCTGGCTGCCCGCGGCCGCGCTGCTGGGGGCGCTGGCGCTTGGCTGGATCGTGCTGGCCCGGTGGGGGTTTCAGAAACTCTGCCCGGACAATCTTGGGCTGGCTCCGCCGAAGCTGGTATGGTTGGCTCCTGTGCTGCTGGTCCTGTTCACCGGCCTCTTGAATGCCAGCTCTCGGTTGCCCGCCCTGTACCACCGGGCCCGCCTGGGGTTAGGACTGGAACGGTGGACCGATCGTTTTGTGTTGGCTCCATTTGGCAGACTGTCCCTGGGAATGTGGCGCTTTGACCTTTTTCTGGAGCGAACCCTTGCCATCACGCCGGCGCCCAACGAGGGCCTGGCCTATTGGATGCGGAGGTTGATCGACGTAGTGGAAGGGACAGAGCGTCGAATTTTGGGTCCGGCTCTGGGTATTGGCTTTCCACGCGCCGCCAACTGGCTTGGCTCCCTGGCTGCTCGGATAGAACCGGTCCTGGCCCTGCCGCTGGTCATCCTGGCCCTGGTTGGCCTGGGTGCATTGGGTCTTCTGGGAGGTGGCCTGTGAACGGCCTGCCCATCCTGTCCATTTTGCTGTGGTGGCCCCTGGCCCTGGCTGCCGCCACCCGGATGGGAGGCGTGCGTGCGCGCGGCATCGCCCTGGCGGGTTCGCTGCTGGAGCTACTGCTCAGCCTGGTCACGATTCGTAAGTTTGTCAACGGTTCGGCCGCCATGCAGTTTGTCGAGCAGGTCCCCCTACTGGGCGGGTGCACCTACCATCTCGGCGTGGATGGGTTGAGTCTGTGGTTTCTCCCCATCAGCGCCGCCTTTACGCTGCTGTTGCTGGTGGCCGACCCGGGTGACAAGGGGCGAATGGCCACCATTCTAACCCTGGAAACATGCACGCTGGGCATGTTTCTTTCCCTTGACTTGAGCCTGTTCGCCTTCTGGTTTATGGCGGAGATGTGGCCTTCATGGCAACTGATCGTGACGGGAAGCCGCCCCAGCCCTGGCTACTACTGGGTTTATATGGCCAGCGCTGGGGTGGCCCTGCTGGCAGGAGTGGCCTTGCTTGGATTCAACCACTACCGACTGGCCGGCACGGTCAGCTTCGACCTGGATCCGTTGTCGGCCATAACACTGCCGCTGTATACGCAAAAAATCATTTTCGCTTTGCTGTTTCTGGCCTGCGCAGTCCGCATTCCCGTTTTTCCGCTGCACGCCTGGATGCCCCGTGTCGTGGAGCAGACAGGTCCTATTGGTATCAGTGTCTTTCTGGTGGGGCTGAAGCCTGCCGCCTTTGCCTTGATGCGCTTCGCCATTCCACTGTTGCCGCAGGCGGCCGTACAACTCGCCCCATGGCTGGGTGCCCTGGGCTTTGCAGGCATGCTCTACGCCGGACTGGTAGCTTTGGTGCAAACCGACCTGCGCCGCATGCTTGCCTTTGCCTGCATCTCCCATATGGGTGTAGTGCTGATGGGTTTGGCGGCCATGAATGAAGCGGCCTTCACCGGTACTTTGCTGCAACTGCTCAGTCTGGGCGTGGCCATCACCGGCCTGTTTATGGTGGCAGGATCTCTCTATCGTCGGTTGGGTTGCACCGAAGCCACCCGCATGGGCGGACTGATGCAACGAACCCCTCGGCTGGGGCTGGTCTTTCTGGTGACGGCCCTGGGTGCCGTGGGCATGCCCGGCACCAGCGGCTTCAATGGCGAACATCTGATTATGCTGGGAGCCCTGACCTCGCACTGGGCACTGGCGCTTGGAGTGGGTCTGGCCACCTTTCTGACCGCCGCATACATGCTGAACTATTTCCAACGGGCTTTCCTCCGCCCGGCCCTGGACGGAGAGGAACCCGTGGCCGATCTTGATCGATGGGAGGGTTTGGCGGCCGGAGCAACCTGCGCTTTGGTATTGGGAATGGGCCTGGTGAGCAGCCCGTTTGTGCAGTCCATGGACTCATCCACGGACGCCCTGGCGGTGCGAGTGAGCGGCTACTCGGCAGCCGAACCCTGGTTTTTTCCCTATATTGGTCACCAAAACGGAAAGGCCGATTGAACCCATGCCTGTGCTCAGTCTGCTGATCCTGCTGCCCCTCCTGGCCATTCCCGTGCTCTGGCTCAGTTCTCGGGCAACCACCCACTGGTACATTGGCCTTTCCGCCACGGTCATCAATTTTTCCCTGTCGATGTTGCTCCTCAGTGGATTCCACCCAGGTGAGACCGGCATGCAATGGATCGAGCAGGTCCGCTGGTTGGGAGCTCTGGGCTCCCACTATGTGCTGGGGGTGGACGGCATCAGTGTGCTTTTCATTCCCCTGACCTCCCTGTTGTTTGTGCTGCGCCTGGTCAGCCTTGGTCGGCAACCACGCGGCCAGATAGCCGCCTTGCTTTTGTTGGAATCCGTCCTGATCGGCGCTTTCAGTGCCATTGATTTGATTTTGTTTTTCCTCTTTTGGGAATTGATGCTGGTCCCGTCATGGATCCTGATCGCTCTCTACGGCAGCGGGCATCAGCGCCGCGAGACGGCCACGCGCTACTGCGTCTACATGCTGGCAGCTTCTGCTCCACTCTTGTTGGGATTTGCTCTGTTGGCCGGCAAAGGAAGTCTGCGCACTTTCCATCTCTCCGCGCTGGCGGGCACGCCGGTCGACCCTACGGTTCAGGGAGCGGCCTTTTTTCTCTTATTGATCGGATTTGGAGCCAAGGCGCCCCTGTTTTTATTGCACTCCTGGCTGCGGCCCGTCGTCTGTCAGGGCCCGACCGGGGTGGCTGTGGTGATGGTGGGGCTGAAACTGGGCGTATTTGGCATGATGCGCATTCTGATCCCACTGCTGCCGCATGCGGCGGAGCAATACGCCCCTCTGGTGATTGGCCTGGCCCTGGTGGGCGTGGTCTACGGCTCGGTGGTGGCTTATTCTTTGGGCGATCTCAAATCGGTTATGGCCGCCACTACCCTGTCGCACGTGGGCCTGATTGTGGTGGGCCTGTTCGCCGCCGACCGACAGGGCCTTGAGGGGGCCTTGCTACAAACCCTCAACCTGGGGCTCACCGCCGGTGGGCTGATGTTTTTGGCGGCCGCCGTACACCACCGATCTGGCTCTCTGGATGTGTCTGCTCTGGGCGGATTGGCAACCCGTATGCCACGACTGACCGGTCTCTTTGTCTTTTTTGCCATGGCTTCCATCGGCCTGCCCGGCACCAGCGGATTTCCGGCCGAGTTGCTCATTCTATTGGGTGCTTTTCAGACCCACTCGGTCTTAGGTTCCCTGGCCTTGACTTCAGTGGTATTGAGTGCGGCCAGTATCCTGCGTTTCGTAGCGCTGGCATTCTTTGGGCGCCCTCGGGAAGACTCCGCCTGGATGCCCGACATCTCCCCTCGCGAGATGTTGGTGGTAATCACACTGGCGATTCTGGTTATCGGGGTTGGCCTTTACCCGAATGCCGTCCTGAGAGTGGCGCGAGCCTCGCTGATCGATGCTCATCGGCTCAATGAGAGACAGAGGATCGTGGAGAGGGTTCCGCACCGCTAGGTTCGACGCAATAGAACGATCCGATTGGTGTTGGTCCCTTTGTTGCCGTTGGAAACGCCCCAGCAGTTGGCCGTTTTGGTAAATTTTTGCTGATTGACCAGCACGCACATCGGCTCAAAGCCTGCGGTGCGGGCTGCTGGCACCACCAACCGCTCCATCTCCAGGCTGGCCTTGCGCACTTCGCCCACCTCAAAAGCCACCACCCCCTGCGGCCTGAGCATGCGGTAGCAGTTGCAAAGCACATTGGTGATGTGATTTTGCCACTCGCTCTCGCGACGGGTCACGGTGGGAGCCACTTGACCGGGATTGAGACCCAAGAACCAGCAACGCAGCCAGTTGTCCAGTGTGTAGTCGACCACGTCCAGAAAGGGCGGCGAGGTGACCACCAGCGCCACCTTTTGCGACGGGATGGCCAGTGCTTGCTCGCTGGAAGCGGTAAACAGTCTGGCTCCGGCAGCTTGCTGATGGAGAGTCTTTTGCTGCTCGGTGGTCAAGTCGGCCAGCAAAGATTGACTTTTGCGCATGATAATCTGGACCACATCCCGGGGGGGCGGCACCTGGTTACGCTTTTCATTGATGCGACGTTGCGACTCTAACGAGACAGCCTGATTGGGCGGCAGTGTGTAAACCGAAAAGAAGCCCGGCGAATGTCCGGCCAATCGGGTGAGGGCCACCATCTGGATCCAGCGATCGACGACGTCCAGTTGGCCCCGCTGCAGATAGGATCGCAAACTGCACAGGTGCTGCAGGGTGGTGGAGTGATAAAAGACCAGCAACTCCTCTGGAAGATTCTCGGTCTGCTCCCACTTGATCTCAGCCAGTCTTTGCTCTACATCGGCCATCGACGGAGGTTGCAGTCGAGGAGCTAGCAGTGCCTGAGAGAGTGGATTGATGTCGCAGCCCATGGGAGTTCGTCCCAAGAAGGCGGCTTCGAGCAAAGTGGTGCCTCGACCCATATAGGGGTCGAAGACCCAGTCGCCGGGCTCGCTAAAACGCTCGATGAAGAAGCGTGGCAACTGTGGCTTGAAGCAGGCTCGATAAGAGACTTCGTGCAAACTGTGGGCGGCGCGTTGGCGCGAAGTCCAGAACTCGTTGGCGATGCGCGGCACCCCCAAAACTTCATCGATATCGCTTCGTCTCCCAAACTGCTGAAACTCGATAAACTCTCGGAGCTGAGCGGAGGTTGAACGAAGTGATGAATACATTTGAATTTTATTCAATCAAAAAATCACTCCCCCTCTTGATAAATACAATAGTTCTGAGGCACAATAGGGGGGTGCACGACCCGTTTGGTGTGATACTTCCCGGACGAACACTCAGTCCTCAACAGCGTTTGCAGGCCAAACTGCTCGATCAGTTGTGGGAAAGTGAGTTGGAAGAATTTTTTGATCGCCTGCAGTTGCGATCAGGAGCCCGCGTTCTGGTCTACAATTGTGGGTTGGGTCTGGACCTGCCCAGGCTGGCCAGGCGCGTGGCACCTCACGGTGAAGTGGTAGGTGTTCAGCCCGACCCGTTTATGGCCCACGAAGTCAAGCACTCTCTTCGCGATCTGCGTGGAATGGGCATCCGTATCGTGCTGGGCGATCACACCAACGACCCTATCCCTGACGGGCTTTATGAAGTGATCTTCGTAGCCTGGCGCAACAACGAAATTCAACCCGCCCCCGTCCGGGTGCGCGACCTCATTCAGCGGCTGCGGCCCTGGCTGAGTCCACAAGGACGCCTGGCCGTCTGGGAAGACCGCTCCTGCGGCATGCAGCTCTACCCGAGCCTGCCCCTACTGGAACGAACGTTGCGCCGCTGGCAGCGCGCCCAGGCACAATCTCCCGCCCTTTCCTGCTCCCTGGCAGAAGAGTTTGCCTACTGCAACATCATGCTTGAGTCGGCTCGCCCCCTCCAGAAAGCCGAAGTTCCCGGATCGCCGACCGACCGCTGGTTTGACCACTGGCTGCAAAAACATGGACCGGACTGGGTAGAAGCCCAATTGATCACCGCCAAACAGTGGGCCCGCCTGCAGCAGCAATGGGATAGCCGCCGCGTCAACCCCGGCACGCTCTACTTCTCCCCCCAGGCCTTTGGAGTGGTGGGCAAAGCCCTGGCCTCCTACGTAGCCTGAGCCGGGTGTCCTACCTGTGGAGCGGCATTTGTCCCGGCCTGACCCCCGGCGCGGTGCGCGAATATGTCGCACGCGGGCATCACGTTGTCATTCAATCGGGCGCTGGTGCTGGTATCATGGCGAGCGACGACGCCTACCGCGCCGCCGGTGCAGAGATCGCTTCGACCGCCGCAGAAATCTTTGCCGGTTGCGACATGATCGTGAAGGTTAAGGAACCCCAGCCGGGCGAATGGGTGCAATTGCGCCCCGGCCAGTTG
>JADMJV010000045.1:87964-125519 GCA_018780265.1 bacterium
CCAGGACTCCCCCAGCCCGGTAGTATCCTACCTGTGGGGCGGCATTTGTCCTGGCCTGGAGTCAGGACTCCCCCCGGCGCGGTAGTGTCCTCGGGTTGTGACCAATTCGTTTTACGGACGGATGACGGTGGCCCGACGGGATCCACTCATAGTGTCAGGAGATTTCAGAAATAGAGGTAATTCTTCCATGCGCACCATCACTTTCGCATCCCCTCCTTCCACTCGAAAAGACGCCACCTTGTATCAACACGCTCAGGAGGTGAAACGGGTGGTCGAAGGGGCCAGGAGTCACTTTGAGGCTTTTGACAACCACGACCAGGTAGATCTCAACAGCGCTCAGGGGAAGGTGATTGTAGACCAGCGACAACCCGTAAAGGGTCTGGCCTGCGAGTTGGTGGGGGCCCAAGAGGTTCTCGAAAACAGCTTTCTTTTTGGCCATCTGGTCAACGGCCAACTGAAGGCCACTTTGTCGGAAAATCCTAAACCAGGGGGATGGCCGGGCCTGGAAGACCAACAGGTGGTACGCACCGAGACGGACCGGGACATTTCTTACCAGGTGGAAACGCCCCTTACAAACCGCCTCTTCTCGGGCCTCGTCAAGGTCGTGGAAGACAAGTCTCAGGGCTCGCTCACATTGACCGAAGGACACGAGGGATGCTTGGAAGCAGTGAAGATCCCCCATGGCATTTCCCTGGTGCAAGAAAAGTGTTTTCCCGCGGACGGCCCTCAGTCCATCGACGATGGGCCTTTCTACCGTCAGGGGCAGGAATTGAAGAGCGAACTCGACGGCATGATGGACCACCTCAAGTGGATGGATGACGGCCCCCGAGACCTCAATCCCGAGGCTGGCGTGGTGGTGGTTGCAGGATTTCGCGAACTGGTTGGCACGGGAGGCAAGGGTACAGTTCCGCTGGAGGCAGATCTGCATTTTGACCCCAAGGATGGCACGATTACCGACTTCTCCAGCGGATTTGGCGACCAGCAGGCCCACAAATACCAGCTTCGCGATGGTGCGCAAAGCTACCGGGGATTAACGATGGGTCTGGAAATCGGGGCAGATGGTCAGCGTATTCAGCGCGAATATCGCTGAGCCGTGGGCGCACCGAAGGTTTTCAGTCCGTTTACGTAGCCTCCCGTGATTTGACGATGCCTTGACGAGAGTGTGACGGACATCGTTTTTAATGGCAATTCAATAAGGTCATTCCGATGACCACGGAGGAGCAATACCAGTGTTACAGATTTCTAAGGCACATCCGATTGGATCGACAGTAAACAAGCCATCCGTAGGCCCTCGCGAATCCAACCAGATCCAGGAGCCCTTCTCACCTATCGAAGTGTTCACAAAATTTCAAGAGGCGGGCGGGGTGCTTCGCGAAGATCACGGATTTTTCCGAATCCCATTCTCACCCCGCTATACCCAGGTCACTCCTGAGCAGGCGGCGGCGCTGCTCCATGACTCAGAGTCAGAAAACCTGGTGCTACAAGCGCCAGGCGAGCAGGCAACCTTTGCTCTCGACAGCAATCCGTCCCAAGACTTGCGAGCCTTTGAAGCCATCTATCTGGGTAGTGATTCTCAGGTGGCCGACAATCCCGGCGCAGCCTCCGCGGTCCGCAACTTGCTCGAGTCTGGCTATCAATTTCGCCATCAGGGAGAACCGCTCGCCGGCCAAATCGCCTACGACCATTTCGCCCATACCCGTTTCGGAAGCCAGTATCTGGAAGCCGAGTGCGGCCCGCAGAAAACAACCTTCCACACAGCCCACGACATTGGTTCCTATGACTACTTTTGCGTAAGCGGCGACCTTCAATCGGTCCAGGAGCCGGAGGTGGCCCAACTGATCAGCCGGTGGGAGAAAGACGGGACACTGATGGGCTCGCAAAGCGCCAAGGACAAATTCGACCATTTCACTTGCGGGACCCAGACTCACTTCTTCGCACAAGGAATTAGCCTGGCCTCCGTCCAGGGCGGTGGAGCCAAGGAGCTTGAGCAGGCCCACGACCGAGCCCTGGCTCAACGCCCCTTTGTGGACCTGCACATTGCTCCCGAAGTAGCGGCCGGTCGCATGGACACCGAAGACATGGGCAAGATCTACCGGGACGTGGTCCTGAACGAAGTGGCTGGCACGACCCGGGAGGAGCGATTTCAAGCCTTTTCCAAGATGAATGAAAGTCTGCTCCAGGCGCAGGCCAAGGATATTGGAGGCTGGGCTCTGGTGGAATTCAATCGCACTTCCTTGGACTTCTATAATTTTCTGGCGGAGGCCAGTCAGCCAGGCCAGTTCAAACAAGCATTGGAGAGGACCACCGAAGTCCTCCAATCGTTGCCAGACTTTCAACCGACCACGGTTGTCACCCAGACTCTCGAAGCTGCAAAACCCTACCTCAAAGAAAAGTCTCCCCAAGAGCAAGCCAACCTCATCACCAGGCTATCCCAAAGGCTCGAACATTTGGCCCAATGGAGCGAAACGAACTAAAGAGGCTACGCCAACTTCGAATGCGGATGCAATCGGACATATTGGAGGTCCATGAGCATCTCGGCATTGCCCGGAAACTCCACCAGGGAGCCAGTTGCGCCGATTGTGCCAGAGTGGGAAGCTGGACCTTTGATTTGGGCGGTCAGGGCACCAAGGTTTCCAAGAACTCAGAGTTGGGGAATCCCGCCGGTACGAGTCGATCGATGCCTTTGTCAAAGGTGCTCAGTTTAACCCTGTGGAGGTGAGCAAGGGTCAATAAATGGGCATCAGTTACCTGCTGATGATGCACGATCATCGATTGAAAGGGGCTATCGGTCAGTGTTGCATGGTCCTCTAAGAAAGAATGGCCCGGAAGTTTGCGCAGGATTTGCAAAGCCAGCAACGCTTGAGCGGGAGTGGTGGCTGAGGCAAATACGCGGGGATTGGATGAAATCCTTACAAAGGCAGCCTCGGTGAAAGAACAAGTGGCCCAGCCCTCGTCGCGATGTAAGCCAAACCAGGCCCGGGCGGCCTCGTAGTGAACGTGCACGGGCCAGGCAAGAGCAATGAGCAAATTGGCATCAAGCAGTCTTACCACTCTTCCAGGGCTTCTTTGACTTGCTCAGCCGTAACGGGTGGATCACTGGGCCTGCAAGGAAAGAGGGGGAACAGTTGGTCATCGGCCAGTGCAGGCGAGGGCTGCAGGCCTTTTCTGGCCATTTGCGACAAGGCCCGCCCTAGTGAGACTCGCCGGGACCGGGCCAGACTTTTGGCAGCCTGAAGAATGTCGTCATCAATGTCAACGGTGGTGCGCACGGGTCCATGCTAATGCGATGATGCGGTGATGTCAAGAATTCGGTTTATTGTTGGATAGTCCTGATCCTATACATGGGTAAAATCACGCGGACGATAACCACCGCATTTGCGCCATTTGGTATCGAATTTTCGCCTCCAAATCACACTTTTTGTAGACTTCTTCGAGGCGACCGCTGTATTTGCAAGAGCGCAGTCCGAGCATGCCATGGTTGCGAGGGTCGTCAGTGACTATTCCGGGGGAGATTACTGACTCGCACTGGGGTCCAACGTTTCTCCCTGGGCCCAACTCCAGGATGGTCAACTCGGGCTAATTCTTCAGCAGGACCGAAAAGGGTAAAGTCAGGGTAGGGGCGGCTTGATAAAGCGAGATAGCGCCCAGTGACGACTTCTTGCGAGCGGTCTGAATATCGACGGCTCGCAGATCTGCGTCGACGAGATTGGGGATGCTGTTAGGGGCCAACTGGGCGCGCAGGTACAACAAGCTCGTCGCCGCCAGCTTCACTTCCAGCAGGTTGGGTTCGGCAGCCATATTGTCGACCTGGAGGCCGTCAGGCCGGGTCAGATAGGGAGCGACGCTGGTCAAAAGCGCTTCGGGGGGAGTGGCGCTGGTGCGAATCACCTTGCGGATCAGAACTTTATGGGCACAGCAATCATCGTAGCTCCCGGGCCCAATGGCGCCATTGCAATGGATACCGAAGGTCACGTCATGATTTTGGGGGACTACCAGGTAGTAAAGGATATTGACCTGCCAGAGGGGCAAGCCGTCGGCGGTTCGGGCTATTTGGCCGGTGGTGGGATCGACGGGCGAAAGGAACCAGAAAGCCTGGCCGTCTTTGCCTCCTCCGCCGAGGTTGTCGGGCATGTCCTGGAGGGTTAACAGGGACGGACGGGTCGTGGCCAGATCTCTGACGATCACCGTGCGAGCTCTGCGCATTTCGCGCGCGGCCGAGTCGCGACCCGAGGTCCGGCGCAGCACCGAAAGGCCTTCGACGAAAATTAAGGCCAGCAACGTAGTGATGATGGAAAACACTGCCACCGCCACCAAGACCTCAATGAGCGTATGAGCGTTACGGGTCTTGTTCATTCACGATCCGGCTGCTGCGATACTCCAGTCGTCCCATGCCGACGCGCTGCCCGGTTGGACGGGTTCCCCACCACCACAAAGTCAGGTCCACCTTCTTGAGGCGGTTGCCAGGCTCGTTGGACACGCTGCCAGCGGCCACTCCGCTGGTATCGTTGACGGTGCTGACGCGAATGGTATAGTCGTAGCTTTGATCGCCGCGTAGCAGGGCTCCGTTACTAGAACTGTCCTTCCAGGTCCCGGAGGCGCTCCAAAATTGGGCCCGGGCGCCAGGAGGCAGGTCGTTGTCCATAAGGTACAGCTGTTCGTCCAAAAGAGACTCGGCCGACTGGGCGGCCGGTACCGAACTGATCCCTTTCTGGTTGGAACGCAGCGTACTGGTGATCATCGCTGCCATGGTAAGGATCACCAGGGAAACCAACCCCAGCCCCAGCATTACCTCTGCGAGTGTAAAGGCTCCTCGCTTCAGGGCAACTGATTCCATGAAACGCTTTTCAGCTTGAAACCGCTGGGCAGCTTGGTGGCCAACTGATTGAGGTAGCTGGGGTCGAAGACAAAATTCACCTGGCCGCTATCCAGGCTGACGTTGCCTTTGCCGCTATTGGTTCCCGGTTGCCCCGCCGGGTCGCCTCCATAAGTGATGAGCATCCCGTCCATTTTGAAGGTTCCTTGAGCTGGCAGGCTGCTGTGCGAGAGTTTGGCCACAAAGTCGCCCCACGAGTAGACGATGCCTTTTAAGTGAACATCCTGGTAGGCATACTGGCCAGAAGTTACTTCATCCAGGCTGGAAAAAGTGATATCTCCGCACGAGTAAAGGTTGACGCCATTGGCCTGGTTGGCGGAAAAGTCGGCCCCCAAACCGGTAATGCTCAAGTTGCCAGCCGAGACAATCGAACCGCCCGATCCGAGAATTGAACCGGTCAGGCGCATATTTCCAGGTCCAGCCAGAGTTACGGGCTGGTTACCTCCGGCGAACTCGATTCGCAAGTCCGAGGCTGTGAGACTGTCGGTCAAATTGGGATTGATCTCGCCGGGGGCGGCCCCGGCTGTAAAGGTGACACCTTGGGCGGTGCCCCAGGCCTGAATGGCAGCGGCAGTGGGGGGGGTGAAGTTGGTGCTTTGAGTCAGAGTCCACTGAGGGAACACCGTGGGGTCAATCAGGAATTGGTGAATCTGAATGATGCTGGCCTGAGGGCTGGACACGCTCGAGCTGTAGGTGGCCGGTGAAGGCGGTCCCGAGTAGTTCCAACTCGCGGAGAAAACCGGATTTCCTGAGCTATCTTGCACCGTCATCGAGCCAGGCAGGGGATTGAACGTGCTCATAAACAAGGGGCAGTTACTTGCCGCGTAGGTGGCGATGGGCAGTACGTAGTTGGCCGCCCCGCCGACCGGGTCTTCAGCCGCTCCGCGGCGAGTGAGAATATTGAATTCATCGGTATTGGATGTAGCTTGCACATCCACGCTTGAGGTCAGGCGCAAGATTTTGTAGGCCCCAGCGGTGTCCGAAACCACCTGGCCGGGCACTACCGCAGCCGCGCCGGAGTCGTTGGGGTTGGCTTGAATATAGGTGACATAGTCAGCGTAGTTCATATCATAGTAATGAAGTGTACCGTCTTGCCACCAGACGTAGGTTCCGGCGTCCCATTTGGAAGCGCTCGAAGGGGCCTTGCGCACGTCGGACCAGATCAGTTGATAAAAGGGGTCGGTCGGGTCCTCGATACTCACGCCGACCTGGTTGGTGTCGTAGCTGGCCGACAGAGTGCCCGAACTGCTGGTGACTTTACCCTGGGTAGAAGTGTAGTTTTGGCTTGCGCCCCCGGCCACCGATACCGCTGCCCTGCTACGTAGACGGGGAGTCCGCCCAGATTTGCCCTCGACGCTGACCAACCCACCGGTGCCCACGTTGGCTGAGAAGTTGCCGGCTACCATTGCGGCTGCGTCCAGATTGTTGACCGACATCAGGTTGGGAACCTGGAGCAAAGTTTCGAGGGTGGCTTTGGTGAAGCCCGTAGTAGCTCCCTCGGGATTGGTGGGAGTGGCTGCCACGCGCCCGGCCCTGCCCTCCACCGCCATCAGCACACTCCAGCGCGGCACAGTGTAAGGTCGGGGACTGTTGCTCTGCACGGAATACCCGGGACCATCGGCTCTGGGAGCCTGGACGTCCTGAGAGGAACCAAGATTGTTTACAGACACATAGGGGCTGGTGAATACAAATTGAGCAGGATCGTCTAGCCCTTCAGCACCGGCCCCATCCTGGTAATTGAAGCGAATTCGGAATTGACTCCATTGGCCACCCGAGTCGCGCACCAGTCCGATGACGTTGCCTCGGTCCTCTTCCACGTACATGTCGGGGGAGTTTACCGTGATCTGGTTGGCGTCGCCTTTCCAGTCGCTGTTCAGGCGCAGCCGGGTGATCGCGTATTGAACACCTGATTCGGCGGCTTGACGGGCGCGCAGTTGATCGGCCACATTGGTTCCGGCCGCGAGATTGGCGGGGCCCAAGGCCAGTCCTGCTCCAACCACCATCAGCGTAACCATCAGCAGAATGAGGCACGCGACGATGACGATTCCTCGACGGCGAAGTTTCATTGAAGTGTCCTCTTTCTCGTGAATCCCCGGCCTGCGCCAAGTCAACCTTTGCGCAGAATCAATTCGCCAACAGCCTGACGTATCGCCTGGACGTCCTCAAACAGCCGGGCACTGGCGTCCAGTTCGTGCTCGGCTGCCGCGGTGCAGACGCCTTTCTCCTTTCCCAGGTAGAGCGCGTGTAGCCAGGACAGCCGCCGCATCAAGGCCTGCAGGGGCCCCGCCTCCAATTCGCCAAAATTCTGGCCGCCAGCCTCCTCCCCTGAGCCGGCGGGCAGTTGGCGCAACCTCTTCTCCAGCCCCTTCAGGTCGGCCAGCGAACTCTCCGGCACTCCGGGGGCCAGCAGCCCCTCCAGGGCGCTTCGCACAGCAGGGTTTCCAGGAGCCGGATAGTAGGCCAGCAGATTCATCAGCTCAATGCCTACCCCCAGTTCTTGCCAGCAATCCGCGGCCCGCATCGTTTAGCTGTGGGCCATGGCCCGGCGGAATTCGGCCACCGGGGGAAGCCGATGAACATAGGCGCTGGCGTCGGCATAGTCGGGACCCACCATGTTTCCGGCGTATCCCGCCGGAATCTGCTCAGGGTATTCCAGAGCGGGCATCGCCAGATCGCCCACGGACAACGGGTTCTGGCGCGTGCCCCACGAAGTGAGCACTGAACCCGTCTCTTCCACCTGAGCGATCCAACTCCGCTGATGTTGGTCTTGATAGAACAAATAGTTGACCTTTTCGTTGTGAGAATGGAAGACCCGAGCGGTAACCGGCCCGTGCATCGGATGCTGAAAATTGTACGCGACCCCGGGTTGGGAAAAATCGGGGGCGTCGGCCCGGTCTCGATACGCAAACGACTCTGGAACGCCATACTTTCCGCCCGGCAAATGGCTTCCAAAATGGCCAAAGGGGCGCGGTTCTCCCAATTCTTCCAATAGTTGCGCGGGGGGCGGGGCGCCCCCGAATTCCAGACAGCCATAAAAAGCCTGGTTGGCAGCGGCTGTGTCCATGGGCTTGACCTGCGCATCCGCCTGCACATTCAGGTGCTGCTGCAGTTCCATCGGTAAATTGGTGGAAGACTCCCCGGCGCCTTTGCCAATCCAGCCTTGAAACCCCGCGTGTGAAGCGGAACGCCAGATCCCCTGGCTGTTGCTGCGGTAAAAAGCTCGTACCCGCACATTCCCCTGTTGGTCTTCCACGTAGCCAACGCAGGCCGTCCGCTGGCCGTCCAGTTGGTAGGGTCGGGAAACGTGGATTTTTTGGTCGCCACATGCAAAAGTCAGGCGGGGCTCCAACCCCTGCGCCTCCAAAAACTCGCGGGTGCAGTCGGCCGCATTCAGGGCGCGAATCCCCAGCGGGTTGGGAGCGAACTTTGCCTTTCCCAGAATTGTGTCATCTCGGGCCCCGCTCATCCCCTGGAGGGCGGTCGGCTTCGCTTCTTCCTGAACCAGGAAGGCTGCCCCAGGCGCGGACCCGAATTGGACAACCTGGCCTGGCTGCAAAACAAACCACTGCTGGCTGGGGATCTTGAGGCCGTTTATGAGAGTGCCGTTGGTGGATCCCTGGTCCAGAAGCCAGCTCTCTCCATTGTGCTGTCGGATCACCGCATGGCTTCGGCTCGATTCCGCCCAGGGCGTCACCAGGCCATTGTCTGGGCTTCGCCCCACCGTGACCGCCTGACCCTGTCCTGGCAGCGGCAGGGCCGGCATTTCCTCTGGAAGATCCTGCAAAGATCGACTCAGGCTGGCTTGCGAGCCCAGCCGAATCCGGTCGCCTTGAGCAAATTCGACCCAACGATCAGACTCCAACTTTTGGCCATTGAGATAGGTTCCGCAGGTGGAGCCCAGGTCACGCAGATAGTGCTTGCCGTCTTTCTCGACGATCTCGGCATGCTTGCGACTCACGTCGCTTTGCTCAAAGACTAGCGAACTCCTCGAGTCTCGACCCAGCGTCATCGATTGGCCCTTCTCTGGCAGCATCACCGCCTTGCCGTCGGAGCCAAAGCACACTCCCCGAACCTCCAGGGAGTCTCCTGGTCCTGGCGGGGCCACATTCTGCGGCAGAATTTTGGGCCTGCGGGCCGCCGCTGAGGGTCCAGCCGAGGCAACCGAGGAGAGTTGCATTGGGGGAATTTCTATCTGCGGCTGTGGATTCCCTTTCAGCGTTCCAACGGTTGGTGAGCGGAGGTCCCCTGCTGCGGACACGGAATGCTCTGGATTTTCAGAACTAAGCCAAAGGGGTGAACGGCAATCGGGTCCTGGCGTCGTGAGCTGACCCAAAAACAACTTGCTCGGCTGCTGACCAGGCATGCCGGCTGGCTGCGCCGTAACCCGGACGCCCTGAGATGGGAGCCGGTCGGGCGTGCACCCTGGTGGTTGTTGGCCGGCCGCCAGCCGCCCGCTAACCTGGCTTTTGCCGACCTCACCGGCTTGGACCTGCGGGCCATGGCGGCAGAGCGAGCCAATCTACGCGGTGCCTTGGGCCAACGCCAGGACCTGTCGGGTTCGGACCTGCGCGGGGCTCTGATGGTGGACGGGCTTTTCGCCCACTCCACTTTCTTCGGTGCCGATTTGAGCCTGGCCCGGCTGGAAGGAGCCGATTTCTCCTATTGCGATTTGCGTGGGACCAACCTGACTGACACCGTTTTCGCGCAGACGGCTCTGAAGGGCGCCCGGGGCGTCGACTGGGATCGTGTCGGCCCGGGTCGCTGGCTGGTCACTCGTCACGAGGGCCTGGCCCATGGCGGGTTGGGAGAACTGGAGCAGGACTTCGTTTTCGAAGTCTCCGATCAGAAGAATGGGAAGACCGTGGCTCGCTATGAAGCCTCCCTGTACCGGAGCTACTGGGGTAGTAGTGAACCTACCACATGTGGACCGGTGCGGGTGGAAATTACCCCCGATGGGTGCGTCCGACTGGTCGGGGACGATGGCCGAGAAACCCTGAATCCCTTGCCTAAGTAAGCCAACCAGGGCCAGGAATCGAGCGAATTACGGCAAACTATGCCCAACGATGCGACGTTGGGTTCTTTTGGCCGCGCTCTTTTTGCCTGGTTGGGGTCAGTCAGGCACCGGGCCCACTTTTGAGTTGCAAGACGCCGGACACGGGATGATCACCGTCATCGTGCGCAACCCTTCGACTCAGTCCCTCAAGCTGAGCATTCCAGCCCAGGCCGTCCTCACTCATCCCCAGTTGCAAGATCAGTTGTTGTTGGACAAGGCCCGCACTGTGAGCGTGGCCCCCCAAGGTCAATCTCAATTTCGAACCCAGACGATGTGCGTGGGAGAACGCCAGGAGGCTACTCAAGGCGGGGGCTTCCAACTCAGCCTGCAGCCCCATCCGCAGGCCCTGCAAGCCAGCAAGATGCTGGACACATGCCGCCGGCTCCAGAGTGAAGGGGACCTTCCTCCCATGCCGATGCTGCCGGGCAACCAGGTCCCGGTGGTGGCCCAATGGGCCTATTGGAGCGAACAGGGCCAGGTGAGCAAGGCCGACTTTTCCAAACACATTCACGCCCAACTCAAGCCCGAGCCCAAGGATGAGCCGGAGGTTGAAAAGGCCATCGACAATACCTGGGAGGCCATCGATCTGACCCGCAAGGAGGCAAAGAAATGAAAGGCTTCCTTGCGCTGTTGCTGCTGGCCGCCCCTAACCTTCAGGAAATTCTGCCCAACAAAGCTAAACCTGGTGGTATCGTCTTTCTCAACGGCAGCGGCTTCGGAGACCAGCAGCAGGAGTTGCAGGTTCGCTTCGGCACTGCCCCCGGCCGGGTCATCTCGGCTCAGGAGAACAAAATCTCCGTCCAGGTACCGTGGGATGCACCCAAAAACTGCGATGTGACCGTGGAGCAGCAAAGCCAGATCAGCAACAAATTGCCTTTCGAATGCCTGCCGGCGGTGCGCATCAGCGTGGATAAAAACCCCATCGAGCCGGGTGAGACCACTCAAGGCCATTTTACCGTCTATCATTCCGACAAACCTGTGCTGATATTTCTCAACAACGCCAGCCCCCAAGTGGTTCGCTACCCGCAAGGCGATCAGCAAATGTTGCGAACCTCCGGTGGGCCCGACAACTCGGCTCACTTCACCATCCAGGGAGTCGCCGGCAACCGTATCTACGATGTCGACTACCGCTGGGGCACCCGGAGTCAAGAAGAAGTTGAGTGGAAATTGCCCTGGCATCAGGTACAATGGAATCAAAAAGGGGGAACCAAATGATCGGCCGGCTCATCTTACTACTCCTGCTCCTGACCGGGATGGCCCGGGCCTGTGAGCACGGCTCCGTGGCTGCCTGCAATTGCGGTTGCGGGGGCACACCACGCCCTGTGTGTGCTCACCGCGATTGCGTTTGTGCCAAGTCTGGTCTGGCCACGCCCGACGCCGCTCAAAAGGTTACGGCCAGTTGCCAGTGTGGCTGTGGTGGGTCTCCGCGCGCCTACTGCGGCACCAAAGGATGCGTTTGTGGCAGTACCAACCTGGAGACCGGCAAGACCGCCCCAACTTTCGTGGACAACACCGGCCAGGAATCCGCTGTTGCCAAATGCTCGTGTGGATGCGGTGGCACACCTCGCCCCACCTGCGCTTATAAAGAATGCGTCTGTGCCAAAACCCAGGCCGCGACCAAGGATCAGGCCCTGGCCCTGGCGGCCAAATGCCAGTGCGGCTGCGGGGGAACCCCGCGAGCTTATTGCGGGACGCGGGGCTGCGTGTGCGGCAGCGCAAGCCTCGAAACGGGCAAGCCGGCCTCCTTCGCTTTCCAAGATCCCATGCTGGCCGAAACCAAAGCCTGCCAGTGCGGGTGTGGAGGCACTCCCAGACCCACCTGTGCCTATAAAGACTGCGTATGCGCCAAGACTCAGGCTGCCCAGAAACCTCCAGGCCAACTCACCGCTCTCTCTCAACCGGTGCGACTGGTAGGGGACGGTCAGACCACCGCCCATACCACCCTCGAGCTACACAACCCGGGAAGCCAACCGGTGGCATACCAGGTCAACGCTTTCACGCAATTTGCCCCCGATAGCGCCGGCGACCAGTGCCTGTGCACCACCGAGGAAGCGGTGGTTCCGGTTGCCCCGGGCGCGACCGTTCAGGCTCGCCTCGATACCTGCTGCTCGGACAGCAAAAGCAAGCCGCCGCCAGGCGCCGATGGCGGAACTTACCGGCCGACCAGTCCGCCAGCCTATGTGGAGCCCATCGTGACGACGGCACGTCAACTCGCCGCTCAAGGAGCCTATGACGGAATTCCCATGACTCGCTGCAAGGCCCTCTCTACCGTTCAACAATTGTCGCTATGGAGCGTGGCCGCAGAAAAATCAAGCAACCCCGCCGATCAGGTCAGCAAGGAAGGGTTCCGCTCGACCTTCTATGAGCAGTTGGGCAAGAAGCCCGAAGAGATGACCGAAAAACAAAAGGAACAAGTGGATCGGGGAATAGATAATCTGTTCAATTCGGTAGACCTCACCATGAAAAAGGCCCGCGCCGCAATGCACTGAAAGGCCTCTGTGGCCGGCTGAGCGTAGATCGGATCTTGCGTGGGCCCGCCGCTGAAGGATTGCTACTGCCCCCTTGATCCCATGGCCAGGAATACATCGGGTTGGATCTGGCCGGATTGCGACCACCATCCCGCCTCGACCGACCCGGGCTCGCACCTGCCTCATGGATTCATCGTCCCTGGCAGATTACTGCACCTCTAGGCATTCCGTCCATGCCGCCGCGCCAGCATCGATGGCCATTTGTCTGCCCGGAGCAGCGTCCAGGGTGAAGCGTTGCCCCAATTGGGCGATGAACTGCGTGCCCTCTTGCGCATTCTTCGCCGGACTACAGGTTGAACTTTCGTGATGCTCAGCCGCACGAAGTGAGGAAGAGAGCACTGTCCCACGAAAGGGGCGCGCAGATATGCTCTTCAATTCGCTCCATTACCTCTTGTTTTTCCTGGTAACAACCCCGCTCTACTATTTTCTCGGTGATCGAAATCGTCTGGTTTTGCTGCTTGTGGCTGGCTGCTATTTCTATATGGCCTTTATACCCGCCTACGTGCTGGTGCTGTTCGCGGTTATTCTGCTGGATTATGGGGCCGCCCATTGGATCGCAACCGCCCGGGGCCCGCGCCGGCGTCTTTTTCTTCTGCTCAGCTTGATTGCTAACGTGGGGCTTTTGGCCGCCTTCAAATACTACAATTTTGCGGCGGAGAATCTGCGCTACCTTTGCAATCTCAACCTCCCGCCGATGGACCTGCCGCTGCCTATCGGGCTATCGTTTCATACCTTTCAATCGATGGCCTACACCATTGAGGTATTCCGTGGCTCTTTTCAGCCCGAGCGGAATTTGCTGCGTTACTCGGTATATGTCATGTTTTATCCACAACTGGTGGCGGGCCCCATCGAAAGACCGGCCGGGCTGCTCCCCCAACTGGCAGCCAGCCATGCGATGCAGCCAGACCGAATTGCTGGCGGCCTCAAGCTGATGCTTTGGGGACTCTTCAAGAAAGTGGTGATCGCAGACCGACTGGCTGTATACGTCAATCAGGTCTATGCTGATCCCGCCCAGTATTCAGGCCCACCGTTGATGATAGCCACATTCTTCTTCGCCTTTCAGATCTACTGCGATTTTTCGGGCTACAGCGACATCGGAATCGGGGCTGCGCGCGTGCTGGGGTATGATTTGATGACCAACTTCCGGCGACCTTACCTGGCCGTTTCGGTGGCCGATTTTTGGCGCCGCTGGCATATATCGCTATCGACCTGGTTTCGGGATTATCTGTATTTCCCGCTGGCTGGCGCGCGGGGGGGCTCGGCCCGGACCTACCGCAACCTTCTCATCACCTTTGTGGTCAGCGGCCTGTGGCACGGAGCGAATTGGACCTTCGTAATCTGGGGAGCCTTGCACGGCACCTATTTGATCTTGGCCCGCTTTGGCCGTTTTGTGAATTCTCGCTGGCTGGGGCGGTTGGTCACTTTTTGCCTGGTATTGGTCGCCTGGGTATTCTTCCGGGCCTCCTCCCTGGCCCAGGCCTGCTACGTGTTGGCCAACTGGTGGCCGGGCCAGGGGGGAGGACTGCTGACTCTGGGGCGCCCTCTGGATTTCTGGCTCTCCCTGCTACTGATAGTGGGGCTTTTGATCACAGATGTGTTGGGGGAAAAACGAGACGAGAATTTTATGGAATGGTTGGCCCGCCGGCCTGTAGGCGAGCGCTGGACGCTCTACTACCTGCTGCTTTTCGGAATCGCCTTTTTAGGGAAATTTGCCAGTGAACAATTCATCTATTTCCAATTTTAGCCTGGGCGGACTGCTTCTGCGCAGTTTTCTGTTGATCGTGCCAGTGTTGGTCGGGTTGGGTCTCTATGTCCATTTTTCACCGCGGGTCCTGGAAAGTCGCCTGGGCCCGAGCACGGCACGGCAGGTTCAACTGGCCTTTCAACGCGCCTCGGCCAGACGCTGGCCCGCTATCATTCTGGGGAATTCGAGAATTTATCGGGGCATCAATCCCGACCGGTTATCAGTGCCTGCCTTCAATTTTGGCCACGATGAGGATGCCTACAATCAAATATTCTACAAACTTAAATTCTTAGAGAAGAAGAACTTGTTGCCCGGTTGGCTCATTCTGGGTGTCGACTATTTTCAGTTCTCGCAACTCTCCTCCGCCAGGAATCACCTGTACGGGGCCTATCTGGGTGCTGATTTCCTGACAGATTATCTCCAGGACGAAGGCGACCCTTGGAAGTATTTCCGGGCCAGAGACCAGGACTTCAATGATGGTTGGAGCCGGGTTATCAGCAGCACGTTCCCTCCTTTCGTCCAGGCAATCAGCCGGCGAGCCCCAGAAGAAACCAGGCCGTACCTGCGAGAAAATGGCCAGATGGTATTCCCCGGGCGGGGCCGACTCAGGTCGCGCGCATCCATCGCCCAGGCGCTGTCCGGGTTGCGCCGCAGCAGCCAACGACTGCCCATCCAGATCGATTACTTCGATCGAATTCTGAACCTCGCCAGGACGAATCAGATCCCAGTCACGCTGGTACTGCCGCCCACCCACCGCATGGAGCAAGCCCTGTATCCCGTGGGCACGGCTCAGGCCTTTCGCGACTTTCTGCGGCCCAGGCTGGGACCTGGCGTGCGCCTCCTCGACCTGTCCGACGACCGGGCTTTTCTGTTGCACGACTATGTCGATGCCACCCATTTGACGGTGGAGGCGGCGGACCGATTCTCTAACCGTCTCAACGAGGCTCTGCGGCACGAACCAGGGTTTGGCGGCTCTGCCACTGCACCAGGAAGTCGGCCAGGGCCTGGCCGGCGGCCTGACTGCCGTGGGTGTTCCAATGCGGATCGCGCAGGTGGTAGGCTCGCCCCTGGGCCTGAGATCGCCGAATCGCGGGTAACAGGTCCAGGCACGGGATGTCGTGTTCCTGGCAAAAGGCCCCTAACACTTGCTGGGGCAAATCTCTGGTAAAGACTTTCCCGGGACCCTGCGTACGGAGCACCTCCCGGTACAGGTCGTCGTCCACCTGAAATACACTGGGGCAGAGCATGATGATCAGCCTGGACCCCAGCCGCTTCTGCAGGTAAAGAATGGTCTTTTCCGTTTGGGCGAAGCCTCGATGGGGAGGGACCTGGGCATTGACCATGTAGCCGGACTCAAGCATCATATAATCTTTCAGGGGCAAAGTCGGAGTCTCCAAGCGCCAATCCTGAAGGTAGTCGGGGAGTTCGGACTTCTTTGCCGAAATTGGGGCTAGAATGCCGGCCACGGACGTCTTCGCGGACCAAATGCGCCACGCCCGGCCCGACACTTTCCAGCTCAGCCATTCCTGCAGACAGGTGCGAGTCGACGCGGCCACCTTGATGGGTTGCAGATCGTTGGACACGAAAATGCTGATGACAACTGCCGACGGATCATACTTAAGCACTTCTCGCTCCGTCAGAAAAACGTAGTCGGCCGGACCTGTCCCGGTAATTCCAAAATTGTGCAGAGCCACCCTGGAATACTTACCAGCCAGGCTCTTTTGAATCAGCTGTTCGGCCACGGTGACAAAATTGTAGCGCTTGGGAACGATCCCTTCGACCGTGGAATCTCCCACCACGGCCGCCACAAAATCGGTCTTTTGTCGTGCAAAGAATTCTTCATCCATGTAGCCGTTGCTGTTGTAGCGATCGTCAAAAAATTGCCGGTTGGCATTGGCCTTGAGTTGATGCAAGGTGTGGTCGGGGCTGTTGCCCATCCACAGAATGGGTAGATTCAAAGTGCGCGAAGCCACCATAACGGACCCTTCCAGGACCAGTAAGCCCAGACAAAGATTCCACAGAACCGTGTCGACACTGACCCATTTCAGCTGGATGGCCTGGCCCTTGGGCAGCAACCAGAGCGCGCCAAAATAGGCTAAGAGGCACGAGTACAAGGTGTCGCTGATCAATAAATCGGGCCAAACCACGTAAGCTGCAGTGCAGATCAGGACGGACAGCAGGTGAAAGTAGAGAAACATTCGCGCCTGACCCCAGCTGCAGCGGCGCCAATTCTGGCGTCGACTCGAGAGGCGAACCACGAAACTGATCGTGGCGATCACGCCCCCCAGGTCGGCGACTCCACTCAAAGCCTGTAGCCACCCGGGCATACTGGACTGAGCCAAATCGATGGTCAGGAGGGCCGCGCCAAGATGCTGGACCACCACTTTCAAGGCGTAGCCGTCGAGAACCAGACCCAATATCATTCTGCGGCAGATTCCAGACCCTCATGCTTTCGCCTGCCGAAACAGGAGGCCCATACATCCCGGCGAAATCCTATGGGATGAAAAATCTGATGTCCCTGGTGTGGAAACACCGAGGCTGGTGGCTATTCCCAACCCTGGTGCTGGGAGCGGTTAGCTTGATTCTGGTGCTCCTTGCTTTCACCACCGGCTCCAAGGACTATCTCCAGTTCTAGAGGGAATACCTGAAAACCATGTGGCCCTTCCGTCGGGAGACAAGCGCCCCCTGGGAGAGATAGAGGGTTTCCAGGAGTTGAATCAGATTGAGCAGTGCATCTCGGCCTGGTGCCAGCCATACATCAGAGCGGAAAGTCCGGCAACACAGCCACGGGAATCACCCGAGTCGGAAATAGTTTCGTGCGTCACGTTATGGTACAGGCGTCCTGGATCTACCTCAAAAAGCCTTCTCCGGGCCGTACGATGCGGGACATCCGACGGGAAGGCCTTCCAGCCTGGGTGATTGATCGCGCTTGGAAAGCCCAAGAGCGCCTGCACTCCAGACTTCACCACCTGTCGGGAACCCGGGGCCCCCCCGTTCGGCGGAGAATTTTCGCTGATGATTAGCACGCTCACAAATTTAGACCTACCTCCTTGGCGAGGCGGCGAGTCAGGGCCAGAAAATCGTCGTAGCAGGATTTGACGGCATAGATGTGTGAGCCGAGGGCGCCGTCGGCAGACTTGAGGTGGAAAATTGGCTTGCGGGCCTCGATGGCCATAGGCATAAGGCTCCGATAGTGTTTCAGCAGGGCCAGGCAATGGGGATCGACCTCCACGGGAAGGGCAACTTCATGGCTATTCAACACCGACTCTAGGTAAATGTCAGGGATTCGATCCATCCAACGCTGGTAGGATTTGACCGGCCTGTTTGAGGTGATGCCGTGTTGCATGACTACATATCCCACAGGGGTGATTGAGCCTTTGGGCATAGACAACCCGGACGGGCTTTTTTTCATCATTGTGGCCCAGTCCTCACGCCATTCACGAAGGGTGGGTCCCAGGTTCTTGAGGCCCTGCAGAGAGAACAGGTCAGGCGAGAGGGGCAGGCATACATAGTCGGCCGCGATCAGTGCGCTGCGATTGATGGCGCCAAGGTTGGGCCCAATGTCAATCAATGCAAGTTCGGGCCCCCAAAAGGAACCGGCCTCGATGAGACGATGAAAGGCTGTCGTCGCCCGAAAAGCGGCCTCGTCTTGACTATGGCAGCGGGGCCAGGCATCCGAAAGCTTATCCTCAAATCTAGACAGCCCCAGGTCACCCACGAGTAGTCCAAGGTTATCGCCCAAATCTGCTACCGTGGGTTTGGCAATATCGCCTGTGCCCCGAAGTATTGGCTGGATGACGCCATGGATCGTCTCAGGATGATCGCCGTCGGGCCAGTAGTGCTCCAGCTCTTCTTCGGTCAAAAAACAAGCACTCAGGTTGGCCTGCGGGTCCAAGTCCACAGCCAGAGTTTTGATGCCCTGATCGGCAAACATCCAGGCCAGGTGGTAGACGAGGGATGTCTTTCCCACACCACCCTTGTTGTTGAACAATGCAATGGTAATCATGACTGCCTGCGGTAGACCTTGACCAGGACGGCGTGTGGGTCGAATACAAATTCAGGCTCGGGGTTGCCGTTTTCTTTGAGCATTCTCTGAGCGCGTTGCACTCCGTAGCCGAAACGATTTACGTAACCAAGGGTCTTGAGGGCCTCTGCCAGGATTGGATTGCGGTAACTATTTTGACGCGGAAAATTTTCGGGGGAAGCCTCTCCATGAAGCCCTCCGGGACTTTGAATCTCGATTCGGTCACTGAACGCGTAAAACCGGATAGGCGCATTGCTCTCATAGTTGCGGTGCAATACCGCGTTGGTTAGAAACTCGCGCAATGCCACCTCGGGGTAGTCGGGAACGAGGCGCTCTTGAAAGTCGTCGGAACTTTGAAGTACAGTATGAATGCTCAGGCGGGAGCGAGCGTGGAGTTCGCGAAGAACGCTAACCAAATCTCCCGAAATCTCGGCCTGGTCGACAGGAGTATCTGTCAACTCTGTCGCGGGGAGTTGGAGATACTGGATGTAAGCCCCGGGCAAGAAGAATCTCGGATTTCGGCCAAAGAGTAGGATGCCGGCGAAAGTAGGGCAAGAACGCTTGGGGCTATAAAAGCGCAAGGCCGCAAGTTGTTCCTCCAGGCTCCGCTGGTTCTCCTGAATCGTCTCGGCGTTCACGGCAGATCGGCGGTAGCCCTCAAAGAGCATGGCGTCAAGTTCATCCAACCCCGCGCCGCTACAAGGCAAAGCATCAAAGGACCGGGCCAGAGCTTGACGCCGCTCCGTCAAAATCTTTTCTTCTTGCGGAGAGGCGACGGCCTTGCGGGGGCCAACCCGAATCCAACAACGACCCTTGTAAATTACTGGTGGAAGGTCGGAGGGAAGCACCTCGACCACAGCAACCTCCCCTCCCGCCAAGGAGAACTTCTCAACATGGATCGCGGGCGTAGGTAGAACGTTCCCATCAGCCCGGATACCCCCCAGATTTCGCAGAAGTTCATCGGTGACCTGAATGCCTGCAAGATTGCCTTGATCATCGACCCCAATCAGCAGGTATCCAGGTTGCTGACGGCCGGGCAGGTCGTTGGCAAAAGCGCACACTGCCTGACAGAACTTGGCGGTATCTGTGGTAGACTGAGTCCGCTCGACGTTGTCAGCCTCAAGATCGGCCAGCAGCGCGGTCAGCTGCACCTCGGTTAACATGGGCCATTTCCAATACTACAGACTTCCCGCACAGACTTCTTTCCCGTCCGGCTGTGAACCTCCGCTCGTCCCAAATGGTGCCCGGTGGGACATAGTAGTGTTGTCCTCCGAGGGCATCTCGTCTCGCTACGAACCAACCTTCCTCGCGGCAGCCATGAAAAAGCTCCAAGAGCAGTTTGCGAAGGGGGTCATAACCCATCGAAGTAAGAGCCGTATACGAACGGCACCAGTTAGGTTCCGTGGGAGCCGGGCTCGGCTATTCGGCCACTTTGCTTCCTCTGGCCAGAAGGCCAGCATTCTCTGATTGGGGCGCCGACCGGCTTGGGCGACCGCCGCCTTCATTCCTCGCCCGGCTCCTCGTCGTCAAACTCCAACTCGCCCTGATCGCTTTCGGGCGCGCCCCCCGACTTGCGCTCGCGCCGCCGCTGCTCGGCCTCGCGCAACTCTCGCACCTTGTCCGGCTGGTGGGCCTCAAAGTCGGCCCGGTAGGCATCCGAGCCCACCTCGTCGAGACGGAAGTCCGCCCCCAGCTCCTCGGGGGATTGCAGGCGCAATTCCCACTGGTAGGCCTTTTCCGGTTGAACCTTCCAAAAAATAGCGGGCGGCCAGGTGAGATCAGTCGTAGTCTTTCTTGCCTTTGGCACTGCACAGGTCGAGAGGGTAAGGGCCGCGGGGTGTTCGAGCGCCCTGTGGGGAGCGGGGTCTGGTATGCCCGCTGGCACGATCACAACGGGATTGAGCACAACCCCGCTTAGCTGAGGATCAATCCTTTCCCGAGCTTTGAGACGCAGGATTCTTCCCACTCTCGTTCTTGGGGTCCGAAGTAGAGGATGCGGTGTTTTTTAAATTCTCGGGTAGAGTAGAGAACCGAGAAGTCGGGCAGGCCGCAGGCGTCGCGGATTCGAGCGAGGGTTTCTTCAACTTCTTCGCGGCTGCGCCCGTGAACCATGGTGAAGAGATTGTATGGCCATGCGGGGGCCAGGCTGCGTTGATAGCAGTGGCTGACGGCGGAGAAACTGGCCATGGTTTCCCCGCAGCTATCCAGGCGCTCGGTGGGAACCTGCCAGACTCCCATGCCGTTGGCGCTAAAGCCCACCTTGCGGTGGTGCAGAATGGCGGCAAAGCGGCGTAGCAGACCTCGGGCCTGGAACTGGCGCAAGGTCTCCAGCAGCTCTTCAGGACGCAGTCCCAGGCGGGCTGCCTGGGAGTCGAAGGGGCGAAGATCCAGGGCCAGTTCTTCCTGACTCAGGCGGACCACTTCCCGTTCTCGCTCCGTCAAAGGTTGGCGCGGGTGGTGGGTAGACTCCACCGCGGCACGTTCGGGGGCCTGGCCGTCCAGGTCGAGTTTGACCCCAATTTTGTACATCTTCACCGAGCGAAGAATGGCCACCTGATGAGCTCCGGTGAGTCGGGCCAGGTGCTCCACGGTGGCCTCCAGGCCCATCTGGCTGGCAGGGCTTACGGCCAGCGTAAACCAGAGGTTGAAGCTGTGGGTGCGCTCGTAATTGTGGCTTACACCGGGATGGGCGTTGACGATTTGAGCCGCTGACTCCAGTTCCTCAGCAGGCAGGCGAAAGGCCACCAGGGAGCTGTCGTATCCCAACTGATGCGTGTCATAAATGGGAGACAGGCGGCGGATCAGTTTTTGGGCGCGCAGGTCGGCCACCTGGCTCAGCAGCTCTTCGGCGCTGGTTCCCCTGGTTTCTGCCAGGGCGTGGTAGGGTTGAGGCACGAGGGGAATTCCCTCCTGCAACTGCTGGAGCAAGGTCATGGCTTTTCCTCCTGGGGCACCAGAAATACCCCCGAAGGACCCGGCACGGGAACCATGCCTTCTACCTTCCAGGGGACTCCGCTGAGGCTTTTTACTTGATTTTCGAAGTAGCAGGAAGCATACAGGCGCTTGCTGTCCGGGGAGAAGCGCAGGTGCATGACCCGCTCTCCCACTTCCACATTCTGCAATATCTTCAGGGTCTCCGGGTCGAGCAGGGTCACCAAATTTTCCTGGGGTCCGCTGTAGTTCACCGCCAGCAGGCGACCATCCGGGGAGAGGGTGGCAAAAACCGGCAGCCCGGGCAGTTCTACCCGGTGCTGGCAGGCCAGGGTGCGCAGGTCTAGTTGGGCCAGGGTGGGCGAGCCGGGGATCGGCAAATAGGCACGCTGGGCTTCCACTCCCCATTGGCCAAAGTGGGGAATTTTCAGGATGGGAAGCCCCTCCTCACTCTTTAGTTCTACCCGGTGGTAAGCCAGGCTCTTGAGGTCGAGTACCCCCACCACGGGCTCTTTGTAAAAGCCCACCACATACTGCTCCTGCCAGAGCAGGGCGTCAAAGGGCATGGCTCCGGCCTGAACGATGCTTTTTTCCAGGCCAAAGTCCTGGCGGGCGTTCAGCACCCACAGCTCATCTTTGTCCATCAGAGCCACGGCCAGCCGGTCACCCCATGCCTTGATGCCAACCACTCGAGAGCCTGTGGGGATGCGCTTTACTTCGCGCAGCAACAGGTCCAAGATCACCACCTCGCGGGGCTCATAATTGGCCACGGCCACGTAGTTGTCTAGAAAGGTCAGGCCGATGCTGCTCTGACCCACCCGGGCTCGGGCACTGGGAGTGCGGGAGGCGGCGTCGATGCGGGACAGCCAGCCGTCGCGGCTGACTACATAGGCGGCGCCGCGGTGAAACTTCACCGTGGCGTGGCTCAGGTCGCCCAGGTCGGAGACTTCCGCGGTAACCTTTCCATCCTGAATGATGGCCACCTTGCCTCGCTCGCGCTCGACCACATACAGATCGTCGGCCCACAGGGGGGCTACACGGTACAGGCAGACAAAAAGCAGGAGGGATCGGATTGAAAGTAGTCGCCCGAGAGCGCGTAGCTGCGGGCCCGGGAATTGCCGTTGCAGATGTCCAAATACTGACATTGGGAACAGGGTCCTTTCAATGTGCTGGGTCGCTGGCGCAGTTGTTGGAGCAACTCGCTTTGGCTCCAGATGTCCGCCAAGGTACGCTCCTTGAGATTGCCCGCGGAGTCGACGAAGAAGGGATCGGGCTTTACGTTTCCCCGAGGGTCCACGTTGAGCATGCGTGTCCCGGCCTGGTTTCCGCCCCACACCCGCAGGCGCTGGCGCAGGTCCTCGGCCTGGTCGGGATAACGGGCTTGAAAACGCTCGAGCAAGAGGACGGCATCCGCCTCGTTGTTGCCCGTCACCACATCCGGGCCCTCCCCGGCCGCCTGCCAATCGAGGGCGCTTTCCACCAGCAAGGTGGTGGCCTGGCGCTGCTGCTCCGGAGTGACCCCGGCCAGGGAGCCGCCTCGGCCCGAATACACCAGATGGCTGATGTAGAGCTTGGGAAAATCTTCCTGGCGGGTCAGGGCGATGACGTCGGGAAGGGATGATGCGGTCACCGCCGAGAGGGTAAAGCGCACGCCCACCTTGAGGCCCGCCTCGTGGCACATCCGCAAGGCTGCCAGGGAGCGGGCCCAGGCGCCGGACTGGCCTCGAAACTGGTCATGCACCTCCTGGCGGCCGTCGATACTGATGCCCACATAGTCGAAGCTTTCGGCGATGCGGGGCAGATTGCGTCGTGTGATAAGCAGCCCGTTGCTGGATAGGGAGGTGGCGATTCCCTGAGCACGCAGGGCCTGGGACAATTCAAACAGGTCCCTGCGGGCCAGGGGTTCGCCTCCGGAAAGGATGGCGTAGCGTACGCCTAGAGAGCGGAGTTGAGGAACCAGGTCCAGGGCTTGGGCCGTGCTCAGTTCCTCGGGGTCTGCCTTGCCTGCTGAGGCATAGCAGTGCTGGCAGGCAAGATTGCAGCTCCGGGTGAGGTTCCAGATCAGGATCAAACCCGGGAAGGGTCGGGCCGGATGACCCTGCAAACTGTGCCGGATGTACTCACTGATTCGCAGCATGAGCTTTCTCCTTCATAAAGGCCAACAAGGCCTGGAGTTCTTCGGGGGTGAGGTTTTGCCGGGTCATGGCGTTGCGCTGGTAGCCCAACTGGCCGTGCATGCCTTCGGGGTCGAGGATTTGCGCCATGATTTCGGCCGGTGTGCGACGTCGAAAGATCTCTTGCAGGGACGGCCCGAAGGCTTCTTGGGTAGGGTGGTGGCAGCCCCAGCAGCGCTCCATAAAGACCTGTTGGCCCAGAAATACCCCATCGTAACGCTTTTGCTTGGTCAAGAAGTTGTATTTACCCATGGGGAAGCTGGCGGGGTGGCGCCCCACCTCGGACAGGGTGGCCGCGTCCAGCATCACCAGAGCTCCTTGGGGTTCGGACAGGCTCACATAAGCCAGACTCCCGTCGCCAGAGAACTCGGTGTGCGCCACTTTCTGTCCCATCGGTTTGGACTGGATCTGCAGGTCCCTGCGGGAAACCAGCGCCAGCTCGGAGTTGCCCTGGTCGATCCAGAGGTAGGGGGTCTGAGGATGCGTGCGCACAAAAAAGCCGTTCCCCGCCAGGGGAATCTTGCGAGTGAGAGCCCAATCGTACATTTGCCAGACCGTGAGATAGGGAGCTTCGATGTGGGTGCTGGCAAAAAAGAATTTGCCGCGATCATACCAGAAGGCCGCGGAAGCCAGGTGCGGCAGGCCTTCGATGGAATGCTCGAAGACGCGCTGTAAAGTCGTCAGGTCCAGGGCCACCAGCCGTGTACCCTTGCGCGAGGTTCCCACCAGATAGCGCTCCAGGGGGTCCACAAAGAAGTCCTCCAGGGGTTCTTCCAGGGTCTGGTAGCGAACCTCCAGGGAGTGAGTGTCCAGGATGCCCAGGGCCGGACGGTCGCGAAAGGTGAAAATGGCTTCCTGGCGACTGTCGAGCTCATAAATGGCGCTGATCTTTCCCTCCACCGGGATGACTTTGAGCGGTTCCAGCGACTCCGACTCCAGAACCACCAGGGCGGACGGCAGCCAACTGGCCGCCAACAACCGTTGGCCGTCGTGGGAGAGGGCCAGATTGCGCAGAAAAATGCTGGAGCGTACCCGACCCACCAGCCCCTGACCCAGCACATAGCGCCCGATCCATCCATCGCGAGAGGGAACGTAAAAGCTCTCGCCGTCGGGCGAGAATTTGAGACCCCCATGGACGTTTTCAAAAGCAAATCGGTCGAGAATGCGCTGGCCTTCCATGACCCAAACCAGGGAGCGACCGCGTTCTACCACCGCGGTAAGGTTGACCCGGTCGGAAGCACGCGGAGGAGAGGGTGAGGTCGGGACATTGACGTGAAGGCTGTTGCGGATCTCTTCCTCCGTCCAGGTGGATTGCGAAGGGGTGCGCAGGTAGGCCACCAGGGCCTGGATTTCGGCCGCATTCAACTGCGAGAAGGCAGGCATGCGCGTGGCGGGCAAGCCCTTGGAGATGATTCCCTTGAGTTTGTCGTCTGTGGCCCGGCCCAGCGTGAGTGGCAGAAGGGGCGGCCCACTTAAGCCGATTCGCTCGGAGTGGTGACAGGCGGCACAGTGGGTCTGGTAGAGGTCTTTCCCCAAAGGGGGCAGTTGAGCGCGCACCGGCCCGAGCAGGCTGAGCAGCCCGAGGATTGTGGCCATGAGCCGGCGCGCACTCATATCAGTAGATGTCGTGAACGCTGTTATACACGTTAAAGTGACCCGTGGGAGTCACCATCCAGTCGGCGTTCAGTTCCTTTACCAGATTGAGGTTTTCATCATAGATGAGCATGGCGGTGGAAGCCTTGGTGGTATTGCCCCAGACTGCCACCCAGATCTCGTTTCCGTCCTTGTTGTATTCCACGTGGACGGCCTTGCCCTTGTATTTGGCCGGCACCTGCAGGGCTTTGACAAACTGCAGGGTCTTCTTGTCGAAGACATACACTTTGTCATACATAGCCGGGTCCGGGGCCAGGGGACGGTCGGCGATCAACCAGCGCGATTTTGGATGGGTCTTCACAAAAAGATTCCCGCCCGCATCGCCCGGCATCTGCGCCGTGGCCACCATCTTCCAGGCATACTGTTTGTGCTTCACCGGGTCGGTGCCAATAAAGGCCAGGGTGTTGTCACCCAGGTGGCCGGTGCACCACAGGGGGCCGTACTTCTCGTGGACCAGGTTGGCCCCTCGGCCAGGGTGGGGTTTGTTGCCCACCTCGACCAGTGCCACCAACTTTTTGAGCACCGTGTCCACCACGGCCACTTTGTTGCGCATGTTGGCCGCCACCAGGAAGTAGCGTTTGGTTGACTCCCATCCACCATCGTGGAGGAAGCGTTCGGCATCAATGACCGAGATCTTCAGATTCTTGATGTCAGCATAGTCGACCAACCAGATATGGCCGGTCTCCTTCACGTTCACCACCCACATCGGGTCGTGGTGGGAAGCGACGATGGAGGCCACCCGCGCTTCGCGCACGTAGTCGCCGGTGTCGCAGGTATATCCGCTGGTGGACATCAATCGCATCGGCTCCAGGGTCTGCCCGTCCAGGATGGCCAGCATGGGGGGCCAGTAGCCGCCCACGATGATGTACTTGTCCAGGAAGTTGCCCAATTTGCCTTTGTATTTGCTCGACTCCACCGAGCGTGCGTCGTAACAGGCCTTTACTTCGGCCACCATCTGGGGCGGATTCATCCACAGGTCGATCAGGGTAATTTTCCCGTCGCGTCCGATGGAGTAGAAATATCGACCCGTGGCCGAAGGGCGCAGGATGTGCACGGCATAGCCGGTGGGGATAATGTTCACCAGTTCTTTCGTGTCCCCATCAATAATGGCCACTTTACCTACGTCTCGCAGCACCACGCCCATGAAGTTCTGCCAGTTGCGCTTGTGCATAGGCTCCTTGGGACGCTTCTCGGGAGGTACGGTAACTTTCCAGGAAGCCTTCATCTTCTCCATGGTCATCTCCGGCGGCGCCGGAGGCTCCTTTTGCAGGAAACGAGCCAGGAGGTCGATTTCGCCCTCGGAAAGGGTCCCCTCTTTGCCAAATCCGGGCATACCCCCCTCGGTGCCGTCGGAAATGAACTTCTTGAGAACCTGGGTGCCATAGGGCACGGTTTTGTCTAGAGTTAATGGGGGCCCCGTGGCTCCCTTGCGCAAAACGCCGTGACATCCGGCACAGCGATCAAAATACATGTGACTGACTTTTTGCTGTTCATCCGGTGTAAGATCTGGCACTGCCGCGGGGGGACCCGGGGTTTGCGCCCAGGTTACCGTCAGGCAGGCCAGCCAGAACGCCAATAACAGCCATGTCTTGCTTTTCACTTTGCCACTCCTTTCGTGTAGTGAAGAAGCCAGGAGATTTAGCTCCCGGCAAAAATGTTAGTGATTGTGTTGGAGCATCCACCTCTCTACCCCCTCAACCTGAAACTTCAGGACCAGCCCTGCGTAGTGGTGGGCGGTGGGGAGATCGCCTGGCGAAAGACTCAATCGTTGCTGGAATGCGGCGCGCACGTCCGACTGGTGGCGCCGGAACTGCACCCAGAACTGGAAAACCTCAAGACCACCGGGCACTTCGACCACATTCCGCGCCCCTATCAGCCCGGCGACCTGAACGGGGCCCGACTGGTGGTGTGCGCCACCGATGATACCGAGGTCAACCTTCAGGTCTTTGCCGAAGGCCAGGCCCAAGGTTCTCTGGTCAACGTGGTGGACGTTCCGGATCTTTGCGATTTTTATGTGCCCGCCGTGGTTCGCCGGGGTGCCCTGCAGTTAACGATTTCAACTCAGGGGCGCTGCCCGGGACTTTCTGGTCACCTGCGCCAGCAACTGGAAACCCAATTTGACCCGGGCTGGGGAAATTACGTCGAACTCCTGGAAGAGGCCCGCCAAAACTTGGCTCGGCTCCTCCCGGGTCCGCCCGGACCCCGGATGCGGGCCATGCAGCAACTGCTGCAAATTCCCATCGCTATCGCTGACCTGAACCACCAAGAGGGACAGGAACAGGCACGCCAGCTTCTGGATAAGGCGTTGGCGGAGATCGCTCCCGCATCGATTTGAGAATCTTGCGATAGGGGCCGGGTAGAGGGGGGGTCTCACGGATAGCCACGCGAGGGGTTTCCGTGGGAACGGTAACAAACCAGTGAGCGTCGCGCTCCAGGACCAGACAACCCCGCCCATCTGCCCCGGTGGGGTGCAGTCGATACAGTGCCAGAGCCCCTGGCTCGTGCTGGGATCCCAGCACCAGTTGGTGAGGCATGCGGGGGGGACCCGTCACGATCCGGTCGGGCTCCAATCCTCGGGCCCTGAGTGCTGCGGCCGTATCCTCGCCCACGGCATACACGGACAACCCGGCCAGTACTCGCAGGTCCCGTCGCGACTCTCGCAACACCCGCTGCAGATGTTCCACGCTGCGAGGCGTGGTGAAGGTCACAGCGTGGAACTGACGCCAGTCCGGTAGTCGCGGCCACAGGGGCTGCACCTCAAATCCCCGCAGTACCTCCACCTGCGCTCCCAGTTCCTCGAGGCCACAGCAGAACTCTTCCAACTCCGGCGTGGCTGGCCCGCTGAAGATTCGCAGCGACTGCCCGCACAGGGGCCGCGCTTCGTGCCAGGCCAACTGACTCCTCAGACCCACGACCTCACCGACCACTGCCAGGGCCGGAGACTCCACCCGGGCTGCGCGCACCCGCTCCACCACATCCTCCAGAGTCGCTACTACAGTCTGTTGGGTGGACCAGGTGGCTCGACTGATGATGGCAACCGGCGTCTCTGGAGACCGCCCTGCGTCGAGCAGGGCGTCCACCATAGCCTGAATTCGAGCCAGACACATGACCACCACCAGTGTGGTCCCCGGTCGGGCCAGATTTGGCCAATCCACCTCGCTGTGCGCTTTGGCGGGCTGTTCGTGGCCGGTGACCACCACCAAGGTCGCCGCCAACCCCCGATGAGTGACGGGAATTCCGGCATAGGCCGGCCCGGCCACGGTAGAACTGATTCCCGGCACCACCTCAAAGGGGACGCCCGCCTCGGCCAGGGCCAGAGCTTCTTCCCCTCCGCGGCCAAACATGAAGGGCTCTCCTCCTTTGAGGCGACACACCAGTTGACCTCGTAGCCCTCGGTCCACCAAAAGAGCATTGATTTCTGCCTGGGGCAGGTGATGGCAGCCGGCCCTCTTGCCTGCGTAGATGAGTTCCGCCTGGGGGTTTACCCGTCGCAGGATGGCGGGGGACACAAGTTGATCGTAAACCACCACCTCAGCCCTGGCCAGCACCCGGGCCGCTCTCATGGTAAGCAGACCCGGATCGCCGGGCCCTGCTCCCACCAGAAAGACCCGTCCCGACGGCACCGCCTACTTCTTTCTCAGACTCTTGATGAAAGCCACGACTTTCCAGCGGTCGGCTTCGGCAAGCTGTTTAAAGCCCGCCATGGCCGAACCAGGAAGCCCGTTTGTGATGGTATTGAAGATCTGTTCGTCGGTGTCGCCGGCTTTAAAAGAATCGGTGGCCAGGTTGCGCGGCGGGGGCTTGAGAGCACTCGCCGCAGGACCGTCGCCCGCGCCTTCTTTGCCGTGACAGGAGGAACAGTTGGCCTTGAAGACCTTCTTGCCCGCCGCTATCGATGCAGCGTCGTTGGGCGCTTCCTTGGCCAGCAAGGGCTGGTTCAAAAAAAACAATGCAGGGGTCACCACGACCCAGAATGTGATATTTTTCACAAAGCCTCCCGAAGTGAAATGGGCCCCGCGAGCATCCTAGCAAGGGCAGGAGGGGGGGGCGTTGATATAGATCAATAGGGAGAGAATCGCGGGCTGAAGCGCTCCAGTTCTTTGACCTGCCAGGGGGCCAGCAGCACATCCCCCAAATGGGGTACCTGCAAAACGCACTCCTGGCCATGACTCACCAGGGTACCTTTCAACTCCAGGCCTTCCTGCTGGGAAAGATAGGCCAGACGCTCCCCGGGGCCCGGGCTAAAGTCGGGAGTCGGACGGGGGCCCTCCAGGCGGTAAAGGCGTCTCCCCAGCGAAACCAGGGCGAAAAAATGGGCTTCTTGCTGGCTCCCGGCCGCGTAAGCCAGCAAGCCCAGCAGGAGAGCCACCAGGGCGGCTTTCATGAGGGTTTGCTTCGGCTGGAACGGGGAGGTTCCTGGCCTGCTCCTTTGACGGAGGGCCGTGTGGTGGCTGGCCTCAAGGGGACGAATTTGCTAGGATAGAAACCATGGAACTCGCCCAGGCATACCGTTTCTCGCGTCAAGACTACTATCAAATGCTGGAGTCGGGTATTTTGACCGAAGACTCGCGGGTTGAACTTATCGAAGGGGAGATCCTGGCCCTGGCCGCGCAGAACAGACCTCACGCCTACTGTACCACCAAGCTCACCCGAATTCTCCTTACCCGCTTCGGCGACGGCTATCATGTGCGGGTGCAATTGCCCATCATATTGGATAATTACACTGAACCGGAGCCCGACTTTGCCGTCGTGACGGAACAGCAACTGGTGGAATCCACAGAGCATCCCACTCAGGCCGTCTTGCTGGTGGAGGTCGCCGACAGCAGCCTGGCCTTTGACCGCATAAAGAAAGGCGGGCTTTATGGAAGGGCCGGGTTTCCTGAATACTGGGTCGTGAATTTGCGGGAGCGGTGCCTGATCGTGCACACTCAGCCCGGTCCCAATGGCTACCAACACATTCAGACTTACGAGGAAAACGACTTGGCCAGCCCACTCAAGCTGACCTCGGTGCTGCTGCCCGCAGAAGCGTAGCGTATTTACGGTCGAGCGTCACTTCAGCTTCTCGGCCAGGAGAGCCCGTCCCGAAAGCATTTGGTTCAGCAGTCCCGCCATGCCGGCAAGATTCCGTTTGCGGAACCTCGGAGTGACTGGCCGACGCGATCCATCTGGGCTGGGCCAAGGCCGCTCCGTTTCCGATTTCCGGCAAGCTCAAGCACGACTGGGCCGTGCATCGGTCCGTACCGTCCCGATGCACGGCCGGGACAGTCAGGCGAAGGATAAAGTAGACGCACAGGCAGCACTGCAAAAGGTAGCGCGCCCATTCGCACCACCGAATCCTCACGCCAACTCACAGAGTGAGTTTAATCCCTGGATCGCGTGAGCGGCGTCCTGGAAGCGGTCTTCCACGCGTTGGGCGATGAGGCGGCAGATGAATTCATTGAGACCTGGATTTATGTTGGGGTGAATGTCTCGCAGCGGGGCCGGGGCCTTTGTCAACTTTTGTCGCATAGCCTCCATGAGATCGTCAGAGTAAGGCAAGCCGGGGAGCAGTCTCTCGTAGAGTATCAGTCCCAGTGAATACAGGTCAGCACGAGCGTCAATTTCCATTCCTTGTAGCTGTTCTGGCGACATGTAGATCGGGGTCCCCATGATCGTGCCGGTTCCGGTTAGACGCGTCCCATGGATTTTGTGAGCAATTCCAAAGTCCATCAACTTGAGACTTCCTTCTTTCATCACCATAAGGTTGGCCGGTTTCAGGTCGCGGTGGATGACCCCCTGAGAGTGGATGTATTGAAGGGCCTCCAATACTTGACGGGCAAACGCGATGCACTGTTTACACTCGATGGGCCAGGGCTGGATGGGCCACTTATCCAGCGGGGTTCCCTCCACGTATTCCAAAACCACGTAGAGTTCCTCGCCGAGCGGTACTTCGAGCACTTTTACCACGCGGGGATGGTCAAGTCTGCACCCCAGTTCAATTTCACGATAAAAGCGCTGGCGGAAATCGGTCTGGGAGACCAGGTGGGGGGCGGGAACCTTAATGGCCACCATGTGGCCGTCCTCAGCTTCAGCCCGGTAAACAACGCCCATGCCCCCGCTTCCCAACAGTTCAATCAGTCGGTATTGCCCGACTTTGCGTTTGGGGATCTTGCCGTCAGGCCTGATTAAGGGTTCCTGATTGGTGCCGGTCGTGGGTAGGCTATTGAGTCGACGGCGGTAAAACATGAAGAGTCCGGCTGTGAAGCAGAGAAGCAATCCAAACAGGCGCCCCCAATGGACCAGCGACTGGCATTTTTCGCGACTGAAAATCAATACGACATAGCTACGCAATGCTGGTTGCGTCTGAATTTCGTACCAGAGCCCATGGTCAAGAACTCCGCGAACCTCCAGGTCGACGTCTGGCAGTTCGTAGGTTGGGTCGGCCGCATGAACTGGAAGGGGCGTCCACCGATTGGAGCCCGTCTGACGGTAGCTCAACTGAAAGTGGTCAGAAAGGTTGATCTTGATGAATCGAGTGCCCGTCTGAGCATGCATGGGCCCCCCGACCACAAGCAACCACAATACCAACCAGGAGAATTTGAAGGGTGGAGGCATCCAGGAGTTTTGGGCGGATGGGAAGAAGATCCTCCCTATGATGAAGAGGCGGGGTATAGCGGTGATTCACACTCTCGCCCTGATCACTCTGGTGATGGTCATGGCTTTCGCGCTTGCCTCTTCGACGTTGTCGCAACTCAACTTGAGCGCGCACTACAATCAGCGTTGCCAGGCGGACAGCACAGCGCGGGCAGCCATGACCGAATTTGTCATCCGGGCCCGCAAGGCCGACCCGGTAAAGACGGTGACCGCGTTAGGCCCTTCGGTTCTGGAGTCTTTCCGCCCCAAGCCGATGTTGTTACAACCGGGCGGAGCAATTCAAGGCTACGCGACTTTGCAAATAGACCGTTGTGTGGATAACGGAGCCAGTCAGTACCCGGCCGCTGGCTATTTCGACCCTGCAGGGACTCGCAGTGTTCCACCCTTTTCTCTCAGCGTCGTGTATGAGGTGCAACTGGGCAGTCGCAGTTACACCTATGAAAGCCTGGTTCAGCAGCGCTGGCCCTACGCTTTGACCGGGCCCGGGCCCATCGTTGTGCCCGGTCGAATCGGGCCCGACCCCTCGGGGGGCGGTTCCCCCGAGATGCCCCAGCAATTTTGGACCGCGCCATCGGCCGTCAAAGGCCGTGTTCTGGCATTGCAGGCCGACGTGGGAATTGAGAGTAACGCGGGAGGGGAAGATCGGTTGGGGTATTTGAAAAGCCCGATCGTCGTTTCTCCCGATGCCTATCAAGCACTCTATCCCTATGCCATCAGCGGTGGGTTGGTCAACGTCGCCTCAGACTTTCGTGGAGTCATTCCGGTTCCGATTTTGCACGAAGAAACGACGGATCGCCTTACTCTTGGCGGTCCGTTCACGATGGTTCAACTGAGTTATGTTCCGGGTTCAGGGCTGGATGGCGGTCCGAATCTGCTGGGATTCCCGCACGCGACAGGGGGGGCTCAGTCGGATGCTGAGGCAGTAAGCCGTGCTCTGGCCGGATCCTATGCTTTGAACCGGTTTCGACAAGATTCGCGGGGCGCAATTGTTCATCGCGGGGCCGACCTGGGGGAAAATCTGCCGACCGGATCTACGGCCCTCAGTACGCAACCCGTGGTCAGGGTGGAGCCCGGTAACTCTCTGCGCGGTAAAGTTCGATATGACTACAGGGTGGGCGGTCTGGCTGCTGATGAGCCGGTGTCGCGCACTGAAATGCAGGCCATGTTCGCCAAACCCGATGTTTCGCAGTGGCCTGAGATTCAGATTAGCAATCAATTCGCCAAGGAGTTGATCATTACCCGTGAACCGGTGGTCTCGCCTCCCTCCTTCGGGGCGGTGCCCCCTCCTACTCGTTACTCTGCTCCTGCCGGACAGTGTCGTCTGGTAGGAAATCTGAAGCCTGTCGGGTACGACTTGTCGAAGGTGGGAGACGCGTACGCTGCGGCCTTGCTAGCCCAGTACCCGTGGCTTCCCGCTGACCCCAACGTGCACGGATCGCTTGTTCTGCAGGATGTTGCCCTGGCGGTGGAAGGCGATGTCACTCTTGAGAACTACATCCTTAAGGGGTCCAATGCGACTTTGTTGGTCGATGGCAACTTGACCATCGACGGTGGGTATTTGGACGCGGGCGACAACGGACTGGTCATTTTCTGTCGTCGACTGATCATGAAGGCCAAGGGCACTTTCAACGGGCTGATTGTAGCCGAAAAAGGCGCTGCTCTGTATGGATCTGGTGCTTCCGAGCCGCCCAGCGAGCCCGGGTTGGTCATCAAAGGTGGACTGCTCGTGGGGGGCATCGATCTGCTGATCAAACCTTCACCGGCCGGCTATTACACGAAAAATCAGTATTTGCCGCTGACCATTCGAGGACTGACTTTGACCTCTACCCGCATTGAATATGAACCTCGCTATCTGAGAGGATTAAACCGATTCGGGACCTATGAGGTGCTGGCCACGGTTCTACATTGACAGCACCAAGGAAAGCGGTGAGCCTGCTGGAAGTCATCGTGGCTCTGGCGCTGTTGGCTATGATTCTCCCGCTGATTCTAAATCTTCTGCCGACTTCTATGCTGAGCCTGCGCCGGGCCGAGCGATTGCAAATCGCCACCACTCTTGCGAGCTATCGGATGGATGAGGCGAATTTGGTCGACCCTCGTCCAGGAGTGGATGTCGACGAAATCGTACCGTTGTCGTCACGTCGCTATCACGTCGTCCGTCAATTCTATGCCATCGACAGTGAACGAATAGATGTTGTGGTGAGTGTGACTCTTTTGGACACGGATCTGCCGCCTGTGTCTCTGGCCAGTCGCCTCCTGCGCGCGGCCACGCCGTGATTCGACGAGGCCGCACCGGGCTGACCCTGGCCGAAGTTTTGGTGGCGGGCGGATTGTTCTTGCTGATTCTGGGTTTCTTTGTGCCGGTTTTTCGAATCTGTTGGCGGAGTTGGAGCCGGGGGGAAGATTTGCAGGCGACCCAGCGGGCAACCCTGTCTCTAACCAGTCGATTGCGGCATGATTTTGCCAACTCTCTGCCAGAAAGCCTCCGGGTCGAGAAGTCCGCCTCCAACACTCTACTCAGTTTCATTTCTTTCGACGCCAGCGCAGGGCAGCAGACGATGTGGACCGAAAAAGGGGAAATCATCTGGCGCAAATGGGTGCAATACAAATTTGACGCCAGCGACCAGACCGTCCGCCGTCGGGAGGTCGCCCTGACTCCGCCCACCGAGGAGCCGTCCGCCAGTCCGCCAGCCTGGGACATCCGCACTTCTCATCCAGTGGCCCGCAACGTAAGTCGATTCGACCTCGATTCGGCCAGCGGACAAGTCCGACTTCACGTGTATGTATTGGCCAACCAGGGGGGGGCGGAAAGCGCCACCGATATTTCCGTTTTGCCTGCAGTGTATGCTCTGGATACCGTGGGATATTGACGCGTTAAATGGACTCAAGCAGACGCAAGGAGGGAAGCAGGGTCCCCAGGCAGACGAACCCTACCACGACACCCATCGTCGCCATAATCACGGGTTCCATCAACTGGAGGGCTGTATCCAGGCTTTGATCGAACTCCAACTTGGCGGCCCGGCTGATCCATTCTAGCGAGGAGATGAGGTGGCCGCTTTCCTCGCCCGCCACCAGCATCTGGCGGAAGGTAGGCCGAATAGCCGGGGTGAGCATCAGGGCCTCCGACAGGGGATCGCCCTGACGAACATGCTCCAGGACAATTGGAGCTTGCGATTCGAGAAGTGGGGAGCCGCCGACCAGCAACGAACTTTGCAGTGCCTCCAAGAGCGGAACTCCGGCTTTCAGTTGTAAGCTCAGGGAACTGGCCAGGGAGGCTTCTTGCCAGGCGCAGTAGGCACGTCCAGAAATGGGGTTCTTCCACAAGAACTCATGCCAGAGCCTGGTCGTCTCGGGCCTCCTCAACAGGGAACGCATTATTGCTGGCAGTGCCAGCAATAGCGCTGCGAGGACCAGCCAACTGATGGGGGAGCTGGCAATATTGCCGATCCACAACAGCAGTCGGGTTGGCAGCGGCAACCCTCCCATTGCCTCGTAAGCTCGCAGTTGATCTCGCAGGACGAATGTTGGCAAAGCAATGACCAGAGCCAGGCAAGCGCTCAGCACAAAACCCGGATAGATAAGTGCCTGCAGGAACGCGATCCGACGCTTGTGACTCTCCTCCAGATACTGGGCCAATTGGGAGAGAACCAGGGCGAGTTGACCGGAGTTTTCAGCGCACGTTAGCAACTGCAGCACCATGGCTGAGAACTGCCCCAGTCGGCCGCACCCCGCTGAAAATGGGTTGCCCTTTAGCAGATATCGGTGCAACTCCGTACAGAAGTTCTTCAATCGAGTCGACTCACCGTGCTGTGCCAGGGCGTGAAGGCCATGCAGCAGGGGTATCCCGGCCTGGACAAAGGTGGCCATACTGCGAAAGAACGTTACTTGCTGACCCACCGGCAATGTGCATCGATTCTGAACGCTCGCCGGTCCGGAAGGGCCCGATGGAGTGGTCACAGCCGGAGCCGGAGGAGGGGGGCGGCGGCTGGCAGTTTGTTTGACCGGCTGTCCGAGCCTGCGAGCCAAATTCAGGACGTTGCTGTAGTCGGTGAAGCTGAACTGGGCGATACGCTTGCGGTCGTCAGCGTAAAGCAGCCCGGTTCCCCGGGGATCGGAAAATTTCACCGGAATACATAGATAGGACTTGATTCCCGAGAGCATGAACGTCAAAGAGAACTCTTCGGCTTGATCATGATCGCTCCACCTGGGTTCCTGGGTCCTGGCAACCTCTTCGAGCAGGGAAAGGCTGAGGGCTTCTGTAAAAATGTTCTCTCCGTCCAGGCCGAAGGAACCCACGACGGTAATCACCTGCTTTTCGCCCCACCAACTTACCAGGTAGCGCTCAGCTTTGATCAACTCACGCAGTTGCCCTAGCCCCGATTTCAGGGCCTCCGGCACAATGGGGGGAGCGCTCACCTCTTTCCCACCTTATGGGATATTTCCTGGACTCAAGGCCGTTACCGCTTGTGTTGAGAACAGGCTAACTACTTGCCTGATACGAGCCATTCGCCAAAACTCTCTCCCCATTTTTCGCCGGCCATTCCGCCCGCCACCCCCAATCCAATTCCTAAGCCTTCCACCGCTCCCCACACTTCTTTGGATTTTTCCCGAGGGCTAAAATTGGGGTTGTTGATGGCGTCTATATCCTTCTTCAGGCAAGATCCCCAGTTCATGATGGGTGCATACTTCGCTGCCCCTTGGAGTAACTTGTTGCCCCCAAGTTCGGCAAACCGGCCAGGCTCCTTGCTGCCGTGCTTAACCGCGTCCAGGCAACGTTGCTGAATTGCCTGCTCAGTTTTCTCAGCCGCTTCCAGAGTCACCTTCGTTCCTTCCAGTCCTTTACCAAACCCGCCCATCAGCCCTGTCGTCCAATTGGGCCTGTGATTTCTGCCGTGGGATTCCTGGCTCAGTTCCACCCCATCTGGCTGGGAATGCGCCGGGGGCAAATGTAGGGGGTGACGAGTCGAATTTTGCTGGCTCTTGGTGTGCACCTGCTGACCTCGACTGGTTACGCCGTGAATCATAGGAAGTAGCTCCCCTATCGGCTTAAACGTTTCTTAAATAGTAGACCGGAAAGATTGCCAACCTGTTACTTTCCTGCAAACATTTGCATTGATCCGGCGACTTAGCCAGGCGGCCAGTCTTTCAGTGCAGTAGGGAAGAGGCCTGGAGTCCCCCAACGAAGCCACCAACCACTCCGCCACCGGCCGCCAAGATCATCAATTCGGACACGCTTCCGGTCTGTAGCGGGCTGGAAGCCCCTCCGGCTCCGGCCAGCCCATTGGCTATCCCCAATGACAGGGAAAGCAGTCTGTCGGCGATTGGGCATATCGGCTCGCCCAGGGCCGCACTCAAGAATCGGCTAAGGGTTACGCCCCACATTGCCCCCGTTACCCCCCCGACCAGTAGGCCAGCGATCGGCCCGCCAGCAGCCCGCGCCGATTGGGTAGCTATGGAAGTAAATACTCCAACGATACCAGGCGAAGAGCCGATAGAGACCCCCCTGTAGATACCGGCCGCCAAATCAAGCGTGGTCCCCCTGGAGACAGGCAGATCTGATAAGGATGGGTCTTTTAGAGGTTGGTTGAGCGGGCAAATGGCCCCCGTCGGGGCCTTGACCTGAGTGACACCAATGAGTGGCCTGAGAGATGTTATCTTGTGGATTTGCATAGCATGGTCCCTTTGCGCTGACGACAGCAGCCAATGACCGAGCCACCAAGGACGGGTAGGCCCTCATTAACGCTTCGGTGTCCCCATCTATAGTCAATCGGGGTCAAGGTGGTGTTATGCCATCGTCAAATAGGGGCACGGGTTGTTGCCGCCGTATTTCTGCACGTCGGCCGCGGGACATTAGGCGATAGCGCATCTGCAAGCCATCAACAGACGAATCTCAGACCTCCTGATCTCTGGCCGGAGAAGAATAAGGTGGAACGGCGTACTAAGGG
>JADMJV010000003.1 GCA_018780265.1 bacterium
CCGGTTGAGCCTCCGCTACGGGTAAGTCCTCCGGCTCAGCCTCTGCAATCGGCATGGGTTCGGCTTCCTCGACGGGCTGAGCCTCGGCAGCGGGCAAGGGTTGGGCTTCCTCCTCTGGCTCAACCTCCGCAATGGGTAGCGGTTGGGCCTCCTCGCCCGGTTGCGCCTCTGCGACCTGCAAAGGCTGGCTCGTTTCGACTTCCAAGGAACAGACAGTGTCTCCCGTTGAGTCTGGGGCAGGATCCGGCACAAGAGGAGCCTGCTTGAGCGTTTCCCACAGGTTGCGGCACTCGAGGTCGCTGGGGAAGCGCGACAAAATGCCCGCCACCACGATATCGGTCAATTGCTCTAGCATGGAACTGGTGCGCAAGGGATGAAGGGCCTTGACCAGGTCCTGCCGATCCAGGTCGGCTGGAATTGACAACACCAGACCGGCCAGCGACTCGTCGCGTTCTACTTCATCCGCCTGGGTAAGGCAATTCAACAATTCTGGCAACAACGAATAATCTCGGGGGGCAAGACTGTAGCCCTGCTGCAGAAGATCTGCGGCCGGCCCTACCAATCCACGCCTGGCATACAGTCTGCCTGTCTCTATCAAGCAATCCCGGTCTTTAGGCTTCAGGGCCAGAGCTGACCGAAAGGCTTTGAGGGCATCCGCTTCCTGGTCGGTTACCAGCAGTCCCCGAGCCTTGCCCATGAGTGACTCAAACGTCTCCGCAGGAGCCGCTGGCTGACCGATGGGCTCGGTGGGGTCGGGAGCATCCAGCCACGGATTGTGATCCTCCTGGACCGGCTGAGCCATGAAACTGGTCAAAGTGCGATCGACGGGAATGGCCGTTGGGTCCAACTCGTGCAAAGCGGAGCGAGTCTCCGTGTGATTGGGGTGACGGGCAAAACTCTCCTTGAGTAAGGCCAGCGAGTCAGCCTTTCGGTCGATCTTCAGGTAACATTTGGCCAGGTCTAGAGCTACCTGAACATCGTCTCTCAACACCTCGCGCGCCTTCTCCAGTCGCTGTGCAGCCTCCTCAAATTCGCCCCGAGCGGCCAGCAGCGTGGCTAAATTATGCGCAGCTTGGGATTCGTTGGGAGATAGTTCCAGCAACCTGCGGTAGGACTGGATGGCCTGCTCCGCATCGCCCTTTTGCTGGGCTGCTTTGGCCAACAATCCGTAGATGTCGGCTCGGGTAGGATCAATCTCCAGGGCCCGCTTCAGACAGTCCACTCCCAATTCAAGATCGCCGAATTGCAGAGCCAATCCACCCAACTCCGTTAGCGCGGTCAGATTGCGCGGTTCCAGTTCGACCGCGCTGCGCAGATGTTGAAGGGCTTCATCAAAACGATACTGCCCCCGCACACACTCGGCCATGTGAAGGTAGGCCTTGGCCGAAGGCTCCATCTTCAAGGCTCGCTCTAGTTGCGGCTCGGCCTGATCAAAACGACCCTGTTGAACATAAATCTCTCCCAGACCCAGCCTGGCCCGTGGCTCATTGGGATCGATCTGCACCGATTTCTCCAGATGGCGCAATGCGAACGCGGTGGAGCCCTGTTGATGGTAGAGGCGACCCACCTGGTAGTGCAGTTCGGCATTATCCTGACGGGATTCCAGCAGATTGTTCAGGTTGGCCAGGGCCGCGTCGGTTTGCCCCATCTTGAGCTGCAATTCAGCACAGGTGACTCCGTCGCGCCAGGCACTGCGTGACAGTTCGCTGGAACGCGTAAGGTGGACAATGGCTTCGTCAAATCGGCCAAACAGCCGACAGGCACGACCCAGCGCGCTATGCACAGAGGCATCGTTGGCCTCTACGGTGGTCTCGAAGTGAAAATCGTAGAAAGCCTTCTCAACCAGGACCGGATACTGCTCCTGGAGAGCAGCGGCCAACTTCAAGTCTCCCTCCAGGCCCTTCTCCCAATCGAGAATGGCATTCTGAGCGTCTTCGTGACCGACTCGCAAGCAGCCACGAGCAAACAGGGCGATTCGATGATTCTCGTCGGCCTGCAAGATGCGATCTAGAATCTCCAACCCCTCGGCTGTCTGATCGGCCTTGTGGTGTTCTAGCGCCTGTTGAATCAGCTCCTCAGTTGTCATGGTGGCGGTTACAGGTCCTCTTCTTCGGAATCGTCCTCATCGGACTCCTCGACCATTTGCAGGGCCTCATCTTGAGTCTTGTCCAGAGCCAGATATCCGGCCTCAACCTGGGCTAAACCTTCATCCAAATCAGCCATATCTTGCGTGTCCAAATAATGAACCAGGCGTCCCAAGGCTTGCTCTATCTGTTCGAGATGGAGCTGAGTTCGGCCGGCCAGAACCTGGTGGTCCTCGCCTGCCAGAGCCAGCTCGCGCTGAACCTGCTGCATTTCAAAGAGGCCTATCAGGGCAGAAATCTGCTGGTGTACTTTAGAGATCTCCACATAATAGTCTTCAACCGGCAAAGACCCGGCCCGCAGTCCCGCGACCGCCTGGCGCACAGCCAACAAATACGGGGAGTCCTCCAGTGCACCCTTTTGGGCCGTGCCCCTGTGCGATGCTAAAGCCCCGGCCAAAACATTAACCGGGGCGCTGTCCTCTTCCACGGGACCGGCGAAGGCGCTCGACAAAGCTCCGCCAATGTCTAAACTCTTATTGTTCACAATTGCTCCTCCGTTACACATGCCTGGGCGCGACACTGTAGCACGCAGCAGTTCGCCACAAAAGCAAACAAACCCGCCGAGCACGACGGGTTTGTGATTTACTGTCGGAACTTTCTGCGGGCTACTTGCCGCCGAGTCCGAATCCTTTGGCGAGATCCATGATTTTGCTCAATGAACCGGCGATGTCAGGACCGCCCTGTCCACCACCTCCACCTCCTGCACCCTCAGCGCCGCCGGCCCCTTTGGCCTTCTTCTTCTTTTTCTTGCCTTTAACTTTTCCCAAGATGCCTTTGCCGGCCTCCATCAAACCACCGGCTGCCCCGCCGCCACCACCCAGAGCGCCTGCAGCGCCCGTTAATGCAGAAATCATATCGTTCTCCTTTTCGGGTGCAGCCTCACAGGCTGCCTTGTTAAGCCTAATTTTATGCTTAAATTGTTACAGGCATGTTTCTGTCACGCTAATATTATAAGTTGAGACCCCACCGCTCCCACTCCAACCGATATTGCAGCTTGTGCATCGCCACGTGGAGAGCGCGAGAGTTATGAGCACTGATATCCCCCACGATGGTCTTGTAGCCCAATTCCACGGCCGCTACTTCGTGCACAAAGACAACCAGATTGCGGCCCCAATGCGGCTTGGACACGGCGATATCATAAAGGTAGGCGCCCATAGTGGGCAGCATCTCTAATCCAAACTCGCGCCGCAATAGCACGTAGCCAGCGGGACGTCCCTGGTATTCGGCCACCCAGCCCAGGACATCGCCGGCCAAGTCCAGTGACAGATAGTTGTCCAGGGCACTTAGTGCCCCCCAACCTACGTTGTGACGATTGGAAGACTCATAGAAGGAGGAGCAATCGATATGAAGTTGCGCCAGAAAAGCCCGGTCCGCGGCCACCGCAGGTCGCACGGTTAGCCCTTCAGGCAGCTCAGGTCGTCGCGCCCCCTGGGTGCAGCGCACCACCCGTGAGAACTCGGGGGCGAAACCGCAGGATTGCAGAACCTCGCGCAAGGTCGGCTGCTCGGGATAGAGGCGAATGGCCAGGAAGTCATCCTCCACAGACTGCTTGACAGACTCAAGCAGGTCCGGGTAGAGCGCCAGTTGGCCGGCGTGCTCTACCACCACCGTCTCCGGCTGGCCGCTCGCAAAATCTGCCCCGCCCAGTCCCACAATGCAATAGGCGCCTACGTCCTGGTCCTTGCGGGCCACCCAAATGGCCACCTGGGGGTTAGCCAGCAGGCTGTCCCAGTGATGGGTCAGAGCATTCAAATCGGACTGCTGACGCAACCGTGCATCAATGCCGGCAATTCGACTGCCGGGATATTCCTTCGTCTCCACCAACTTCACCAGGGCGGCCAGATCGTCGGGACGCGCTCTTTCGATCAATTCGGTTACCAAATCTCCAGGCTGAGCCGGGGACCCAGAGCTCGAGATACGCAGGCACACATCCAACCAGAGGCTCTTTTTTCGGGGGTCAAAACGGTATCTCGATGATCGACCTGACCCTCCAGAACCTTAACCACACATGTGCCGCATTTCCCATCCGTGCAAGCCGTAAGGATCTCCACCCCGTGCCTGGCTGCCGCCTCCACGATAGACTGTTGCGCGCTCACTTGGAAGCACACTTCAAATTCGGGTATCTCAACCTCAAAGGCAGACTTCATAGCCAGCCAATTCTTCACCAGGACTGGCTCCCCTGGCCGCGATCAAGGAAAGGGGGACTCTATCAGATGTAATTCGAAGTGTGCGCGGGTGCCTCAAGGAAAAACGCACGTGAGGCCTGAGGCTGAAGAAATCCCGAATGGACCTCCGTCTTGACTCGTCCCAAATTGAAGAGAATATGGGTGAAGCGATGCTTCCGTCTGCTAGGTCTGGGAATGGCACTGTGGGGAACATCGCATGTTGTCTACCGACTGACTGACCCGGTCACTCCCCGCATTCCCCGCTTGATCGCCCACCGGGGCGGAGCCGCCCTGGCCCCCGAGAACACCCTGCCGGCCTTTCGCAACGCTCTGAATCTTAAGGTCGACATGCTCGAAACCGATGTGCGCCAATCCCGCGATGGAGTGCTGGTGTTGATGCACGACAGCAGTGTGTCCAGAACTACCCCCGGCACAGGGTCTGTAGAGCGTCTCAGTTGGGAACAACTGGATTCTTTAGGGGTGACGACTTTTGAGCAGTTCCTCGCCCTGGCCCGTCCCGGTCAGGCTCAGATTCTGCCCGAAGTCAAAGGCGGAAATGCCGGCATTGAAGAGGCCATCGTGCGCTCCCTGTCTGATGCAGGCATGATTGAGAGGACCTATGTCCAGTCGTTCTCTCCGACCTCCTTGAAACGTATCCATCAACTGTCGCCTCAGCTTCGCCTGTGCCGAATCTACTATCCGTGGGGATTGTTGGTAGGCGAGAATCCAGAGGGCGTGACCGTAGTCTCTCCCATGGCCGAAGCCCTGCTGGTCAATCCATGGATGGTGCGTCAGGCCCACGCCCGTGGCTGGCAGGTGTGGCCCTGGTTTGCGGGACTGGAGTCGAAGCTGACCATCCACTGGATTTTAAGTCTGGGGGTGGACGGCCTGATGGTTGATGATCCCCGGCTCTGGCCCACGCCCTGACGAGCCACGTCATAGAGGAATAAAGCTGACCGAAATTGGGAAGATAAGGGGGACATGCGACGCAAGTTCCGTTGGCTCTTCGCGGCCCTCACCTTACTGTCTCTGGCCGGCGTTTTGCTGCTCGGCCTCTCCTTTCGACAGTTCTATAAGCGTGAGTTGGTGCCCTGGCTCGAGCCCGGTCAGAGTCTCTGGAGTTGGCGTCTGGAGGGCTTGCAAAGGGCACCGCTGGCTCTTTACGATGACTGGTCGAGCGGCAATTCCGATCAGCGCAGAAAGAAAGTCATCGCTCTCACCTTTGACGACGGCCCCTACCCGCTCTACACGCCGTTGCTGTTGGAAACGCTGAAGCACTACAAGGTCAAGGCGACCTTTTTTGTGGTGGGCATTCATATCCGTGAGTTCCCCTCGTTGGCCCGTCAGATCGTCCGCGATGGACATGAAATCGCCAATCACACCAACCGGCATCGGCGCGAGCGCGATCTGACCCAGGCTGAGCTGCGCGATGAGATTTTAGGTTGTGAACAGGCCGTTCAGGAAATCACCGGTCAACGACCACGCCTGTTTCGCCCGGCCGGTGGCTTTCTCTCCAGTGAAGGAATTCAGACGGTCCAGAATCTGGGCTACACGATGTGCAACGCCACTATCAACCCCGGAGATTGGTGGCAGCGCGATCCTGACCTGCTGATCCGTTTTAGCTACCGAGGCCGCAGCCGCGAGGGGGTGACTCTGATGCATAGCGGGGCTCTGGGTATCGTTCGAGCCCTCCCCGGCTATATCAACGCGCTACGGGCCAAGGGGTTTGAGTTTGTGACCGTGAGTGAACTGGCCCGACAAATCGGCAAGCCCATCCCCGAACTGCCTAAGCGAACTCACATACCAGCACCTTCAGAGGGGGATCCGCATCGAGAGCTGGGAAATCCTGTTCCGGAAACAGGCGACGAATACGCTCCATAGGTCGACCGGCCTTGACGGCGCAGCGTTCCAATTGTCCGCGAAATTCACCCTCGGACACCTGAGCCAGATTGTTACAGGCCACGATCCGTCCTCTGGGCGCCAGCAACTGCAGGCAAGGCTTAAAGAGACTCTGGTAGTCGTTCTTCACGTCAACTGCACCGAAAAAGCCCTTGGCCAGCGCGGGTGGGTCTAAAACCACCAGATCGAAGACTCGCTTGGAAAATCGTCGAGTGGTGGGGCGCTTGTGGGCTCGGGCCGGCAGCTTGCGACCGGCCATCTGCCAGATGACGGGGAAGACCTCGTCGCAAACAAATTCCTGACGACGGCATTCATTGGCCTCCGCGTTGAGCAGACCCCGGTCGAGGGCAGACCGAGAAAAATCGACATTGACCACCTGCACGGCCCCACCCGCTTCGGCGGCAATACCGGAGGCGCAGGTGTAGCTGAAGAGATTCAGGACACGCGCCCCCTGGCAATGGTGGCGCAAATAGCGCCTGCCACAGCGCCAGTCCAAAAACAGTTGGGGGTCCTGGCCTCGATGGTAGGCATCGACGCGAAATTTTTGCCCCATCTCCTGCACCCAGACCGGCTCGGGAACCTGGTCGGGATAGAGCATTTGGGGAGGTTGCCCGGGACGGCGCTGCCAGACCACCAACTGATTGGTCTTCAAATGCTCTGCGCACCAGCGCTCTAACTCGGGCCAATCCAGGCCCAACACCAGGGGCCGGAAGAGTTGGAGCAAGGCCAGTGAGCCGTAGCGGTCGAGAGCCAGGCCCGGACAGCCCTCGGCGCTGCCGTGAAAGCCCCGATAACAATCGGTCTGTTGTTGATGCCAAGAGGGAATCTCGGATTGGCGACGTTGCCAAGCTTCTGTAATTAGAGCGAGTATGCTCAGTTCTTTTCTCCCACAAAACTACCGCTACCGATGCGTTTCTTCTTTCCAAAATGCTCGCTCGTTGCTTCCGAGTGAACCACTACGTTCCGCCCTATCTCCACCTTATCCGGCAGTTGGGCATCTTTGCCCACCAATGTCAGGCCGGTGTTGAGCCAGTCTGGCAACTCTTTGTTCGCGGTATTGTCATCGCCAACGCCTAGCTGAACCCCCTGGCCCACCCTCACATTTTTATCCACGATACAGCGGTCCACCACAGCCCCGGCCTCGATCACTGTGTCGTGCAGGATAATGCTGTTGCGCACCACGGCTCCTGGGGCCACAATCACGCCGGGCGAGAGCACGCTGTGCTCGACGATACCTTCGATGCGACAGCCGTTCGAGAGAATGTTACCATCCACTTTGGCTTGGGCGCCGCACTTTACCGGGGCCCGTTCCATGCTGCGCGTCAAAATGGTCCAATGCGGGTCGTAGAGATCGAGAGCCGGATTCTCGGCCAGCAAACTCATGTTGGCTTCCCAATAGGACTGCACCGTACCGATGTCGGCCCAGTAGCCAGGAAATTGGTGGGCCCGCACGTTCATGTTGCTTTCGACCATGGCCGGCACCAGGTGGCGGCCGAAGTCGACGTAGTCGTTCTTCTCCAGAAGCGAAATCAACACGTCTTTCTTAAAGGCATAGACCCCCATGTTGGCCAGCGCCTCTCGGGCTCGCCGGGGTTTCTCCTCAAAACCTTCGACCACGTCCTCCTGGCCCATAGCCACAATGCCGTAGCGATGCACCTCGTGTGGGCTGACCCGACGCACCGCCAGAGTCAGGTCGGCGTTGCTTTGATCGTGTTGACGCAACAGAGGTCGGTAGTCCATCAGGTAGATGTGGTCGCCTGACAGCACCATCACCGTCTCTTCGGGCTGGTCCTTGAGGTAATCCAGATTGCGTCGCACCGCATCGGCCGTACCTCGCTGCCAGTCGCCAAAGCGTCCGCCCTGATAAGGGTGGAGCACGCGCAAGCCACCGGTCATCAGGTCCAGGTCCCAAGGGGAGCCGGTGCCCAGATGCTCATTCAAACTTTGTGGCAGGTACTGGGTGATCACGGCCACGTTATAGATGTCGCTGTTGACGCAGTTGGACAGGCTGAAGTCGATCAGCCGATATTTGCCCCCAAACGGAATGGCCGGGGCCACGCGAATCTCGCTGAGGACGCTGAGATTGGGGCTGGGACCACCAGCCATGATCATCGCAAGTGCTCGTGACATATCCGCTCCTTACACCGTTTCCCCGTCGGCCACGACGTTGCCCTGAGGGAAGTGCTCTTCTTCTCGATCACTGTTGATCAGCACATTGCGTCCCAGGCGGCAGCCCACCGGAATCACGGCGCCCTTGCCGATGACGGTCAATCCTGTGGTCATTTTGTCGGTCAGTAACTTGTTGGCCACCGAATCATCACCGGTGCCCACAATGGCCCCTGCCCCCACCACCACCTGTTTGTCCACGATAACCCGGTCGAGTTTGGCCCCGGGTCCAATCCAGCAATCGTTCATAATAATGCAGTTCTCAATCACGGCCCCGGGCGATACCTGCACGCCCGGGCTGAGGACACTGTTGCTGACCAGGCCCCGAATCACGCAGCCATTGGAAATCAGGCTGGAAACCACTTTGGCCTGGGGACCAATGCGAGCGGCCGGACGATCCTCGGATCGCGTCAAAACCGGCCAGTGATCGGTGAACAGGTCCAGGGCCGGTTCGGGCCGCGTCAATTCGAGGCTGGTGGACCAGTACGAATCCAGGGTGCCTACATCGACCCAGTAACTCTCGTAACGATAGGCCACACAGCGGTAGCCGCCGGTGATCAGGGCTGGAATCACGTGTTTGCCAAAGTCCAGGTCAGGATTCTTCTGACGTTCAATCTCGAGGCGCTCCTGCAAAACTCGACGGCTGAAGATGTAGATGCCCAGCGAGGCCAGATTGCCTTTGTCGCGCTGCTTGGGCTTCTCGGTAAACTCCACGATGTTGGACTGATCATCGATGGTCATAATGCCAAAGCGGTCGGTCTCTTCCAAGGGAACCGGCATCACGGCCACGGTGAAATCCGCCCGTTGCTGACGGTGGTACTCGATCATCTTGGCGTAATCCATCTTGTAGATGTGGTCGCCGGACAGAATCAATACCGCATCCGCGGCGTGGTCTTCCACAAAGCTCCAGTTTTGATAGATGGCGTCGGCCGTCCCGCCATACCAGCGCTGTCCGCCGCGTTCCTGGTAGGGAGGCAGCATGCGCACCCCGCCCCGACTGCGGTCGAGATTCCAGGGCTTGCCGATTCCGATATGCTCGTTAAGGCTATGCGGGCGATACTGCGTCAATACCCCGACGGTATAGATGCCGCTATTGACGCAATTGCTCAGAGTAAAGTCGATGATGCGATATTTTCCACCAAAAGGGACGGCGGGTTTGGCACGTTTTTCAGACAGAACGGTAAGGCGGCTACCTTCACCCCCGGCTAAGAGCATGGCGATCGTTTTCATAGGCCAGGCCTTTCGAAAAGATAGCCGTAGTTTCCCTGCCTGAGTTCAAGGGAGCCGCTGCATGCGACTTGCTTCCGAATGAGGAAGCAACATCGTGACGCTGGAAAAGACCGTCATGACACCGGTGGGGTCCACCTGCTTGACCACCCCATTACCCATGCGAGGGTGGAGCAGTCGGTCTCCGACTTTGACGGTCGAACTACCTGTGGCCTCCCCCGCCGGGCGCAAAAACTCTTGTTTCAGCTTCTTCTGACCTTTCTCGAAGGTCACCGTAACCACGTCTTTGTCCACCGCGTCTACTTGGCCCGGTCCAAAGACAGAGTGGCTCACCTGGTCGCCCACTTTGTAGTGACTGGTTACGGCCGCAGGACTGCTCCAGTTGGCGGGCACCGGTTTGGCCTTTTGACCCCAGCCTTTCCAGTTGCCGGACCCGATGGCCGCCGACTCGGGCGCGGCCGCTCTGGGCTGAGGCTTGTCGTGGTGGATCAACTCTTTGGGTATCTCTTTCAGGAAGCGCGACGGCTTGCGTAAAACTCGCGCTCCGTGCATCTCTCTGGATTGAGCCGAGGTCACAAAGAGCTGATCCTTGGCTCGGGTGATGCCCACGTAGCAAAGGCGCCGCTCTTCCTCAAGTTGTTCGGGGTCCTCCAGCGAGCGTACGTGGGGAAACGTCTCCTCTTCTAATCCGGCCAAAAAGACCACCGGAAATTCCAGACCCTTGGCGGCGTGTAAGGTCATCAGGGTGACGGCCTGAGCATCCTCGGCATAGGTATCCTGATCAGACAGCAAGCTGACCTCGGCCAGAAATCCGTCCAACGAACCCTCTTCGGCATTGCGGTCGTACTCGCTGGTCACGTTGATCAGTTCGTCCAAATTTTCCTGACGAACCTGAGCCTCCACCTTGTCGTCTTCCACCAGCCACTTGCGATAGCCACTGCACTCCAACACTTTCTCGACGACATCGGTGACCTTCATTTCGCCCAGTTTAGAACGCAAGTCATCGATCCAGGCCGCGAAGTTCTCCATAGAAGTCCTGGCTTTGCCGGCCACGTCCCAACGAGCAGGGTCGGCAATCACGTCCCACAGGGGGATCTCGCGCTCGGCCGCAGCCTGCATCAGTTTTTCCATGGTGGTGGCCCCAATGCCCCGCGGAGGTACATTGAGAACGCGCCTCAAGGCCAGACTGTCGGCCCGGTTGACCAACAAGGACAGGTAGCCCAGAATGTCTTTGATCTCTTTGCGCTCGAAGAACCTCAGCCCACCCACAATTTTGTAGGGGATGCTGGCCTGAATCATGGCCTCTTCCAGCAATCGCGACTGGGAGTTGGTTCGATAGAGGAGAACAAAATCTTTATAGCCGGAACGGCTGGGCACCAGTCGCCGAATCTCGCGGGCAATATAGCGCCCCTCGTCGCGGCCGTCCCCCGCCAAAAAGAGCTGCAAAGGCTCTCCACCCTGGCGGTCGGTCCACAAGTTTTTGATTTTGCGCGACGAGTTGTGCGAAACCACAGCGTTGGCGGCGTCCAAAATCTTGGAGGTGGATCGATAGTTTTGTTCGAGTTTCACCAGTTGTGCGTCTTTGAAGTCCTTTTCAAAGCGCAGCATGATCGAGACATCGGCCCCACGAAAAGCGTAAATGCTCTGGTCATCATCGCCAACGGCGCACAGGTTGCGATGGCCCTGACTGAGCAGCCTGAGCAGTTCGTATTGAACGGCATTGACATCCTGATACTCGTCCACCAGCAGGTAACGGATCCGTTGCTGATAACGCTCGCGAATCTCGCTGTGACGCTGCAACATCTCCACGGTTTTTAACAGGATGTCATCAAAATCCAGGGCCTGGTTTTGTTTCAGCTTCTTCTGGTAAAGAGCGTAAATCTCGGCCAGATGCTTGTCAAAGGCGTTGGTGGCTCTTTTTCGAGCCTCCTCAACGGTCACCATCTGGTTCTTCCAGCCACTGACCATGCTGAGCATGCCGCGGGGGGTGAACTTTTTGTCGTCCAGGCCCATATCGCGAATGGACTCTTTCATTACAATCAACTGCTCGGCCGTGGCATAAATAGCAAACTGCGAGCTAAGCTCAAGAACTTCGTGTTCACGGCGCAGCCAGCGGGCGCACACCGAGTGAAAGGTGCCCAGATCGGGAAAGCGGCCGGGCCCACAAAGGTGGGCAATACGCTCGCTCATCTCCTTGGCCGCCTTATTGGTAAAGGTCACGGCCATAATTTCCTTGCGTCGGGCGCGTTTGCTGGCCAGCAAGTAGGCGATGCGGTGGGTGAGCACGCGCGTTTTACCGCTGCCAGCCCCGGCCAGAATGAGTAAGGGGCCCTCGGTGATACTGACCGCTTTGGCCTGGTCTGGATTCATCCCGGCGGTCAACGTTTCAAGAATATCGTCCTGGTTCCAGTCAACCATGGGATGCATGGGGTCCAATGTGGAAGTGCTCATTCAGAGGCGTTCCGCAATTTGGGCGGGTGCTCCTCGCGAAATGTCGTTCGTTCAGGGCTTTCGAAAAATCACCGACAGATTATTGGCCGGCATCTCCACCACCCGTTCCAGCACCAGACCCAGCTTTTCAGCCTCGGCCACCACCTCTTCCAGTTGGCGCACTCCCCAGTCGGGATTCTGGGCGCGCAATCCCCGGTCAAAGGCCAGGTTAGAAGGGGCGGTGGTAACCTCGAGGCGCAAATAGGCGCCGTAGAGGTAGAGCCAGCCCCCGCTCTTCAAATGACGCGCAGCCCCCGACAGCAGGCCCAAGCTGGCCGACCAGGGGGCGATATGCAACAGGTTGATGGCCACGATTCCGTCCAGGGGGAAAGCAATGGGCCAGTCGGCCAGGCTTACATCCAGGTCGAGAGGGGGCGGGGCCAGTGGATTCCAGGCCTGGATGCTGGCCCGATGCTCGGCGACCGGGTCGCTGCCCAGCCATTCGATGTGTGGGGCTTGATCGCGAAAAAACTGAAGGTGTTCCCCAGAACCGCTGGCCACTTCCAAAATCCGGCCGGATACGCAGAGCGCGCCCAAAACTTGCCAGATCGCCTGGCGATTTTGCTGAGTGGCCGGAAAGTAAAGTTGGGCCACTAGTGGTGGTGGTGCCCATCAGGTCCGTGCACGTGTCCGTGAGCGACTTCCTCCTGGCTGGCCGCCCGGATGGCCATGATCTCCACCTCGAAAAAGAGGTCCTTGCCGGCCATCGGATGGTTGGCATCCACCTCGACGGCTTTGTCGTCGACGGCGATGATGGCGGCCATCAATGTCTCGCCGTCGTCGGCGTGCAACTCCAGAGCCATTCCAGGCTCCAGGTCGACCTGGGGCAACTGGGCCCGCTCGATCAGAAAGCACTTCTCCGGATCATAGGCGCCATAACCGTTCTCGGGCGTGACGTGAACCTCAAGTTTGTCGCCGACGTTTCTGGCGGTCAGATGCGTCTCCAGGCCGGGAATGATGTTGTGATGCCCGTGAAGATAGGCAAGCGGGTCTCCACCCACTGACTGATCGAGCACGTTGCCCTCCTTGTCCCGAAGAGTATAGTGGAAAGTGACTACCTGATCCTTGACGATCCCTGCTGACACTGGCGCAAGCCTCCTTTGACTAACAGGGCGGCCCTTTGGCGCCCTCCGGCCAGTTCCTCTCCCCTACTGGCCGCTGAGTTTTTTCCACCAGCGCCGCCACCACGGCTCTTTGAGTTGGGATAGGTCTGCAGGCCTTATGGCGTCGCTGTTTTTCAGTTCAAATTCGGCCTGACACATCGGGCACAGCTTCAGCTGAGTGCGACCGTTGTTGTTGAGGGTGACTTTGGCGGCCACCTGGCCGCAATGATCACAGGCCGGCATAGTCACCTCCTACCAGTCGATTGCGGCCCTGGCGCTTGGCCTCATAGAGCCGCTCATCCGACAACTTCAGCAATTGGGTCGGGGTCCTGGCCTCGGCGGGATACATGGCCAGGCCCATACTGACGGTAAAATCACCCAGGGGTTGCTGAGCCTCAAACGGGAAGGCAAATTCGGTAATGGCACAGCGCAGGCGCTCGCAGACCACGCTGGCCACCGGCCCGCTGACGTCGCGCAGCACCAGGCAAAACTCCTCGCCGCCGTAACGGGCCAGCACATCGTTGGCGCGCAGCCTGCGCTGCAAAAGTCGGGCCAACGTCTGCAAAGCGCGGTCCCCCTCGAGGTGGCCGTTGTTGTCGTTGTAGTGCTTAAAGTGGTCCACATCAAAGAGGGCCACCGCAAAGCTATCCGGAGTCTCGCAGGCCATCTCCAGCACTTTCTCCAGCGCCCGCCGATTTCCGCAACCCGTCAACGCGTCCACCCAGGCCAACTGATTCAAGTGCTCGTTGGTCTGCTCCAGGTCCTTGACGCGCCGACGAATGTGCGGATCGCTGCGGGAACTGTGCATCTGAATCTCCAGATTGCGCTGAACCAACTGCTCCACCAATGACTCTTCGATGTCTCGAGAGCGATGCGTGGTGGCCCGCAGAAAGTAGAGGGCCAGGGCCGGGAAGCGCCTTAAGAAGCGGCGTGCCACCTGGCCATCAATTTCGCAGGCCCTGACCCGGGTGACGGCTCGAGCCGTGCAAGTGCGCAGATGAGGAGCAAAGAGTTCCCCTTCCCCCAGCAATGCTCCCCGACTCACGTAGCCAAGCCGATGCCTTTCACCAAAAAAACTGCGATACAGCTCGACGGTGCCGCCGCGGACCAACCACAGGCTGTCACGGACAGCATCTTGCTGGTAGAGCAACTCGTCCGGTTCAAAGTTGCAGAACGTAGCTGCCCCCAGCAGTTCCCGCCAGGCCTGTATAGGCATGGTGGAATCGGTCATGGTTGGGTCAGGACTCAGCACGAACAGGCCTTTTCCGGTCACGACAGGGCATCCTGCAGGGAGCGAATGGTTCGGTCCTCCCAAAAGGTTTAATGTCGTTTTGATTTACTGAAAATCAAATTAACCTTTGCCTACTTTACGAAGAAGTTGATTTAATTGACTGAGTTCTTTGGAAGAAAGAACTTTAAAACACGCCACAATATCCTTCAAGTGTTCAGGGAACAACTCCTGAATCCGCTGAGTGCCGCGCCAGGTGAGATGGACTACGATGTATCGCTTATCGACTTCATCCCGCAGGCGAATCACCAGTCCCTGGCGTTCCAGGTTGTTGACGACCATGGTGATGTTTCCGCCGCTTTGCAAAAGCTTGTCGCCCAGTTCTTTTTGGCACAGAGGGCCCAGGTGATAGAGGGCCTCGAGTACGCCAAACTGACTGAAGGTCAGACCCGCCTTTTGCAAGCGCGGGGTCACCTGGTTGAGAACGGAAGTGCTGGACCTCATCAGTTTGATGTAGGCGTCCAGAGCTTCCGTTTCTTGAGCACTTCCTCGGTAATTTGTAGGCATAGCTTGATCGCATGGGTGTTCGATAGCGGCCCAAACGCTACTCCCCATTATTTAGAAAAATTCAATCTCTGGGCTAAGGGCACCTGGCATCCTGAGAGTTTGAGATAGGACAATAGCTGGGCTTCGTGGATAACCTCGAGGCTTCGGACGCCGACTCCAGTCGCTGATGCAGTCTCTCCCCAGCTTGCGCCATCCCCTCCAAGGTGGTGTCGATGTGTCCCACGTGGCACAGCCTGCGATCATTCACGACGAAAATTCTCGCCGGCGAAAAAGCGTTCGGGGATCCACTGCCGGTCTGAGCCATGCTCGTCGAATCTCAAAAAGCTGCCAAGTTGATAAATCTGCTCGCACGGAGAGTCCAGGAATAAACGTAGAAAGGTGTGGAAATCCGGAGCCCAGTCCAGGAATGTCGGGCCTTCGTGGTCGCAGTAAATCACGTTTCCAGCGCTGGTTCCGTGCGTTGGCATCACAAAGTAGTTCCCCGAGTGTGGGACCTCGCCAAAAGCAACAAAGTGGTCCAGCCACTCCAGCCCAAACTCTTCGCGGAATTCGCCGTACAGTTCAATGACTACCGATTGAAGTCGTTTCCACGAACCAATAGGCAGTAGATGAAGGCCTGCCCTGTCCGACGTAACGTCCAGGAATAGGGTCGCTCCATCATGATGACGGTAGAAATCTAGGAGTTGCTCCGTGACGAGGTTGTCTTCCAACTCTTCCAGGTGCGCGACAGAGGCTGGGGGACCCAGTTGGTGAATAATGGCAAATGTCTGCCTCAGGCCCGGCTCGTCCACCTCCAAGCAGACGAATCGCTGATTTGGCACGTTGCAAAAAGTTCTCAATTCGTCGACCGAAGCTGGTAGCATGCAAGTCCTTTCTCCTAGGCTGCCAGCGCCGCCGATGGGTATTGAACACTTCCCCACACCAAGCCATCCAGATATTCACCATTCGGCCACATCAGTTGCCATTCCCGTCCCATCCAAATATCGAAGCTGACCACCTTGCCCTCAATTCGCAAACGCCCCTTTGGACATTGCAGGTAGGAGCAAAGGTGATCAGGTCTCCGGCGCCGTCCGGGTGTCCTGGCCAGAATCAGGTATTTGTCCTGTCCACCGGCAGGACACCTGAGGGG
>JADMJV010000033.1 GCA_018780265.1 bacterium
TGAGGGGCGGGCCACCACCGCCTAAAGGCGGTGGATTCGTTTGGCGACTAAAGTCGCGCTCCCGGCTAAAGCCGGCTGGAAGCAACCCGCGTTGCGGGCTTAAGCTGGAGGGGGGCCGTCCCGACCCTTCGTGCCCCCCTCCTCCACGCGAAAGTCATCATCGTCCTCGACGGTCTGGTTCTCGATGTACGCTTTAACCATGTCGTCAGTGATGTTGCCGCTACTACAGCAAAAGTAGCCGCGCGCCCAAACGTGGCGACCCCAAAAGGCCTTCCGCAAATGCGCGAACTCATCCAGCAGGATGTTGGCGCTTCGCCCCTTCAACCGCTGCAGCAGGTCGCTGATCCGAACCTTGGGCGGGACAGACAGCATCAAATGCACGTGGTCCCCGGCAACATGGCCCTTGAGAATCTGGACGTTCATCTGATCGCAGACCCCCCTGACGACCGCCCGAACCCTCAGGCCCACCGGTCCAGCTAGAATCGCCTTACGATACTTGGTGATCCAGACGACGTGCAGGTGAATCGCGAAGACGGTATGGGCACCCTTGCGGTAATCGGACACGAGCAGGCACTTAGAGACAGGCGCTACAACGCCTTCCACCTAAAGGTGGGGGTTTCTACCCCGGATTAAGACCAATGAGAAAGGTAGCGCTGATATTCGGTGTTCAGCAAAACCAGAACGACCTGGGGGCGGTCGCTGGTGAGTCCGCTGAGCTGGTTCGTGAGCTTCTGGTAGGTGGTCTCGAAGAAGTCAAGTTGCAACCTGGCCTGGTGGGCCTTTAGGGGGCTGAGCAGAAAGAAATGATCGTTACGGTCGAGGCGGTAGTCGGGACCGCACTCTTGGCGGAGTGCATTCAGCCAGCTCCGCACCAGTGCGGTCCAGGCCGCCCGCCCTACCACGGCGACGTCCCGCCAGCGGGGATGAGAAAAACCGGCGTGGTAGTCCCAGTGATCGACTTTCAGATCGGGGAAGGGGGATTGGCCCTGAAGTGCTTTGCGCAAGAAGGCGAACACCCTAATTGGAGCCTGCGCAAGCGCCTGGGCACCATGCCGGCGGCTGACGGTCTGACCCTGTTTCACAATGCTGTGGCCGCTTGCCGGGCTGGGTTTGTCGCCCAGTAGCTGCTATAGTGGGAGGATGAGCCAGTTGCAAACCCAGCCCCAGTGTGACGGAGGCGGCACCGGTCGACCTCCGCTGGGCACTGCCGTGGGCGGTGGACAACCGAGCCCGGGTCGACGCCATCCATTTAGGCCGCACGAGGAGACACCGGGGGGAGCGATGACAACTTCCAGGGGCTGGTGGCGTGGTCTGCGGCTTGAGCTGGCCCGAGTCTCATGGCCCTCCGCCACAGCGACGGTCCGGGCCTTAGGAGTCGTAGCGAGTTCCATGGTCGTTTGGGCTGGCTACCTCCTGTATATGGATTTTGTGCTTTCACGCGTGCTGTGACTTGAGAATGGTCTGGGTCAGCGCCTTTGATAAGCTATATATTGAAGGAGCCGCCTGGAGTTTTGGCGGAAGATGGAGGCGTGCAATCCCCGTTGATGCGTATTGCCTGGTTGGTGCGTGAAAGGCGCACAGCCTTGCGCGTGAGTCAGCGCGAGGTGGCGGCGCGGGTGGGCTGCAGTCAGTCATATGTCGCCCAGGTGGAGAGCCGGTAGGCATTTTAAGCCCCCTTTCCGTTTTGAGGGATTTGGTTAGTTTGGGGCCGAGATCCTTCCCAGCTCCAGCAACTTTCCCAGTAATGAAAAAAGCCCGCTGTTGCAGGCTTCTTTGATGGTGATGAACCGTGGTCCACTCGAGCTATCCGGTCTTCTGTCTTCTCGCAGACTCAATGTTTATCAGGTTTCCACCTCCTGGGAGTTCTTTGGAGTTCTTGTCCGTTCTCCTCGATTCTTGTGCGTTTTGTTGCGCAGGAGTTGCGCAGCCCTCCGGTTGCGGAGCAGGGTCGTCGAGGATGTTTACCAGGGCGTCAGTGGCTTGCGAGGACAACGCCGGCAGCACGTGGGAATACGTGTCCAGGGTCTGGGTAACGGACGCGTGCCCAACCGGGATGCGACTAATTTGGCGGGCACGTTGGCCACCAACAAGAGGGTGGCCGTCGAATGACGTAGGTCATAAAGTCGAA
>JADMJV010000106.1 GCA_018780265.1 bacterium
ACAACGCCTTCCACCTAAAGGTGGGGGTTTCTACCCCGGATTAAGACCAATGAGACGCTGCCTTTCAGCCACCCGTTGCAATCCAACCTCAAAACCACAGAACGGACAGACAATCGTCGGAGGGGCACAAGGTGCCCCGCAGTCCTGACAGCGCATGTTGAAGAAATTCGTGGCAACCGGGCAGCCGGCCTGCCTCTAAGCCAGCGGCAGGGCCACTGTAAACTCACTGCCCTGCCCCGGGGCCGAGGCCACTCGCAGCTGGCCCTCGTGGGCGGCCACGATCTGTTGTGAGATGGACAGTCCGAGCCCGGTCCCCTGCCCTACCGCCTTGGTCGTGAAAAATGGCTCCATCACGCGGGCAAGCAACTCATCGCTCATACCGGGGCCGGTATCGCGCACCGACAGGCAGGCCCAGCCCTCCTTTTCAAAGGTCGACACAGTAATATCGCGGGTACTCCCTTCACCGGTCACCATGGCGTCGCGGGCGTTGAGAAGCAGATTGCACAACACCTGCTGAATCTCGTTCTGATTGACCAGCACCGGTCCCACGCTGCCCAGATTTAGCACGATGCGCACCTGATCAATGGTCAGTGAGTGACCCACCAACTGCAAAGTGTCTTGCACCAGAGCCCCGAGATCGGTCGAAACCCGGCCGTGCTCGCTCTGACGCGAGTAGTAGAGCAGTTTCTCCACGATCGCCCGAGTCCGCTGCACCATCTCCTTGGCTTTCTGCAGGCGCTTCTCGGCCTGGTCTGGATTGCTGCGCACCATTTTCTGGGCGCTCTCCACATTGAGCATCACCGAGCCCAGCGGAGTGTTCATTTCGTGGGCCACCCCGGCGGCCAACTGACCCACGGCCGCCATCTTGGAGGACTGCACCAGTTGCCCTTGGGCGGCCAGCGTCTCGGCGTACAGTTCCAGATTTTTCCAGGCCACCGCCGCCAACGTGCCCAGCAGGCTCAAAGAATCGCGCTGCCAGCGCGTGAAGGCCCCGGGCTTGTCAGCCCCCATCAAAATCAACCCCACCTTATGCAGATCGGGGTGGCAAATGGGCACGCACAAAAGGCTCCGTTGGCCGGCCCGGTGGGGTTGAAAGCGCGTTTTGGAGATATCTTCAATCAGCAAAGGCAGGCGACTGTTCATGACCTGGGCGGCCAGCTCGCCCGCCAGGCCATCGAGCGAAACCTCCAGGCTATCGTGGGGAAAGAGGGAGCCGGCTGACTGGGTCAACTTCTCCAAAAAGGCCGGCCGGTCCATTTTGTCCAAAAACTCCACCGAACTGGACAACAATCGGTCCAAAATGCCCGCCCACTCCTGCAGTTCCGAGCTCACCGCCGCCTGTTGAAACAGAGCCGCTTCGAGGGCCTCCAGGTGGGTCGCGATCTGCAGGGCCAGCGCCCCCTGGCCGGCGGCCTGACTGAGATGGCGCACTTCGATGGGGCTGAAAGGCGGCGAAGGTCGACCCACATAGAGCACACCCGCCGTGCCCAGAGGAAAAACCAGCACCTCTCCCTCGGAGCTGAAGATCCGTTGGTCGGGAGTCCCCAACGGCACTCGCTGCACCGTGCGCGTGCGCCAGGCCTCGCCCAGCACGGCTTCGTTCAATCCCAATAAGGCGCAGGATTGCAGGCGCTCGGCGTGGATCGACTGACAACTGCGCGGATAGAGCTGCCCTTCGTAGCCCAGGAAAACGGCCGTGCTCGACGCCTGCACCAGCGAGCCGCACAGCTTGACGATTTCGTCGGCCGTCTGCTGGCAGTTGCGCACCTGCAGCAAGGTCTGCGAGGCGGCCTCGAGGATGCGGTTCTCGTCCACTTTGCGGTGCAGATCCTCGGTCAACATCTTCTGGGCTCGCGAGGCGTCCTCCAGTTGATGCTTGCTGGCATCCAACTGGCGCAAAACATTGCGCTGCTGATCCTTCTCCTCGCCGCGAACGGTCTGCTCCACCACTTTGGGGAGCAGTCCCAACAGGGGCCAGGCCAGAAAGCTCCACAGTTGACCCGGGTTGCCCAGCCAGGCCAGCAACAGGCTGGCGCAGCAGCCGGCAAAGCGCAGACTGAGCACATCCAACTGCACGCTCTGATTGCGCTCGCGCAGACCGGCGGGTAACTGTAGCGCCAACAGAGTGCGGGCTTCCAGCATCAGCAAACAGTAGACCAGAGTGGCCACGCCGCCCTGCACGATCAAAAGATTGGCCTTGGGCTCGAAACGGGCCACCACCCCCAGACTGGCCAGACTCACCAGCATGGGCGCCAGATCGAGAGTGCCTTCCAACCAGCGCAGGCGCATCTCTGGATAGCCCCACAGGCCGGTGCGCACCAGAACCAGCATACAGGCCAGCAAGGCCGGCCAGGCCGGACCTACTCCGGGGAGTAGAGCCATGGCCAGCAAAAAAACGAAGGAGCAACTGGCCATTCCCGCTCCCGGCAGACGCACACTACGCGATTCAAACCAGACCGCTCCGGCCACAAAGGCAAGAGCCATGGGCGGGGGTGCGCCGGGAGCCAGGTTGGTAAACGAATAAACCAGCGCCGCCGCACAGACCAGCAGTAATCCCCAGACCTTGGCACCGCTCGGCATGGTTTGGGTTTTGCGATCGCCGGCCCAATACCCTGGGTCCCAGGGGAGGCTGTAGCAAAAGACGAAGAGCTCCCCAATGAGCGCTGAAGAGAAAATTCTGGTTATCGAAGACGACGATTCCTTGCGAGAAGACCTGGTCATGATCTTGACCGATGAAGGCTATCAGGTGCAGGCCTGCGCCAGCGGCCTGGACGCCCTCGATCTGGCCCATCGTCAAAACTTTGACCTGGTGGTCTCGGACATTCGTATGGCCGGTATGGACGGTCTGGAAACTCTGGAGCGTCTCCAGCAACAGCAGCCCAGCGTGGCCACCCTGGTGATCACCGGATTTACGGCCGAGGCCGACTCCATCCGGGCCGTACGCCTGGGGGTGGGCGACTACTTAAAGAAGCCCTTTGAACTCAGCGATTTCCTGGCCGCCGTAGCTCGCCAACTGCACCTTCACCGCTCCCGAAAACTGCGCCATCAGCGCGAGCAAAGTCTGCGCCAAACGGCCGTCTGGGCCATGGAATCGCTGGCCAACACCCTCTCCCAAGACCCCCTGAAAGGCCGACTGGCCTGGGCCACCGCCGGTGAGATGGGCCTGAGCCCCGAAATGTCCGCTCAGGCGCAGTTGGCGGTGCTGGTCGAACTGTGCCAGCAAAAGTCTCCCCAAACGGTGGACTCGGACCAGTTGCCCTGCGACCTCCGTCACATCGTGGAAGAGATGCGCCACGAAGATTCGGCCCAGGAAACTCTCAGTCTGCCGGCCCGTATCGCCCAGGTGGCCCTGCAACCCCAGTTTCAGCCCGAAACCGAATCCACTCTGGCGGCAGCCTGGCAAAGGGCCACGGCTCGCTCTCAGCCTCAGCCCGACTCGGCCGCTCAGCGGCGGCGTCGAGCCAGTTTGCTACAAATGGCTCGCTCCCAAGAGCATCTGGGCGAGTCCGGAGCCCTGGCCAGTTATCAGCAGTTGGCCCAGGAAGGGGCTGCCGACCGCGAGCAGGTGGAGGCTCTGCTGGGCCTGACCCGGCTGGCCAAAAACGAACCCCAGCGTTGCCTGGGCTACGCCCAACAGGCGGTCAACCTGGCCCGCAGTCAAAACGGTCTGCTGGGTTGCGTTTCGGCCTTGCAGGCGGGACTTTCCCTGGTGCAGGCGGGCCTCCTCAAGGAGGCCACTACTTTTTACGAACAGGCCGGACGGGTCAGTCGCGAACTGGGACAGCCCATCCTGGAGGCCAAGGCCATCCTGGCCCTCAGCGCCGCCGGTGGCGAACTGGACCCACAGCACATTCACAAAGCCCTCAACTCTTTGCTGGAAGTGAGCGAGCGCTTCGAACTGCTCGACGCCGCCCAGTGGCTCACGCCCTGCCTGCTGCGCCTGCAGTCCAGGAGTCCCCACCCCTTGCAGGAAAAGGCCCTCAACCTCATCGGTCGCGACGCTCCCGGCACCTTCCTGCGCCTGCTTCAGTCGGGAGCCTTAGATCCGGCCGCTCGCCTGCAGGCCATCGTCGCCCTCAAGGACCGCAAGCACCCGGCCGCTCTCGAGTGCATGAAGCTATTCAGCAGCGACAGCGAAGCTCAGGTGCGTCAGGCAGCCGAAGCCGCCCTGCGCTCGGCCAGCGGCACCTTGTTGCCCCCCACCGTGCGTATCTATGCGCTGGGCGCCTTCGAAGTCTATCGCGGCGATGAACGCATTCCTGACCAGCAGTTCCGCAGCATCAAGCAACGTTTTGTGCTGGCCCGCCTGGCGGCCTCGCGACGCCCCCTATCGGCCGACCGCATTATCGACGACTTCTGGCCCGATTCGGGCGAAGGCGGCCGCTCCAGCCTCAATGTTTGCGTCTTCCACCTGCGCAAGGTGTTGCGACCCAAAGACTGGCCCGAAGAGCTCGAGTATATTTTGCGCGATGCCATGGGCATTCAACTCAATCAGCAACTGCCCATCTGGCACGATGTCAACGAAGTGCTGGCGCTGGCCAGCAGCGAAGGCGGCCCCAGCGAAGAGAACGTGGTGCGCTGGAAGCGGGCCGTCGACCTTTACCGCGGCTCCTACCTGGACAACTGCTACCTGGACTGGGCGGTAGCCATGCGCGAAAGCCTGGAAGCCACCATTCTCAACTGCCTGCGCAGCCTGCTGGCGGCCCTCACCAGCCAGCAACGGGCCGCCGAGTCGCTCGAATATGCCAATCGCCTCTTAGAACTGGACAAGTACTGTCAGGAGGGTCACCTGGCGGCCATGAAGGCCCACCTCTGGCTGGGCCGACCTGAGGCGGCCATTCGCCAGTTTGAAGTGTGCAAGAAACTGTTGGCCCGCGAACTCCAACTCGAGCCCAGCATCGCCCTACTGGAAGCCCATCAGCGCACCCTGCTCAGCGTAAAATAACCCGCTACCAGATGAAGTCCTTGGCGATCTGGCGCTTACCGTGGTCGCTGAGCACATGGAAGACGCGAATCCGTTTGATACTTTGCGGACTCAAGCTGCCGATGGGCACATAGACAATCTTCTTGCCCAAGCGGCCGGCTACCGAGCGAAAGTGGGAGCGGGGCGGTTCGGCGGCCACATAAACCACGTGCCGATCGAGGCCGTATTCCAGCGCTCCCATCAACAATACCTCGGACTTGCTGCGGCAATCCCGATAGTAGACGTCTGCCCACACGTTGGCCAGACGACGATTGGGGTAGGTCATTAACATGCCGCCGTATTCGCAGCGCGAAATGCCGGGCCCCACAATCTTCATGTTGGCTGGAGTGGCGTAGAAAGCCATGTCGGACTCTTGGGAGTGCTCGCCGTGCCAGGTCATGCACCAGGGATAGCGATTGCTCTTGAGGTCCTCGTCGAAAATCAGAATGACCGCCCCTACCCCACCCTGAACTCGCTTGATCTCACGCACAAACAGCTTGCGGTCGTGCCAGTTGCGCAGCGTCTCGCGCATATCAATGCCGTCGAGCAGGCTGGTGGTAAACGGCTCCACCCGGGTCTTCTCTTCGCTCATCTGCTGTATGGCTTTCTTTTGCAGGTAGCGAGCGTAGTCCTCAATCACAATGTCTTCGGGCGGATAGGAGCAGATGCCACCGCTGCCATCAAACTCATCCGACCATTCGCCGGGCGCCCCTTCTTTGGCCCGCTTGCGCAAACGCTTGTAGGTGCGCCGAAAAAACCAGCTGCGCAGAGGGCGCACGTTCTCTAAGTCTTGCATGAGAAAGACCGGCAGCGGGTCGCACTCGCAGTTGCCTTCGCCCCCCTCGCCTTGCTCACTCACCCAGGGGTAAAATCCGCCCAGATCCCACACCTCATAAGCCAGATTGTCGTCGGCCACGCCGCGTGTTCCCATGGCGATTTCGTAAAGCCGGGGTAGCAGTCGGCCCTGCAAACGGGCGTAGTTGCGCAAATACTGATAAAGCGTCTCCAACTGCCAGGGAACCACCCGATCCCCGGTGTTCTCCTGGTAAAACTCGCTGGAATAGTGGATCAGGCTCTGAATCAGGCGCTGTCGGTCCAGACCGTGCGACTCTAACAGAGCCTTGCGGTAGAGCTCCAACAACTCACCCCTGCGGTCGCCCACCTGACGAAAGGTAAAGGCCACAAAAGCCGGCGGCGCGGCCACCGGAGGCAAATCCACGTTGGCCGGGGGGGTGCCCTGACCAAATTGACGGAGCAACTGAAAGAGAGCCGACGGCTCCTCGGCCAGGCCCTGCAGATAGCGGGCCATGGCTCGCTTCTGCTGCCTGGTCAAAGGCGGGCCCTTGGGACGCCTTTTCAAACCCAGGGCCGCCTCCAGACCGCCGCCCAGCATCGACTCCAACGAATTGGCAAACTGGGCCGGGTCGATACCTTTCAATTTGTCGCGAAGATCCCCGGCCGGCTCATCCTGAGGCTGAGGGGGAGCCACCCAGGCCTCGGCGGGTCCGGGGCCGCCCCGTTCCAACTCGTAGACGGTCATGATCCAGGGGATCTCTTCATGAATGGTCTGCGTGACTTCGGCTTCCGGCTGCTGCAGCACCACCGGACCCGGCTCAAAGGAGCTGGGCGGCATCAGTGGAGCGTCGCCCAGCTTCAGGTATTCCAGCAAAGGCTGCACGTGAGCCAGGCCCACCACCACCAAAATCTTCTCTCCGGGAAACTGGCGGCCCAGCGACATCAGTTTGTTGGCCATATAGGCCTCCCGCTGCCGATCCTGAGCGTCCTCGGTGGCCTTCCCGTGAGCCATCCATTGCTCCCAAAAAGCGCGCGCCCCGATGGCTGTCACACTGGAACTGTCTGGCACCGGATCTTCATGCAGACCGGTGTAGAGCATGGGCAGGTCGATGGCGTGGACCGGCACTGCCGCCTGCTGAGCCGAGCGGGTGGCCTCCACAAAGGCATCGGTGGGCTCCACCTGAAACATCATGGTCAGGGGGGCGGCCCCTTCTTGGGGAGTCACCTCAAAGGTAAGCAAGGTCAGGCAGGGCAGGCGCCGCACCGCTCGCTCAAATCCGGGCAGCAAAAAGTGGGGAAGCTCTACGGCCACCCGTTGCGGTTGCAGGGCCTCAAAAGCGCGCCGTACCTCAAGGGCAAACTCCATGCGGTAGTGACACACCGGGACGATATAAAACTGATTGCACTCCAGCCAAAACGGCTCAGGCGCTGGCATAGCGGGAGGCCTCTTCCCCCAAAACCTGAACAATCGACTTCTGCAGAGCCCTGTTCTGGTCGCAGCCCACCTGCGCGGCATATTTCATCGCGTAGCGGGCAATGTTGATGCCATCGCGCACCGAATAGCGCTCGTCGGCCTGGTGGGCGCGCTGCAGAAAGTCGGCCACGTATTCCAGCACCGAGCTTTCCAGAAAGGGCAGATTGGATCGCAGAATCATCAACTCTTCCTGACGGCTGGGAAAATCCACTAAAATCTGGGGTTGCAGTCGCGAGTGGATGTACTCGGGCAGTTCAAAAGTGCTCGAGTCTTCATTCATAGTGGCTACAAAGCGGAACTCGGGATGGGCCTGAATCTTCACTCCCGCAATCACCGACTCCACGTAGCGCCGGGTATCGAGCAAAGGGGCCAACGAAGCCCAGGCCTTTTCGCTCATGCGATTGCCTTCGTCCAAAATGACCACTCCGCCGCTCAGCATGGCCGACACCACCGCGCTGGCTACGTAGTGAATCTGCTGGTCGGGGCCTACCACGGGCGAGATAATCAGGTCCTCCGGGCGCGTGTCCATGGTGGCCTGAAACAGAAAGCAGGGCCGCCCCAACAAACGGCCGGCGGCATAGGCCAGAGTGGTCTTGCCCACACCCGGCTTGCCCAACAGGCGCGGATTGAGCGGCACATCGCGCGGGTCCAAAATGGCCCAGGCGGCCAACAGTTGAGTCATCAACTCCTGTTGGCCCACCCACTTCATGGACAGTTCGTCGGGCTGCGAAAGTCGCAGGCGGATTCCCTGAATGTCGACAACCAGATTGGCGGGGTCAGTACTCGTCTCGCTCAACGGGGTGGCTCCAATACTCTTTTTCGAGGTGTTCTCAGGCCGAGCAAGGCTCCCTGCCTGAAGCCAGCGAAAGCGGCCGGGTGCGATTGATTCAACTTATGGTCGGCTGGCTGCTGCTATCTAACCTGGCCTGGGCTCAACCGGCCCGCATCAAGGTCTCGTTTGTGCAACCCCAGCGCCCCGTGGGCAGGGCCATGCACGATGCCTTTTCCAACGACCCCAATCGCGGCCTGCAAACCCTGATGGACGTGGTTTCCAACGAATTTAAACTACCCCGCAACCTGGACGTAATCTTTGCCGAGACCGGCGAAATCAACTGCTGGTATAACCCCTCCAAGCACCACGTAGTCATGACCTACGACTTTATGGAATTCATTATCAAAGACGCCGTCCAAAATAAGAGCACCGAGGCCGAAGCCATCCAATATGCCACGGGTGCCATTCTCTTCACGCTGATGCACGAGATGAGCCACGCCCTCATCGGTGAGATGGACATCCCTGTAGTAGGCCGAGAAGAAGATGCCGCCGACGAATTTGCCACCATGATCTTGCTCGACGCCGGTCCCCAAGGCCACGAGATTCTGGGTTCGGCAGCCGACTGGTTTGGGGTGATGGCGCGCAATCAGAAGGACATGGCCTTCTGGGACGAACATTCCCTGGATCAGCAGCGTCTTTTCAATATTTTGTTGCTGATGTATGGTCACAGTCCGGACACCTACGGGACGATTGTCTCCCAGGTTGTGCCACGCAACCGCATGGCCAAAGCTCTGCACGAATACAAAACCAAAGAGCACCGCTGGAACAAACTGCTGATACCCTATACGAGAGGCAATTGACCGCCAAAACGCTATGACCGCAACCCAAGCCCAACTAGAACAAGAGGTGCAGCGCCGCCGCACCTTCGCCATCATCTCTCACCCTGACGCCGGCAAGACCACCCTTACCGAAAAGTTGTTGCTGTACGGTGGAGCTGTCCATCTGGCAGGCGCTGTCAAAGCGCGCCGTGCCCAGCAACATGCTGTTTCTGACTGGATGGAACTGGAAAAACAGCGCGGCATCTCCATCACCTCAACGGTGCTTTCCTTTGATTATCAGGGGATCCGGGTCAACCTGTTGGACACTCCGGGCCACCAGGATTTCTCCGAGGACACCTACCGCACGTTGCTGGCAGCCGATTCGGCGGTCATGATTTTGGATGCCGCTCGCGGCATTCAGGCCCAGACCCTCAAGCTTTTCGATGTCTGCAAGCAACGAAAAATGCCCCTCTTTACTTTTATCAACAAAATGGACCGACCGGCCCTCGATCCCCTCGACCTGATCGGCGAAGTGGAGAGCGTGCTGGGCATCAAGACGGTGGCCATGAACTGGCCGCTGGGCAACGGCGTCACCTTCAAGGGCGTCTATGATCTGCACGAACACCAGTTGCACTGGTTTGAGCGCGGTGAGGATCGGCGCGGCCGCGCCGACGTGACCCGACTCAGTCCCACCGACCCGGCCATCAAAGAGCAGTGCGACAGCGAGACCTACCGCAACTTCATCGACGGGGTAGAACTGCTGGAAGCGGCCGAAGAGTTTGACCCCCAGATGTTCGCCCTGGGTCAGCAGACGCCGGTCTACTTTGGCAGCGCCGCCAACAACTTTGGCGTCCAGCTGTTCCTCGACCAGTTTCTCTCCATGGCCCCCCTGCCAGGCCTGCGCAAAACCGACGCCCAACCGGTAACGCCCCAAGAGGAGCGCTTCAGCGGATTTGTCTTCAAGATCCAGGCCGACATGAACCCCAAACACCGCGACCACGTGGCCTTTTTGCGCATCTGCTCGGGCCGCTTCGAGCGCGGCATGAAGGTGAAGAACACCCGCACCAACGATACTTTGCGCCTCTCCAACCCCATGCAACTGTTTGCCCAAAGCCGCGAAACCGTAGACGAAGCCTTCCCGGGCGACGTGGTCGGCCTGGTCAATGCGGGCGACCTGGCCCTGGGGGACACGCTCTATGACTCCGGTCAGGCGTTCCGCTTTGAGCCCATCCCCCAGTTTCCGGCCGAGCACTTCATCCGCGTCACCGTGGAAGACCCTTCGCGTCGCAAACAGTTTCGCAAGGCCCTGGACCAGCTCACCCTGGAAGGGGCCGTGCAGGTGTTTTGGATGGAAGACTCTACCACCTACGACCCCATCCTGGGAGCGGTGGGTCAATTGCAATTTGAGGTGGTCGAGCATCGCCTCAAGCAAGACTACGGGGTTGACGTGCGCCTCGAGCCCATGCCTTTAAAGTTTGTTCGCTGGCTGGGCAACGAAGTGACAAATCTGCAGATTTCCCGCTCCACCCGACCGGCTGTGGACAACTGGGAGCGCAAGGTGCTGCTTTTCCCGGGCCAATGGGACATGGACTACGCCCACGAGAAAAACCCCGGCATAATTCTGAATGCGCTCTCCACCTTGGGGCGCTAACATGGACAACGGCCATGAGCCACATTGCCATCCAGGAAGCCCTCGACGGCAAACCGGTAGACTGGCTGGAGCACGTCAGCGACGAGCAATATCGGTCTTAGGGCCCGTCGCCAAATAACTCAGGCACATTATGGATCAAACCCTGGTAAATCAAATCGTTCAACCGTTTTCGTGAATCATAGTAACGAACTGGCAGCTGAGAACTGTCAGTACCCGGGGGAACAAAAGGGAGAGGTGGAGAGGACGGGGAGAAGGAGAGACCCTGGTCCAATTTGAAACCCCGAAGCCTTACATTGGGACGATTAGGGTGCCGGCAAGTTAGCAAGACCCTCTCCACCTTTTCGACCTTCCCCCCTCTCCCTTAAGAAGGCCTGCCAGTGGCACACGAGTAATTCCTTAGCGTCGATAACTCTTTCAGGATCAATGGATGGCGAATTTTGGGCCCATCGAATATGACTTCAGACTCCATTTTGACCAGCTTATTTCAGGACGGGCCCTTAAATCCCGCGAACCCAGGACAACAGGCGCCACCCCGGAAGGACCAGCATTCATGACACGATACGTGCAGGCTCGCTGGTTGGCCTTGGGTTTGCTGGGGGCGTTCTCTCTATGGGGTGCTAGCGGGTGTGGAAGCCTCAGTGAGCTAGCGACTGCCCCTGGCGCCGTGGATCAGGCAAGCTCTGGAGTGGCGCCTTTGCCGGTGGGGGATCCTGGTGGCCTGGCCTTAGCGGCCCTGACCGAGGTCAGGGCCAATCCTGTCCCTCGAGGGAGTATCGACGGCAATACTCTTCTGACTCGAATCAGTCTGGTGCTGCTCCCCGGCGCCACCCTGGCGGATCTTCGCGATGCCGCCAAGAAAGTGGATGCCAGCGGGATTGCCTTTTCCCAACCCGGCTCCCCGTTTTTGGATCTTGAGGTGCCCAGGCAAAACAATGCACTCGCGCTGCTCTCTCTGGCCGAGAGCCTGCAGGGGCAGCGCGGAATCTTGCTGGCCGAAGGGGCCCAACAGTTCGGCGATCAGGCATTACCCTCGGCCGATGGATTGACCGCACCCAAAGAAGCTCTCAACCACTTGCTGGTGACCCGATTTCCGGGTGCCTGGAACTTGAAGCGTAGGGCCGACCTGGGACCGAAAATTCGGGTGGTGGTAGCCGACAACTACGGCGGGCCTCACGAGAATTTTGACCAGCAACTGGAGGGTTCGGTCACTCTGCCCCCGTTTGACCCTGCGGAAGTCCTCGATCATGGTTTCAAAGTTGTGAGTACTCTGGCAGCGCGCTTTGACTCGCTGCAGAGCCACGCCGCCAATCCTTCACCGCGCAACCTCGACATCCGGGCCGTCGCTCTGCGGGGCCTATCCAGGAATCAGGGGTTAGCCGAGATTTTCGCTGCCATTCAGAGTGCCCGAGGGACGGACCCGGTAATCGTCAATCTGTCGGTTGGTTTCAATATCGGGGTGGAATTCGAGAGTTTGACAGGCCTCGGGCCAACTGCTTTGCGCTTAAAGCTGGAGAGCCACTACCTCGACGGCCTGCACTGGGCGAGCCTGACCCGGCAAGCACCGGATTTCGAGGACCGGGTGTTGCTGATTCACTCGGCCGGCAACGATGCACTCACACCCGGTGGTCAGGCCTATCCTGGTATCCGCAGTTCTGAACTTAACTCCCCCTTCACGATTGCCACCGTCATCGACAGCATTGAGAGGATTGCCCAGGATGAACTGCTGTGGAACCCTCCAGGACAGCCTTTGGGGGACCTTCGCCTGGACCAGGCCGCGGTGGATGGCCTGGTGAGTGAGCGAACTGCCCTGATAGGCGGCAAGCCGGCGATGAAGAACAACCTCTTGAGAGTCGGGTGCACCACCCGTGGGGAGAGACTGGAGGATCTGACCGTTTCAGCCTTCTGCAACGATTCAGGTCAGCTCTTTGCGGTAGGCGAGGGGTGCCACGTTCTTCAGGAAGCGGGCGCCAATCCCGCCCGGTCGGTCGTCGATGGCACCAGTTTCGCCGCTCCCCAGGTGGCTGGCCTGGCAGCCTACCTCTGGCAACTGGACGACACTTTGAGCCGCCAACCGGTGGCTCAAACCGTGCGATTGCTCCAGGCTACCGCGCGCGGCAGCGCCGCCGTACCCGCCTGCCTCGATGCCTACGGGGCCTGCCTGGCGCTTGACGCCCGCCGCGGCGACCTCAAGATGCGCCAGGAATTGATCGATGTGGTGGGCTCGGATTTCAAGTTCAATGAGTTGGATTTGCAGGATTTTGAGCGAATCTACGCTTTGAACACCCCGGCCGGCCCGCCCGACCCGGCAGACTCCGACGACTCGCGTCACGACTTGAATGGCGACGGCTTTACGGGTGGATCTAGAGTTACTCGCTTCGACCTGAATGCGGGCGCCCTGGGACAGGACGGCAGTCCGATCTTCAGCAGCCTCCAGGTGAACGTCGAGGGAAGTCGGGTCACCTTGAATGAAGAGGCCCTGACCGATCTGGACATTCTCAAATATTTCGCCTACGCCACCGGCACCGATGGCCAACCCCTTTTCTACGACGCGTCCGGCCCCAATGCGATCAGCGAACGCCGACGAATTTTGGGCAGTGGCCCGTCGTTGATGACCATCACCGCCTTTGGGGGCACGACCTCGTTCGGCACTCATGTGCTTGAGGCTCTGGGTGGTTGCGACCCGGCTCAAAGGCCCGTTTTTCTCACAGAATTGGAGTTGAATCAACAGACCGCTCCCCTCCAGTTTCGCGCTGGTTCCTCCTCGTTTCAGATCGCGCACGAATCTCCTAACGTGGCAACGATCAACTTTAGTACATCTCTGGCAGGGCCGGTCGACTGCCCCCAGGGGGATGAGCCGTCGCAATCGGGATATGAAACGTTTCTGTCAATCGCGGTCAGTCGGCCCGGACTATTGAGGATTGAAAAGCGCACCGACCTCACCTCGCCGCCCACAGTACAATTGAGCAACCTGACCGTCTCCCGGCCATTTCTCGAGGAGCGTTTCCGTTTCGGAGTGGTCGCCAACCAGGGACCGATAAATTTAAGCAACTTCCGGGTGGCAACCATCACCTTTACACCGGACCCTTGAGATGGCTACCCGACCTTACAGTCGCAGGAAAATCAGGTAAGCCACACCCGAGAGCAGCATGCAGGCGGGCAGCGTCAGCAACCAGGCCATCAAAATGTTGACCATGGTCTTGCGCTGAAGCTTGGAACCGTTAGCCACCATCGAGCCGGCCACGCCGGAGGACACGACATGGGTGGTGCTCACCGGCATCCCCAAAACATCGCCTGCCCCGATGGTGAACATGGCCACCACCTGAGCTGACAGTCCCTGGGCGAAGGTCATGGGCTGATCGCCGATCTTTTCACCGACGGTCACGGCCACACGCCGCCAGCCAATCATGGTGCCGATGCCGAGGGCGATGGCCACCGACAGCTTCACCCAGTCGCTGACGTATTCGATCAAGTCTCGGACGGACCGTTCGTAAGCCTTCATGGCGGCAAACTCGTCAGGTTGCATATAGAGCTCGCGGCTTTTGCGCAGAGCATAGGCCGATCGGTAGGCCACCAGCAGTTGCTTGCGCAGTTCAAAGCGCCCCTCAGGAGGCACCTGGGAGATGTTGGTCACTGGCTTCAGAGTGGTCAGAGTTTGCCTGGTTTCTTGCAAGATCTGCTGCAGGCGCCGGCGGTAGCGGGCGTCGGCTGGATTGGCGGGCTGAGCCGGCCTGTCCAGCCGAGACTGCACCACTTTCTCGGCCACCGAGGTGGTTTGCACCACCCGCTGCACCTGATCGGGAGTCGCTTTCATGTTGACGGCAAAGCTGATCGGAGCAATGCCCATCAAAATCAGCATCATCAGGCCCATTCCCTTTTGGCCGTCGTTGCTGCCGTGAGCAAAGCTCACGCCGGCGCAACTGCCGATCAGCATAGAGCGGATCCAAAAAGGTGGAGGGTTATCGCCTTTCGGTCCCTGGTAGAGAACCGGATCTCTCACTGTCCTTTTAAGGGCCAGCAGCATCAGAGCGGCAAAGCCAAAGCCCACCAGGGGCGATACCAGCAATGCCACAAAAACGCTGTAAACCTGCTTCAAGTGCAGACCGGAGCTGAGTCCGGCGCCAGATATCCAGCCATGAGCCAGGCCGACTCCCAGAACGGCCCCAATCAGGGCGTGGGAACTTGAGGCCGGAATGCCCAGAAACCAGGTGCCCAGATTCCAGATGAGGGCACCCGTCAAAACCGCGAAGACCAGGGCGAACTGACCGTGGGTGTTGCCCACCACCGCCTCGATGGGCAGCAGATTCACGATGGCGTAGGCCACACCCACCCCGCTGCACAGAACTCCCAACAGATTGCACACCCCGGACAGAACAACGGCCGCTGTGTCGCGCATGGATCGGGTGTAGACCACTGTGGCCACTGCGTTGGCGGTATCATGAAAGCCGTTGACAGCCTGGTAAAAGAGCGCAAAAGCGACCGCCAGAGCCAGCATCGCCAGCGTGCCCGAATCCGGCGTGAAGTCGAAGAAAATACTTTCCACCGCGGCTAGCGGCTACGCTACCGGCTACCGCATACCTTCTGGTTCTTCATCTATTCAGAATTTCGCAGCGATATCACTTGGGCCAGATGAAAAACCGCAGGCTGTTGGCGATCCGGCAACTTGCGATGCAATTCAATGGTGGCCGTCAGGGGAGACACCATGGACCCGGCAACCGAGGAGGTGAGGTCGAAGCGAGTCACATCGCAGGCCAACTGCTGACCTCCAGGCGGATTGTCCATGATCGCCTGAAGCAAGGAATCCAGGGGATGTACGGCCACATCGCCATCCGGGGGCTTGAGGTGCTGGTCAAAGAAGCCGGAGCCGCGCTGCTGCTGAGCTCAGCCCACCTGGCCCCCACCAATGCGGCGGCGCTACAGACCCTGGACGCGGTCGGAAATCCCGCTGAGGAAACGACCATGCCGACCCGCAAATAGACTTGCTAAGAGTACACTAAGACTATTACGAACGTGCAGCGCTACCGGACGGTTAGCAGTTTCTGCTTCACGTTCAAGTGGTCCAGCAATTGGCCAATGGCGGCTACTTAGGAAA
>JADMJV010000075.1:0-41044 GCA_018780265.1 bacterium
CCCCCCCCCCCCCCCGGGGGTCCTTCCTTTGTAAATTTCGAGAGACCAGTATGACGGAGTGGTGCCGACCGTGCGCCCTTTGTTGAAAGCCTTATGGGCGGGTTTTTCCTCGCAGCCCGCCAAACACTTCTGCCACGACGCCCGCCTCAAAGGGGAAGCCCTGCAGTTGCGCCCAATGTGTGAGCAGGTAACAGGACAGATTGCCTTCGTGCCGCGAGCCAAATCAAATGAGACGATTAGCAACGATATTTTTGAGAGTCTCATTTTGGAGCGTTTTACCAGATAAATGCAGTAATCATAGGGCGATGGCCCTTGTAAAAAAGAAGTAACCCATGTACCATAAGGTTGCGACAGCAAAGGCCAGAGGTTCTTCCTTTCTCACCAAACAAGCCCCGCGTCGTAAGTCGCCGTGGGGCCATTGTCCTGGATTCCATCCTGCACGCCAGGCCAGCAATCTGGCTAAATGGCCATAGGTATTGTACTTTGGCTGCCATCATGCCTACATTGGCTCATGTCGCCACCCCAGACTCCAATCATTGTCCCTCGTCCTGGTCGCCGGCCCCATCACCGGCAAAAGCTCATAGAGAAGGAGTTTATGCCTCCGGAAGGGCCTTGTTGGGCTTGCGAAGCCGTGCTGGCAATATGTCAACACCGAGACCGAGAGCTTCAAATGCTATCGGAATCGTGGTTTGTCCACGCCAGGGACTCTTGTTGCACAAACCCAGCTTGCCCGGAGAAGGCCAAAGGCCAAGGGATTCATCTACCGGCCTCTTGAAGAGGTCAGGCTTGCTATCCCCAATTGTGGCTACAGCCTCGAAGTTGTTTGTTTCGTCCTCGAGGGCTATATGAAGCGCGAGCTATCAGTTCCCCAGATTCATCGAGATCTGCAAAAAAGAGGCGTCCAGATCTGGGGGTACAGTGGGTGTTTCCTGAACAGGGACAGCGGCTTGACTTTTGAACCAGCCGGCCCGGAATTCGCCCAGGGCAATCTCCCTTCTGATTTGCACTAGGTAGGCCAGTTCCGGCGCCGAAGCCCGATGCATGAGTTGGATACGAAATCGGAAAGAAATTCAGCTGAAGCTGGCCATGAAGCAAAATCGATGGCTGCTCAACCTTCTGGCTATGTGGTTAGTGGTTTCGGCCGTAATCCTGGTCGCCACCGGACATCCTGCCGTGGAAACCCTGCAGATTCTGCTCTTCCTGCAGCAAGACAACTCTCACTTCGGATTTTTCTACGCCAGCATGACCGACTTTGTCGTCTTTGGGTTGGTGATCTCCGTGCTACTCGTGGACATGCAGCGTCAGGTTCGACCCGAAGCGACCTGCCGCGTGATGGCCGAAGAATTGAGCGGCCACGCCGTGATTTTTTCTTTTACCAATCTGGGTCGACGCACCTGGCAGATGCTGCGCGACCTGGATATTCCTGTGGCCGTGGTGGACTCCGACCCGGCCAACCTCGAGCAACTGATTCGCGAAGGCTACCCTTGCCTGGTGGGCAGTGGCCGAAGCCTGGCCGACCTGGACGCCGTCAATATCGACCAGGCCCGTTTCGTGATGGTGTGCAGCGACGAACTGGAAGGTTCGGCCGTGATCTGCAGCCTGGTCCGCAAACGCAATCCCAAATGTGACCTGGTGGCGCGCTGCGCCGACGACGACATTGGCGATCTGCTTGCCAAGCAATACCGGGCCACGGTGGTCTCCACCAGTCGAGTAGCAGCCCTGTTTTTGCAAGACTATCTGGGAACACATCGGGTTCAACACTGTGTGCTGATTGGGAGCGGTAGTCTCAGTCGTCGCATGATTCCCATTCTCCAGGAGTTACAGGTACATTTCTCGGTCGTGGCCTCCAAGGAAACGGATGTGGATGACCTGCTGGGCAAAGAAAACTACATCGTGGGCCGCTTTAACGATGACCGGGTGTTGGAGCAGGCCGGAGTGATGGACACGGAATTGGCCATTTTCACCGAGGACGACTTCAGTCTGGCCCTGACCACCGTAGACCACGTACGCGGGCTCAACCTGCACTGTCGCATTGTGTGTCGGGTGTTTATGGACGACGCCGCCGACCTGCTCAGTTCCGAACCGTTTCTGTGCGACATCTTCTCGACCAGTCGCCACGCCGTGGAGCAGTTGCGCAAGCAAGGGACCTTTAAGTCACTGGGCTTGAGCGGCAGCGCTTACGGGACCGGTCCGGTAGTGCTCTCGGAAAAGTTGCCCAAGAGCAGCCACCATGAAAAGCCACACATCCGCAATAAGAGCGGAGCAAGTCAGCGGGCCAGATCTTAGAGATTGCCGAACCTGGGATAGGGGGTGGGGGGGGGAAAGGTAATGTGCGGCTGGCTGCTTTGCGGCTGACTGCAGTAGCCTGCTGACCTGTGGTTGGAGTTTTGCGGACAATGACCGCGCTGACTGCGGCTGTAGTTGCCATAGTCGTTGTAGCCATACCCGCTGTAGCCATAACCGTTGTAGCCGTAGTTGCCAAAGTTGTTGTAACCGTATGAATAGCCGGAACTGCCGCCTCCAAAACCAGGAGAGGTGCGGGCAGCGGTCTGCTTGGGTGCGGGCACGTAGGTCGCGGGCGGCGGCGCGGGCGTGTAGTAGCCCACGAAAAAGCCATTCTGGTCCTGAATCACCCAGCGATTTCCCAAGTTTACCAGCTTGTAGCTGGGGTCGGGCAGGGCGTGGTAGACCATGTCGGGAGCGGCCCAGGCCTGGGCCCCCAAAGTCAGGGCAAATCCAACAAGTAGCTTTTTCATACCTTCAGCATAGGGCTCCATCCGCGGGCAGAGGTTGCCGATTGGTTACAAAGTGGCTTACTTGTCCTTGCCGATGGCCACCATAAAGCGACCCTGCGAGTCGGCTGCGCCCCGACTCATGCCGACCGTATTGAAATGAAGCACCCAGTCGCCCTGGCGGTTGAGCGCGATGACGCCGCCCACATCGTCAGGCAGGCCATCTGCAAAGGTGAGTTTGACGGATTCGCTCAGGCTGACCCCGTTGAAGCGCATTCGTTGCGAGATCTGGCCGGCAATCTGGCGGCGAATGAACTCTTCGCCAACTCCGGTGCAAGAAACGGCACAACCGCGGTCGTCGGCGTAGGTGCCTGCACCGATAATGGGGGAGTCGCCCACCCGGCCCGGTCGCTTGCCCGTGAGGCCTCCCGTCGAGGTTGCGGCAGCCAGGTGACCCTGCTGGTCGAGGGCCACACAGCCCACTGTTCCTTGCTTCTTGCGCAGCGCCTGACGGGCCCGCTCGGTAATAAAATAGTCGTTGTCCACCATCTCCAGTCCGCTTTCTTCGGCGAAGCGGTCGGCTCCCAGGCCCACCATCAGCACGTGGGGGGTCTTCTCCATGACAAAGCGGGCCAGACTTACGGGGTTTTTGCAGCGTCGCACACCGGCCACCGCTCCGCACTGAAGGTTGGACCCGTCCATGATGGCGGCGTCCAGTTCGGCCTCTCCGGCGCTATTGAGCGCGGCGCCACGGCCGGCGTTAAACCAGGGGTCGTCTTCCAGGCTGCGCACTGCGGTTTCGACCACTTCCAGACTGGACCGCCCGGCTTTGAGTTGAGCCAGTCCCTGGCGCAGCACGGCCTGAAGGCGGGTTTCCACTCCGGCAATTTCCTCGCGGCTCATGTGGGCCGGGTCAGCTCCCGCGCCGCCGTGAACCGCCAGCGCGTACTTGGGCTGCGCGGAGAGGGACGAAGACAACCACAATAGACCTATCAGAGCGATCAAGCAGGTATGTTTCATGGACCCCTCCCTTGTTGTAGAACGTCAAATTCCCTGCGCTGGCGGAGGCCGGAGTTTTGCCAACGGGCGCGAAGGACCATCCGATGCACAGGTTACTCCTGCTTTTGCTATTGTTGTGGGTGTTACCGGCCTGGGGTAAGGGCCCGGAGCAGCCCATGGCCGTGCCGGCCCATCTCAGCCAGGATGTCGACTCGCTGGCGACCTATCTGACCGGCACCGCCAACACCCCCCGACTGAAGGCTGAGCGGCTTTTTCTTTGGGTGACGGCCAATATCAACTACGACATCCCGATGTTGCGGGGCATGAAAGGATCTTCGTCGCGAGATTGCACCCCGGCTACCGTGCTGCGTCGGCGCCAGAGTGTTTGTCAGGGCTACGCCAATCTTTATCAGGCTCTGTGCCTCAAGGCGGGGCTGCAAGCCGAGGTCGTGGGAGGCTGGGCGCGGAGCAGCGGGGGCGGGGGCGATTCGCATGCCTGGAACGCCGTCATGCTGGACGGAGCCTGGGCATTGGTCGACTGCACCTGGGGCGCGGGCTTCGTGCGCGGCGACGATTTTCACCGTTCTTTCTCGCCTTTCTATTTTATGAGCAATCCAAAAGAGCTGATCACTTCTCATTTTCCCGATGACCCGCAGTGGCAAATGTTGGATTCTCCCATTACTCGGGCTGATTTCGACAAGCTCACGCCCTTTCGTCCCTACAGCAGCGGCACTGGAACTATCATTTCTCTCCAAGATTACTCTCAGGGACAGGCAATTCCCACGTCCACACCTGCGGCTGCAGGGCTGACCGCTCCCCGGTTGCTTTCCTCCTTCAACTACCGGGGCGTCCGCCTGATTCTGCCCACCGCGGGCACCCTCAAGGCGGGTCCATCTGAGTTCCACTTGGAGGTGCCCTCTGCCGACCGAGTGTTGGTTACCACGGGAGAACAGACCTACGCTTTGCTGCCTGTGCCTAAGAAATTTGGCCAGTACCGGGCCATGGTTCCCATTGTCTCTGGGAAAATCAGGGTGCTTGCCGAATTTGGCGGCAGTGGCCGACTGGAGCCATTGTTGGAGTATGATTCCCGTTAGCTTTTCCGGACCACATAGAGATACCTTGGCCCGGGTTCCGCTCTCGCCTGGCCTGGGGGTAGGGACGAACTGACCTGAAGCTGCGCGAGCCCATCCTGTAGCATCCTTCCCGAGCTACTTGACATTTACTATGGTGATAGTATGATGTGGCCATGCATTCGGATCTTCACCTCGGTGAATTGGAGATGGCAGTCCTTGACCAAGTCTGGCACTTGAGCGAAGAGCGGGATATGGGTGTATCCGTTCAAGAGGTCCTCGACATGCTGTCCAGGCGAGAACTGGCCTACACCACCGTCATGACGGTGCTGGGAAACTTGCATAAGAAGGGGCTACTGGCCAGAGAGAAGTCGGGCAAGAGTTACCTCTATCGCCCTTTGCGTAGCCGAGAATCGGTGACATCCGGTCTCTTGAGCCGCTTAGGTAAGATTCTCTTTGCCGGCTCCAAGGCCAGTTGGTTAGCTTGCTTATTGGGTCCCGACGCAAGCCTCTCGGCCAAGGAGATTCAGGAACTCAAAGCTCGCCTGGCGGAACTGGAATCCCGAGATGACTGACTTTAGCACAGCCATCCTTTGCAAAGCCATCCTTCTCAACTTCGCTGGCTTTTGGGCGGCCAGTTGTTGTTTTCTGTTGGTCAAGGGTTGCAATTCTTGGCAAAGTCGCCGGCAGCTATTCGCCGTAGTGCTTTTGAAACTGGCCTTAGTGTTCCTGTGTGCACCTTGGCTCCCGCGTGCTATCGAATGGCAGGCCGCTATGGGACATCTCACCGTATCCTGCGGCTTCCCAGCCAAGTTTGAGCAGTTGTTCGCCCCAATTTGGGTGAGTCTAAGCTTGGGAGCTTCGCCAATCAATGTGGCGGACCTGATTGTCGACGCTTTGGGTCAACCGCTGGCGGCAGTTCTAGGTCGACTGCTGATACTCTGGTCGTTGCTCGCCACGACGCAGTTCCTCTCTCAAACTTGGTGGCTGAGACGTCGCTTCTTGCGGACTCGGACGGCTCATCATTGCAATGGTTTGCAGTTTTGGATTACACCTGGCTTTGCCAGTATGGCGTTCGGCATCTTCAGGCCTGAGGTGATTTTGAGCCAACGAGATGCTGCCGCTCCGACTGTTGAGCGCGACGCAGTGTTGGCCCACGAGTTGGCTCACATCGAACGCAACGACCCGCTGAAGTCCTGGCTGCTTGGGTTGCTGCTGAGTCTTGTTCCCTTTGTGCTTCCGCTTCGCTGGCTGGTCACGCATGTGCGCAACGGGTTCGAAGGGGCAGCGGACGAGTTGGCAGTTGCCAGAGGAGTTAGCGCGAGGTCAATGGCAGCCACTCTCTTCAAGAGGGCTCAGCCGCGAGCCATTCATTGGGCTCCCTCGCTAGACGGAGGTGCCCTTTATGAACGGATAGTCGTTCTTCTAGATAAAGCGGAGGGGAGGCCTCCTCAAGAAAAACAAGGTTCGAAAATCCTCCTTGGCTTGTCCATGTTGTTCATCCTGGGAGTTCACTGGATGTAAGAAGGGGAAAAATTTCCCTTCAAATACTAACACGATAGTAGAAAGGTCAGTCATGAAGAATATCGTTCTTTTCACGTTAATTGTTGCTTCTTTGGCACAGGCAGAGCCTGTTTTTACGGTTGCCGAATTGAAGGATGCCGAGCCCCTTCCTGAGAGTTTTCAAGTGGTTGTTCAGCCAGGGGAAATAGTGCCGCTGCAACTTAAGCTGTTAGGGTCAGTGGCCCAGGGAGATGCCGTCCTGCCGGTCCGCTTTGAACGAAAGGTCTATTTTCGCTTCCTTGGTCAGCAAGAGCCTCAGTTCTCTGTTGATGGGGAGCGTTGGGGTGGGGTTCGCCATATGTTCAAGGGGAGCTTATCGGTGGGTTGCGGCAGCAAGGGGAGTTCTGTGGAATTGAAGGTGAACCCACGCTGAGAAGCGGGTTTCTCCTTCTTGGTCTTTCCCTGTTGGTGGGCTGTGGGGAGAGGGTCCAGGTACGAGGTCAAAGGGTGTGCCGCGCGACCACCGCGCTCCCAAGCCCACCAAGTGCGAATGGGGTTCACGCGGGTGTTCTTCTGAGGGAGGAAACAGAGCGTCTACCGATGAGACTTGAACCCACAACTTCGTTGCCGCGCTTTCGCTTTGATGCGAAATGGGAACTGCCAGCAGATGATTGGGAAACCCGCTTCGATGTTTCTCTTCCAAATTGGCATCGAGACTCCAAGCAGGCACCACCGGTGGGAACTTGGCCTGGCTTGGGCCCCGCCCTCGAGTTTGGGGCCGACCTGCGCCCCCCGGAGGTAGCTCCCTCAATGAAGCTTGACGTTTCACTTCCAAAACTGTTCCACAATGTTCTGGAAAGAGGCACAGAAGGGGATGGAAATGCGCTGGCGGTCTTGCGAGCGCTCCCGCCGCCGCGAGTAGGACTCCTACCGAATTCACCTCTCTTTGGACCTTCTCCACTACCTTTTCGAAATTGCGTAAGGAACTTGGAGGATGGCTTACCGATAGGTCCTTGCGATGCCTTCTAGCTATGCGAGGGCGGCGTCTTGGGCCCTCGCATGCGACTGTCGAGCCTGCGGTCTGCCCTCCGGGGGATTGTCCTGGCTAGAACGCAGGACTTGTCCTACCTTGCAGGGAGGACAGCAGAACCAGGTGTCCTCTCCCGGACAAAGTCTGCCCCCCTGTGCCAAGATGGGGACGAATTAACCGGGGTGAACCCTAGCGCGGACCCAGGTCGACGATTTTCAGTTGGCTGACCTTTCGTTCAAGCAGCTCCATAGTGAGCATGGTTTTGACCTGGTGAGAACCCTGTCGGCCGCAGGCCCCCGGATTCAGGTGGAAGAGCCCGTGCTTGTCGCGCTGGGCCTTCAGGATGTGGGAATGACCGTAGACCAACAGATCCGGTTCCCCCGAAGACAGTTGGCGGCGCACCTGCGAACTCAGGATATGGGTCATCCAGATCGAGATGCCCTCGCGTTCAAAATGGAGATGTTCGTCAAAGCGCTGGCGAACTTCGGGGCCGTCGATGTTGCCATAAACAGCGCAGAGCGGAGCCCAGGCCTGCAGTTGCTCCGCCACGCTCAGGTCGCCGATATCGCCTGCGTGCCAGATTTCATCGCAATCCCCCAGCACCTCGCGCCAGGCCGGATCGAAATGTCCATGGGTATCCGAGAGCAGCCCGATCTTCAGGTCGCCCGCTCCTTACGCCGCAAGGCCACCTGTCGCAGTCGCCGACGCCGGTAGGCGTGATAGGCCGTCAGTCCAACGTCGGAGACCAGGGCGGCATTGACTCCAGCGCCGATCACGGCGCCTACCAAAGCAATGGTTTGGGCCAGTTTGCGCTGGACCAGGCGACTGCTGAGTTGGCGCGACAGAGCCTGCAGACTCTTGGCCACGACGGTGCGCTCCATATCTTTGACCGGAGCACCACGACGTGACATCTCGTCGAGCGATTCGAGTTCCAACATTCCGCGGCGCTTATTGCCGCTCTCCAGATAGTGCCCCACGTCTACCACTTTGAGAATGTGATCTCGCTCCACTTCCGAGTCTGCCGGAAATCCATAGCAGCAAGCCACTTCTTCGACGCAGCGGAAGACTAGAAAGTAGAGCGAGGGAATGTCGGCAATCAGTCCGGGCAGACCGGCCGCCCCGGTGACGCCTCCCTGCACGACGGCCAACTGGCGGTGCGCCGAGACGACTCGCCAGGCGGCTGCGTCCAGCACCTTTAAGGGCTGGCGAGCCAGGTTGCTGGCGTCGCTCACGTCCAATCCCACCTTTTGGGAGATCTGATCGTAGAGGGCCTGACGCCTTACGGTATCGCGGGAATGGTCACGAACCTGCAATAAAACCTGGTAGAGAGCCTGGCTGATGCGGTCCTTGAGGGATTCCGGGATGGCCTTGTAGGCAAAGTCGATGGGTTTGCCCAGCAGCCCCATGCCGCGGCCTAGCAGACTTTCGGGTGCCTCAATCCACTTTTGGGTGGACTGATACTGCTCCAGTTCCTCAGCGTCGAGTTGAGATAACCAGTCGGGATCTAGCGTAATTTGGCCTCCATGACGGGTTTGAGTTCACCGGTCAGGTCTTCTTTGCCATCGACATGCTGGTAGAGGACAATTTTTCCCCATTTGGCGCCCAGAGGCTCGGTAAGGCGCAACGTGAACTTGGCTTCGCCTACGCCACTGGTCTTGAGGGTTGGCTCCTCGCCCACGGTCTGTTTGTCAGCCCCGTTTTCGAAATAGACCGTATAAAAGTTTTCGGGTGCCAGGTGATTGGCCCCCAGACTCAGCGTATCGGCGCTGATGCGCACCCAGCCGTAGGTGTGGGTATTTTTCTCTTCCAGCGGAATCATTTTAATCTTGCGCACGGTTTCGCCGGCATTGTCGGGCTCCGAGCCGCTGCCTCCCAGGGCCGTGACCGGGCTGAGATTCACCGCCAGGGCCAGCACCACCGAGGTGAAGGCAATAAACCAACGAGTCTTCATGATATAAACGGTGCTCCTAAAAAATCCATCGAACTGAGGAAGTTTTTCAAGTCTGGCCAACTCTCTCCTGCCGCGAGGTTGCCGGGGCCTCGGGGGCGAACGCGGGGGGCTTTGGAGGACTACTGTGCGTATTTTGTTAGTCGAAGACGATGAAACGGCCCTTGAGGTATTCCGTGAGGCTCTGACTGAGTATGAATACGAAGTGGTCACCGCCCGCAACGGCGAGGATGCGCTTCAGAAGGCCAGGCTTCAGTCCTTCGATCTGGTGGTGACCGACATCCGCATGCCCGGCACCGACGGTTTGCAGGCCCTCGAAGAGGTCAAGGCCATGCATCCAGAGACCAAGAGCATCGTGGTTACCGGCTATGCCTCCGAAGCAGAAACTCTCAAGGCCATGCAAATCGGCGTGGGCGAGTATCTCAAGAAGCCGTTTCGCCTCTCGGAACTTTTGCAGGCGGTGAAGCGGCAGTTGGATCGAACGCGCGTGGACGAGCGCGAGCGCTCGCGAGAGAGGGCGCTGCGGGCCACCTTGATGTGGGCCCTGAAAATGTTTCTGGCCGAGTCGCGTTTGACCCGGGCCTCGTGGGTTCAGGAATCGGGCAAATGGGCCATCACTCTGGGACGGCAGCTCGGCCTGCCCGAAGAAGAAGTGGAGTCTCTCAGTCTGGCCACGATTTTGCTGGCTCTGGGTAAGACCGCGCCCGACGCTTTGCCGCCTTTCGTCGCTCTCAGTTTGCCCGATTCCGTGAAAGCTCTGCTGGAGCTGGGCGTCGAAGCCAACGTGAATCCCGAAGCCCGCCAGGTGATGGAGGCCGCTCAGAGGCTGGCCCAATCCAGCGTCGCCCCGGAGCAGGCCCGAGTCAGCGAAGCCAGCGATGACTATGCCTCTCGTCGGGGCATGTTGCACGTTGCCCTGTCTTTGGAGGCTGCTGGCGATTGGGAAAACGCCTCGGTGGCTCTGGCCGAGCTTTCCCAGTCGGGCGTCAACCGCGAAGCCGTGTTGGCCGCTCTGGGGGCAGCCAGAGTGGCCTGGAAGTCGGGCAAAGCCGAGGCGGCCCGCGACCTGGCTCGCCAGGCTTATACTTTAGCCCGCTCGGTGGGACCCTTAGCCCAGGCCGAAGTGGTGGTGGAAGCGGGTATTTTGCTGGCTCTGGTCAAGGTTGACGAGGCCAAGGCCTGGTTAGCAGAAGGCAAAAAAATCTGTGAAGGATTGGGACTTTCCACTCGGGTTAGCCTGGCCGGTCTGGCCGAGGCCCTGTTCTTTGAGTCTGTGCCGCTGCCAGCCACTCTGCGCGAAGCCAACGTGGCTCTTACCCCTCGCGAATTGGTGGAGCACACCTACTGGCTTTTGCCGGCCCTGGTTCACTCCGGCCCGGCTCGAAATTGCACCGAAATTTATCCGCTTCTCACCGCTCTGGTCTCCAGCTCTCCGGGGCGAGCCCAACGCTTTCTGCGCGACCCCAAAGTGCAGGGTTTGATCAAGGACCTTTGCCAGCGCAGCAGCGACCCCGAATTCATGAAGGCCATGGGTTATCAAGACCAGCAACAGACCCAGGAAGGAGCGGCCGAACTGGCAGCGTTGCCCACCGGCCACAATCTGCGACTCTTTGGCCTGGGTAAGATGGACTTCTTCGTGGATGGCCGGGCTCTGGCCGAGTCGGCCTGGAAGCGCAATCAGAAGGCCAAGTTGCTGCTCTTTCGGCTGTGTCTTGACCCGCAACGGAGTTTTACCGATGAGGTCCTGATCGAAGAACTCTGGCCGGGGCAGGATCACGCCAGTAAGGCTAACCTCAACGCGTTGCGGGCCACCCTGCGTTCAGCCTTGCGTGGGGGCGAGGCCGGCGATGGCTTTGAATTCATTGTGCGCGAGGGCAAAGGCACGCGCATTCACCCGGAGTGCAAGGTGGTGCTCGACGCTCGCGAGTTGTCCGAAGCGGTCCAGCGGGCTCGACAGTCAAAAGGGGAGCCTTTCGAACGCATGCATCTGACCAAGGTGGTTGAGTTGTACACCGGTCCGTTCTTGGAATCGTGCTATCTGGAATGGGCCGTATCCACCCGCAATACCCTGGAACAATCCGTCTTGGAATCTTTGCACCGCATGTGTCAGTTAGCCGAAGAGAGCCAGAATCACGATCAGGTTTTGGAGTGTTCCACCCGCATTCTGCAGTTAGATCGCTGCAATCAAGAGGCCTATCGACTGGGAATGCATGGCTACATCAACAGCGGCCGTCCCGAACAGGCGGTGAGGTTGTTCGAACGCGGCTCGCGCATCCTCAAGTCAGAGTTGGAGATGGAACCGAGCATCGAACTCCTGTCACTTTATCATCGGGCCAAGCTGTCTCTGTAAAGGCTACCAGCGGATGGACGGTGAAGTAAGTTCGTCCCATGAATGACCCTGCGCGAATCCTGGTTTTGGAAGATGATTCCATTATGCTGGAATTGCTTTGCGAAGCTTTGGAGGGAGCCGGCTACGAAGCCCGTGGCGCCTCTCGACCTGCGCAGGCCGTTGAGTTGTCCCGGCAGATTCCGTTTGAATTGGTCATTTCCGACATTCGAATGGCTGGCCCCACCGACGGTCTGGGAGCCATCGCCGGCATCAAGAAGTTTCAGCCCAATGTCAAGGTCGTGATGATCACGGGCTACGCCAGCGATGACTGCCCCCGACGAGCCATTGAGTTGCAAGTAGACGACTATGTGCATAAACCTTTCCGGGTCCCCACGATGTTGGATGTGGTCCGTCGGGTGCTGGCCCGCCGCGGCGGGATTTTGTCGCCATTTCTCAGTTTGCGCAATTTGCTGACGGCTCCACTTCGCCTGATGGAGCAGTCCAACTCGCGCCGAATCCAGCATTTGGTCGGTTTGCTGGAGCAGGAGAAGCAAAAGGTGATCAAGGGTTTTTTTGTGGCCATCCGTTCCAAGGCGATCAGCAAGTCAGCGGCTCTGGATACTTGGGATCAGTTGGAACGCCTCGAACAGCAGTCCCAGCGTCTCTCGGTGCAACCCAGTGAGGCGGCTGTCCAGGCGGTGGGATCAGGGTATCGCAAAATTTTCGAACGGATCGGCTACTTTGAAAAAACCGGTCACGTGGCCAGTGCGTCACCTCGCCAAAGCGGTCAGGTGTCGCGGCCTGGCTTTGGCTTGCTGGTTGACCAGATCCATGCCGGACAGGTGGGCCTGGAGGAACTGATTCAGTTGCTGACGGTTCGGCTTGAACCCCAGCGCCAGCCAGAGCTCAGTGGAACCTTGCTAGAACTGTATCGGGGCCTCACAGCTTGAGGTATTTCTTCTCGGCTCATAATTCCAAGGGCAAGTGGGTCAGTGGCAACCTGGAGGCGCCCAATGACACCGAGGCCCGGATCATCCTGGCCAGGCGCGGCCTGGATTGGGCTCATCTACAACCGCAACGGCAGTTGTCCGACTGGGTCACCCGACTCAGCCTGCTCATGCCGCCCAGCCTGCTCAATCTGGCTCTGGCCACCCGCCAACTCTCGGTCATGCTCAATTCGGGTATCGATGTACTGCGTTCGATCGACGTGTTGCAAATGGCCGACTACGGACCACGCCTCAATCTGGCCTTCATGGACCTGTCCAGTTGCTTGAGTAAGGGCTATTCCTTGAGCAAAGGGATGGGTCGGCACCCGGCCGTCTTTTCCCCGGTTTTTGTCGGTCTGGTCAAGGCCGGCGAGAGCAGCGGAAGTTTGGTGAGCAATCTCAACACTCTGGCCGAGCATCTTGAGCGGGAACTGCGTCTGCGCCAGAAGCTTAGTTCCGCTTTGACGTATCCGGCTTTTGTTTTCGTGATTTGCATTTTGGCCGTTCTACTGCTCACTCAGAAAGTGTTGCCCACCCTGATTCAAGGCGTCTTTCAAGAGACTGGCATCCAATTGCCCTGGATGACCCAGAGCGTCATCGCGGTGGGAAATCTGCTCAACTCTGGCTGGTTCTATCACCTGGTGGTGCCAACGCTCTTGGTTTTTGGGTTTCTTTCCGTCCATTACGTGCGAACCGCAGGGGGGCGTTATCGTTTGCAATGGTTGTTGCGTCAGATTCCTGGTCTAAATCAGCTCTTGCGCACTACCAGCGCAGCTCGTTTCAGTCGTACGATGGGTGCCCTCAACGCCTGCGGCCTGACCCTGGTGCACAGCTTAGAATTGACCGACATGGTGCTGTCAGACCACGAAATGTCGCGGGCCATCGATAAGATTATCGTGGGAGTCGAGGACGGGGAGCCCTTCTCCGAATTGATCCGGCGCTCCGGGGCCTTTCCGCCCATGGTGGCCGGCTTTACCGAGTTGGGTGAGGAGACCGGGCGACTTTCCAGCAGCTACAAGCATCTGGCCGAGATGCTCGAGGAAGAAATCGACCTGTTATTGAATAGTCTCATGGCGGCCCTCGAACCCTTGATGATCGGCGTGATGGGCATGGTCGTGGGTTACGTGGTGATAGCGATGTTTTTGCCGCTCTATCAGATGCTGAGTGTGGTCTAGAAATGGGGAGATTTATGCGAATAAAGCGCATCAGGGGCTTCGTCTTGGCGGCGGTCTTCTTTGTTATGGTGGTGGTGATCTTGTTGATCGCCTCGCTTTTTCGATTGGTTCCGCAGGAGGTTCGCTGGTCGGCCGATCATCGCCGTGAAACTCTGGCCTACTACACGGCCAGTGGGGGAATTAAGCACGCCCTGGCCTGGTTGCGCAAAGTGCGGGGTGGCACCGTTGGGGAGTCGGACCCCTTTCTCCGCAGCGTCGCCGGCGACCCCTACGCGCTCGCCGCCGAGAACAATCCCGGTCGTCTTCCTCTGCGATTGATGCCTCCAGCGGATAACGGCAATCCAGCAGACACCTATTTTCCGTCCGGTATCCCGGTGTTGCGCAGCAAGCCGGGGCGGATTCGCTTGCCGGGCGACTGGACGGCTGAAGTCCACATTTTCCCAGACAAAAATACCAACCCACATCCATTTTTGGCAGGTTCCGCTGGAACCCTGCCCCCATGCTACACCATGGTTTCGCTGGCCTTTCGCGACGTGAACGGCAATGGACTTTGCGATTTGGGGTCGGGTGAGAACTATGCCCTGCGTGTTGAGGCCTCGATGGTCGAACGCACCTTTGCCCGCTATGCCTATTTCGTGGACGTCTGGTCCGATGCAGTGCCCGCTGACACACCGGCCTTCCGAATTCAGCCCAACACTCTCCTTTTTGCAGGACCCGTCCACTCCAACGATACTCCTGTGATTGAGATAGCCAATGCGGCTGGTTTCTGGGGGCTGCTGCCGGGCTTTGTAGCCCCGTTTGGCGACGAACTCTCTTTCTCGGGCGATACCGGTGTGCCCAAGGCCCCGGACTCTTATGATGGCATCGCCTACCTGAACGGAAATTTTCGCGCCGACGTCGAGGGAAATCGCCCCTACCTGGGCTCCTCCCCTGGCCCGTATCGACCCGACAATGCCCGCTACGAGAAGATCTTCAAGAAAGGTCAGTCGGCCATCCGGCGCACCCAACGCCTGCCCGTGCCCAATCAGTGGGCTCGCTTTGCGCAGGCAGCCTGGGGCGCCACCACCGGCCGCGAAGTAGACCCCGACACCGCCGGAGCCGATCAGGTCTTCGTCAATACCCGTGATCTGGGCATTGCCTCTACGGGTGCCCTCAGAGAATTGCGCCTGGATGTGCTGGACAATGCCGGCAATTCTCTAGTTTTCAATGGCGCTCAGGAAGTAACCGGCACGGCCACGGCCGGTCATCCGGCGGTTAACCTGGTTCAGTCCAATCAGGTCACCTATATTGCCGGTACCCGGACGATTTACAATGACTTGGTGACGACCGAGACCGGACCCTACACGATCACCCAGACCAACGTTTCTGACACTCCTCTTCCGGGTTATTCCCCTTCAAACTACCAGGTTTCCGTGGGCGAGACCACCATCACCGTCAACCAGAATGTTCAGACGGGATCGACGACCATTGTGGACCCTCCGGGGGGCAGCGGACCGGCCACCGGCGGAACCATCACGGTTCCCACTTACTCTACGGTGGAAGTGGACATCACCCGACCGATTTTCGAGACTCGCACCAATTACATCCAGACCGAGGTGATCACCGGCGATGGACCCCACGATGTCACCACTCAAGTGTCGGTGGGCGAAGAACCCATTCTCAAATCCTACAACCCCAACGACACGGTAGTGTCGGCCGTGGACCGGGATATGACGTTCGCCAGCAACTATTTTTTGTCAGGCCTGGTCGACCCCGATGATCCCGGCGACCCCCATCTCAGTGGCAGTTTCCCCGTATTTGTGGGCGCCACCACCGGAGTACAGATCACCGTTCCCAAGGGCAAGACGCTGGTGGTTCATCAGGACCGAATTACCGGGCAAACTTTGAGCACGCGTATCCTCGACGGTAAGCCCAATGGTGTCATCGGTGTCTTCGGCAATGTCAATGCTTTAAAAGGTGTTAATCGAGGCGCCAAGACGATCCTGGCCGCCAGGGGCGATACCGCCCGTCTGAAACCGACCTCGTTGGCCAACGTCACCATCAACGATCACATTCTCCAATACGGATTGCCCAAAGGGGACCTGCCTACCTCAGGCGATCACGAATTGGGTGTCATCAGTGGCAATATCACCATCCCCGCCGATGTCTCCATGCTGGGACGCTTTAACGACAATGCCAGGGCGCTGCACGTCTACGCTTCCCTGTTTGCCGCTCAAGGGGGTTTCTCGGCTATCAACATCCCGACTACCTCCGCCATGGGGCAACTGCGCATTATCGGCGGAGTGCTGCAACAGCAGATCGGCACTCTGATCAAGGGTAGCCGCGGTTGGTCTAGCAGCTATCAGTATGACCGGTTTTTGAGCCTTAACCCGCCCCCCATTTTCCCTCCCGATGGCCGCTACGATGTGACCTTCTTCCGTGTGACCGCTCCATGATTTGGGTTCCCGCGGGCCAGCGCTGCCGACGGGGCGTCAGTGTGGTGGAGATTTTGGTGGCCATGGTTTTGTTGGCCACGGGAGTGGTATTCGCCCTCAGCGCCGTCACCTATGCCACCAAGGCCACGGCTGGCACTACCCAATCCACCGAGGCCACTGCCTATGCCCGCAAGATTTTGGAACTGGTTCTGGGCAGCGGGCCCAAGGCCGCCTGTCAGAATGGATCCATTAACGCGGCCTACCAGCCCCCAACCTTTCGTCCCCTCTACGGCCCCGATGGCGTCGCTACGCCTTTCGAGGATCGCGATTTTGTGCTCACAAGCGATCCTCAAGAATGGACCGATTTCTGCGAATCTGCCCGTAAATTTGAGGTAATGGTCATCGTTCAGCCCTACCTGGACCCCGGCCCGCCGCCCACTCCCATGGAGGGGCTCTATTCTGTAGACGTCCAACTGCGTTGGAGGGACCGCCTGGGTGTGCGCACCAGTTCATTTCCGGCGCTTTTTCGGGAAGAATGAAGAGACGAGCTTTTTCCTTAGTCGAAGTGGTCATCACTCTAGGCCTGAGCGTGATTGTTCTGGCGGCCCTTTTTCTCTTATTGCGAGGTGGTACGCGCCAGTTTGAGCTGAGCAGCGCCCAGGTATTTTTGGGCCAGAGCACTCGGGCGGCCGTAGAGGATGCCCTCAGTTTTTCTGCGTCGGCGGTGGCGCCCGTCATCGAGAGCGCCCAGGCGGTTTACTCGCCTACTCCCAACTGCTCGGAGAGCGACAGTGTGTTTCCCAACGTCTACTGCCTGGATTTCGCTGCCTGCTGCGACTTTCTCGACCCCCGCTTCAGTTCTCAGCCAGAGTTAACGGGCGGGTACCTCAACCGCCGGGCCGGGGGTCGCTTTCGCTATCGGATTCGCTACGATCTGCCCAAGCAGCAGTTGCTGCTAGAGCGCTTACAGCCCAATACCGCAGCAAACAATCCCGTGCTCGACGCCACTGTCCCCCCCAAGGTACTCTGTCATTCACTGGACCGCGTCAGCTTTGGCGCGGTGGCCAACACCATTCACATGACGGTGGCCACTGCCACCGTAAAAAAGGATGGGCAGGTCCAGGGAGGGCTGCAGATCACCGATAACCGCAAGTCGCGCGACCGCAACGATCCGGTCCAAAGGCGGTCGCGCCGATTGCAACTATTTACGGTGGTGACCATTCCCTCCCGGACTACGCGCTGACCCATGGAAGAAGAAGATGCTCTAACCACACCCATCCTGCCCTGGGTCGCGGTGGCTTTGACGGTAGCGGTGGGTCTGGCCTGGGCCCGCCCGATCAGCCTGCCACACCTCTCCGGCCTGCCCCTGACCGGCCCCTTACTGGCCTACCTGGTGGCCGAGTTGGTCGCACCTGCTCTGGCGGGTTTTGGCCGCTTTCCCTTGTCGGCAGCGGCCCTGCTGGTTAGCGTGGGATGCCCGGAGATGGGGCGTGCCCCCTGGCTTTTTTTGATCCTGGTTGGAGCTGTGGTGCGAGCCTTGCGCTGCGGTTTGCGCGGTGAGTCTTTGTTGTCGGTGGTAGGGGACTCGTTGCCTGAGTTGTGGGCCGGACTGGCCGCCTGGTTTGCCCCCCCGTCCTGGTCTTTGCCGGCTGCCGGATTGATCTATCTGATGGGCTGGCAGTTGCTGCCTGGCCTGTTCGCTTCGGCCGTGACTACAGAGCGCCTCCATCTGTGGAGTCTGGCTCGCGAGCGCAGCGTGGCATCGCTGATCTTTTTGCTCATCCTGGGCGGCGCTGTGGCCGGTTTGCTGGTGCCCGAGACGGTTTCATGTCTGGTGGTCCTGGCGGCCATCCCCTTGCTGGCGCTACCGGTCTCGGCCCAAATTCGGGTTCTGCAGGCCGAGAGCAAGGCCCGAGATCAGGAGCGGTTGGGCCGCGCTCAGGAGCGAACCTCCAACCAATTGGCCGAATTGCAGGCACAGGTAGACTTGCAGAGAGTGGACGTAGAGTTGCAGCATCGGGTGCTGACCCTGGTCGGGGAATTGTTCATGGAAACTGCCCTGATTCAGTCTCCCGCGGACCTGCGGCCAGCTCTGCTCAGCTTCATTCGCAGGGCTATTCCAGGCGCTCGCATCACTTTGTTTGAGCAGGAGATGTCGGTGCTCAGCCCTACGGCCGGCTACGGGCCCGAGGAATTTCAACCCTTTGGAGAGGTTTTGGAAGAGTTGGCCGCCGACCGGGTCAGGACGGTGCTGATAAAGGCCCGAACCTGCAGTCACCTGGCAGCTCATATCCCCCAGCGCGGCTTGTTGGTGGTCAGCGACCCCGAACCGCGCTGGCAACCGGAGCATAGCCATCTGCTCTTTCGGCTGGCCTACCATCTGCCGCTCTGTTTAGACGCCGTGCGCTATCGCGAAATGCAATCCCGGGCTTTGGAAGATGAGCAGATGCGGCGTCAGGAACTCGACCGTCTGGCGGCCCGTTTGACGGCCTGCCTGGACCTGTTGGGCCAACTGGTCTCCTGTCGCTCCACCGACGAGCTGGTAAAGACGGCCCAAAGCAGGCTGCCCGACCTGATTCCGGGATACCGGGCCGAGGTTCTCTGGCGCGAGCAGCTATTCTCTTCGGGGGCACTGGCCAGCACCGACCCGGCCAGCTACACCTTTCCTCTCTATGCAGGTCAGGTCGGAGAGGGGCAGTTACGGCTTTACTCTCGTGGGGGCAAGCCCGTATCCGTGCTGGACACCGAGTTGCTCAATCTGTTTTCGATTCAGTTCGCCTGCCTGCTCGAAGGCGCAGAGCTGAATGAACGTCTCCGCAAAGCGTTGGAGCAGGTCAAAACATCTCAGGCTCAGGTGGTTCAGTCCTCGAAAATGGCGGCTATCGGCCAATTGGCGGCGGGCGTGGCCCACGAACTCAACACGCCTCTGGGGGCGGTTTCCATCGCCGTCGAGCTGTCCATCGAGACCATGACGGAAAATCCCGAACGGGCCTGCAAGAGACTCAAAAAGGCTATGGAATCGGTGGAGCAGATGCAGGGCATCATTGCCAAGCTGCTCTTTTACAGTCGAGATAGCCGGGGTGTACGCTCGCAGGTTGATTTGCACAAGGTGATGGATGACAGCTTCCAACTGGTGGCCCATACCCTGAAGTTGACCGGAGTTCAGGTGGAGGTTACTGAAGGGCCGCCGGTGTTGATCGAGGCCAACTCCAATGAGTTGCAGCAGGTTTTCAGCAACTTGCTGATCAACGCCAAAGATGCCTGTTCAACGGTCGGAGCTCAACACAAGCGGATTGAAATGTGGTTGGAGCGCAAACCTCAGAACGCTTTGATTCACATCAAAGACTACGGCTGCGGTATGGACGATCAAACGCGACAGAGGATTTTCGAACCCTTTTATACTACCAAAGCGATCGGTGAGGGCACCGGATTGGGACTGTCGACTTCTTTAGAACTGGTGCAGCAGCACGGCGGGACCTTAACCTGTCAGTCGGAGCCCGGCCACGGGACTCACTTTATCGTGTCCCTTCCGCTGCAAGCTTCGGCCTGAGCCGTCTGGCCTTGAGCCAGGTGTGGGGCCCACTGCTGGTTTGGTTACTGGCCTTCAGCCTGTACGCCTGGACAGCCGCTCCCAGCCTGGGCCCTGGCCACGATAGCGCCGAGTTAACCACCGCCGCTTACTGCCTGGGCGTGGCCCACCCGCCCGGCTATCCCCTCTTCGTTCGAACTGCCCACCTTTGGGGGCAGATATTAGGCGGGGACTACGGTTGGCGCCTCAATCTCTTCAGCGGGATGGCTACGGCACTGGCGGCGGCTGGCCTGACCTGGGTGGTCAGGCGGGTTACCTCCAGCGCTCCATCTGCACTTCTGGCCGGTCTGGGCTTTGCCATGCTGGGGTCGGTGTGGCGCCAGGCGGTAGTGGCCGAGGTTTTCGGGCTACACTTCGCTTTGTTGTCTGCATTGGCCGTGCTGGGCTGGCAGATAATCGAGCGATGTTCCACTTGCCGCCCTGTGGAACGCTGGTTGTGGGCTTTTTATGCCGTGCTGGGCCTGTGTTTGGCCCATCATCACACCTTCATCCTGGCCCTGCCTGGCTTGTTGCTGTTGGCCTGGGGGCATTGGCGACGGGTGTTGCTCACCCCCGCCTGGATTATGGTGCCGCTGGTCGCCTTTCCTTTCTATGCCGACATGCTCTGGCGTGCCCGTCAACAGCCGGCCCTCAATTGGGGAGGTGTGACCCATTGGGAGGCGCTCTGGGACCATTTTTTGCGGCGCACCTACGGCACTTTCAAGCTGACCGTTCATGTCGAGCCCCTCGAGCACGGAGTGGTCCACGGATTGGCTTTCGTGCTCTTCACTTACGTCCGTCAGGCGCCCTGGCCCTGGATGCTGTTGGCGAGCTGGGGTGGGCTGGTGGGCCGCCGCCTGCAACCCCGACTTTGGGCTCTGGGCTGGGCCTGGTTGCTGGCTTTTGGCCCTTTCTTTGCCCTGATCGGGCGCCAGCGTTTGGACGCCTTTCACCTCGACCTGCTGGAGCGATTTTACGCCAGTTCGTACCTGGGACTGGCCCTGCTGGCGGGCCTGGGAGCGGCTGCCGTTTTTCGCAAGATGTCGGCCCCTTGGGCCTGGTTTTTGCTCGTAGTTACGCTGAGTTGGCAGGGCTACTCCAACTTGCAGAGCTGCCGTCTGGATGGGCGCGAACTGTCGGCCAGCTATGGTCGACTGGTGCTGCAAAGCTGTCCTCCCGGGGCCTTGCTACTGACCTACGGAGATCTACCGGTAGGGGTGATGGACTATCTTCAGATGGTCGAAGGTCAAAGGCCCGATGTGTTGGTGATTTCTCAAGGCCTGATGCGATCGCCCTGGTATCGACCTCGGCTCACTCCCGAATTGCTGGCGTGTCTGGTGGAAGGTCAGGAGGAGGCCTCGCTGGTCAAGGGAGCTCGGGCTCTGGGTAGGTCGGTGTTGTTCACCCAGCGTCGCCCGCTGGCGGGCCTTTGGCGTCCTCGCGCTCTTTGCTGGCAGTGGGAACCCAAAGCCGATGCCGGTCAGAGCAATCGGGAGCTGGCCTGCTTACGTCTGGTGCTGGCGGATGCCCAAAAACTGGCTCCAGGACTGGCCGGCGAGGGCCGCTTCTGGCCTCTTTATCTGATTTCTTTACGGATCAGCAGTCTGCGCCAGTTAGCCGGGGCGGTTTTTCAGGAGCAGCCGGTGCTGGCCCTGGCGGCCATGGAACTTGTGCTTGAGTTAGGCGGAGACCGGCCCACCGACTATCTCAACCGGGGCCTTCTGCAACAACGCCTGGGACATCATTCGGCCGCCCTCAGCGAGTTTGCCCGTTGCCTTCAACGCCACCCCGCCATGGAACTGGCCAGCCTGGCCACGGTCTATTCGCAAGTGTACCTGATGGTGGAGGAACCGGCTTCGAGGTTGGGCGACTACTGCGCTTCTCCTTAAAGATCAGAGGGTCTTGATGAAAGACTTATGCTCAAAGTGTTGACAAGTGCTTATGCTCAGGCTTAGTATAATCGGGTCAATATATACTCTGAATGAGTATAATGAAACCCGAGGAAAACAGAGAGATGCTCAGCACACACCCCCAACTCGATGAACTCTACGACCGCGTCAAGGCCCACGTGCCTCCGGTGGAGTGGGCGGTGATGTCGCCCTTGATCGAAAAAATCTGGCGCCTCAAGACCGAGCGCAAGGCCGTGATTCTGGCCCACAACTACCAGACCCCCGAGATTTACTACGGGGTGGCTGATTTTACGGGCGATTCGCTGGCTCTGGCCCAGCAGGCGGCCCAAAGCCAGGCGGAAGTCATCGTGATGGCCGGTGTTCACTTTATGGCCGAAACCACCAAGCTTCTCAATCCCAAGGCCACCGTGCTCATCCCTGATGCCAGGGCGGGCTGTTCGCTGGCCGAGTCGATCACCGGTGCCGACGTGAGGCGACTGCGCCAGCAGTATCCGGGCGTGCCGGTAGTCACTTACGTCAACACCAGCGCCGAGGTGAAGGCCGAGAGCGACATCTGCTGCACCTCGGGCAACGCCCTCAAGGTGGTGGAGTCTTTGGGCGTAGACCGGGTGCTCTTTATCCCGGATCAGTACCTGGCTGCCAACGTGGCCCGCGAAACCAGGGTCGAGATCCTCACCTACGCGGGCAGTTGTATGGTTCACGAGCAATTTACCCCTCAAGATCTGCGCGAGATACGCTCGCTGCATCCCGGCGTCAAGCTGGTAGCACACCCTGAATGCCCGCCCGAGGTGGTCGACGAGGCTGACATGTCGGGATCAACGGCCGGAATGGTCGAGTATCTCAAGCGCGAGCGCCCGGCCAAGGTGGCTTTGATCACCGAATGTTCGATGAGCGACAACCTCATGTCGCAGTTTCCCGAAACCGAATTCGTTCGCCCTTGCAACATGTGTCCATACATGAAGCGCATCACGCTGGAAAAGATCGCCCGCAGCCTGGAGACCCTGACGGTGCCGGTCGAGATCGACCCTGCCCTGGCTCAGCGTGCCCGTCGCTCCGTGGAGCGCATGCTACAAGTAGGAAGGCAGAAAGGCAAATGAGCCACTACGACGCTTTAGTCATTGGAGCCGGCGTGGCCGGTATGTCGGTGGTTCGCAGCCTCTACCAGCAGGCGCCGCAACTGCGCGTGGGCCTGGTTACGCTGCTGGCGCCCGGTCAGGCCGGGGCCACCCCCTGGGCTCAAGGCGGGGTGGCCGTAGCCTGGGGTCAAGACGACAGTCCTCAGTTGCATACCCAGGACACGCTGGCCGCCGGAGCTGGCCTGTGCCGCTCCGAAGCCGTGGAGGTGCTTACCCAAGAGGGACCCCGGCGAATTCAAGAATTGCTGGATATCGGCACAGCCTTTGACCGCCGTCCCGACGGCCAGCTCGAATTGACCCGCGAGGCGGCTCACCAGCGCCGCCGCGTGGTGCACGCCGGCGATGCCAGCGGACGGGAGCTGGCCCGAGCTCTGGCTCAGTCCCTGCCCTCAGGCCTGGAATTGATCTACGGCCAGGTGACTCGACTGATCACTCGGGGCTCCCGAGTGGTAGGAGTGCAACTCGATGGTCAACGCACACTGGCCGCCAGCCATGTGGTGCTGGCCAGCGGTGGGGTGGGCCAATTGTTTGCGGCCACCACCAATCCGGTGGGCGCGGATGGAACGGGCCTGGCGCTGGCCTTTGAGGCGGGCGCCAACCTGCGCGACCTGGAGTTTGTGCAGTTTCATCCCACCGCCCTGGCCGTTTCCACTCATGGCGACAACCTGCCCTTGCTCACCGAAGCCTTGCGGGGCGAGGGGGCCCGGCTGGTCGACGAAACCGGACAGCCCTTCATGGGCCAGTATCACCCCGACGCCGAGCTGGCTCCCCGCGATGTGGTGGCCTTTGCGCTGTGGCAACACCGCCAGGCCGGCCATCAGACCTTGCTCGATGCACGTGACTTGCCGGTGGCCCAACGCTTTGCTCAGGTTCATCAACTTTGCCTGGCGGCCGGTTTTGACCCGGCCACCCAGCCCCTGCCCGTCACGCCGGCTGTCCACTACCATATGGGTGGCGTGGAAGTGGACCTGTGGGGCCGCACTCAAGTGAGCGGACTGTGGGCCTGCGGCGAAGTGTCGAGCACAGGGGTGCACGGCGCCAATCGCTTGGCCTCCAACTCCTTGCTCGAAGGTCTGGTCTATGGTCATCGCCTGGGCGAAGCCCTGGCTAACGCCCCTTTCAAGGCGGTTTGCCGAGTTCCCGAGGCCGCCCCTGTGGCCTTGCGTCCCGACCCTCTGGCGATGGCCAGGGTGCGCGAGATTCTCTGGTCGGGAATGGGCCTGGCCCGTTCCTCTCAGGGCCTGGAGAAGGCTGCCATTTCGTTGGATCGGCTGCGTACCCGTTTGCAAGAGAGCGGCTCCAGCGCATACACCGTGGCCAATCTTATGCTGCGTTCAGCTGCCTTCCGGCAAGAGAGCCGGGGCGCCCATCGGCGCCTCGACTACCCTCAAACCAGTCCGGCCTGGGCTGGCCATACCCTGGTGGTGCCGGGTCAGGCCATTGCGATGCAGGCTCTGCAGCCAATGGCCGAGTCGCAGCACCAAGAGTTGCTGGCGAGGAGCCTGTAGTTATGTTGTTTCCACTGCAATATGAAGAGATCGTGGTCAATGCTCTGCGCGAGGATCTGGGCCGGGCCGGCGACTTGACCAGCAATCTGACCGTGCCGGCGACGGCTCGCTGCCAGGCGAATTTGGTGGCCCGTCAGGCCGGCACCGTGGCTGGCATAGAAGTAGCCGCCCGGGTTTTTCAACTGCTCGACCCTTCGATTCAGGTAGAACGTCTGGTCGAGGAAGGCTCGCGCGTGGAAGCCGGCACCGTGCTTCTCAAGGTGACCGGGTCAGCCCGCACGATTCTGGCGGGCGAACGCACGGCTTTGAATTTCCTGGGTCGTATGTCGGGGATTTCCCAGGCCACCGCCACGGGAGTGGCCCGGTTAAAAGGCACTCGCTCCAAACTGGTGGCCACCCGCAAGACCACCCCCGGCCTGAGAATGCGGGAAAACTGGGCGGTTCTGAGTGGGGGAGGGGAGAGCCACCGATTTGGGTTGGACGATGGGATTTTGATCAAAGACAACCACGTGGCTCTGGCCGGCGGAGTGGTCGAGGCTCTGCGGCGCGTTCAACAGGGCGCCCCTCACTTGATTAAAATCGAACTGGAAGTGGATACTCTCCAGCAACTCGAGGAGATTCTCAGTGTGCTTGAGCAGCATTCGCTCCGTCTGGACGCCATGCTGCTCGACAATTTCTCACCGGTTCAATTGCGTGAGGCGGTTGCCAGGGTGGCCGGGCGCTTTGTGCTGGAAGCCTCGGGCGGGCTCACCCTGGATCGTCTCGGCGAGGTGGCTCAGACTGGCGTAGACCTGATCAGTCTGGGCAGCCTGACCCACAGTGTTAAGAATTTCGATGTGGCCCTCGATGTCGTCGAGAGTCGCATCTTGGCCGGCTGCCCCCAATAGCCCCCCGAGGGCTTTTACGTCTTGACGAGGGGCACCGTAGGGTATACAAGAGCAGAGCTATGCTTAGCCTGAATTTCGGGTCGTCGCCGGCCCGGCGTCAACTTTGGCTGACCGTCCATCGTTGGCTGGGTCTGATTTTGCTGCTTTTGAGCATACCCATCGGGTTGACCGGCAGCGTCAATGTTTACCATCGCGAGATCGACCGCTGGCTCTATCCCAGTTTCTTTGAGCCGGTTGCTCGGGGTAGCCCGCTACCCCTCAATCGGATCCTGGAAATCGTGAGGGCTCAGGATCCGGCCCCGGTGATTTCCATGATTTTACCCGACGCTTACTGGCCGGTGGTGCTGGTGCATCAGCGCCAGGGACCGGTAGTGTGGCGAACCTCCGTCGATCCTGTCTCGGGCAAAATCTTGGGGCGACGGGATCAGACCCACGCCATTTTGCCTACGCTCTATCGATTGCATCAAGAACTGCTGCTCAAGCCTTACTGGGGGGAAGAGCTGGTAGGTCTGAGCGGAATCGCGCTGGCCCTATCCTGTCTGTCGGGGCTGTGGCTGTGGTGGCCCAAGCCCCAGCGCTTTTGGAAGTCGGTCACAATGCGTCGGGGGCAGTCCTGGTACCGCACCGTCTGGGATTTGCATTCAGCACTGGGATTCTGGAGCTGCCTGGTGATGCTGGTAGTGGCCATTTCTGGCGCCGTTCTTTCCTTTCCCAAAGCCAGTGCAACTCTGCTGGGGATAATCGCGCCAAGTCGCGAGTACGAGCCGGCCCGCGTAGATCGGGCCGATGAAACCCCCATCAAGGACCCGGACGGAATCCTGCGGGCGGCCAGTGCCCATCGGCCTCACGATGTTGCGCTGGTGCTGGGCCTGCCCACCAAGCGCTCCAATACCTGGCGGGTAGCCATGAGGGGGTCCAACTATCACGGCGTGGTGGGGGGACTGACGCAACTTTGGATCGACCCCTGGACCTATCAGGTGGTCCAGGAAAAATCAGACGGCCATTGGACCAATGGCGACATGATTGTGGCCCTTCAGTTTCCGCTGCACAACGGCAGTTTGCTGGGGGAACCAGGTCGAGTGGTGGTTTTCCTGTCAGGGCTGGCGCTGCCCTTGTTGGGTGTGAGCGGGTTGGTGATCTGGTGGCACAAGCGTCGTTTGCAGCAGCGAGCCGCCCAGGCGCGCCGCGACAAGAAGATTACTCGGGCACTTCCTGACTGAAGCGCGGCACTCCCAGCCACATCTTGGGAAGAAAAGCCATGTGACGGAAGAATTGACAGAGGCCCACGACGATGAAAGACGCTGGCAGCCCTTCAAAGCCCTCCGACCCCAAGAAGGGGCCAGCGAAGATGGCCAGTCCCATCAGGGCCACCGTCAGCGCCGACTGACCCAGCACCCGAAGCGCAGCCGGCCATGGTCAACAGACGAGCGCCAAAACTGCATATATAACCAGGTAGCCGTTGAAATCCCCACGGTAGTGGCCCGCCTGTCCTGCGGTGGAACTGTCCAGCCACACACAGAACAATAAAATTCCCAGGTCCATAGGCCCTGCTTGGCGGTACCAAAAGCCCTTCATCAAGCTAGATCATCATCGGGGGGGGCGGCGGCATACCCCGAATCTGCATCATGCCGGTGTAGGCTCCGCGCAGGGGACCACCCAGCAGGTTCATTTCGTCGCTCATGACCCCGTAACCACGGCGCAAAGGCGCCTGCAGAGAGTTGAGGTCAGAGGCGTTGCCCGGAGAGCCAAAGGTCATGCCGGCGTACTGGCCGGAAAGGGCCACCCCCAGCGAATTTGTTGAGCCGTCACCGATCATAAATCCGCTGCCGATGGCTCTCCAACTGGCCTGCAGTTGAATCAACGACTGCAACATCTGCTGGGACTGGTCCATACCGGCCGCGATGGAGCCAAAGTTGGCGGAGCTGATTGCAGCGGCCAACTGGGCGGAAGTGGTCCCGCCGGAGGGCGCCAACTGTCCCGGAAAAGAGGTGGGGTTGAAGTTGGGTTGTATCGTGGCCACGTTTGCTGCCCTCGTTCGCTAAAATTTTTCCTAAACGTCTCCGTTGATTTTAGACGTTTTGCTGCCGGAATGTAACCATTCGGATGTTAAAAGATTGTATTGCCTCTTGAGTCTGGCTGGGCTATGGTGAGTGGATGATAGGTCGCGCCTTTTTTCTGTGCATGGTGGTCAAGGGTCTGGATGCCTACCCCCGACCGCTTTTCTGGTCTCTGCTCTACCTGGGATATCTCTTGGGTGCCGAGGTGATGTTCACGGCCGCCTTTGCCAGTTGGAAGCCGGCCGTGCTTTACGGGCTGTTGGGCTTTTCGGTGGCCTACGCAGTTTTTCGGGGTCTACTCGAATTGCGGGACGGCATGCCCTATTGGGGCCTCTTCTGTGCCGGGCTGTTTACTCTGATTGCGATTTTGCCGTAGCTGGTGAAGCGCACGGTCGTCGGGCTATGGGTCCGTTATGTCGCCATAGAGATTTGATGTCTGGAGCTGTGATTGCCCGGCGCGGCTTCACGCCCAGGGATTCAGTATGTCCAGACCGCACCCCGTGAAGTCGGAGACGTTCCTGGTGGCGAGCCGAGCTGCCGAAATTCTTGTAATGGCAGCGATTTGTGCGTCGAATTGTGAGATCGGTTGGCCAGCCAGGCGCCGAGCCGCAGCCAACTCGGCGAACATTCCAGCGGCCTCTGAGCCAAAAGACAGAACACGTCCGTGAAACTCAAGATCGAACATCTCGTTCGCAGCCGATTCCAATTCCTTGCGCCGCTTTCCAGACGGAAGAAGCCTCAATCCATAGAGGATCTCAGCCTGAGTTACACTGGTTGTGTAGAGGCTTGCGCCAGGCTGGCTGCGGAGCCACGCGACAACGCGGCGATCGGGCTTGGTTTTCATTAGTTCTGACAGGACGTTGGTGTCCAGCACGATCATTGGCGTTTGAAATCGGGAGGCTGACGAATGCTTTCCCGCTCAGCAACAGCAAGGTCTACACCGCCGAGCTTTTGAAAGCGGGCTTGGATTCGGTCGGCCAGGTGAGTTTCTGGTAACTCCAGAGCCAGGGCCGAACAAAGTATATTGCGGGCTTCCTCCTCCATGGACCGATTGAGTTTGGCGGCTCGAATCCTCAGTTTCCGCTTGGTCTCTTCATCCAAATTTCGAATGGTAATACTGGCCACAGACTCGCTCCTCATACGCATCAATGATTGCATCGTAATCATTGATGCGAGCCCGGTCAAGCCCGGTGGAAGGTGCGAGCCTCACCCACGACGCCCTTGGCGTCCTCGAAGAACAATGTTTTGTCAGCCAGACTGTTACCCTACCAGGGCTGAAAGAGTTAGCTGAGGCCCTGGAGGCCGGGGTGGATGAGCTTGCTCATTTTACCTTTGCGGCCGTGCCCGCGCCGCCCGATCGGTTGGCCCGCATGGTGCGTCAGAAAGTGGGCCTGTGCCCCACCTTCTTGGACAATGTGGGCAAGTTCGTGGCTGCCGGAGGAATGGTGATCTACGGAACCGATCGATGTAGAATGCGGGAGCTATTCTTTGACCCGGTCGCCGCCCACCTTGGAAAGGGGTTGGTCGGCCCGGGGTTCGGGAGCGCCCTCGGGTGGGTGCCAGCTTCCCTTGTTGTCCTGTACCCAACCCCTGGAATCCGGAGGAGCAAACTGCCAGCCAGGATGATTGCCCCACCAGCCCTTGATGCCGCCAGTCTGGGGCTGGGGTGCGCCTGAACTGGTGGATGAGTCTGGAAAGGGCGTGTTTTGGGCCACCACTGGATCGGGGTTTGGACTGGGCGAGGGCTTGGGACGAGTGGCCGCCGTGGGGTAGTGGCTGCCTGGCAGGGCGGGAACCTCTGGTTCGACCACCGGCGGACGCACAACGGGTTTGCTGGAAACCGGCCTGGGCCGCTCCACGGGGGGCGACGAAGAGGCCGCCACTGGTTGCGTCTTGGGCGGTTTCTTCTGGACAGGGCGCTTAGGCTCGGCCGGTGGTTGGCTGGCCACCGCCGCGGTGGCTCTGGGGACGGGGCTGGCCGCTGTCTTGGGTTGCGGCTGGGCCTGCAGATACATCCAGCCAAACAGACTCAAGGCCGCCACACACAATCCGCCGGCCGTTACCCAAAGGGCCACGCCGCCGGAGTCGACGGAGGGCGAAAATGGGCCCGAAGCCGGGCTGGCGGCCGCCAGCGGCGCCTGGATGGGCGGTGCGGTCACGGGCGGCGGGGGAGCCACCGGGAGAGCCAGGTTTTCGGTCATGTCCAGAGGCTCTTGGAGTGACTTCGAAATCTGGTCAAGCAAGCTGCGCACCTGCTCCATGCTCTGATAGCGCTCGTCTTTGCGCAGGCCCATCATCTTGCTGATCACTTTGTCCAGGGCAGGAGGGATCATGGGATTGAGCTTTTGGGCCGAGGGGGCACCGGCTCCCGTGGCCACCAACTCGATCGGGCTGGCCGGTACCTTGTTGGTGAGCAGGTGAAAAAGGGTGGCTCCGAGGGCGTAAATGTCCGAACGAGGGTCAGTCCCGCCAGCTCCCTGGTACTGCTCCAGGGGGGCGTAGCCGGCCGACCCCATACCCTGCAGAAAGGTGGCCGTAGCCTGATCGGGGTTAAAGGAGCGTGCAATGCCAAAGTCAATGAGACGCACGTTGCCGGCATTGTCTAGCATGATGTTGCTGGGCTTCAGGTCGCGAAACAGGATGGGCGGTTCCTGGTTGTGCAGGTAGGTGAGCACGGAGGCCAATTGGAGCGCCCATTCCAGCACTTGGGCCACGGGCAAGGTGCCACGCCGCGATTGCATCACCTCGGAAAGGTTCTGGCCTTTGACATAGGCCATGACCAGATAGTAACGATTGTCTTCCACAAAAAAATCGGTCACCTGAACCAGGTTCGGGTGATCCAGATTGGCCAGAAAATGGGCTTCCTGGCGAAATTGATCGATGGCCTGGTTTTGTCGCTTCTCGTCGCTGGCCTGGACGCGCATCTCTTTGATGGCCACCGGCTTGTTCAGGGCGTCGATGCGCCCCAGATAGACGGCTCCCATGCCCCCATGGCCCAGCACCGATTCAATGCGGTAGCGGGTGCCCAGGACGGTGCCCGGTTGGAGGTTGGTGGAGACCGCCGAATTCATTCCCTACTCTTCCAGTCAAATTCCATTTTCCCTGGAATAAGGGATAAGCAGGTCAAGGCGGCGGTACGGGTCCGTGGCTGGCGCCAGACTCACCTTCAACTGACCGTGCTCGCTCTCCACGGACCCCGCCGCCGAAGAGGCCCGGCCCAGGGCACGCCCCCGCAGGCCCAGCGAGTAAGTTGCGCCGGAGCGACCGTCCGCTACCAGATGCACTCCCGATCCCTGTGGCAGCCAACTTACCAGTCGCAACCCCTGACTACGCGCCCCGTTTTGCAGTACTGGCGCAGGTAAAATCAGCTCGCAGCCCTCTGTGCAGGTCACTGAGACTTCGCCACTGCTACCCTGGCCGGTAGCCTTGACCTGCTGCACTTCGCCCCATGAACTGGCCTTTTCCACCTTGGCGTCGAGCGGGAAGCTGAAGGTAAAGCGGTAGCGGGTGGTGGCCGGACCCTGCCAGCGAATTCGGCGTCGCCCCTCCTCACGAAAATACTCCAGTTGGACCGGCCCATCCGCAGTGTGGATCTGGGCCGCCTTGAGCGTGTCCCAGTCGGCGGGCGGTTGGGGCGAAAAGCACACGACTTTGCCCTGTTCCGCCACCTCAAGTCCCAGCAACCCCCGAATCAGGGGCAAGGCCACCATGGCCTCGGACCACACCTGGTGATGACTGCTGCGACCAAAGGCCGAGCAGTAGTCGCCAGAGAGCAACTCGGTGACATAGCCCAGCGTGTCAAACTCGGTCAGGGCGGCGTTGCTGGCCAGCGCCTGCCAGCCCACCTGCGGGCGTCCATAGCGGTAGCCAGCCAGCGAAACCCATCCCGTGAACAGAGGCCATACCGATCCGTAGTGGTAGGCCAACGGATCATAGAGTTGGCTTTGATTGGAGAGCAGGCGAGCACCCCAGTCGGTGCTCATGGCGGCAGCCGTAAGGTGATCTAATTCTTTCTGAGCTCGATCGGCCTGTAGCCAGCCCCACATCATGGGCACCGCCGGCAAAACGGTGTCTTCGTCGACCAGACCGCCTCGGGCCAGTTCATCGAGGCGCTGTTGGCGGCGGGCCCGATTGGGCCCGGGCTCGGCCGTCTTGCCCATGGCTTTGGAGGTTGCAAAGGCATAGTGACCCTTGTCAGCCATCCAGTAAGTGCTCTCGCTGGCCTGTTGCACTCGAGCGCTTCTTTTTTTAGCCTGCTCGGCCAGTTCTTCTTCGCCCATGGCAGCCGCCAGTCGCTGCATGTGGCGGGCTGCCTGCAGAAAAACGCCCTGCAGATAGAGTTCTTGATGGGCCGGGTAGAGGGCGCCGCCCTCAACCCAGGCGTGGCCAAATTGCGTGTTCTCCATCAGCCCGTCCCCGTCGCTGTCGGTGGCAGCCGTAAAGGCCCAGGCCTTTTTGAGAGTGGCCCAGTGCGCGGCCAGATATTTTTTGTCACCGCTGGCCTCAAAGTACTCTCCGTGTACAATCACAAAGAGGGGCGTGGCATCGCTGGATGCCCATGCGTAGCTGTATTTCTTAAACCAGTCGACGAGTGGCGCGCTCTGAGAAATTTCGTGGGGAATTTTGCCGTCGACCCGCTGCTGCAGAGCCAAAAAGTCCAGCGCCTGGCGGGTAGCCTGCTGATCTCCGCTGGCCAGAGTGGCCATACCCGTCCACATGGCATCGCGTCCAAAAAACCAGGCAAAGCCAGGACGTTCGCTTTCTCCCGAGGTGCGAAAGCCCGCCACCAGTCCGGGCACCGGAAACAGGGGGTTTTTCACCATTCCCTTGTCCATGCCCACCAGTGACCAGTCGTAGGCGCGCTGCAGATGGGCGTCGGGCAGAGTTAGCTGCAGCCACTGGCTGCGCTTGTTCCGGTAGTGGCCGGCCACTTCGTTGAGCAGTTCGGGCAGTTTGCTCAAGGTGTGCTGGTAGTCTTGGGGGCTGAGGGCCGCTATCAGAGGCACAAATTGCTGGTGAGAACGCTCCAGAGGCACCGGCATCTCCAGGCGCAGCAAAGTGTCTTTGGGCTCCTCTTGATAGGGCAAGCAGGCCTGGTCGCGGCCGCCGGGCGAGCCGATCACGGCAGAAAAAACGCCGCTCTCTTCGGATAATCGATAAAATTGGTGGGCCTCGTCCCAGGCCACGCCGGGCGTGGATAGCGCGCCCGGCCACATCAGACGCAAGCGCGGTCGAAAGCTGGCCGTGACCGTCATGGGCAGACTGGAATCCAGGTCGAGCAGACACACTAGCGAGTTCTGCGAGCGCGGGCAAAACAGGATTTGACGAGCGGTGAAAGCCGAGTGCGAATAGGTCACCACCGAGTACTCGGGGTGCACTTCCAGGCCGCGCTCGATATCGCTGCCCAGAATGTCCACGGGATAGCCTTCCAGGCGAAAGGACAGTTGCAGGTCCTGAAAGACCTTGAGGGGGTAGATCCAGCCCTCCAGGCCGCCATTCTCCAGGCCGAAGAGGGCCGATCGAGGACCGGCCACGTCAAAGAAAACCCCCCCGTGAGTGGGCCTTTGGAGTTGCAGGGGGCCCTGGGGAAGTTCAAAACGGGGCACTTCCTGAGCGCCTCCCGAGACTGCCAGCAGGCAGACCAAGAGCAGCTTCTTCACCATGGTGCCGGTGGTTCGCAGGCGGCTCACTTCATGCCTTTCCCAGGCATTTCCGCGCTCTATCCGAAACCGCCCCGGTGGCCAAGGGACTCTTTACGCAAAGTCTGTGTTTGCTGCTCTCCCACCAGCCCTTGACGGCTGAGGTGGAGCAGTGTCTGCCCGGCTTGCAGCGCCAGTCGCAGGGAGCTCATCCGTGGCCGTCTGTTGCCGATAGTTGGTGGCTGCCGGCCCCCCAACTGGGAAACAACGGCAGGCTTATCCTCGACCTGATTCCTGTCCCCTGGCCCGATGACTGTGGCGACGCTGATCAACCCGATCTCTATGGCGCCTGGTGTCTGGGTTATTTGGGTCCGCTGACTTTTCCTGGGGGTCTGGCACGAGCCTCGCGCAGGACGGGTTTGTCCGGGCAACACGCTGGCGTGCTCCACCTCAAGTCCAGCTATGCTATGGGTGCGGACGACGAAGCGCCGCTTTTGCCCATGGATTATCAAGCTCCGGCCGAACTCGATTTGATGCATCGGACTCTAGGCCAATTGGCCGCATTGCCCCATAGTCTAGCCTACTTCAATCCCGGCGGTGAAGTGCTGCATTCACACCCCGGCTGGTTGGAAATGAGCGGCCTGCCCCTATGCATCGGACTCCAATCCTTTCGCACCGATCGCTCGTTAATTGTGACCACGGTAGGTATGGAACAGTTCGACTTGTTGGACCAACAGGCGGAAGTCTTTTCTGAATCGATAGAAGTTGAACAGTTGGGAACCTTTGTTATGGATCGGGCTGTTGCTCATCTGGCTCCCGGCCAAGGGTCGAGGGACGGGGCCGTGGTGGATGCCCTGGGTCATCGTTGGCAGGCCAAATTAGACGAATCGGTAGGTCCGCGTCCTCGCAATGCTCTTTGTTGGACCCCGCAGAAAGTCAAACGCCGTGGTTGGTTTGGTATCCCAAAGTAGGGATCCGGCTCCCTTTGTTGAATTATATTCAAGCAGGCCTCGTGCCTGACAATGTAAAGGAATCACTGGTTGATGAAGAACGTAGCTCCGGGCTATACGATTTTAAAGCGCTACGGACGCTTCAAAAACGCCTGCTGGGTCTTGGAAAACGGTGGCGAAGCTGCCGTGGTCGAGATGCCGATGTTTTCGGCCAAGGAAAAACCACCCTATGAGCGGCTCAAAGGCTACCTTCGGCAGCGCAAATTGCGCCTGAAGTATGGCATCGTGACCCACGGTCACGTGGATCACTGCAAGACCTTGCCCGAATTTCGACTCAATTTTCCACATACCGAGTTTGTCACTCACCGATCCATGCTGGAGGACCGCCATTTTCTCAATATTATGGCGCGCAACCCCCATCTGCCGATGCAGGCCTGGAATCAGGGATCGTTTCGGCTCTTTGATGAGGTTTATGAAGGGCCCATGTGGACGGGCACCCTGGGTGGCGAACCGCTCCACCTGATTCATGCTCCTAAGCACTCCTATACGGACCAACTCTTGCTCTTTCGGGGCGCCATGATCACAGGCGATTGGTATCTGGGCGATTTACGGGATTGTAACGCGCTGGTGCGCCCCGAGCACAAGGTCCAGGCCATCGATCAGGCGGTCGCCATCGTGCGAGGCCTGCGTCACCACGTGCACATGTTATTCTCCGGCCACGGCGACTGTCTCTACTATCGGGTAGATTTTCAGCGAATGATGGAGCGCAGCAAGGTCTATCACTGATCGGGGGAAGACAGCCAGTCTTGCAGGGCGGCTTCGATCTGGTCGGCACAGCGTTGGTATGTGGCCAGCGATTGACCGACCGGATCACTGATCTCACGCCCTAAAGTCCTGGCCTGCGAGCCAGGATAGCTACGCTGCAAAGCCGTGCGATGATTCTCGGTCATGCAGAGCACTTCGTCGGCCCAATCCAGCAGCGGTTGGCTTACGCTTTGGGAACGGTGCCCATCCAGGTTCAGTCCCCGTTGGGCGGCCACCGCGCGTGAATTTTTCGAAGCGGGTCCAACCCCGGCCATCACCCCGGCCGATCGAACTTCCCACTCGGGGCGCAGTTTTCTTAGCAGCACTTCGGCCAGCGGGCTTCGGCAAGTATTGCCTGTGCATACCATCAACACGCGTCTTTTGCTCATGACTTTGCCATTGCGGCAGGCCTGCCAGGCTTCCTGCGCCTTGAAGCGAAGGCGCCGGCCGAGGTGATAAAATGAAGGAAATTCGTTGCGACGTGGCCATCATCGGAGGGGGTTTGGGCGGCTGTGCGGCGGCCTGGGCGGCTTTGCGGATGGGCCAACAAGTGGTCATGTCGGAAGAATTCGCCTGGATCGGCGGCCAGATGACCTCGCAGGCGGTGCCCCCCGATGAGCATCCGTGGATCGAGCATTGCGGCTGCACGGCCAGTTATCGACAGTTGCGCAACAACATTCGGGATATTTATCGGCGCAGCTATCCGCTGACCCACGAGGCGCGCCTGCATCCCCGCCTCAATCCGGGTAACGGATTTGTGTCGGCAATCTGTCATGAGCCTCGGGTGAGCCTGCAGGCCCTCGAAGAGATTTTGCGACCTTACGAGTCGGGCGGTCAACTCACCATCCTGCGCGGCTGTGTGCCAACGTCGGCTCGTGTCGAAGGCGATCGGGTAAGGTCGGTCAGCCTGGGCGAGCTGGAAGTGAGCGCCGATTACTTTATCGACGCCACCGAGTTGGGCGATCTCTTGCCGCTGGCCGGCGTCGAGTACGTAACCGGAGCCGAGAGTCAGGCTGAAACCGGCGAGCCCCACGCTCCGGCCCAGGCGCAGTCTCAGAATATGCAGGCTATCAGTTGGTGCTTTGTGCTGGATTATCAGGCCGGGCGCAACAATACCATCGCCAAACCCGCCAACTACGACTACTGGCGCAACCTGACACCGGCCCTCCAGCCTGCCTGGGGCGGTCCGCTGCTTTCCTGGCAGGCTACGCATCCCATCACTCTAGAGCCGGTGGTGCGCACCTTTGACCCGGTCCATCCCAAGCCCGAGCGTGGGCCCATGGACCTGTGGACCTTTAGGCGCATCGCCGATCAGCGCAACTTTGTAGAAGGTGCCTATCAGAGCGACATTGTGCTGGTGAACTGGCCTCAGATTGACTATCTCGACGGCAACCCCATGGAGTGTTCCGCCCAGGAGAAAGCTCGCTGTTTAGAAGGCGCTCGCCAGCTCAGCCTGTCGATGCTCTACTGGATGCAGACCGAGGGGCCCCGTCCCGATGGCGGCCAGGGCTGGCCCGGGCTGCGCCTCCGTGGCGATATCACGGGCACCTCCGATGGCCTGGCCATGGCTCCCTACATTCGCGAATCGAGAAGAATTCGCGGCCTGGTTACGGTGCTGGAGCAGCACGTGGGGCTGGAGGCACGGTGCGCGGCCAGCGGACTGTCGGCCCAAGAGGTGCGGGCCGAACGCTTCATCGACTCGGTCGGGGTGGGGGCTTACCGCATCGACCTGCACCCGTCCACCGGTGGGGACAACTATATCGACGTAAGCTCGCTGCCTTTTCAGATACCGTTGGGAGCCCTGATTCCTCAGCGGGTGACCAATCTGCTGGCGGGCGGCAAAAATCTGGCCACCACCCACATTACCAACGGTTGTTATCGGCTTCATCCGGTGGAGTGGAATGTAGGAGAGGCGGCCGGCTGGCTGGCCGGTTTCTGTCGCCAAAACGCAACCACTCCTCACCAGGTTTGGGAGAAGGGCCGCCATTTGCAAGATTTCCAACGCCTGCTGGTGGCTCAAGGGGTGGAATTGGAGTGGCCCGAACTGGCCCCCCTCTAGCAGCCGGCCAGAGAATAAAAGAGAAGCCGTAACGACGGTCGTTTTTTGCGAAGGAGAACGATGCTGAAAAAGCTCCCACTGCTGGCTTTGTTGTTGCTACCCTCGGGTTGCACTTACGAGAGATTCCGCTGACCTTTGGCAAGGGATCGCCGAAAACCCAAGTTTGGGTGACCGTCATGGCCAAGGGGTCGCCGGAAACGCTGGCAGTACAGGACCTGATCAGGCGCTGGTCGGAGAATCCGCAGGATGCGAAGCCCGCGCTGGCCACTCAAACCAGATTGGCCGAGTGGTGGGGACTGCAGGACCTTCAAATGAGCCGCAGCGGCCAGGTGCCCGACGAGTTGGGTGGGGTGTCTTCGACTTCGGCGGTTTCGGGCCACCCCAGCGCCCCCATCGAAAGCAGGCAGAAGATGAACGCTCCCGAGGCATCTGGCTCGGGCCTCGTCGACCTGAAGGAGCCGGCGGTCTACAACTGGATAGCCGAAGCCGATTGGGCTGGCTGCCAACCGGGCCGGCCCGAGGTCTTTATCTACACCATCACCATGAGGTGACTGTTCAACCAGGGGATTTGCTGGCCCAAAGGAAAGCCCGCCGGCATGAGCAGCGCAATCGCAACCCTTGTTCCAGAGTCTCTCTGGAGTTATTTTGCCGACCTGAATGCAGTGCCTCGGCCTTCCAAGCAAGAAACCCGGGTGATTCAGTTCATTCAGGACTTTGGCCGAAGTCTGGGTCTGCCCGTTTCGACCGACGCCACTGGCAATGTGATCATCAAGAAGCCGGCCAGTCCGGGCCGGGAGGGCCGTCCGGCCGTGATTTTGCAGAGCCATCTCGACATGGTTCACCAGAAGAATGCCAGCACCCATTTTGATTTTGAGGCTGAGGGCATTCGCATGGCTCGAGAGGGCGACTGGGTCCGGGCCGAGGGCACCACTCTGGGGGCCGACAACGGCATTGGTGTGGCCGCGATCATGGCTGTTCTGGCCAGTCAGGACGTGGTTCATCCGCCCCTGGAAGCATTGTTCACGGTGGACGAAGAGACCGGAATGACCGGTGCTAAGGGTCTTCAAGGGGGACTTTTGAGCGGAAAAGTTCTGCTCAATTTGGATACCGAAGACGACCAGGAGTTGACCATCGGCTGCGCCGGCGGCGTGGATGTGGTGGCCACCAGTCACTACCCCACCGCACCTGTAGCCGCCGACCTTGATTATTTTGAGATTGTGCTGGACGGACTCAGCGGGGGCCATTCGGGGATGGACATTCACCGTGGCCGCGCCAACGCCAATAAACTGATGAATCGCTTTCTCTACGCGGCGTCGCTGCGCTTTGCCGTGCGCCTGGCCTGTATCGATGGTGGCGGACTGCGCAACGCCATCCCGCGTGAATCAAGAGCCGTGGTGGGTGTGCCCAAAAAGTCGGTGCAGGAGTTTCAGGCCTATGTGGCCGAGGAGTCGGCCCGTTACCGGGAGGAATACCAGGTGACCGACCCTTCCTGCCAGTTGAACTGCCGTCCTACGGCGGCGCCGGAATCGCTGCTGGATCGGGATTACCAGGCCCGCCTGTTGTGCGCCCTGTATGCCGTGAACAACGGGATTTACCGAATGAGCCCGGACGTGCCCGGCCTGGTGCAGACGTCCAACAACCTGGCCCGTGTGCTGGTGAAGTCGGGAGAGTTGAGTGTGCAGTGTCTGACGAGGGGGTCGGTCGATAGTGAGAAGATGGACTTAGCCACCGCCATTCGCTGCTCGCTGGAACCGCTGGGAGCCGAGGTTACGTTTGTAGGCAGCTACCCTGGTTGGACCCCTCGGCCCGAGTCGGGCATCGTCAAGTTGATGAGCGGTCTGTACCGCGAACTCTTTGGACAGGCCCCTAAAGTGACGGCATGTCATGCGGGCCTGGAGTGTGGAATTCTGGGCACCAACTATCCTGAAGTGGAGATGATCTCCTTTGGACCCAACATTCACGGGGCCCACTCGCCCGAAGAGCGGGTCCAGATCAGCTCGGTCCAGAAATTTTGGAAGTTTTTGCGCGAGACGCTGGCCAGACTCTAGCGGTATTCCATCACGGGGGTGAACTCCAAAAAGTTGAACAGGGGGTTTTCCGGGTCCAGCTTTTTAAAGTCCACAAACACGCCCACGCCGGCCGTAGAAAACAGGGCGCCGCGGTAGAGACCGGGATGCTTCATGAGAGGCCCGCCCTTGACCTCAAACCCGCCTCCGGCCAGGGGCGTGTAGCTGTATGCTCCTTTGGGGCTGGTGACGGAATAGACCCCGTCTTTGTTGTGGATTAAGGTCTTGCCAAAGGTGCCCTCGACGTTCAAGTCCTCGCCGATGATCTTGTAGGTAATGTTGCCCTTGGGGGCATGCACCATCAGATTGTGGCCATCTTTATGAAACATGTAGGTTTGCCCTTGAAAGGTGACCTTGACCGAGGTGCTGTTCCCTTCCACCTTGATGTGGTGCTTGGGACCGTGCAGTTCGTAGGCGCCGATGCCGGAATCCACGATCTTCACGTGTCCCAGCGCGCTCTGCATCTCGCGCTGGCCGGTGTCCACGTTGCGCACGTACTTGTAATCGTGCAATTCGGTGGGGACATAGTAAAGGGTTCCCCAGCTTTCGTCAGTCAGGGTCACCCGGTGAGGACCTGAGATTTCGTCTGCCTGGGCGCTGCTGAGCAGGCAACCGAGCAGGGTAGCGAGTAGGATAACCGATGATTTCACTTCGACGAACTCCCTTGGGGCGAATGGCCGCGGTTTCGAGCGAAGGCATAGCCATCCTGCTGTAAAAGATAAGCCCGCCATGTTGACCGTTCAAAACTTAGAGAAGCATTTCGGAGCGCGCACCGTTCTCCAGGGCGTGAGCTTTGTGCTCAAGCCCGGTCAGCGAGTAGCGCTGGTGGGTCGCAACGGCAGTGGAAAGACCACGCTGCTCAAGATTCTCTGTGGTCAGATGTTGCCAGATGGCGGCCGAGTGTCGCTGGTGGATGGCCTGCGCCTGGGCTATTTGGAGCAGGAAGGGCAGGTGCTGGCCGAGCGCACCCTCTATGAAGAGATGCGCAGCTGTTTTGCAGCCGTCGACCAGTTGGAGTTGCAGGTCCGTCAGTTGGAAGAACGACTGGGCACGGCCGATCCCGAGGACTGCGAAGCCCTTTTGAAACTCTACGATCGTCTTCAGAATGGTCTGCTCCATGCCCAACCGGAGTTGATCGAGGCGCGTATTCGCAGCATCCTTTTTGGTCTGGGATTTGTCACTGCCGACCTGGACAAATTGTGCGGCACCTTTTCGGGGGGCTGGCAGATGCGGGCCGCTTTGGCCAAGTTGTTGCTGGACCTGCCCGATGTGCTGCTGTTGGACGAGCCCACCAATCACCTCGATATTGAGGCCGTGGAGTGGCTGGAGGGATTTCTCAGCGATTTTTCCGGGGCCGTGCTGCTGGTCTCCCATGATCGGTCTTTCCTGGACAAGGTGTGCAATCGCACGCTGGAGATTTCCCAGGGCCAGTTGGAAGATTACGCCGGTAACTACAGCTACTACGAGGAGGAATCGACGCGCCGTTTCGAGCAGCAGTTGGCCCTCTATCGGGGACAGCAGAAGAAATTGGAACAAGAGATGCGCTTTGTGGAGCGCTTTCGCTACAAAGCCACTCTGGCCACCCGAGTGCAGTCGCGCCTGAAACTGATTCAAAAGCGGGATAGGGTGGAGTTGCCCGATCGAGAGGAACAATCGATCCGACTCAGCTTCGTTCCGGCCCTGGACAGCGGGCGCGAGGTCATGATCGCCAAAGGGATCTGCAAAACCTATGGGGATCGTCCCGTGCTCAAAGGAATTCAGCTCAAAGTAGAGCGTGGCCAGCGAATCGCCCTGGTGGGACCTAATGGTTCGGGAAAATCCACCCTGATGCGCATCCTCTGCGGGACCGAAGCTCCCGATAGTGGCAAGGTGCAGCTGGGATACCGACTGGCTCTGGTCTACTTTGCCCAGCATCAGGCCGAAGCGCTCACCCTGCAACGCACTGTGATGGAAGAGGTGCAGGCCTCGGCGCCGCCAGGCACTCCGCCGGGTCAGCTGCGCAACCTGCTGGGTGGTTTACTCTTTCAGGGCGACACGGTTTTCAAGAAAGTCGACGTTCTCTCGGGCGGGGAACGGGGCCGTGTGGCGCTGGCTCGTTGCCTGGCCACTCCCAGCAATCTGCTGGCTCTGGACGAGCCTACCAACCACCTCGACCTGGACGCCCGGGAAAATTTGCTGGAAGCGCTGGAACAGTATCCCGGGACTCTGCTGCTGATCAGCCACGATCGATATTTTCTGGAACGACTGGCCACTCAAGTGTGGGAGATGCGCGAT
>JADMJV010000075.1:41054-118861 GCA_018780265.1 bacterium
GGAACCCTGCGGGTTTTTGATGGGGGTTATGCGGACTATCGCCGCGCCCGCGACCAGGAGTCTCAGCAGGCGGCTCGCCAGGCCGTGGAGGAAGAAAAGCGCCGCCAGCAAGAGCACAAGCAACGGGCCGAACAGTTTCGTAATAATGCCAGGCAGGCCCGCCAGGACACCTCCCAGCGAAAACATCATTGGACGTTGGAAGCCCTGGAGAAGAAGATCTACCAGCTGGAAGATGAAATATCCCGGTTGTCGGTCGAAATGGGCCAGCCAGAACTTTACCAGGATCCCGATAAGGCCCAAAAGTTGCAGGTCCGCTTTCAAGGTCTGCAAGGGGAGTGCCAGCAGTTGACGGGTTTGTGGGAAGAGATGGTCAGTTAGGGGGGGGCGTGTCAGAAGCAGAACAGGTGGACCCGGTGGTGCAACAACTGCGCCAGGAACTCGAGGAGCAGCGTCACGAGAACGAGCGGCTCAAAAGCGCCCGATCCTCCTGGCTGGACCGCCATCTGGCCGTGATGGTAACGGCCATGGTCAGCCTGGCCACCCTCTCCTTTTCGGCGGCCCAGTGGCGAGTGGCTCAACTCAACGAGCAGAGCGCCAAGGCCGAACGGGCCCGCATGGAGGCTCAGGAAGAGCAGCGGCGCACCGAGGAATGGGCTTTCAAGGGATTGGAGTTCATCTTTTCCCACGAGAGCTACTTCTTTGGAGACAGTCCTCGCAATTATCAAAAGGCGGTAAGGATTTTGGCTGTCGGTTTTCCCGAACGCGTTTCCAAGCCGTTTTTGAAGCGTCTGGAAATGGTGGCCAGTCCTCAGGAAATGCTCGAACTTAAAACGGTTCAGGCTCAGATGCATGGGGAGGCGCCTCCGCCCCGACCGCCGCAACCCGGGCCTCAAACGCCGCCTCCGCCCCGCCCGGGTTTGAAGCCGCGGCCCGTTTTGGACGGTCCCATCGGCCAGGATCCGCCGCGTCCGCGGCAAGATTGGCGTCCCGACCCGGTGGTTGAACGGCCTCGTCCGTTGGACGAGCGTCGACCCCTGCGCAATCGCGGCCGTTAGGCCCGCTTGCTCAGCACCATGTAGACGAAGGCCTCGGCCAGGTCAGGATCAAACTGGCGGCCGCGCTGGCGCAAAATCTCCTGGCAGGCCTGCTGGGGGCTGAAAGCCTTGCGGTAGGGACGGTCTTCGGTGAGAGCGTCGAAGGTATCGGACAGCGAGATGAGCTGAGCGTTGAAGGGAATTTCTTCACCGGCCAGGCGGTCTACATAGCCCGCGCCGTCCCAACGTTCGTGGTGGTGGCGTATGGCTGGCAACATCTCCTCAAAACCCGGGATCTCGGCCAGGATTGCTTCTCCAACCAGCGGATGCATTTCGATGACGGCTCGCTCTTCGGGGGTCAGAGGCCCTTCTTTGTGCAGAATCTGGTCGGGGATAGCCAGTTTGCCGATGTCGTGAAACTTTCCGGTCCGGCGCAGGCTGGTCGCGGCCTGTTCCCGTTCGGCCTTACTCCAGGCCTCAACCTGCAAGCCCAAGAGACCGGCTTCCATAAACTCGCAGCCCTTTTCCAGCTTCTCCTGCTCCAGTTCGTCAAAGCCTAGATCATTGGCGAAGCGCAGGACCAGTTCGCCAACTCGCTTGGAATGCTCGTGGGTGCCCGGAGAAAACTCCCGCAGGGCCTGTTGCAGTGCCGCTGTGCGTCCATGTTCACTGGTCTGGCAGCCAGGAAAGGCGTCACTCAACCAGGTCCAGGTTTGTTGGGCCAAAAATTGGCTGGTCCACTGGCGAGCTGACCGACTGGGTGCCATTTGCTGCGACAGCCAGGAGGGCGACTCCAAATGGCGCTGGCGCGAAGCCAGACGCCCGGCCGCGGGTGAGAGGTGAACCTGGTTATCCAGTGTCCACTGGCTCACGACCACTGGCTGCATGCGCTGCAGGCTCGCAGGGGCCTCCGCCCTGGTGGGGGCCTTGGACTGCATGGGGGGAAACTTTTGACAAGGGGAGTTAAGTCCGTTTACGTCAAGCCACATCTAAACCGCGTTCTCCATCACCACGTCTATCTGTATCGCCGACCCTCTTGTTACAAAGTAGTGAATTTCGCGTCACTACGCCAGGGGTTTTTGTTGCAAGATTGTTGCCGATGTTGCCGCTATAAAGCCTTGTTGTATCAACTTCGCACGGCTCATTAACGAATCACACCACTATTGAACACATTAGGAAATTGTCGCTTCAAATGTGAACATGCTGTTAGGATTGTATGAATTTCTTGCTTCCAATCTGGTAGGTCGGCTGCCAGGATTCACCGTAACAACGGTCATGAATCGTATCGAAGAGTTGTTGGCGCGCATGGTTGCGGAAAAGGCCTCTGACTTGTTTGTGGGTGTGGGCCGTCCGCCTGCCCTACGTTGTGATGGTCAGTTGCGGGAGATCTCACCGGAGCCAGTCGATCAAGCCGAGTTTGAGGCATTCATGGCCATTTCGCTGCGCCGCGAACTGCGTATGCGCTTCGATCAAGAGGGCGACCTGGACGTAGGATACAGCTCGGAGAGTCTGCCCTCGGTGCGCTTTCGCCTTAATTTTCACCGCCAAAGAGGGCAGCCAGGGCTGGTGGCACGCTGTCTGCCCAATGGCCACTTACTCCTGGAGGAACTGGGTCTTCCCCCGATTTTTCAAGAACTGGCCCTGGCCCCCCGAGGACTGGTGCTGGTCACAGGTGCAACGGGGTCGGGCAAGTCGACCACCCTGGCCGCCTTGATTCACCAGATTAACATAAACCGCCAGGTGCACGTGGTCACGGTTGAGGACCCTATTGAATTTCTGCACACCGATATCAAGTCGCGCATCAGTCAGCGCGAAGTTGGCAACGACACCCGCTCCTTCGGCACCGCCTTGCGTCATGTGGTGCGCGAGAGCCCGGATGTGATTGTGATCGGCGAGATGCGCGATGCTGAAACGGTGGAGGTAGCGATTTCTGCGGCCATGACCGGCCATCTGGTGCTGTCCACCCTGCACACCATAGACGCCAGTCAATCCTTGTTTCGCCTGCTGGGTCTCTTTCCAGATGCGTTGCGCAGCCAGTTGTGCATGGATCTGTCGATGGCCATGCTGGGAATCATCAGCCAACGCCTGATTCCCCGGCGCGAGGGAGGGGGGCGAGTGGCCGCCATCGAGTTGCTGCGCTTCAGTCCAGCCGTCTCCCAGTTGCTGCGCGAGGGTCGCATCGACGAAATGGCCGATCATATGCGCAGTGCCCGAGATCCTGGCATTATCCCCTTCAATCAGTCCCTGGTGGAACTGTGCCACAGCCAAAAAGTCGACCTGGAGACCGCTCTGGCTTACTCCAACAACCCGGAAGAGCTCAAGCTGGCCGCTCTGGGTATGCGCACAGGCGTGGACGGGTTGCGTCTGGATGAAGACATGGAGTTGTCCAATCGTTCCGATATGCAGAGTTTGCTGGAGTCGGCGGTATCCTTGGGCGCTTCGGACGTGCACCTGTCGGTGGGGCGACCGCCTCTCTTTCGAGTGGGGGGAAAGCTGCAACGGATGGGCCAGCAGCCTCTTTCCACGGCCGACGTGCGCTGGCTGCTCTTTTCCATCCTGAGCGGCCGCCAGCGCAGCCACTTTGAACTGGAGAAAGAGCTGGATTTCTCCTTGCGTTTGGAGTCGGGCACCCGCTTTCGAGTCAACGCCTACTATCAGCGCGGCCATATTGCGGTGGCCTTGCGGACCATTCCGGGCGTCATCTCCACACCCCAAGAACTGGGTCTGCCCAGCGCCCTGGTAAAGCTGCTCGAGAAGCCGCACGGCCTGATTCTGGTGGTAGGGCCCACGGGATCGGGCAAGACCACGACGGTGGCCAGTCTGGTGCAGGAAATCAACAAAAGCAAACCCTGCCACGTGCTCACCATTGAGGACCCTGTCGAATATTCGTATCAAAGCGACCTGGCCACCATCGATCAGCGCGAAGTTTATTCCGACACCAAGTCCTTTGCCACGGCCCTCAAATACGTCTTGCGTCAGGACCCGGACGTGATCGTGGTGGGCGAGATGCGCGATCTGGAGACCATCTCCTCGGTCCTGACCGCGGCCGAAACCGGCCATCTGGTGTTCGCAACTTTGCACACCAACGATTGTTGCACCACCATCGACCGCGTGGTGGATGTGTTTCCCGCCCATCAGCAAGCTCAGATCCGTCTGCAGTTAGCCGCCTGCTTGTTGGGGGTGGTGTCACAACGACTGCTCCCGCGCCAGGACGGTACCGGGCGGGTGGCCGCTTTCGAGTTGTTGCTGGCCAGCACTGCCGTGCGAGCTTTGATTCGCGAAGGCAAAACCCACCAGATCCCTAATGTGCTGACGACTTCTACGGGCGTGGGGATGTGTAACCTGGATCGCAGCCTGGTGGAACTGGTAAAAAGCCGCACCGTCTCCCGCGACGAGGCGCTGCGTTTTATGCTACAGCCGGGTCTGCTCCCCGAGCCCGAATAAGAAAACCGACCCATGAACGGCCCCTGTGAGCAGGTTGGTGTTCGAGGCCCAGAGAGGTGAACCGGCCGTCGGATTCCGAAGTAGAGAAAGTGGAAACGTCCAAACCGGTGGCGGGATTTCTGGCCTGGCTAATAGTCCTTTTGCCCACGTGGCTGGGACTGATCTATGCGCCCACGCTCATCCAGTATCTCCTTTCCCGGGTCGGCTGGGTCAGCTACCTCGGTCTTTTAACCTGCCTTTTCTTTTGGGCTTCCTACTCCTCGGACTGCTCTCGTTGCCCGTAGGACTTGTTCAGGTTTCGAGAGGAGCGGGGGGACTCGATCTGCGGGCGTTTGCGGCGTTCTGCGTCACGATGCTGGTATTCGTCTACGGCGTGCGCCCGCCGGTCGGGGCCTGGATGGCGTCGCACCCGCCGGGAGGAAGCTTGACCAAATTTGACCGCCAGGCCTGGCTGACCGGCGAGAGCGGCAAAACCCTCACTTCGCGCCAGACCCTGGCAGTGGACGTCATCACCACCTGCGTCGACGGCAAGTCTCGCTTGCTGTCGCGAACTCGGCCCAGAGAAGGGGCCCTCATGCTTGTTCCGCCGCCGTGCCGGTTTTCCCCACTACCGTGCTTCCCTGGTCGGCTTTTGAGCTTCCAAAGTTCGGGGCCGGTCCAGTGAGCGACGCGGCAGCCACAAAGGCCTGCAGGACCATTCCGCGAACCGCCCAAATCAATCTGCCCGAGACGAGGTCGAGCGCTCACGAATGGAGTGGAAACCCACCAGAATCCGCTGGGTAAACGATACCCTGGCGACCAGCACTGGGGCCACCAGGGTGGAAACAGAGCTGGGTCCAGCCTATGCAAAGTTTGTGGGCAATCCGGGCGGGTCGCAGGCCTTGTTTTGTGAACTGGTTGGGACACGCGCCGCAACCTGGCTGGAACTTCCAACTCTTCAATATTTCTTGGTCGATGTTACTGAGCCGGAACTGGTGACCTACGCCGACGGGACGAAGTCGGAAGCAGGACCGGCCTTTATTACTCGCCTGGAGGATGGAACTCCGTGGGGCGGATCAGCCGATGAGCTTCGCTACGTCGAGAATATCGAGGTCTTAGCGGGCCTAATTGTTCTCGATACCTGGTTACTCAACTGTGATCGCTACCGGCTCCGAGATGGCAGGGAGCGCAGGAATGTGCGAAATCTGTTCCTTACCGCTCGCGATGCCCAGAAAGGCAAATTCCGAGTCCTGGCCATGGATCACACGCACTGTTTTACCTGCGGCCGCGAGTTAACCGGCCGCATATCCAACCTGGACAACATCAGAAGCACCCAGGTTTTAGGTGATTTCCCCGAATTTTGTGGGTATGTCTCTCAAAAGGGAGTCTCCCGCTTCGCTGAACGGCTGAGCAGGTTCGGGAAGCCAGCGACCGAAACTTTACTGGCCAGCATACCGAAATCCTGGGGCATCTCTGCCGAGGTCTGCTCTTCGGTTGGGGAATTTTTGGTCCAGCTGGCTGGATTTGTAGGCGAAAACGTGGTGAGGCAATTGAGCGACCGAGGCTATTTCGAGCCGGAGCTTGATTTTGGAAGGAATGACTGAGATGGCAACAACGAGAGGCTTCTTCAGCATTATCCAGTTCTGCCCGGACCTTGATCGGTGCGAGGGCTCCAATGTCGGCGTGGTGCTGGCCGTTCCTCAAATTGGGTATCTCGGGGTTCGGACCTCGACTGATAACGAGGGGCCCAAGAGACGGTTTGGTAAAGATGCCTTCGATGATGGTCGCCTGGCTTTGGCTAAAAGAGCTCTGGAATGTCGGATACTTAGCGATGGCAAAGACTGGTCCAGGCCAGAAGACCTCGTGCTGTTTTCCAAATCCGAAGGCAATCAACTGGTTCTTCTGCCTCCTCGGGTCATTCTTGTCGAGAAAGCGGAGGCCGAGCTGGAGGAGCTTTTCCTGCGTTTGGCTCACGTGGAGGCCAGGCACCGCCAACGCACCCATAAGCCCAACTTACGAGACGTTTTCGAGCCCGGCCTGATTGGCGTTCCGCTGCGTCGTGACATAATCGTCACGGTCCCCGAGTTTGGCGACATGAATTTCCCATATGGATACAAAAATGGGCGTCTTAATTTGATTCAGCCCGAGGCCTTCCCCGTGGAACCGAGAGAAGCCACGCGGCATGCCAGTGAGCTGGCTGTGAAAGGTCACATCCTTTTCAAGCATCCCAACAAACAGGGGGAGCAACAGTCCTTAGTGGTCGTGGGCGGATTTTCAGAGACAGCCTCAGACGAGATCAAGAATAAAATCCGCTTCATCTTCCAAGAGCACGATTCCCGGCTGGTCTCAGAGTGCGAACTGCCAGCCTTCGTGGATGAGATTCGTCGGGAGGCCCACGCTTAGGGGTTGGTTCCATGACGTTGGGCCGCTGACCTCGAGGCTCCTGTGGCGCCACTATCGGGATGCAGGGACTGCCGGCCTGAGCCACCCCCAAATCGCGTGTGCCAAAAATGTGCCAACGGATCCAGAAACCCACGAAATTCCCCTACCTGAGCCAAATTCCGATCAGAATACCACGAGAACTCCATGCCCTGCAACGGCTTGAGGGTTGGCAGGTCCAATTGAATAGTGTCAGTTTTGGTGTCAGTTCGTTGGTCTTTTTTGGGTGCTTCTCATGGTTCCCTACTGAGCCCCTTGCGCCATGAAGCCCTTGTCCCATCGAATAAAGTCAGAGCCCCGGGCGAGAATCGAACTCGCAACCTTCCGCTTACAAGGCCGACGTGTTGCCCCAGGACGATCCCTTGTTGGTAAGGGTCCTACAGGTGGTCTTTCTTGCTGGTGCCGGTTTTAGTGCCGGTTGCATAAGTTCTTCTCTGTGCCCAGGGGTAGGTCATGTCTGTGCCTTTTCTCTATACCCTACGAATTTAACGAATTTAACGAATTTAATCGGCTGACAGGCGATGGCCACCACCGAGGGAAGTCTTTCCGTAAAATGGTTTCCTCGGTTTCAGGCATCTGGCTGTCAGTCCAAAACCGGTTTACGAACTGAAACGAGTTTAACGAATTTAATCCCCGGCGTCCGGCTGGCCGGGGTCGGGCTCCACCCGTGGGCCATACCGCCTGGCCAGGTCCTCCAAGTTTTGCTCAGCGTGGGCCGGGCAGAGGTGGGCATAGCGCAGGGTCATTTGGATCGACTTGTGACGGGCCAGTTCCTGGAGGGTGGGGAGCGGGGTGCCGAGCATTGCCAACCGGCTGATGTAGGTGTGTCGGAGGGTGTGCCAACTGGCTTCCTTGACGTTGATCTTCTCAAGCAGGCGTTGGAAGCGCCGGGAAACCGCGCTGCCGTCCAGTGGCCCATTCTTGCCAGGATAGACCCAAGGACTGTCATGGCTGGCCAGGACCTCCTGCAGAATTTCTACAGCAATCGAATTCAGGCGAACGAACTGGGCCTCACCCGCCTTGGTGTCTTCCAGGCGAAGCTGCTTTCTCTTGAGGTGGATGTCATCACGCCGGATCTGGAGCTGTTCGCCCCGCCTCAAGCCGGTATGCAGCGCCAGCAGAATCATGTTCCAGAACTTCGGCGGGGTGGATTGCCTGATGAGTTTCTCTTCCTCTTCGCTGAAGAAGCGCTCTCGCCGGTTGTTCTCCCGCATTTGGCGCACCCGACCTTGAGCGAGTGGGTTCACCAGAACCTTCTGGTCCCGGGTGGCCAGGCTGAAAAGGCGCCTCAAGAACGTGAGCGACCGGTTTACGGTGGCCGGCGCCCAGTCAGTCAACATTTTGGCCTTCCAGCGCTCTACTTCTCCCGGCTGAAGGTCGGCCGCGACTTCGCCCCCCAAAGCCTTCCGCCAAAAAGCGGCATGGTTCTCGTAGGATTTGACGCCCTTGGGTTTCTTGCCCGTGGTCATCTCAGGCAGAAAGTGATCGAGCAAGTCCCCGACCGTCATGGGCCTCCGATTGAGTGGACCCAGCTTCCTGCCCGTCCGGGAACCCTCTTTGCGTTTCGTGTAGACCTGTTTGGCCGCCGATTTAGACCCGACCTTCTCCCGATGCTCTTTGCCGACCTGATCATGCCACCGGACCCACCAAATGCCGCTCCCCTTGGGCCGCTCGAATAGCCCTCGGTCCTCCCCCTTAAGCCGTGCCACTGCGCACCCCGGCCGCGAACCTAGTCAATGGATCCTGGGCTCTCTCACGCTGCCGCAAGGATTCCTCAAAGCGCGAAGCTTCTTGCAGTAGCCAGGCCATCGATATCAACAGCGCCTGCCGCTCTTTCTGGTTCTGCGAGCAAGCCTGGTCAAAGTCCATCGTTCTCCAGCAACCAACAAATGATTCCAACATTTGGCGGGTGGACTGGCTCGCATAGATATCTTCCGCGAGCAGCGGGGGATAGGCCGCCGCCTTGCAAGCAAGGTTAAAAGAGAACTTGATGATCGCTGGGTCCTGCAAGCGTGGGTCGTTCTTTAGGCCGGCCAACATAGCTGACAGGTCTTGGGCCAGTGGTGAGGAATTTTTGCCTTGCGACGGGTCTGGTGATTCCTCAGGCGACTGGTGATTCTCTGGGCCTTTTTCTAATTGGCCTAGCGCAACGCCGACCGCATCAAGATCCCCTCTGGGAAGCTTCCCTTTCGCTCGCAATTCAAAGATTTGCTTCCAAATGAGGCCCGGGCTTTCAACAACCCCGCCTTTTTCCCAGCGGGAGACTGTTTTTGCCGCGACTCCTAACATTTTCGCCCAGTCGTACTGGGCTAGATCGTTTGACTCTCGCAGTTCGCGAAGTTCTTTGCCTGACTGGCTGCGCCTAAGAGACAATAAACTGTCCTCCAAACTGTCCTCTTGCTGTCCGCCACTGTCCACTAGATTTCACCTAGCCTGAGCTTACGGCAAGTTGAGACTAACTCAACAGAACTTCTCAGCGGGCCGGGAAATTCCTCAAGGAGGCAAGATAAATGCCAGCTGCTGAACCGACACAGAAGGAAACCATCAAGGCGGCCCGGGACTTGGGTCTAGGTCGTGACCACCGCGACTATGACCCGCTTTTTGGCTTGCGTGAGGCTGCGAACTACCTGGGCGTGTCGACTGACAAGCTCAGCCTGATGGCCAGGACGCGACAGATCGCGGTTGTCCGGTCTAGTCAGAAACAGGGGAGCCCCCTCAAATTCCGGCTCAGTGCCCTCAACGCCTGGGTCAAAGCCCACGAGATCAAGCCTCTCCGCTTCTCCAACGGCTAACCCTGCCCCGATACGAGCCGGCAATCTTTCAACCGAACCCTCCCTGCCATGGCTATGCCAGTGCAGGCCGCCCCGTACCACTGGCCGGGGCCTACAGCCCCCGAAAGGAGCACATAAACAATGTCCCCCCAAAAAAAACGGGAGGCCCCGCCGGCACAGCGAGACCTCCAGTCACCCCACAGACAGGATAGCCTACCATCGGCACAAGGTAAAGCCACGCAGCGACCACCTTTTCAATGGTGGCCAAGCCGCCTCACTTTTGCCCACCGGCAGGACCTGAGGCAATACCGCAAGGTCATGATCCTCTGGGTCAGCACCCGCCTGCCCGGCGCCACCTGGCCCGAGGTCGGGTCTGACATTGTGGCCTTGACCAACTGTCTGCACTGCAACACCACCTTGGCCGCTCAGGTCGATGTGGGCTGCGTGCCAGCCGAGGTGCGCTGCTGCGCCTGCCGGGTGGCCGCTGAGTTGCCCGAATACCTTGCCGAGGTGGCGTGGCCGGCGTCGCCCGTGTACGGGGGTGCGCGATGACCAAGCTCGCTTTTCAAGTCTTGGACCTGGTGCCCATCCACCGCGGCAACTTGGTGGCCCGGGTCAAGCTGCAAATGACCTCGGGCATGATCCTTTCTTGCAGCGTACTGCGCAGTAAGACCGACCACGACAAGATCTTTGTGACCCCCGTGGCCGAGCGGCATAAAAACGGGGCCTATACTCCCATCGTCGACTTCGCCAGCCCTGAAGTCCGAGACGCCTGGCAGGCCGCCGCTCAGGCCGCCCTCCGTTCCAGGTGGGCCGAACTGGTGGCTCCGCCAGCAACGGAAGTGGGGCGCTATGACTGCCAATTCTAAACCGACAAGCCAACTGGCCGAGCGCAAAGAATGGTGTCAAAGATTGCCGATGTGGCGGCCCAAAGGCGACGACTCCGGAGAATGCCGTTGCGAATTACCTGGCCATCAAGATGATCGACCAAGCCTGTATGTAGGGTTTCGAACCTCGCAAGGGACGTTTAACTGCCTCGGCTGCGGCTGCAAAGGCACCATGGTTGAATACTGCAAAACGACTGGCAAGAATGACGCCCCGTTCCATAGTCCCGAGAGATCAAGACGAGAACAGCCAAAATACGTGTATCACAAGGTCGATGGGACCCAGTTGCTGCGCATTACCCGCACGATCGGCAAAGACGGGAAGAAAAGCTATCTTCAAGAGAGATGGGAGGCTGGCGCCTGGTGCTGGGGCGGAGTTAAGCCAGCCCCGCTGTATGCAGCCCCTCGACTTGCAAGCGCGCCACCTGGCTCCAGTGTCTTTCTGGTCGAGGGCGAAAAGTGCGCCGATCGTCTGATTGATGGGGGCCTACTCGCCACCACCGCCCCAGGAGGCGCCCAGAAGGTTGATAAGGTTGATCTGGATTACTTGGAACTGTTGCTTTCATTGGGTTCAGTGGGGTTACCTGACAATGACCTACCCGGCTACCGCCATATCCTTCAGTTTGGGCGGATTTTACGTGACGAATTGGCTATAGACATCAAGGTTCTGCTACTTCCAGGGTTGGGTGAGGGGCACGACGTTTTCGACTGGCTTCAGAATCGACTCACTAAAGAACTACTCGCTTTGGTGCCGTCCGCCATGACGTTCCACGAGTTCGAGAGCCGATTCGATGACCTCACCATGCAGTGGACCGCCAGCAAGCCACAGTTGGAGCTGCTCGGCGACCCAGGACCGAATGAGTGGGACGCTACCCCCGTGGAATACCCACGGGTTGAATTTGTAGAGGATCGAGTCGATGCGGAACCGGAACCGGAACCGGAGGAACCGCAAGAAATACCGTGGCCGGCTCCGATTGCCCGTGAGGCTTATCACGGCATCATCGGTGAAATAACCCGCACAATCGAGCCGCATACCGAGTCTGACGCGGTTGCCATCCTGATTCAAACGTTGGTCATGGCTGGCCACCTGATCGGCGACGGGCCCCACGTGCCCGTGGAGCGCACAAAACATAGAACCAACGAATACGCCCTGTTGGTCGGCAAGACCGGGAAGGCCCGCAAGGGAACCAGTTGGGACAATGTTTATGCTGTGGCATCTGCGGCCATGGGGGTCGGGCCCGAGGGGATTCAGATCATCGGCGGGCTTGGCTCTGGCGAAGCCCTGACTTCGGCGGTTCAGGACAGGCCCGAAGACAAACAGAGCACCGTTTCTGAGGTTTCCAACAGAAAGCGGCAACTGATTCTGGAAGTCGAGTTTGCCCACGTTCTTAAGGTCCAGGGCCGCGAGGGTAGCACCTTGAGCCCTATCATGCGGACCGGCTGGGACGGCGGTCCTATTTCAAACCGAACCAAGTTCACGAGCGTAACGGCTACCGGCCATCACTTGAGCCTGATTGGACATATCACCGGCAAAGAGCTGAGAGATCTGACGAAGGGGGTGGAGATCGCCAACGGCAACGCCAACAGGTTTATTCATGTGGCCGTGAAGCGATCCCAGTTTTTGCCAGAGGGTGGAGCCCTTACCGATCAAGATGTGGTCAACCTGGGCCGAAAGCTTCGGGCTTGTATCGAGCGGGCCAAGCAATTGGGCCAGGTCCCTGTGATACGGGACCAGGAGGCAAAGTGGCTTTGGGGGCAGATTTACAGGGACCTGTCTGAGGGTCTGCCGGGCCTGTCCGGGTCCTTGCTCGCTCGTGGAGAGGCCCACGTTGTTCGATTGAGCCTGCTCTATGCCTTACTGGACGGGAGTTCCATGGTTCGCAAAGAGCATTTGTTGGCCGCATTGGCGGTCTGGGATTATTCCGTAGCTTCGGTGCGCTACTTCTTTGGGGACCGCCTGGGCAACCCGTTGGCCGACAACATTCTGAGTGAACTCAGGGCGCGCCAGGCCGGCCTTACCAGGACCGAAATCAGCAAGCTTCTGCACGGCAACAAGTCGAGTTCGGATATAGGGAGAGCGCTGCAGTTCCTTGAGGAACAGGGCGTGGCCCGTAAGCAAAAGCAGAGAGATCAAGGCCAGAAGAGACCCGCAGAGGTTTGGATCGCGGAAAATGACCATTCCATGATCTACCTCCAGCCCGCCAAGGATTCACTGAAATTGATCCCGGCTGGCCTTGCTACCTACGAATCTGAATCTGCAAATCTATTCGAAACCGAGGCCTCAGCAATGGATATTACGGCCGAGACCGGCGTTATATGACGGCACTGAAGCCCGCCTGCCAGCCGTTTACTGCCGGCGCCCTGGTGAACGACCTTCGCCTGGCTGGGGTCTCTATGGTGGCCCGGGCCGGCAAGATCCACTGGCGCAGGGTCTACGGCACAATCACCCTCGACCAGGCCGACCAACTACGCCGAAACCGGGCCGAGGTGCTGGCGCATCTTGAGCGCGACGGGTCAGACCACGAGCAACGCCCGGGAGCCGATGGCCTGCCACGGTGGGCTTCCTGGGCTGACTATTGGGCCGTTCAGGCGCTCAGGCTCTAACCCACGACTTCCACCAAACCCAATCGCAAAGGAAGGCTCAGGACAGAACCAGTCACCCCAAAAAGCATGGTGACAACCTTTGTCACCATGACGTATACTACCACTATGAAAACCGTGCTTGATAATCCGCTGCGCCGCTTGCGTGAGGGCTTCACTGCCTCACGCGCCGACTTCTGCCGACGTTACCGCCTCGGGTATCAGTCCGTGGCCCTCGCGGAGGTTGGGCTTGTGCCGAACCCGGCCAACCTGATCAGGGTCCTGGCGGACCTGACAGGGCGGCCGCCCGATGAATTACTCATCGAACACAAGTCCTGGCTGGCCAATACCACGGCGGTTTCTTGAGAGCGGCTTGTCGTGTCGAATCTCTCCGCGCGGCCGGCAAAGAGGTCGACCAGGCGCTGGCGGACCAGTTTAATCTGGCCGAGCTCGAGCGCGAGACGGAGCCGTGAGCGGCCAGGCTTTGCGATACGGTGAACGACTGTGGCCACCTGGTGAGGAGTTGGCCACCCGGGCGCACGGTGCAGCTCACGCAGCGCGCGCCCTGGTCCATCGCCTGAAGGCGATCGTCGCGGTAAACGTGCTCCTGCCCTGCGATCGGGAGCGGCTCGAGGCCGCCTTGAGAGCGGCGACCTCAGCCGAACATCACATGATGCAGTTGAGCCGTGATGCGATCATCCGCGAAGGCGCGCGACGACGGGGGCGAGACAATGCGCGTTTGTCTGGATGACCGCTTGTTCGTCTTGCTCAGGATCAGGGCCGCCCTGACCACCCACACCGGCCGCGGGACCGATTCCCTGGAGCGCGACCTTCTCCACCTGGTGGCCAAGGTGGATCAGTTGGTGGCCAAGGTGGATCAGGCTGCTGGGGTTCGTGGCGCGCACCTGGCAGACATAGTTTTGAGCTGGGATGCCCAGCCAAATTCAACACCCGAAGGAGACCCAGCATGAGCATGAATGAGATCACCCAAATGTTGCAATCGCAAGAACCGCAGCATATCCCCGAGCCACCCAGGCAGTTTTTCCCCGCGCCGACGGTGACCATCAATCGGCCCCAGGCCGTCTGGGTTCAGGAAACCCCCGGCAAAGACCCTCATCCGCCCGTGGCAGCAATTGCGGTCCCCATCCTACCGCACCACCTTCGCGGCGCCACTACACCCGAATTTGAGGAATCGAAGGGTGAACTGGAGGCCAAGCTCCAGAAGTTGACCGCTCCAGACGATCGGGAGCAGCGCCGCAAACAAGAGATCAGCGACGTCCGCCGGCAAATCATTGAAGCCGCTCAGCGCAATGAAGCGGCCCTCATTCAGTCCGAGGTTGCGGAATTATTGCCCGAATTCGATCGCCTGTCCGAGCTCCTAAGGGGCATCCGCGAGGAGATGATGTCCAAAATCCGCGGCCTGTTCGAAACCTACACCGACGAAGCTTTCCCCGCCTATGTCCAGGTTTTGAAACTGCACGCTCAACTGGGTCGCCTTGGCGTAAAGCGCCAGGCTCCGAAGCAGCTTCCCGGCCGGCCTCAGGATTGGCTCAAGAAATTGTCCTCGGGGGCTCTCGGCAACAACTCCCCACTGAACGTTGTGTTCCGCGAGGTTCAGGCTGACCTGGCGGGACGTGAGCGCCAGTTGCAACACGCGGGTTAGTTCTCGCCCGACCATTCCAGCCACCGATCGAACCGGGAACCACCAACCACCCAATCAACGATAGGAGAAACACAAATGCAAGATGCAACCTTGGCTTACTTCAACGATCCGGCCAATCGCCTGGCTGTAGTAGCAACCCTGGAAGGGCGACCCCTCAGCTTGCCGCCCGAGGTCGACCTGGAGCGTCTGCGCGAGTTGGCAGACTCTCGCGAGAACTTCCTCGCCCGTCTTCACCAACTGGCCCAGCAGCCGACGCCCGCGCAGACCGACCCAACGGCTGCGTTCCTGGCCGACCCGGCGAACCAATTGACAGTGATGTGCGCGGTACACACCGACGTTCCACTAGCCATGCCCGCTGGCGTGGATAGGGACCGCCTGCGCCTTCTGGCGAAAGGCCTGGCCTACCGCCAGGAGCACGCAGCGTCTTGAGGAGGCCCAAGCCCAAACCGCAGAAACCCAGACCAACCCCGCCAGGCGAGTCCGTCTGCAGCTACTGCAAGCCGCTTTTGTGGAGGTTGTCTTCTGGAGCGGCTGCGAATTCTCTTCGAAGTCTATCTCCTCGAAGCAGTGCCTTCCAGCCGGGCCGCATCGCTACTTCGCGGTCGGCTGAACGTACTCGGGTGCAAGGTGCCGCCGATTACGTACCTCCCGAAAAAACCAGTCGACTGGATCAAATATGGTTGGCACCCAGGCGTAGGTGACGGAGGAGAGGTGTATAGGGTGTTCCGAGAAGTCCAGCAGGACCTGGCCGAGCGCCACCCAGCGATTGAAGTAGGCCAGCGATGACGGAGACGACCCAACTCTACCAACAGGCGCGCCAAGCCTTTTCCCTAACCAGGCGTATGCCGTTGGCCGCCGCGACTTCATCCTGGATCAGTTGTGTTTAGGAAGGATGAGTAGACACCAAGGCGACCAAACCCAACGACCAACCCGACCAAACCCAACGACCAACCCGCTGCGGGGCCGCGCGGCGCTACTGAGTGACGGAGAATGGAGGCATGACATGGCAATCTACCCAAACAACAACTACCCAACGGCGGAAGCCGGATACCTATCCGGTTTGAAAGTGGTTGTAAATGGCCAATTCTACGAGTCTACAGCCCAAATCGGAAACGCTCGCAAGAAAAATGGCAACGTGTTGGTCATCAAGCATGGAAGGAAAAGAGTCATTCTGGATGGCGGAGGAGTCTACGCGGCTCGCACCACCCACCCCGAAGCGTGAGCTTCGAACAGCGCAGGCCCATGGGATCGAAGCGTCCTACCTACGTCCAACTGCTGCACCGCTACGCCGAAGTCACCGACGCCGGAAGGCTTGCCTACAAACTGGAGGCTAAGGAGGGCGGGGATCAACGAGATGCGCAGGCGGGGTGAGACGTCAGCCAAAGCTAAGCCCAAGCCCAGCCCACGGCGGGACGGGCAAGGCTGTGCTGTCTGCGGTGGGCCGGTGCGGATTGAACTGGTGCGGGTGAGCCAGGACAAGGGGGTCACCTGGTTCACCCGGAGGGTTCTACGTTGCAGCAGGCTGGGCGTGGCCGGGGCGCCCGCTTGTCCTGCCCTCTGTGAGGATGAGGCTCTGAGATGACGGGTCCAAGAAACTTAGGATATCTCCGCAGACTTTTCTCACACGCCGGTGCACCGGCAATTTATTTTGCCGAGGACGATCTCAAATTCGGGATGATGGGCAATCGTCCAGTGTCAAAGCTTGTCACTACAAGGTTGGCCAGAGTTTGCCCCCAGTTGGGATTGACCGGATTTGACCCCCGTAAGGCCGCCGCAGACCTTACTACCCCGCCGCGGAGTTTCGCGGCTCTACGCGGCTCTACTGAGTGATCGAGAAAGACAGGTTGTGACATGGCAGGTGAAACCGAAGTACCGGTAGTCCTACGGATCTTCGCGGAAAAGACGGGTTCCGTTGATGGGGCCCTGAGCGACACCCAGCGTCGCTTTCAGAACCTGGCTGGTGAGGTGTCAAACATAGCCTCGAGCGCGGCGAAGATGAGTGCCGGGGTCTCGGTTGCCCTGGGCAGTGGTCGCTGGCGCGTTAAATGTGGCCGGGCAGTTCGAGCAGTTGGAATCGAAGCTGGTGTCCACCTTGGGCAGCAGCCAACTGGCCGCCGAGAGCTTCCAGCGCGCGATAGAATTTGCGGCCAAAACCCCCTTCGATGTCCAATCGATTATTGCGGCAACCGTCACGCTGGAAAGCTTCGGGCAATCCTCCGAGCGCGTGCTCCCGCTGGCCGCGAACCTCGCCGCGGCGTTTGGTCGCAATATGGGCGACGTGTCCTTGATTCTCGGGAAGGCGTTCAGTGGGGGCCTTGAAGGCTTCGAATCCTTGCGGAACTCGTTCGGCGTGTCCAATGCCCTTTTGAGTAAGTTCGGGGCCGAGTTGACGAAAACCGGAAGCATTGCGGTCGGGACGGGCGCCCAACTCGGAAAGGCCCAGAACGCGCTCGAGCGGATCATTAAGACCAGGTTCGGTGACGCCACCGCCCGCCAAAGCCAAACACTGTTCGGGGCCCTCTCGAACGTGGGTGACGCCGCTTCAACTCTGGCCGCCTCCTTCGGCAAATCCCTGATTCCCGCCGCCACGGCCGCCGCAAAGGGTATCAGTGGCTTCCTGGGGATTATCTCTTCCATACCGGACGGGGTCAAAGCCGCTATCGCAGGTGGGGCAGCTCTGGCGGCCGGCTTGGCCACCGTTGGGGCAGCCACAGCTGCGACCTTCGCAGCCCTGCTCACCCTGGCCAGCGGGCTTTCAGGTATATCAGCAGCGTTTCCGGTGGCCGCTGCTGGTTTGGGCCTGGTTACCGGTGCAATCAACACCCTCACCGGGGCCGCCATAGGCGCACAAGCTGGCCTGGCCGCCCTCGCCTCCAACCCTTTGACCCTGCCACTGCTGGCCGTGGCCTCTGTGGCCGGCTTGGCCGCAAGCGCCATCGCTGGCTATGAAGGCCGGATGAAGCGGGCGGGAGATGTCGTTACCTCAGCCGCCAACGACTTCAGGGCCGCGAACACGAGCCTGCGAGATGGAATCAACATTCTGAACCAGGCCGCTGGGGCCACCGGCACGGCTGTGTCCTTGGTTGGGGATAGCGCAAAGCAGATTCTCCAACTGAAAGCCGCTTTCGCAGCTGCTTCCCCCGAAGCGTTCGCTCTGGCCATGGACCGGGCCGGCGCGACCACTGAGGACTTCAAAACCAAGCTCCAGAGCACCGAAGGCAAGCTGAAGTCGCAGAAGGACTTGGTGGCCAACCTCCAGGCCGAGATAGAGAGGCTGGGCCGCATCGACCCGGGCCTGCAGGCTAAAACTGGCATACCTCCAGAAAACATTCGAAGGATCGCCGAGTTGAAGGAGCAGTTGCGCCAGCTGCTGTTCATCCTGGGCCAGACCGAGGCGGCCAAGAACTTCTTCCAGGGCGCTATCGACAAGGCCGGCGAGCTTTCCAGCAAACTGCAGCCGCTGATCGACAGCAGCCGATCGCTCTCGGTGGTGTTGGATCTCTCCAAAAGCGTGGGCACTGCCACCGCCTTAACCTCTGTTCTGGCTGACGTGGAGGCCCAGATCGCGCAGAACACCCAGGCCGCTGAGGTGGGCAGCGCCTCCCTCGATGTCTTGCTGGCCAAATTCAAATCATTGGGAACGGGACCGAATACCCAATTACAGCGTGATGCCATTCTGGCCCAGATCAACCTCCTGCAGGAGCGGGGGAGTATTGTCGAGACCCTGGATAGGAAGCAGGCCGATCTTCAATCCGCCGCCGACAATCGGGAGGAACTGGCCTTTCGCCGCCGGCAAGTCCTCAGTCAGGCCCAGGTTCATGACGAGTTGGTTTTCGTGCAGCAAAAGCTGGCCAACGCCACCGCCGGGAGCGAAGCCGAGGTGGCCCTGCGGGAACGCGAAAGAGACCTCAAGAAGCAAATCCTGGATCGCGAGGTGGCCGACGCCAAGGCCGCCCATACGGCGATTCTGGAGGCCGCTACCAGCGCCGCTGATTTGATGCTCGAAGCTGCGGACGAGGCCAACAAACTGGCCGGCACCAATATGGAGGCCCTCAACAAGGTCACTCAGCCGGGGTGGAGTTGCAGGCCCTCCAGCAGCATCTCGATCTACTGAACGCCCAGAAGGATGCCTACGGCGAAAACGCGGCAGTGCGGCAGCAAATCCTTGAGACCGAGCAGAAGATTCTGTCGGCCAAGTTCTCGGCAATCGACGACCAACTGAAGGCCGACCTGGCCGCCAACGTGAGCCAGGAAGATGCGGCCCGCAAGAAGGAGCTGGCCGTTACCTCTCTGCTCGAGCAGGAGACCATCAAGCGGATCGGGCTGGAGAAGCAGAAAACGACGGCGGTGCAAGCAGAGACCACCAAACAGCTCGGGGTGGTAGCCGCGGCCAGGCAGCAATTCCAGCGGCTGGGTGGGGCGAACAGTCCGATCATCGGCATGGCCGAACTCTCCTCGCAGATGAAATTCCTCCCGGATTTCTCGCTCGACGCCGGGCGCCCGCCCAGTGGTCTGGGACGTCTGGACCAGCTTCGAGATACCGGCCCGCCGCAGCTCCAACTGGAGCGCGTTAGGTCGCGACTGAACTCCGACATCCAGGAAGGTAACCGTCTGTCCGGACGGGGCGGCAATGTACCCCGGGACGGGTTCAGCTCTGGCCCTGGTGGCGCGCCGACGAGTAACAGCGTAACCAACAATTACGTCACGCTCCAGAATCAGGCCATAAACCCGAGAAACCCTACGGTGATTGCAGCGGTCAGAACTATCATTGACGCTTACTGCCAAGAATCGTTTCACAAAGGGGCATAACCCAGCCGAAATACCGTGGACATTCTTTTTGACGAAGGCCACTTGGTCGGTGCGCGAAAGGAGGAGTTGCGCGAAGCCGCTGACGCCTACGAAGCCCTTTGGCAGCAATACTACAAGGTTCTAGAGAGCAGGAAGAGCGCGCCCCGGCCGGAGGGATGGCGCGAAGAGACCACAGACATGCTACTAACCCAAATCCCCCTGATGATGTATGCCCAGCGCAAGTTTCTGATGGCCATGGCCCACCAGTTCGCGGCCACGGCGGTGCATCGCTTCGCCGAAGCCAACGGTCTTCAACCGCCCGCCCGACCGGTAACGGTGGCCGACCTGTTAGGTGAAGATTGGCAGGACCAATCCCCCGGGTAGCGCCGACGTGATAGACTCCGGGCCCAGTTCCGATAAAGGCTGGATGTAAACATTCACGGCGGTTGAATGTCTCGCCGCTACTGGGCCGGCCCTGTGTCGGACAACCAATCAATGGTAACGCCCAAGACCTCAGCTAGCTTTGGTTTTTTTCCCTCGGGAACGACCTTGTGGCCAGACTCCCAAAAGGAATAGTCGATAGGTCCGACCCCTACCGCTTCTGAAACTGCGTTTTGGCTTAGACCAACTTTCGATCTGGCCTGCTCTATTCGCTTGGGCAAAAATGGCTTATTCACTGCGTGCTCCATTCTGACTGCTTCATGTGCCTCGGTCCTCGTTCGGTGGAAACGGATTCCACCGAACGAGGTCTGGGGCGAGGAAGACAAGACTGTTCATGTTTTGAACACCCCTGGCGAACCCAGGCCCCGATTTAGTAAGGTCTCCCACACTGTGAGCAGGCGGACGCAGCGGTTGGGGTCGGTCCAAGGAAGAGTCCCTTCTTCACTACCTCAGGGCGGGGGCCGACAAACAGACCCTCCTGCAATAAGATTGAGCCAGAGCCGGTGCCACCGTATAAGAATTGAAGCACCTCCACCTTGTCCGCCCTTGAGAGCTTTTCGAACCAAGCTTCCAGAGTTCCAACTGCTGACATATAAGCTTCCCTCCACCTAGATTGTGACCGGACCACTACCACACGCCTGGCAAGCGCCAGGAGCAAACTTCCATGGGTCTGCCTTGCATTTTGGGCAAGCGATCCCCTTACCACTATTGAACTCCTTCAGGCCCTGCCGGTAAGCAGCTTGCCTCTCCGCGTCAGCGATAGTCTTTATTAGAGCCCTGTCTTGCTCTTGCAGCTCGTTCGCTCTCTTGACGAATGCTTCAAAGTCGCGCTCATCGATATCACGCCTGTGCATCAACAACTCGGCCTCAGACGCCAAATGGACGTTTTTTGCCATGAGGACTCGGTGCTGCTCGGCGCCCTCTTGCCATTGGAAGAAGAACTTGACCATCGAGAGAAAAAGAAGCAATCCTGCGACGATTTCCCATACGACATCAACTATGTGACGCATCGCAACATCTGTGACGACAAGCCGAACTGGTAAGAAGCCGATTGCAATGGCGAAGACAACTAGATCAAAGAAGGTGAGTAGCCTACGGTAATTGTGCCCCCTCTTTTCATGCAAGTCCCGTGCTCCAACTGCTGAGATAAACTCTTCGGTGAGCTTGTTCATCTGTATATCAGTGGGCATCTTTTGGCCTTTCTCGCACCGCCGGTGCTTCATCTTCACTGAGCAGCTCGCTTTCGCTCAAGCCCACGCACCCCGAAATGTAGATGAGTTCATTTTCTGTTGGCTGTAGTTTTCCACTTAGCCATGCCCGCGCTTTTGCGTCCGACACGGGCGGCGCGTGCTGGTCGACCCTGGCGGCAAAATACGGGAGTTCCATGTCTCGGTCTTTGAGTGCCTGCTTCAGGCGTGCCGTGTTGAGCTTAGGCATTGGAGGTCCATCCTTCGTTTTCGTCTGATTCGATAGTTGCTCCAGCGCCAGGACGAGAAAGCGTTTTGCTTCCGACACCCGCGCCTCCGCCTCTGAGTCGGGTCCAGCGCCGCTGTGCCAGTCGGGGGCGGGGCGGGGATCGTCAGTTTCTCCGTATAGATAGCTGATCGAGGTCCCCAGCGCTCTTGCTACCGCCAGCATGACTTCATCGACTGGCTTGGCGCGGCCCTGCTCCCAAACGTGCACCGTCTGGCGCTGGCTTTCGCACCGTCGGGCAAGTTCGCTGAGGCTCAGCCCCTGCTTCTCGCGCAGCGCCTTAATTCGTTGGCCAATGAGTTCCCGTACGGTCACCGCATGAGGGTAGCGTGTCGCAATCACGTTGACAACCAGAAGTACGTTTGCTATATTGTCGCAATGGTACTTACATACGGTGAAAATATCAGACACGCCCGGGTTACTTGTGAATTGTCGCAGGCTGAACTTGCTCGTCGCGTGGGAACCAGCCGCCAACAGGTTTATGACTGGGAAAGGCAACGATCTCGGCCCGGCCTGGAACATCTCGTCAAGTTGGCGGCCGCCCTCGGTTGCACGGTGGACAACCTGATCGGAGCTCAAACCGCCGCCCAAGCCGAGGGCTCTGGGTAGCGCCGCTCTCTAACCAGGTTGGGCGTCCGCCGCCTCTCCTGACCAACCAATCCAACAAACACCGCCCCGAGAGGGGTTCGCCGCTGCATTGTAAGCAGAAAGTGAGTGAGTATGACACAGACCGACCTGGCGGACCTCTTCCCCGACCTCCATTCCTACTGGAGCGGCCGCACCCCCGACTTGACGGGCCGCGAGAGCGACGCCGCCCTGGCCGAGCTGGCCCGCGCCGAGGTGGCTGGGGCCCTGCCTGACTACCACCTGCAGGAGGCCGACGTGCTGGCCTACCTGACACAGGCCCGAAAGGTGGCTCGAAAACAAGCCCACCTGACGACCTACCTGGATGCAATGAAAGCCCACGCCACAGCCCCTGACGCGCCTGCCGACCTGTGGGAGGTGGGCGAGTGATTCAACCTGGTGCCCCTCGGGTGGCTTACCTCGGCCAGGTACAGGGCCGCAATCCCAACGACCCAGAAAGGAGGTTCTCACCATGGATAATACCCACAACGTAATTTTGGTCTACCACGTCGTCAACGAGCCGTTGCCGGTCTTAGTCAAAGTCCATCTCAACTAGAATCTCGGCAAGCGATTCCCCTGGACCGGCCCTGAGGTGTAAGCCCAATTTACACGTCTACCGAGTGAAGGATACTGAACCATGGATGAAGCCTTACAAGTGACAGCCGCAATGAGTGGTTCCCATCTGGCCTTGCAGCGCTTATTCGAGTCTGGCGCCATGACCAGAGCCGACCTGATCAGGCACGGCGCCAACGTCGACAGAGAGGGCGAATTTGAGCCGCTCCACACCCCGGAAGCAGTCGCCAAACTGGCCCATGCAATCCAGGAAACGCTGCGGGAGCGGCACCCTGCGCGTGCTGCATGTCCAACACCATCCCGACCATCGCCTCCAGGCCGTTGGCCTGCTACCAACCGACGACCGCGCCACCGCAGAAAGGACCAATCATGACCAAGTGCATCAATGTTGAGAAAAAACCATCACAGGAAAGACCCCAATGAGCGACGCACTTCAGACCAAACACTGGGAGATGAGCGTCACTCTCCGCGAGCCCAGCCCAATCGTGGCTAAGCAGGCCTTGCAGGCCCTCTTCAAACTCATGGGCCCCGACCTTCCGGCCATCTCCGCAAAACTCGGAATTCCAATGATGAAGCCCATGGGCCCCGATGAGTATGCACGGCGCCACGCCGCGATAAAGCAGTTCGTTCTCGACAATCCATGGGACACCCCGATTCCTGAAAACTTCGGCCGGTCACCGTTCATCTTCCCGACTGGCCAAACCACCCCAATTACCAGCAATGACAAGCTTTTAGCAGGGAGCTTCTGTGTCTCCCCGATCCCAGATCTCCCCGCGCAAAATAAAAAGCGGGTGTAACGTCGCACGAATCGTGTCTGTCAGGATTTCCTAAGTTGCCAGAGCTCTGCCACTCCCGCCGCTCTGGCGGGTGGGGCCGTGGTCGCCCGGCTGAAGACAGGAGACTTGTAAATTGGGCTTACACGCTTGTCAGACGGATCCATTCGGCCCGGCCACCGACTGAGCGAGCTGCAGATCCACCGCGCCTGTGACCTGGCCCTGCAGGGTGGCGACGCCGTAGACATCCTTGCTGCGGGAGACCTGGCCGAGGTGGGGTCCCTCGGGTGGCTCACCTACTGGGCCGTGTCCCAGGCCCAGCCGCTGCTAACCCAGGGCTCGAGGGCGGTCAGCCGATGTGGTTCGGCTCGGTCGACCTTGGGAAATCCATCGGTCTCAGTCAGCCCAGAATGGCCAATATCGTCAAGGAATTGGCCGCTGCGGGAGTGGTATTCGCGAGACGAATACGAGCGCTGGACGGCGGAGAATCACGGTCTTGTCCGAGGTCCGGCGTTTACCAGGTGATCGCCCAGCTCCAGGACAAAGAATTGGGACGCAGGGTGGCCGCTCACGGCTGGCTGACATACTGGGCGCCCACCCCGTCCTGCAGGAACCGCCTTCCGTCAGCCTGGGTGGCTGGGCACGCCCTGGCAAGACGAAGATCGAGTTGGCGGAGTGGGGAGTGGGGTGCTAGGCCCTCTCGTTCGTTTTGTCTTCTCAAACTCGTTTTTTCGTCACAAAACGAACGTATGGGCTTCCAACGGAGAAACACGAGTATCTACAAGGGTTTGGTCGGCCTGCCCGAGTAGGCGAATAACTTCGTTAAATTCGTTAAATTCGTTAAATTCGTAGGTTTCAAGAGAGTGAGGGGGAGGGCGGGACGAGGCATAAAGGATGCATAATGTTCACTAAAAAACTCGCTCGTGAGGACATGAACGAATTGAAGATCGCGCTTAGTAGTTAGTTTAGTAGTTAGTAGGTAGTAGTAGGTAGTAGTAGGTAGTTAGTAGTAGGTAGTTAGTAGTCTTGTTGGGCGGATTACGAAGTATCTCTGTTCGACAGGGCCAGTCTGGTTCTCAGTTGAACCTCACCCGCCAATCCCACCATAAAAAAAGACCCCCCGCTAAGTAGCTGCCGAGCTACGGGGAGTCTTTGGGGCCAGTCTTTGACAACTGCAGAAAGCCTTGAGCCTGGATTGAGGCCCGGGCTCAGGGCCATCCTTATTCGCCTGGGCGGGGAGTTTGCACCTTCCCGCCCGGGCCAACTCTTTTTGGTGCCGGTTTTGGTGCCGGTTATCTTGTCGTTTCTGAGGGTTTCTGACGGCTTCTTGATAGAAGGGCTATACTCGTCAAACCCTTATACCACCGAGTAAAGTCAGAGCCCCGGGCGAGAATCGAACTCGCAACCTTCCGCTTACAAGGCGGGTGCTCTGCCATTGAGCTACCGGGGCAACCGAAATTTCTAGTAGTGTTTTTCGCCGAGCGTCTTCTCAATCTTTCGCTTTACGCGTTGTAGAGCGTTGTCGATGGATTTGACGTGGCGATTCAGTTCTTTGGCCATCTCCTGGTAGGACTTGCCTTCCAGGTAGCTGTGCAGCACCTGGGACTCAAGTTCACTGAGGTTCTGCTGGATTTTCTCGCGCAGGTCGTCAGACAGTTCATGGCTGATAAACACTTCTTCGGGGTCGGTGACCTTTGTGCCGGACAGGATGTCGAGCATGGTGCGGTCCGAATCTTCGTCGTAGATCGGCTTGTTGAGACTGATGTAGCTATTTAGGGGGATATGCTTCTGACGGGTGGCCGTCTTGATAGCGGTGATGATTTGGCGAGTGATGCACAATTCGGCAAAAGCGCGGAAACTGGACAGTTTGTCTGCCCGATAGTCGCGGATGGACTTGTAAAGACCGATCATTCCTTCTTGGATGATGTCTTCACGGTCAGCACCGACCAGAAAGTAAGACTTCGCTTTTACTCGAACAAAGTTCTTATATTTGCTGATCAGGTACTCTGTGGCAAACTCGTCCCCATTCTTAGCCAATTTGACGATTTCTTCGTCTGGCTCGTTGGCGAGATTAGCCATGTATGAGCTCTGTTGTATTTTTAACACGAGGTATCAGCCCTCCCAGCAAATGTGGCCCGAAGCTGCCCAAATTATAAGAAGGGGTTCTGCGGACGTCAAGAGAAACTAAATTGTTTTTTTATCTGGGTCTTCATGTAACAGCTCCCACCGCCTCCAAATTGGCTGTTGCTCCCGTGGCCAGGCGGTTTCGTCGAGACTACTCGCCCTCGCGGACCTGTTGACTCTGAACCCAGTCCCAGTAGCCTTCCCAGGTCAGGCCCCGATCAATCATGATTTGTGACCGAAACTGATAAACCTGGCTAGATTTTGAATAAATTTCAAGACTCTCTCGACTGCTCTGCAGGGCTGACCTCCAATCATCATTGAGGTAGTGGGCCCGGGCCAGAAAAAAATGGAAAGCTGGATTGCGCGGATCGCGGCGCACGGCCTCTTTCCACAGCACCACGGCTTCCGGCCAGCGCTGCTGGGATTGGACCACGTCAGCCAGCATCGAATAGGCATAGGCTCCCTGGTCGTTGAGTTGCAGGCGTTGGCGCGCCCACGATTCGGCCTGATTCCATGCGGCCAAATCCCCGCTCGTGTTGGCCAGAGCCTGCCATGACCCGGACGAGCGCACGGCCAGTTCCTCAGCGTACCACGGAGGGCAATAGATTTGCACCGAACTCAGCCACTTCACTCGCAGAGCTTGCAGTTGAGGGGTCTGCCGGGGATAAAGTTTGATATCCTCGTCCCACCAAAAAGCTCGTTGGGCCGCCCACCCGGCCACGCCGGCCAGCAAGGTGGCCAGCGCTACCAGGACGCCCAGAGGCTGAAAATGCCCCCTTTCGGAGCTTGGCGGCACCGTCCACAGCACCAGCAGGGGCCAGACGGCCGTAGGGTAGCAATTGGTCATGCCGTTGGCCAGCAACACGAGCAGACAGGCCGATTCGGGCGAGCGGTCCTGACGACGGCGCCACAGGGCCGAGCCTACCCAGAGTAGCCAGAGCATCAGTCCCACCCCGCCCGTCTCACACCACACCCGAAGCGGCTCATTGTGTGGGTCTTCCGGGCGGCGCGGTAGGCGGCGCACAAATTCGGGTTCAACGGGTCGGTTCAGCAAATAGTGATCGCCAAAATGCCCTGGACCCACCCCCACGATAGGGTGGGTCCAGCCCTGGCGCCAGGCCTCCTTCCACAGCTGTCCTCGGGCCGAGACGCTCTCGTCGCCGGCGCCGCGCTTCAGGCTCTGCAGATGGCCCGTCAAAGCGAAACGCGACCGTTGGGAAATCTGCAGACTGAAGGCCCAACTGGCCAAAAACAAGCCCCATGTGATCAGCCAGAAACGCCGGTCACGGAGTTTGGAGACCAGTGTGGACAGCACCAGCACAACGCTTAATGCCAGGATCGAGCCTCGAGTGGCCGTTAGAAGCAGGGCGCTCAGGCTGAGGAAGCCGGCCACTCGGGCCAGCCAGCCTCGGGCATAAAGATGGGTCCACATGAAAGGAAACAGGGCTGCCAGATACATCGACAGATAGTTGGGATTGGCCAGTCCTCCGATGGTTCGGAGCGTAGAGAGAGCCGGGTGGTTCCAGTGGACAGGGTCCATACCCAGGCGCTGAATCCAGGAATAGAGCACATTGCCACCCCATCCCAGGGCCAGCCATGGCATCACCTGTGGTTCTCTCAAGATCCAGACCAGGGATGCGCCAATCGGCAGTAAAGGGAGCCAGGCGGTATGGTAGCCGTTGTAAAGGGCGCTCACAACGCCCCAGCCAAACCACAGGGCCAGGCCCAGCCAGGGCAGCGATTGTGGTAGCCTTGGTCGCAGGCAGGCCAACCCGGCAGCCAGTAGCAGGCAGGCTAACTTGGGGGCGCCGGTGGGGTCGTCGCAGCCCATATCGAAGATCAAGGGCAGCACACATAAAGCCAGTGCGGAGCTTGCCCGGGACATCATCGGGAGGGCGGCAATGAGGTCAACATCTGGTCAAGCAGGTCAAGTCGGATGGGCTTGGTGAGGTGCAGGTCCATGCCGGCCTCAATGCACAGTTCTCGGTCACCAGACATGGCGTTACCGGTCAGAGCGACAATGGGGACCCGGCGTGAAGTGCTGGCTTCCAGGGTTCGCCAGCGGCGGGTAGCCTCAAAGCCGTCCATCACCGGCATCTGCACATCCATCAGCACAACGTCCACATTGTGGTGCTGCAAGTAATCCACGGCTAACTCACCGTTAACCACATGAACAACCTCGTGACCCAGTCGTTGCAGCATTTTTCCGACGACTTTGGCATTAACCATATTGTCTTCAGCCATCAAAATTTTGAGCGGATCGTGGCGGCGGGCTGGCTGACTTTGACCCGCGGGCAGCGGCGGGGGTTGATTTCGGAAGAGCTGCAAGAGCAAGCGAGCCAGTTCTTGACCCAGTAGAGGCTTGATCACAACCCGTTTGACTCCAGCCTCTTGCAGCTGCTCGGGCACTGGACGTCCCAAGGTGACCATCAACACGCTCACCAGACTGCTGGGTAGCTCTTTGGTCAACTCCAACCCGTCGCACCCGGGCATTTGAAAGTCCACCAGGGCAAGGTCAAAGGGTTTGGCCCGACGCTGTGCTTCGCGCACCATCTGGACGGCAGGACCTGGACCCACCGCCACCTGAGCCTGGATACCCCAGGTGGCCAGCGTTTCTTTAAGAATTCTGCGACAGCTAGGATTGTCGTCCACGATCAGCACTCGCTTGCATTGAATGTCCTTGCTGAAGTCCTCGCCGGAGAGGTCGGGCTGATCCAGGTCGCGCACAAAGGCCTGGTAGGGAGCATCTACTTCGCTCGTGTCCAGGTGATAGTTGGGCAGCTTCACGTTGAAAGAAAAGCGGCTGCCCTGGCCCGGTTGACTCTCCAGCCAGATTCGTCCCCCCATTTTTTCCACCAGTTGTCGGCAGATCGTCAGTCCCAGACCCGTGCCACCGTGACGACGAGTGGTGGTGCCGTCGGCCTGGGTAAAAGGGTCAAAGATCTCCCGTTGGCGGTCGTATGCGATCCCCTCGCCGGTGTCGTAGACCGACATCCGGATGACGCCGGGCTCGCGCTGGACCAACTGCACCTCTACCTCGCCGTGGGAGGTAAACTTGACGGCATTGCTGAGCAGATTGTTGAGAATCTGGCGAATTCGAGTCGGGTCTCCCACCACCCGGGAAGGTACTGAGGGGTCCACCGAGCCTACCAGTTCCAGGCCCTTCTCGTGGGCCTTGAGGGCCAGCGAGGAAAGGGCATCCTGGACCACGGCTCGCAACGAGAAGGGAATGCTTTCTAAGTCAAGCCGGTTGGCTTCAATCTTGGAGAGGTCAAGAATGTCGTTGACGGTGTCGAGCAAAATGTTGGCGGACCGCAAAGCGGTTTGTGCGTATTCCCTTTGCTCGGTGGTCAAATCTGTGCCCAGCAGCAGTTCCGTCATTCCGATCGTGCCGTTCAAGGGAGTGCGGATTTCGTGGCTCATGTTGGCCAGAAACTGCGACTTAACCCTTGACGCTTGTAGGGCTGCCTGCTGTGAACTTTTCAGTTCTTCGGAACGGCGATGCTGGCCGGTGATGTCGCGAATGAGCAGCAGTGCTTTCAAATTGACTTCTCCACCCTCCAGTGGCAGGATGCGGGCCTCGAACACCCCATCCCCTTCGGTGGTGTGCAGTTGGAACTCCAGCGAGACGATTTCGCCGCTATCGCAAGCTTGCCGCAACTTGAGGGGAAATTCCTGGCGCAGATAAGGGAAGGCGTCCCCCACGCTGCGTCCGACGTAGGAATCGGGGGGGTCAACCAGCAGCGGGGACTGTCCAGAATGGTAGTGGCGAAAGTTACCGACTGCATCCACCGAGAAGAGCAAATCCGGGAGGGTTCGCAACAAGGCCCGGATCTGGCTTTGTTCTTTCTGAAGACGCCTCACCATTTGCTGACGCTCAGAGACATCTTGATAGTAGCCCAGGATTTGACGCCCCCCGTCGCGGGCCATTCCGGCCACCAGCAGGCGTCTCAAGGTGCCCTGGCCGACCATACGGTCCACTTCTACCTCAAAGCTTTGCCCACTCAGGCTGCAAGCCATCAGGGCGTCTTCCAGTCGCGACCGTGAGGCATCCTCGTAGAGCAGCAGACTGCCGCCCAGTGAAGGTTGGAAGCGGTCTGCGTCCGTGTCATGGAGGTCATGGCACTGACTGTCCCACAAAAGCGTTTGCAGTGGACTGGTACAATCCATCTGCCAAACCCCCATTCGGGCTAATCTGGCTACGGACCGGAGCGTTTCGGCATCGACAGAAATCATTGACCAAACGACTTCTTGCTCGACCCCTCATAGAACCTGCTCAAAGGAAAGTGCACCCTGAACACGAACGGCCGGCCCCTCTATGAAAGGATGTGCCATGGATTGGTTTAGTGAGGAACTTCCAGGCCAGTGGCGCCAGTCTCTGCCTATCACCGATAAGTTGGTCGACCAGCGCAGTCCGTTCCAGCATATCCAGGTGTTTGACACCAAAGATTTTGGTCGAATGCTGGTGCTGGATGGCAAGGTTCAGTGTAGCGAGCGGGATGAATTTACCTATCACGAGATGCTCGCTCACGTCCCTTTGTTGACCCACCCCAACCCCCAAAAGGTTCTGGTGGTTGGCGGCGGCGACGGCGGCACGGTGCGTGAGGTGCTAAAACACCCCTCCGTCACTAAGGTTACTCTGGTCGAGATTGATGAACAGGTGATCGAAGTGGCCCGTCAGTGGTTACCTTCGATGGCTTCTGGCCTGGCGCCCAGTGAACGACTGGAGATTATCACCAAAGATGCAGCCGAAGCGATTCGGGGGATGCCCAAGCAGGACGTGATCCTGGTTGACTCCAGTGACCCGGAGGGGCCCTCTGAGGTGCTCTTTAGCCAGCAATTCTTCGCCTCTCTCAAAGAAGCGCTCCAGCCCGATGGAGTGATTGCACTGCAGGCAGGCTCGCCTCTGTTTTATGCAAAACAGATCACAGACGCCCGCTCCAAGCTGGAAAAGATTTTTCGCTATGTGCGCCCCTATCTGGTGCCGGTCATTTTGTATCCTGGCGGCGCCTGGTGTTTGATCTCCGCCTCCGATGCCCACGATCCTCAACGAGCGCCCGCCCCGCGCTCGCTTCAAGTGCGCTACTACTGCCCCGAGGTTCACCTCGCCAGCATGGCTCGATGTGAGTTCTAGGCTGGCCCTCTTGGACCGGGACGGAACTCTGATCGAGCATGTCCATTACCTCTCTGACCCCGCTCAGGTGCGCCTCTTGCCAGGTACGGTGGAGGGACTCCGGCAGTTGCGGCAACGGGGCTACACCCTGGTCATGGTCAGCAATCAATCCGGCGTAGGGCGCGGCTATTTTTCCATCGAGATCGTCGAGGCGGTCAATCTGCAAATGCAGCAGATGTTGCTGGCCAGCGGGGCTCCACTGGACTTGCTGCTCTATTGTCCCCACTCTCCCCAGGCCAACTGTGGCTGCCGCAAGCCCAATCCGGGAATGGCCGAACAGGCTTGCCGTCATTTTCAAACCACTCTGGAGGGCGCCCTGGTGGTGGGGGACTCCGATTGCGACATGGATTTGGCGGTCAACTTGAAGCTTCCGGGCTATCGGCTCGGATCGCCTCAGCTACCTCGTCTCGACTTGCTGCCCGCTTTGCTGGACCAAACTTAGGGCTTTTTGCACCCCCACGGTTGGCAGGTAGCCTCCGCCCAGGGCCGGACGAATATGCCAGAGGCCATCCTCGGCGGAGAGCGCCGCCTCGATCCAGAAGCTCTGGGTCAGATCGTCTTCCACCACGGTGGTCAACACCATCCAGATTTTGCGCTCCGAGTCATAGACCTGGTTGCGAAACTCGACGACGACCTCGTGGTGGCTCCCCTGCAGGTGTGCTCCTGTAGGGTCGAATTGTTGGCAAGTTAGAGTATTCCCGGCCACCTCCGCCATTTTTACTACACCACTGGGTCCGACTGGCCGATAGTGCAGTTCGTAAAACCACTGTTGCCCCTGCCCGATCCAGCGACGTTCGTATTTGGTGTCATAGTTGGCCTCCACCTCCACCACCGAAAGGGACAGGCCGGAGCCTTCCACCTGCGCCAAGGCGAACTCCACCAAACCCTTGTGGTCGGTCACGACCAGCCCTCCGCCCCGACAGACCCGGTTAAGGTGGGCCATGAAGGCCCGCGAAAAAAGGCGATACCGTTCGTGTTCGCGCTTAGGCCAGGGGCACGGGAACAGGGCCACAAAACTTTCCGCGCAACTATCGGGTAGAAGACGGCTCAGGGCCATTCGTGCGTCGGCCTGGAGCAGGCGAACATTGTTGACCTGGCTGTGGGCCAGGCGGCGCAAACAGCGGCGCACCGATCCCCAGTGCAATTCCAGGCCCAAGAAGTTGTGCTGGGGCCTTTGCAGGGCCTGGCGCAGGAGATACTCGCCATTGACAAAGACAATCTCAAGATGCAGGGGCTGTTCGGGGCTGGCAAAGGCCGATTGCGGCTGCCAGCCCCCGCCCAACTGTCGCCACAGCAGAAGGCGGTGTAGATCGCGGTATTTTCCAACCATTCTCGTGTCTGCGACTTGGCCACAACCCATCCCTCCATATTTGTCAGCAAAAGGGGAGGTACTCGACTCGGTGAACCCGCTCCCATGAGTCTTTTAGCCCGGTCGCAGTGGCGCCATCTGTGGCGCCACCCCTGGTTGCTTTTGCTGAGCCTGGTTGGCGTGGCCGTAGGGGTGGCCGGTATTGTCTCGATGGACCTGGCTGTGGCCACTTGCGAACGGGCTTTTCGCCTCTCTCAGGAGAGTCTCACCGGCAGAGCCACCCACTGGATCGTGGCCGGGCAATCCAACCTGGACGAGTCCTTCTACACAAAGCTACGGGTGGAACTGGGCCTGAGGCCGTGCGCTCCCGTAGTGGAAGGTTATGTGTCGGTGCGCGACCAGAGCTTTCGATTGCTGGGCGTGGACCCCATTGCCGAAGGGCCGTTTCGAGGAGCCTGGATGAATGATGGCCAGGCCAACAGCAATCTTGCTTCGGCCTTTGCCTGTCCCGCGGCGGTGGCCATGAGTTCGGCGGAGGCGGCCAGGCTGGGCCTGAAGATGGACTCGGTGTTGCCGGTGCCGGGCTCGTCGCCGATGCGATTGAAGGCCCTCCTGACTGGACTCAAGCCCAATCAAGAGCAAGCCCTTCAGGGGTTGATGCTGTGCGACATCGCGGTGGCCCAAGAAGTGCTGGGCCTGGAGGGAAAACTCAGTCGCATTGAGTTGATCGTGAGCGACGCGCAGGCCAAGGAGCTTCAGAATAATCTTCCCCAGGGAGTCTCCCTGGTGGTGGCGGCGACGCGAAGTCACACGGCGGAGCAGATGAGCGCCGCCTTCTTTCTGAATTTGCGGGCCCTCAGTCTGCTTTCCTTGCTGGTGGGTGGCTTGTTGATCTACAACGTGATTCACTTTTTAGCCTTGCAGCGGCGGCCGTGGATGGCCCAACTGCGCATCTTAGGGGTGACCCGTCAGGAGATTCGGGCGCAAATTTTGGCCGAAGCAGGTTGGATGGGGGCCTGGGGCACGTTGCTCGGGTTGATGTTGGGCATCACTTTGAGCCGCTTATTGCTGCCCTTGCTTACCCGGACTATCAATGATCTCTATTACAATTTGCAGATTTCCGACACCTACCTGTCCCCTCTGTCTTTGGCCAAGGGCTGCCTGCTGGGTTGGGGGTGTTCTTTGCTGGCCGCCTGGTTACCCGCCCACGAGGCGGCTTCCACCCCCCCGGTTCAGTCGCTACGACGCAGTCAACTGGAGACCGATTCTCGGCGCTGGATGGGTAAGGTAGCGGGCTTAGCCTCGCTGTGGCTGATCCTCTCCTGGGTCATTCTGGTGGCCGCCGAGACCCAATTGGCTTTGAACCTGCTGGCCATGATGGGACTGATTGTAGGCTCCGCCGCTCTAACTCCCGCCGCCGTGGTCTGGCTCCATGGCCGGTTGCTGCATGGCCTGCCCGCCGGTTTTTTGCAGCTTCGCATCATTTTGGGAGGGGTGGAGCGCTCGTTGAGTCGATTGGGTGTGGCGCTGGTGGCTATGACCGTGGCCCTGTCGGCCGTGGTTTCCATAACTATGATGGTTTTTAGCTTCCGAATTTCTTTGCTCGACTGGCTCGATCGCACGTTGGGGGGAGACCTGTATATCGGTCAGGCCAACCGACAGGCGGCCAAGGCAGGCCAGGGTCTGGACCCCGAGTTGGTCAACAAGATCAGTGCCCAGGCCGAGGTGGATCGAGTCATTCGGGTGAGGATGGCGCCCGTCTATTTCAGGAGTGACTCAGGACAGACCCAGGTCAGCCAGTTGGTGGCGCGCGATCTGGATGTGACCGAAATGCGACGTCTGCGCTTTGTGCTGGGTCGACCCGTCGACCATCTCAACAGCGATGAATTGCTTGCCACCGAGCCATTCCTACGCCAGCATCAACTGGCCGTCAACAGCCAGATTGAACTTGAAACAAGGCGTGGACGTGTGCGTTACCGGTTGGTAGGCGGCGTCCAGGATTACGCGAGCGATAGCGGTTATCTGGTGATGGACATGCAAGTCTACCAGGCCAGTTTTGAAGACCGTTTGATTTCGGGCATGGCCGTCCTGCTCAAAGGTGGTCAGCCGGAGGCGCTGCGGGCCCGGATATTGAGCTGGCCCGGGGCAGAAAATTTGGAACTTCGCTCGCAAAAGGCCCTCCACAAATTGTCGGTGGAGATTTTTGAGCAGACGTTTCAAGTCACCCGACTGCTGCAAATACTGGCGGTGGTGGTGGCTGGCCTGGGTACGCTGGGTGCGGTGGCGGCCAATCAGTTGGAGCGTCGCCGTGAATTTGCCTTGTGGGAGTGCCTGGGCCTGACTCGCTGGGAGCGCCTGCGCATCCACTGGGGGGAAGCTGCCTTGTGCGGCCTTTGGGCAGGGTTGGCCGCCTGGCCTTGCGGGATACTGCAAGCCTACGCAATGGTTCACTACATAAACCGCAGGGCCTTTGGTTGGTCCCTGGATTTTCACATTGACCCGGCAAGCCTGTTGATCACGCCCCTGCTGGGGATGGCGGCCGCCACTCTGGCGGTCTGGCTGGCTCGACCCATGAACCGTGGTCCGGCAGAAGATTTACGCCAAGAGTAGGCATCTTGCCCTACATCGAGAACTCCGATTGCAAGTGGGAATTACTCACGTCGGGGTGGTTACTTTCTATTTGGGGAGCCAAGAACCATGAGCGGAGTCCCTATGGACGAAAGCACTCAGCTCAATCATTGGATTGCGCTGATGGCCGAGTTAGAAGAGGCTAAAGAGAAGATCGCCAAGGCCGTTTACAAGCACTACAAGGCCGGCCGAGTGGCGGACGAATACTGCCTGGACAGTTGCCGGCGACTGGACGATCTGTACAAAGGCGCCAAGGAGTATGAAAGTTTTTTGCAGGAAGACTTCAAGCCATACACCGAGAGCGAGGGCGCAAAGAGCGGCAAGCTAGGACAGGTGGCCAAGGCGAAAGCGGCCAGCTTTTTCTCCAAGCTCTACATCCGTCACAACGTCAGTAATTTCAAAAGAAACTTCCGAGATACTTATTTAGATCTTGGCGGTCGAGTGATGGACGCCTTAGAAGATGGACGCACGGTGTGTCCTGCTCCACAAGTCGTGGAGTGGTGCAAGTACGCGGCCAAAGTAAAAAGGGAAGGGGATATGCGCTGGGAGGAGATCACCATTCTTCATCGCGAGCAGGTCAAGGGCAACGCCTTTTTGGCCACGCTCAAGCAGTTTTTTACGAACTTTTCCAGTTTTGCGCGTATGAACGGGGCTCCCTGGATGAAAAAGATGTTCAAGGGCAACGACAAAATGGTTGCTCAATTGCGTCAGCAGTACAAGGATAAAATGGCTGCCAAGGCGGCCGAGAACAAGATCTAGGCGGCAGGCTGAGGGAAGGCCAGTACCGGGCAGTGTGCCCGCCGGGCTACCTTTTCGGTCACACTTCCCAATAGAAACCTCTGCCAGCCGCTGCGGCCGTGAGTCGACATGGCCACCAGGTCACAGTGATGCTGCTCGGCCATGGCCAGGATCGACTCACTGGCGTCCCCGTCCAGGGCGTGGCGGCTCACGCGCAGACCGGGAAGGTCTACCTGCTTCAACTCGTCATCCATGTGTTGCAGGAAATTTTCGTGTGCATCAGGGTCGACCATGTTGATATAGTCGTGGGCGTCAAAGCCGCTGGCACGCAGTAACAGGACTTCGGCGTCAGTTGCCAGCCAGGCTTGAAGAGCGGGCAAAAAGGTTTGCGATTGGCTGGACCCGTCGAGGGGCACCAGCACTCGTCGAAAGGGTCCCGGCTGACCGGTAGAATTGGGTCTGAGTAACAGCACCGGCACACCGGATTGGCGCAGGACCCCCTCGGCCACGCTACCCATCAACCAGCGTATGCCTCCCGAACGTCCGTGAGAAGCCAGCACAACGGCCTGGCAATTGTCCGGTTGGGCCAGCGAACCGAGCAGACGGGGCGCAGAGCCCATCGGGCATTTCCATTCCGAAGCGGGGCCCTGGATCTGGCTGACTTTTTGTTGAAGATACTTCTCCACGTCTCCCTGGCGTTTTTCGGTCAGGCGGATGGCCAACGTGGGTGCCTCGCCCGTGGGCCCGGCCATAAAGGGATCGACCACCTGAACCAGTTGAAGGGAGGCGCCCATATGGGCAGCCAGGGCTTGAGCCCAAGGCAGGGCGAACTCGGAGGTTTTGGAGCCATCAAGGGGGAGCATGATTTTCATAGCGACAGCTTAGCAGGTTCGGGCTATGATGCTGGTCATCCTGGAGTCCACCCGAAGAAAGCGGTCATCGTTCGAAAGGTCTCTCTGTCGTTCATCAGGCTCACATGCCCCTGACTCCAGGTCCCGGGTAGAACTTGAACGGGGGTGTCCTGCAGGGATAGACTGGCGCTGTCCACCAGACCGTCCCCGGGACCCCACTCCTGTGGACTGGCCTGGGAAGTGAGTCGGCCCGTAGAGCCCAAAACCATGACTTTCTCCAGTTGCTGCTTGTCCTGGCTCCAGCGCGAGTTTAGTTGTTCCAATTTAGGGTTGCCGTCGGAGATGGCCTGCAGCCAATCCAGAGCCGGACCCGCGTCGGGACCCAGGCCCCCCAACTTCATGGCAAAGCCGATGCCGGATTTTATAGCCCAGTTGGCCATGGTGGCGGCCCGAATGCCCTGGTTGGGGGTGCCTACCATCATCAATTTTCCAATTCCATGTCCTCCCTGAGAGCCGTACAGGCGGGCGCCCAGTCCGCCCATACTGTGGGCGGCCACATCGGTGGTGGCCGAACCGGTCACGCGCTCGATGGTCTTGAGAGCAAACTGAAGCTGTTGGGCCGTCACTTCAGGACTCTGCTGGCGATGTTGGGGAACCAGTTGAAATACTTTGGCCTGGGAGTCTGTCCAGTCGGAGGGAAGAGGCCGGGATAGGTCAGCGTCGCTGTAGACCTGGTCGCCCTGCAAATAGTAAATGCAGCCGCCGTTGCGACCGTCAGCGCTCAGGTGGTTGAGCAAAGGGCGGGTGTCGGCCATCCGGCCATTAAACCCGACCACCGCCAGGAAGGGGCGGGGCAGGCTTGCCGGAGCCTCCCCGTAGAGTCCAAATTGGGCCAGCACGGCCAGACGCGTAGAGAGCTTACTGAACATGTAGCGGGTGCCCCCGGCCGCAAATTGGTAAGCGGCGTGACTGTCCCAGGGCAACGGACCGGGGTCCTCGGGGGGAGGTGGCGGAGGCGCGGAGCGGGCGGTAGGGCTTCCCGCGGCAACTCTATGTGGGCCGATAATCACGCCGACAGTCTAAGACCCGGCCCTGAAAAGAATTCGAAAAGCTCAGGTCCTCAGGGCTTGGCAAACAGCAGGCGGGAGTGAGGCAAGTCCCAGGTTACCGTATAATCGCGCAAAAAGGAGTGGCCCAGCAGGCCCTGGTGGATGATGGGTTGGAACATCACGGAAGGAGAGGGTTGAGAGGCTATTTCAGGTGCCTCCAGTAAGCGCACGGGAGCGGCCAGGTGCGCGAAATAGCGCGTGAATTCGTGGCCCGTCTCGTCCTTGCCCTGGCGGCGCGTGACCCCTGCGTCCTCGTGGCCAATTCCCAGTCGTGCCAACCATGACTCATCCAGGATCAGGCTGTCGCTACCGCTGTCCAATTGCACTTGAATGGCCGTTCCTTCGGGCAAACTAAGAGCGACGGATGCGGTCAGGGCCGTTTCTTTGTCCCATTCGCAGCGTATCGGCACAGCCTGCCCCTGATCGGCTCGCACCGCCAGTGAGGCTTCATCTTCCAAAATCAACAGTTTCTTGGAGTAGTCCAGCGTGAACGGGAGGTCCCGAAAGTAGGTGAGCGAGAGAAATCCGGCCACCCCTTGAAACTCCTCGCCGCCCGGCAACAATCCGGCCATGTCCCACAGACCTACTTGCACGGGCGCCTGGCGCCGCCCGGCCAAAGCCAGCGATTCCAGACCGGCCAGAGGGACTTCCAAAGGCTGACCTGACATCCGTTGCCCCGTGTACGAACCTTGCATCGGGCAACGCAGGCGTTGGGCCAGCGCGGGCGAGAGCAGGTTGAGGCCGATTCCCGTGTCTAAAATCATGAAGCTGGGGGTGGTGTCGTTCAGGCGCACAGGAACTTTGAGGAGATGCCCCCCTACAATTTCAAAGGAGCATTGCAAAGGCTTGGCCAGGACGGGACAGCTTACGAGGAACAGGCATAAACCCGCCGACCAACGCATCCTCCGGCTACTTCCCTTCCAGTTGCCGTTGAAGTTGTTTGAGCACCTTGGTGTTCTTTTCGTCGAGAATGCGGTCGTTGTAGAAAACGGGGACATGCTCATAGAGGGGGCTGGGCTGTCGGCGGGCCAGGCCCACTGCCGTTCCCACAATGCGATCCAGGCAATGGGAACCCGGCTCTAAACTGGCCTGGCCGTGGCGGTCAAAGTAGACGCGGGCTCCGGCGGTTTCGCCCAGAGGCAGAACCATAGGTATGGGGTCGGCATTGTTGACAAAGTTGACGGTGCGGGCCGCCAGGCCGATCTCTTCGAGGTGCTTTTTCTGGTCATCCCAACCGATGTCGGGACCGCCCGTTCGTGTAACGCTCCGGGGCAAAATGCCCAACTCGTCGTGCATGCGGTCGGCCAGATGCAGAGCCACGGCGGCTCCCAGACTGTGGCCGGCCATGTGGACCTGTTTGTGGGACTGCCGGGCCATCTCCAGGTAGGGCTTGAGCTGGGTCCAGATTCCGTCGGCAGCCTCTTTGAAGCCGGCGTGCACCTGGGCGCTGTTGTTGTAGTTGGAGACCGGTACGGCATAGAGATCATTCATGTAGTCTTGCCACTGCACGTCGTTCTCGGATCCCATGTTGGACAACCACGGGGGTGAGGTTCCGCGGGCGGCGATCAATACCGCCTTGTCGGTTTCGACGACGCTGACCTGGGTGCCGGTGTCGGGGGCGTCGATGCCCAACTGAGCGTTGTTTTTGGAGTCCAGAAAGTGGAAAGCCTCCACGGCTGCCTGCCTGTCCAGGTGAGCCCTCTGATCCTTGGGAGTGGAGTAGGCCATGGTGGCCAGTGCCGCCATAGCGGCCGCATTGGTGGGAGTGAACACCATGGTGTGGTGAAATTTGCCAAGGTCTATCCGGTCGATCTCTTTGGCCGTGGACTCCGAATCCATGGGAATACTGATGATGGTGGATAAAAAGCCACGCTCGATGGGTGGGCGAGGGCCGTTCGTCGAGGGGTAGATGTGCACGGGCCCATGCTAAGGGAAAGGCTATTGGATGAGGTTGCTGGGTTGTAAAGCTTTAGTCCTCGGGGTACAACGAGGCGATCTTGGCCGCATATTTCTGATTGACCACCTTGCGCTTGACCTTGAGGGTAGGGGTCATCTCTCCATTTTCAAGAGTTAATTCGGCCGGCAGCAGAGCGATGGCTTTGACTTTTTCGTAAGCCGAAAGGTCAGCGCAGATGCGATTGACTTCACTTTGCAAATACTCTTTGAGCTTGGGGTCTTCGGCCAGAGCCCTCGGGTCGTGGGCTACTCCGTTTTGGGCGCACCAATCCTTGAGATTGGCGTAAGTGGGCACGATCAGGGCCGAGATAAATTTCTTGTTGTCGCCCAACACCACGCATTGCTCGATGAGGGGGCTGGACTGGACCAGTTGCTCGATGGGCTGAGGGGCCACGTTTTTGCCGTTAGACATCACCAGCAAGTCCTTCTTGCGGTCGGTGATGGCCAGATAGCCTTCGTCATCCATCATTCCGATGTCCCCGGTGTGAAACCAGCCATCATCATCAATGGCGTCTCGCGTGGCCTGAGCTTTGCCAAAATATCCGAGCATGACGTTGGGACCCTGACAAAGAATCTCCCCGTCCTCGGCGATTTTCACCTTGACGTCGGGAATCACTTTGCCCACGGTTCCGTTTTTGGGGCGGTGTAGCGGGTTGAAGGTGATGACCGGACTGGTTTCGGTGAGCCCGTAGCCCTCCGTTAAAACGAAGCCGGCACTGAGAAAAAATTCCCCCACGTCCTTGCGCAAGGGCGCTCCGCCCGAACAGAACAGGCGAATGCGTCCCCCCGTTTCTTGATGGAGTTTGCTCAGCACCAGTTTGTGCGCCATGGCATATTCGAGTTTGAGGACCGGGTTAAGTTTGCCCGCCATTTTGGCCTGCTGGTGCTTCTGGCCCACGGACATGGCCCAGGCGAAAAGTTTGCGCTTGGGTAATGAGCCGGACTTCACCTTGTCGGTGATGCGTGCGTAGATCTTCTCAAACAGGCGGGGAACGCTGGGCATGACGGTGGGGCGGACTTCCTTCATATTGGCCCCGACGGTATCCACACTCTCGGCGTAGGCAATACTTGCACCCACGCTGGTGACACAGTAGTAAGCCACCCGCTCAAATACGTGGCAGAGAGGTAAAAAGGAAAGCTCCAGGTCATCGGTCTTAAACTCCAGCAGAGGCACCGCCGTCAGGGCGTTGGAGCAGAAGTTACCGTGCATCAACATGGCCCCCTTGGGTTCACCGGTTGTGCCTGAGGTGTAGACCAGACCACAGACATCGGTCGACACGGTCGCCTCAACGCGCTTCTCTATTTCGGCCTTGTGCCGGCTGAGGTTGTCCGCTCCCAACTGCAGGAATGCATCCCAACTCCAAAGTTTTCGGGATGACTCGGCAGAGCCCGGGTCAAACATACAAACAATGTGCTCCAGGGTGGGCAATTCCTTTTCGCAGGCCAGGACTGCCTCAAGGTGCCTGGGGGTTGCGCAAACGGCGATGCGCGCCCCGGAGTCTCGCAAGATATACTCGATGGCTTCGCCAGCCAGGGTGGGATAGAGCGGAGCGTGGATGCCGCCCGCATGCATCGTGCCCATGTCGGTGATGACCCATTCTGGCCGATTGTTGGAGATTTGGCCGACCCGGTCCTTGGATTGAAAGCCCAGCTCGATCAAGGCTGAGGCAAAGTTCTCCACTTTGTCCCGAATCTGCTGGTAAGTCTCAAAGCGGTAGACTCCGTTTATCTTGCAGCCCAGGTAGTTGCGGTTGGCGGCGTTGTGCCGCTCAAAAGCCTGGCGAAACAACTTGGGAAGGGTCGAGGTAGGATTTCTCTGAGCCCACTCGATCAAGGGGGTGGGAACATAGTGCGTCTCCATAGGATTGGTAACTGGATTGGACATGGGTTTAGACCTCTTTCTGCCAGTATTGAAAACGTAGACTGCCAAATCGGACTTGGTCCTGGTGGCTGAGGGGATGCTGCAAACCAGGCTGCAGCCTGACTTCGTTGAGAAAAGTACCGTTAGAGCTGCCCAGGTCTTCCAGCAAAACCTGACCTTCGCCACGAGTGATCTGGGCGTGGCGGCGCGAGACCCCGGCATTGTCGCCAAACTTGCTCAAGTCAACCTCAGGGGTCACCTCTACGGGTCGGCCCACCAGGCTGCGGTCGTAGATCAATGGCAACTGTTCCCCCTGCGGGAGCTGGCGCAAATGGGCGTACGCGGCAGGAACCGCCGGCTTGGGTGGGGGTGTGGCCGTCACTTGCACAGGAGGTGGAGGCGGCGGACTGACTCTCGGAGGTGGCGGAGGAGGTGTGGGGGGCGGAGGAGGTGGTGGGGGCGGGGCTGCTGATGGGTAATTGGGCCGCGGGGCCGGTGCAGGACTGGGGCGAACCGAGGGCCCGGGCGGCGGATAGGGGTTGGGTACCGCGCGAGGTGATTGGCGTTGCATGGATTTGAGGTTAAACCCGCATTTTTCGCAATAGGAAGAGCCAGGCAGATTTTGTTGTCTACATTTCGGGCACTCCATGGGCTACTCACCTCTCTTTGCCTGGCCTGTTCTTGGCTGCGGGTTGGGGCTCCTTTCTGGCAGGACATTGCCTGCCCGCGGTGCTATTCTCTCCCCAAACTCCGCTCGTGACGGGCGGCTGGAGGTTCCATGAAGAAAACCTGGCTGGGTATTCTCTGGCTGTTCTGCTCGGCCTCGGGTTTTGGGCAGGACTGGTCCTATGGCCAGTTGCCCGCAACCACCCAAATCTACCTGGAATCTCAGCCGCGGCTGGTCTTGAACAGCGGCCCCTCGCTCGGGGAACGGGTGCGCCGCAGTCCGTTGTTTCGGGTCTTTGCCGGGGCCGTTCAACTGGATCCGAACAAGGCCGACGAACTAGGCTTTCCCTATCTGGACGGACGCTTTCTCTTTGCTCTGGTCCGACAGGGTCAGTTGTCCCCCTTTGAGGGTTACTATCAGGCTGATAAAAAGGTGACTCGCCTGCGCGATTTGCGCTACGCCGCCGAGTCGGCTTTTGAAGGGGTGACACTTTACCGCAAGTTCCAGAAGCAGTTTCCAAAGAGCGTGGCCGACCTCTCAGAAAAAGAATACTTCGACGCCGGCAATATTCCCGAAGGCGCCCGCCTGGAATTGCGCCGTGACGGAAAAATAGTCACCGTGCTGGGTCACTGGGATGACCTCGAGGTACGTTGGCCCGACCCAGATTATAAATCGGTGGGATACAATCTTTCGGACTTGGGTGGCATGCTGTTCGGCCTGGGTTGTCCGGACAGTGTTGCGCTTAACACGTTTTTGACCAGGTGGGACAAAGAATTGGAGGAGTTGGAGGCCGAAGGCGATCACTGGAAGTTCACCTTTGATGGTCAGGCCTTTTACCTGTTCTTATCCCCCCGCTGGGTCTGGTTGACCACTCATCCCGACCTGGTCTCTCCCTTTCTCAAGGCGCCGACCTCCAACCAGAGTTTGCGGAACAATCTGCGCTTTGCCGACCAGGCCCGACGTTTACAGGCCCCGGATAGTGAGTTCTGGTCTTTTGTGGATGTGCAAGACATTCTCAGCACCAGCCCTGGTTTGTGCGCTTCAGGGGGAGTTTCGGCGGATAAGGTTTTGATTCGTTCGCTAGCTCTCACCTCAGGCGCCCACCTGGACACCAGCGGTCGAATCGAAGTCCAGGCCCGCGGCTTTATGCACTGGGACGGAGTGCAGAATGTCACACTGGGGCCGGCCTCGGCCCAAAGCCTGGCCGTCAAGATTCCCGCCCAGGTAGAAACCGTATATTGGATTGACTTGCCTGGCTGGATTCGGGTGGTCGATCGCCTGGCAGGCGAGTTCCCCGGAGTCAACGAGGGATTCGTGTCGGCCTGGACGGAGTTGGAAAAACGGCTGGGTTTCAGCCTGCCCCGCGAATCGCTGGCCGGCGGCGCCCAACTCTACATTTATGGGGAGGTGATCGACTCCTATGCCAATCAACTGGAGTTGGTACTCCAGTTAATGAAGGGCTACCTGGGGACGAGTTCCGCTGGCATCGAGGAAGCCCTGAAGTTTAGTGGTTCCAAGGTTCCCCTGTTGGGAGTGCTGGAGATGGCCAATCCTGACCTGGCCGGCAAGGTCGAAGCTCGCCTGAAAGAAAGGCTGGGTGCTCAGTCGGTCCGCAAGAAGGTGGAAAATGTCAGCTACACCCTCAGTCAGGACGGCCGCTGCGCCTGGGCGTCCAACCATACCACTCAATTTTGGGCCAACGGTTACACGGAGCGAATGTTGCCCCGAGTGTTTAGCGCCTATCAGGCCAGCGATAGCCTTCCTCCAAAATTGTCGGCATCTCCTTCCTACCAGTTGTTCGAGCAAGGTCGACAGGGCGAATTGCTGCTCTATCTGCATTCCAAAATGGACCGCGAATACAGTCTGATCAAGGGCATGCTTCTCTATCTTGGCACCGATTTTCGTCCCGAGGCGGAAAAACTTGGCCAGTTGCGGGACATGCACACCGCCATCGAAGTGGTCCCGGGCGGTATCAGCCTGCGCACTGCTGTTTACAGCGAGGGTGTCGCGCCTCCGCCTCCCAGGCTCCAGGAAGGTGAGGAGGAATAGCCATGCTGGTGGTATTCGACCTGGACGGTGTCCTTATCGATTCTCGCGAAGCCAACTTCCAGGCTTTCGCTCGGGGTTTGGAGGCGACCGGGCAGGAAACCCCCAGCAACGAAGCAGTCACCCGGTTGATCGGCCTGTCGGCCGGGGAGATGCTGCTGCAGCTTGGCTGCCCTCCCGATCAAGTGGAGGCAGTCTACCAGGGAGTGGTCAAACCTCACTATCTGGACAATTTGCCCAAACTGGCTCAGGCTGTGCCCGAGGCCGCTACTGTCTTGCAAGAGTTGCGACAGGCTGGCCACCAATTGGTGGCCTGCACCTCGGGAGATCGCGCCCTGCAGGAGAAGGCCTTGCGCCACATTGGACTGTGGGAATACCTGGAGGCGATGCAGACCCCCGACGACTCTGCCTTTCACAAGCCTCAAGTCGAATACTTACAGGAACTGGTTGACCGTATCGGCTACCGAGGCCGGGTGGTCCACGTAGAGGATAGCCAGGTTGGTTTGCAGATGGGATTGGACTGGGGCGCCACGACCGTGTTTGCCGACTACGGATTTGGTGCACCCGAGCCTTTGCAGCCACATTTTCGAATTCAGTGCCTGCCTCAACTTTTGGAGGTCGTTCGTGAACTGTAGATGGCTGGTTTTGATCCTGTGTCTGTTAACACAGTTGATTTGGGCCGATCCTACCCCCGAAGATCCAGTCACCTCCAGGCAGGTCAACACCCCCGACGGCGTGGCTATCTACTGTAGCAACCGGTTGGGCAATGATATGACGGTGACGCTGGAGTTTACCCGTTCTGACAATGTTGTGGCCTCTCCCCACTTCCCCTGTACCACCACGATTCCCGGCCACAGCGAAGTAAAAATGGCCACCCTGCGCAAAGCGGACCCTGATACCAACTGGACCTACTACTACATGTACTTTTGGAATTTTGGCAGCGTGCATGCCCGCCATGACGACTCCGTCGTATACTCTCTACCTTACGCGTCAGGCCAGACCTTGAAAGTGATCCAGGGATTTCACGGGAAGTTCAGTCATCGCGGAGACGACGAGTACGCCATCGACTTCAGTCACCCCGAGGGTACACCGGTGCTGGCGGCCCGCGAAGGCACAGTGGTGCACATCGAGGAGCGCTACTCGGTGGGCGCCGCCGAGGAATACTACCGCAGCCGCGTCAATGTTCTGCGCGTCCTGCACTCCGATGGAACGATCGGAGAATACGATCATTTTCGTTCCGACGGGATTGTCGTCGAGCCCGGTCAATGGGTGAAGCGCGGTCAACTGATAGGCTACTCCGGGCATACCGGCTTCGCCACCGGTCCCCACCTTCATTTTGTGGTCTACGGCGCCAAAGACGGGCACAGCCGAAAATCTTACCCGATTCGGTTCTGGGTGGAAGGTAGCAGCGAGCCCGTCGAATTAATTCAGGCCCAAATCTACACGGCTCCTCGAACGGAATAGAAAGGGCCTTGCCAGAGATGCGCAGAAGTCTGGCCCGTGGAACCCGTAAGGTCGGCTCTGTCGTTCAATCCTTTGCGCAAAGCGTCACCCCTGGTTGGTCGGCAGCCCGCTTTGGATGGCTATGCCCCCGGCCTGCAGGGCCCGGGTATCTACACCAGGCAAGATATGGGAACGAGCGCCGTTCCCGCCAAGTCTGATCTGGTACGCAAAGTCGCTGCCAGTTTTTTCCTGGCATCGGCCACAGCGGCGGCCCTGTCGGGTGTTCCTCAGGTAGCCCTGGCTCAGGAACCGACCGCTGCCGCCCTCAGCAAAGAACAGCTCAAAGCGCAGGGCTTGAGATTATTGGCCAAAAGCAAGATCGCCCAGGGACAGTCGATACCCCTCCAGGAGGGACTGCAGCGCCTGAAACCCGAGGCTCGTCAGCGCCTCCAGGGGCTGCCCGTCGATGTGCAACAGGTCTTTGTCAATCTTGAGCCCGAGGCCATGAATTGGATGTTGGAGCGGGTAAACGCTACCACCTGGGTAGCGATTTTTCCCATCAACAACCGAGACGCCCTCATTTCCGGTTCGGCCATGGGAGTGGACGTTTATGACCGGGCCGTGGCCGGATTGAAGAAGGAAGTAGCCAAAGGCACGATAGCTCCAGAGATGGAAGGCCGCCTGGGCGAGCTGCTGCAACGGCTCAAGAGCCTTACGCCCGAGCAACGCGGTACGCTGGTGCGGGCCCTGGAAAGCCAGCTCGGGTAACGCCCGGTTTGCCGGGAGGCGTCTTTGGACGTGGCCAGAACTGTAACCTTGTGCATTTGCTGGCGCCCATTCAAAGGGACTATCTGAGCATCCCCTTTTGCCTCTACCCCTTGCGAGCCGATGGTCAACGCAGGTTTGCTGGTGCTGGCCGAATCCACCCAAATCCGCACTACCGTTCACTCGGGCATGGCTTTCCAGGTGACCACGCTCGGGCAAGATAGCCTGAAGTTGCAGCCTGGAGAGCCGCTCGAATACGCTGTTCTATATGGAAGGAACGTCAGTTCATGCAATGTTTATTGATTTGGCATCGACGGCTCGCCCTCACCCTCAGGAATGGCTGGCCCGACGCCCCTGAATCAATTCACTGCCCGGCGCGCCCGGGCCCTGGATTTCGAAATGCTGACGGTGGTTATTCTTGATAGCGCCAGGCGTCTACCATCCGCCGAATGAGACTGCGTGCTCGGCTGGCCCGAGCACCCAGGGCGGCCAGCTTAGGGTGAAGCTCTCCCCAGCGGAAATCGGGACATGCCAGCGTGTCCAAGCAGGGACTCTGGCCCGGCTCCAAGGGTGCGTGTGGGTAACGCGCATCGAACAGGGTGTAGTTCAAGTCTCTGAGTTGTTTCCAAGGTGGCTGCTCAGGCTGGTAGGGAGGGAGCAGGATGGACTCAAAAAACACCAAGGGACGAAAGCGGGATAGGCTGGCTTGGGCCCCTTTGAAAAAGGCCTGTTCGTGGCCGTCGATGTCGCATTTGATCAGATCCAGCCTTTCCAGTTTGTGCTGGTGGAGCAGGCTGTCCAGGGAGCGGCACTGCATGGACACGGGCCCTTGGGGGTCTACCAGGTAGTTGCCTTGTTCGGCCGCAACGGAGCGAAAGCGGATTAGGCCGTCCTGGTCGGAGAGGGCCAGGTTGTCGACCCGAACCCATTCTTGCAGACTGGGATTCAAGGAGAGATTGTGCTGGCAGCGGCGGAACTGCTCAGGGTCGGCTTCCCATCCCAGCACGTGAGTCTGGCCTTGAGTGGCCTGGCAGGCCATGAATATTGTCAGACCAATATTGCAACCTACATCTACCACTTGGGCTCCAGGTTGCAGGGCAGAATGGCAAACGTGCTCATAGACTTCGTCGTAGCTATCCAAGAGAATTTGAATACCATCGATCAGGTAGTCCGAGTTGAGGGAGGCACGGTATCCGGAGCAGGTCGACTCCTTGTGAATGCCACGACGCAGCAGCATGGCCAGGCGGATTCGCAGGCCCATGTGGCGGTGTAGGGTGCGTGCCAGAGGGCGCGCTAACCACAGAGGTAGGCGCACCTTAGTGGATGCGCCCCATGGTCAGAACGTATAGCATAGTAAACAGGTGAGCTTCGGTCACGCAGGCGCTTTCTTGGTGCGGCAAGTGAGCCCTGCATTAAAGCCGGTAGGCATTTTAAGCTCCCCGCTTCTGCTTAAAGGAGGTTGGCCAATTTGCCCAAAAATCCTTTGCAGATAGGGCCAGGCGGCTCACCATCCCGGTGTTCAAGCCCCACCTTCAACTCCGAGGAATCCTACGAGTTCCTCCAGGCTCGTTAGTGCTCTGGTTGGTGGATGCCATCGATATGCGGGCGTCGGCACAATCCTCTCAGTTCGTCTGGGAAAACTTCGCAGACGGCGTCGCATCACTCGTGATACGGTGTTTGTGTCTACTGGGTGTGGTGCAGTTTGGTAGCAGCCGGGTCCTCTTGCCATTTCATCGCTCGCTCGAAATCCTTCACTGGAAAGAAGGGCGCCGGCGCAAACAGTCCTTCAAGGTCCGCTGTCGCTGCCGGGTCTCAGCCGGGCTGTAAAGGTGATGGCAGACGTCAAACAGAGTGCAGCGCTCCCGGAACCTAGGAAGCTGACGTGATCTCTCGGTAGCCTTTGTCCAGCTTCTCAGACACCAGTTTGGCGGCGTCGCGCCGGGCTTCGGCTGGCCCTGCGAAGGTCTTGCTTTTGCTCTGACCCGCCGTACCCAGACGGCCGAAGCGCACCGTGTGCTGGGCGTCGCTGACAGCAACCTCCCAGAATTTCTGCGAGGCTCCGTCCGTATACTCGAAACGGCGAATATCCTCGCCAATGGAGGCCGGGGCAGGCTCAGGGCGCGGTCGCGGTGTTTTGGCGGCTGGCTGGACGGCGTCAAAACGCCTGCCTACCCAGCTGGGAAAGCGGGGCACGCCCGCGTCGGACAGTTCCTGGTAGCGAAAGGTGACCACGCTCCCCAGTGGAGGTGGATCGGACCGTTCCGCGTCGGAAAAGCCCGTTCCCACCGAGAATCGCGTACCGTTGGGCAGTTCCAGCAGCAGGGCCCCGAGCCGGCCTTGATGACGGCCTTCGCCAGGTTGATGCCCGATCACGGTGGCCTCAGAGTCGTGAAAACTTTTGATCTTGAGTAACGTCCAGGAACGACCCGATTCGTAATGAGATCCTGGCTGGCGCAGCATCAATCCTTCGCCCCCCTGGCCTTCCACTCGGGCCAACTCCCCTCGCAGGTGCTCCAGTCCCTGGCATAGCTCCTGGGACAACACGGAGAAGCGAGCCGGTGCGCCAGCCAGCCAATCCCGGCATTGTTGCTGGCGGCTTTCAAAGGGCCGGGTCAGCGCCGGGGCGTCGAAGACCACGAACTGGATCTGTTGCCACTCTTTGCCGGCGTCCTGGCGGCGCACAATGCTCACGGTGCGCTGAAAAAGCTTGCGGCCGCCCCATAACTCGCCGTCCAGCGGATGGTCGGGCAGACCTTCCAGGAACCAGTCGGGAGCCACGAACGTGTTGCCCAGGCGGGAAATCAGTTTCGTGCCATCCCAATAGGCGCGAACACCGTCAAGCTTCTCGCTCATCCACCAGCCGCTCAAGTCGGTCAGTTGGTCCCAACTGTGAGCCAACAAGATTGGGGGGCCGGCCGCCGGGGCCGCACCTGGCGGCCTGGGCATGGCGGGAGTGGCGCCGGCGCTTTGCAGGCGGTCTTTCTCTACTTCAGCCCCGCGAAACTGAGTCAGGTGCTTGCAGGTACGCTGATGAGCGGGATGACTTTGATTGCGCCAGGCCGGGCAAGAGCATGAGTAGGCTCCGCCGACATTGCGCAGTTCATATAAACTGCCTGAGGAGCCCCGCACCTGGGTATTCTGGCCGTCTTCCAAGTCTGCCATAGAGGTTGAACTTTGGCGCACCCCGGTCAAATCTCCTGGCTGGCGAGGATGGAAGAAACGACGCATAAAATGCGGTGCGTGGGCAAGCTGAACCCCTTCAGGCCAGGTGGAAACGGCCCAAAGAAAATGGGTCGATCCGCCCACTCCCCTTCGAAAGGGCGGAATATTGGCAGCGAACTCGAATGGACTTCGGCATGAAAAGACTGATGTTTCTCCTGCTCCTGATTGGCCTCGCCGTGGCCAAACCGGTGACCTCCTTTCAAGGTGGAACTGAAGACAAAGTCACCGATCGGTTCCGGGTGGATGGCCCCTGGAAGCTGACTTGGGATTTTCAGGGCACCGCCCTCCAGGTCTTGATCTACAGCGATGCTGCCGGTCCCAGCGCCAAACCGGTTAGTCAAGCAGGCTCGGGGAAAGGCAGCATGACCGTAGAAAGGGGCGGTACCTTCTGGATGGAAATCAAGTCGGTTGGCTCCTACACGCTCCGAGTCGACACGACCGACGCGGGCAGCAGTTCCTTGCCCACTTTCGAAGGCGGAATGGAACGCAAGGGCACCTCCGTATTTGCTGCCCCGGCGGGCTGGAAGTTTCGCTACTCGGCCGACGGCGTCTTCAAGGCCACCTTGTTTGACGCCCAGCGCAACCAGGTGGGCGAACCCGCCGTCATCCTCGGCTCCGGCTCATCGGAACGCGTAGTGGGCAAGGCCGGTCAGTATTTCTTCATGATCCAGTCCACGGGGAATTACAAAATCGAAGTCCTCAAGTGAATCCTCAGGAACTCACCCTCCCCAATCATTAGAGAAAGTCGCTCTGCCAGGCCCCCTCGACCAGTACCGGCACCTCGCGCCCGTCACGGGTGAAGGCGGTGACGTTGATCTGCTCACTGCCCCACATGGCGTCCGTATGGATTTTGGAAGCGTTACAACCCAGTTCCTGAAGTTGGGCCGGCGACATGCCTTGCCCGCCCTCCAGGCAGTCCGCGTAGCCACTGCCAAAGGCCCAGTGGCAGGCGGCATTCTCGTCGTAGAGAGTGGAGTAGAAAAGGGTGTTGAGGCGATGGACGGGCGAGTCGATGCCCACCAGGGCAAATTCGCCGCCATAACGGGCGCTCTCGTCCATGGCGATGTGGCGCTTAAACTCCTCCAGCCCGCGGGTGGCCTGGCATTCCACCACGGCACCAGCCTGCATGCGCACCTTCAGTCCCTCCACCAGCACGCCATTGGCCAGGAAGGGCAGGGTAAAGGTAACTTCCCCATCAGCCCGGCTGCGGTCGGGGGTTACCCACACTTCAAAACTGGGCAGGTTGGCCTGGAAAAAGCGACCGTCGGTGGTGTGGCTACCTCCGCTGCGAAAACGGGCCAGGGGCTGCAATCCCACCGTCCAGTCGGTACCTGGGCCCTGCACGGAAAATCGATCGATGCCCAGAGAGTTGAGCGCATGGCAGCGGCGTTGTAGCTGTTGGTGCAACTGGCCGGCATCCACCTGGGTCATCTGGTAAAGGGCCTGCCAGAGGCGCTCTTGGGCTCGATCGCCTTCGTTTGGATAAACCTTGCGGGCCCAGCCGTCAACGGCTGCCCCGGCCACCAGCCAGGTGCATCGGCCCTTGTTGATGCCGTGGTCGCGGTATAACTCGGCCAGAGCCGACTGGGCCTTCATCCAGCGTTGATGGGCCTCGGGGAGTTCGGCCGCCAGTTGACTCTCTAAATCAGGGTGTTGCGAACCGGTCAGTCGCAGCATGGCGCCCCGCTGGGTAACCACCTCGCGATAAAGGGCTCGCAGCCCGTCGTACATGGTGTCAATCTCGAGAAAGTCCCCGTTGCGGACCACCTCTGCGTCGTGCAAAGGGTCGATGTAGAGCAGCTGAACCGGGACGGCTCCATAATCTTTGCGGGCGATGGCCTCGAGCAAATGCATGGATTCGGCCTGGGCCAACTCCCCGCGGATCAACAGGGGGCGCCCGCGGGCCGGGTTAAGTGCTTCAAGCAGGGCGTGATGGTACTGAGTATGAGCATCCATCCCACAGGCTTTGCGTTTGAGGGCAGAGGTTCCTGGCAGGCAAGGCTCGACATCACTGCACTGAAGGGCATGGCTTCCAGTTGCCGAATTTCTGGTGATGAAGAGGATAATCCTGATAGGCATCGCTTTGAGTTCCATACTCAGCGCTGCTCCGCCAACTTCGACGACAGCCCCCGTGAGCATAACCGACTGCTACCTCCTTCCCGACGCGACTCGTCCCACGGTGAGAGCCACTCCGGGTTTGGCTGGAGGGAGCGGGGGCGGAATTTGGCGAGGGGCGATCACGCTTCGCAACGAGACAAATCAAGAACTCCATCTGAAGGGCGCGGTAGTCCACGTGTTGGATGGCTACGGGAAACCGCTCTTCGATATCGCCCCCCAATGCACGGCCCGCGTAGCCTGTAGAAGTGTCACCATCTTTCCGTTGCGCGCCGACTATCTCGGTGGGGTGTCGGTTTTTACGTTTAGCTGCGACGTCACGGTGGTCGGGCCCGATGGGCAGGATCAACGGGTAAAGTTGCCTCCGTTGGACCCGGCGTCCTCGGGTAAACCTAACAAAGTGCCGGGCTACTAATCTTAGGGCCCGTCCCACTATACGTTGGTTACTCCGGCCGTCGAGGCGCCCCTCCAGCAAGGAGCGGCGAGGGCGAATATCGGGTCATATTTAACCGAGACGTGACGCCGCTGGCGGGGATGGATCGAAGGCCCGAGTGTCTATGTTATTTTGGGACGGGCCCTTAGGGTGGAGGCGCCAGGGTAGGCAGGATTTGAACTCTTACCGAGGAGCCAGAAGGGTCGATATTACAGCAACTGAATTGTCCCACGCTCGAGCGAAATTCGTCGGCACTGCGGTAGGGAGTCTCCACCGAGAGACAGGTTTTGCTTTGAGGCTGAAGCACCGGGACCGGGGCCGTGAGGACCAGGGGGTCATCCATGGAGTTGCCCTCTCGGCTTGGCTTGCGGCCTTTGGGAACCAGGCGAACTTGCAGGACCATTTCCTTAGAAGGATCGCGGCCGTCATTTTGCACTACCACTTCCACCACAATATACGGACTGCTGTTGTAGCTGCCATTGGCCAGCTTGGCCTTGGCCGAAACGGCCGTTGACTGAACTATCCTCGTTTTGGAGTCAGCCCAGGCCCAGGCAGTGGTGAGTAAAGCGCAGAGAATCAATTTCTTCACCGGGCTTGATTCGATACTTCGATCAGGCGGCCTCCCTTGGCACTAAAGGTAACAAAAAGGACAAGGATTGTTAACTTCTCGTTTAGAATTTAACGCTGAACCAACGACAGTTTTGTGTGATAACTTGTAGAAGATGATTAACACCGGCCAAAATACTTTACGGTTTCTGCAGGCTCAGAGCTACCCTCTGGCCCATAAGCCCGCTGTTGTCCCGGAAAAGACGCCTCTAACGGAGGCCAAAGACGCGGTGCAGTTGAGCAACTCGGTGCCGTTGCCCACCCTGACGGAGACCAGGCCTCAAGCCGAAGGGCCCAAGATCAAGGAAGCCACCGGCGACATGGCCTTGATGCTTGAGTCAATGGAGCGGGCCCAAGAGCGGTCCCAGCAGGCCGGCGACGATTTGCTCAAAGGTGTGCAGTTGGACTTGGTGGCTCAGCGCGGTTCCGGCAACAGTCCCATTGCCGTTTTAGATTGGGGCTCGGCCCCCAACCCGGAACACAGCCCGCATATCGACGGTTTTCTGGCCACTCTGGTCCAGATTGAACAAGACAAGCAAGCCGCGATAGAAAAGGAGAAGGTCCAGCCTGAGCCCAATCACGGTCTTTTGGGCGGTCACCTGAGCATCGAGGGAGGCGAGCACATAGCCCACGAATTGGTGAACGTGAAAACCCACGCAGTCAGCGCAGCCGTGGACGCCAAAGCCCACATCGCCACTCAAGTGGTCAGCGACGCTGCGGACGCCGCCGTATCGCAAGGCAGCCACGTCGTAAAGAAAGCCGCCGCCCATCATGCCGAAACGGGTGAAGCAGCTGGTCACGCCATGAGCGGCTTTGTGACAGGCCTCACCGGCGCCCTGGCTGGTGCCTCGGGAATTCTGGGCATCGTCATGCTGGCGGTAGGAATTGGGGACATCAAGCACGGTGCCAAGCACGGCGATAAAGAGCATGTGGTCGAAGGCATCAACCACGTAGTGGTTGGCACTCGCTCGCTGGCAGCCGGCACCAGTATGGCCGGTCATATTCTCCACGGCAGCGAAATCCTGACCAGTGTGGCTGGCATCGCCAAGACCGCCTTGTTGCCCCTGGGCGTGGCTCACGGCGCCATCGACGCCGGTCTGGGCGCCAAACAAGTCTATGACGGCATCAAGGCTAAAGATGCCGGCAAGGTTACCAAGGGCAGTCTCGGTGTCGGTCTGGGCTTGTCGCTGATAGCCGCCGCCGCGGGTGGCGGAGTGCCCGCGCTGGTGGCCGCCGGCGTCTTCCTCACCGGAAAAATCGCCCACGGCATCCACCAGCGCCGTGCCGACGCCGAGCATTAATTCAGGCGATGATACACTTCGGCAATTTTTCTTCATACGAAGAAACTTCTTGCGGAACAAAGGAGTCCAGTCGGCCCGCAGCTAAAATCCGCCCATGGCAACCAGACGTGAATTCTTAAAAACTGCATCCGGCGTCGTGGCCGGTGCCGCAGTCACCGGCTGTGGCAGCACTAATTCTACCAACACGAACCCTTTGACCAATGGGGGAGAGCAGGCCTCGGCCCGCCCCAGCCACCCCAATATCTTGCTGGTTTTGGTCGACGAAATGCGCCTCCCCCCTCCCGGCTATGGACCCACCGAGGGCGAGGTCCCCGATGTCAAAGAGATTCTTTCTTTTGCTACCGCTCTCTCGCAAGGCAATTCCTTTGCCCGCTTCTTTCCCGGATTGCTGCGGCTGCGCAAGAATGCCGCTGTCCTGCGCAAGCATTACATTGCCGCCGCCGCTTGCTCGCCCAGTCGCACCACCTTCCTCACCGGACAGTATCCGTCGCTGCACGGGGTTACTCAGGTGACCGGCACCTTTAGCGTGGCCGATGAAGTGAAATACCTCGATGCCGACGGGGTACCCACCGCTGGCGATTGGTTTAGGGCCGCTGGCTACGACAGTTACTATTTTGGCAAATGGCATGTTTCCAATACCTCTCAGGAAACCGGAGTGACCAGTCTGGAGAACTGGGGATTCTCGGACTACACTCCCAGCTACCCCGAACCCGACAGTTCCACCGTCAATCTGGGAACTTACCGGGACCCGGGCTTTGCCGACATCATTCAGAATTTCTTCGAAACCAAAGCCAACAGTGAAAAACCCTGGTTTGCCGTGGCCTCTTTCCTCAACCCTCACGACATCGGTGCCTACCCGGCGCCTTTCTTTGGACCGAGCTCTACGGTCAACCCGGGCGACACTTTTATCACAGGAGGCCTGGTCGATCGCAACACTCCACCCACCTTGCCCGCAAAAGATGTTATCAGCTTTCCCAGCGCCCCGCAGATCGACGGTCAGCGGGTCACCTTAAATCTCAACCCTGATGGCTTTCCCGGCAACTGTTTCAACCTGCCTCCCACCTACAAAGAAGACCTGTCCACCAAGCCCGAGTGCCACTTTGACTCCTCCTACAAGATGTCTATGGCCCTGGCCTCGGCCATTCCCAGCGACCTCTTTCAAAACCAGTTCATCCCTTATCCCTTACAAACACTGTCCTCTCCCATCCAGGAAAACTGGGCCAAGGCTTTTGGCGACTACTACATCTACTTGCAGTATTTGGTCGACGTCGAACTGAACCAGATTATGCAGGCCTTTGATAAGGCCGGCCTGGACCAAAACACGGTGGTCATCTTCACCTCTGATCACGGGGCTTTGACGATGGGCCATGGCCTGATGATGCAGAAGTTCTTTAACGCCTACGAGGAGGCCATGAGGGTCCCGTTCGTGATTTCCAGTCCACTCGTCAATCCCGGCGACAAGCTGCTGGAATTTCACCAGGCTACCAGTCACGTGGATCTGCTCCCCACCATGTTAGGGTTGGCCGGTTTCACGGACAAGGAAATCGCCGACATCAAAGGTCGCATTACCGGGCATACCCAGGTTCGCGATCTGGTCGGCCTCAATCTGGTCCCCCTGCTGGTCACCGGCCAACCGCTCCCCAGTCCCGGCGGGCTCTTTACCACCTCCGACGATCCCACTCGCTTACCCCCCAACGTCAGTCCCGCCGAAAAGCAAGCCAACTATGACTATTATTCTGGACGGGTGGGTCAACTGATCACCGCTGGAGTTCCCCTCTACAAGCAGGGAACCGACGCCGGCACCCGCGAGCCCAACACGGTTCACATGCTGTGCACCGGGATTTGGAAATTTGCCCGCTACATGGATGACAATGGAGTTCAACCGGACCAATACGAATTCTATCACCTGCTCTCCGATCCCAACGAAGTCACCAACCTGGTCGACTTTCGCAGCGGTCAGTTGCGCCTCGGCGCTTCCGTCCCTGGCCTGACCCAACAACAATTGGCCGATGAGTTGCTACTCATTCAATCTCAACTGGCCCAACAGGAAAAGGCCCTGCTCCTAACCCCGGTCTGAGAACCAATCAGCCTCGGGGTATCGTGCCCACGCGGGCCGCGAAGACAATCTTTCCATCCGCTTCCCGTCGCCCCTGAAAGTGCCATTTGCCCTCGCCCAGGGGTCCGGCCTCCAGGCTGATGGTCTCGCCGGCGTGCATCTCGGCCTGGAAGTCCACTTCGTAGCTATCTATGCACTGTTGCTCGTGAGCCTGAGCCGGCACGGCGTCAAACAGCCATTGGCCAATGCGAGTGTTGTTGACATGGGCGTGCATGTCCAGGTCGCTGGTGCTGATGGAGAAGCGCGCCAGAGGCAGTAGCCCGGGGCGCGGCAAAATCTTCACCGGGTCGTAGGGTCCTCGCTCGTCCCTGTAACAATCGCCTGTCTGCATGGGGGCTGGGGACGGGCGTCGATGAGTTTGCCCCAACATCAGGTAGAGGGCAGTGGCCTCGCAAAACAATTGCGGGCCGCTCCAAAACTGGAGATCACGCGTCACCATCAGGCCCTCCAGCGGTCGCAGCCAGGTGCGCACGCGCACCTCAGCGCCCCATTTGGGCCACTGAGCGATGTACATTTTCTGACGAATTAGGGCCCAAATCAGGTCTTTCTCCAGCATGGCGGCATAGCCGTACCCCAGCTGGTCAGCGTGCTCCCAGGCCGCTTCCTGGATCAGACTGAGCAAACCAAACAAGCTCAGTTCTTTGTGATAGTCCACCAGATAACTGGTGACGCGGTAGTGATCGGTCCACACGGCCTTCAAGTCCGGCCCGTTCGTCAACCCCGCGCTGGCTTCCCCCCCTTTGCCAGCGGCTCAAATGTGACCGTTCTGTGAGGTCAAGAAACAACGTTCGGAAAGCGCCTCTCGCGACAGCTTGTTCACATTTTAGCAACAACCTTCGCCCAAGCCTGTTACATAATGAACTCAAGGAAGCCGCCGGCGAGTGAATAACCCCCAAGCGGACCTCTCCTATGTGTGTGTGTGTGTGTGTGTAAAAGGGCCCCCTTAAGACCGGGGCCCTTTTTGTTTTCGGTCAGTCCCGGGCCCCGGACTTACTCCCGCCCGACCAGCACTTGCTCAAAGAGATTCTCGGATGTCACAAATAGCGTCACTCGCAGAGTTGCCTCGGCCAAGCGGGCCCGGTAGACGCGAAAAATCATGCCCCCGCGCGATGACTCGGAAAGTTGGGTCAGTTCTTTCAGGGCTCCCAGCGGTCCCAAACTGGAGGCGCACTCCGCCAGGGCCTCGGCGCTGTAGTAGTGGTTGAGATTGTCCGTGAACATGGAGCGGTCCACGCGACCCTGCTGCAGGCCCTGCAAGATGGTCCGCACCCGGTCGTCCTCTCCAAAGGGGAAGAGCACCTCGAGTACCTTCGAGGCGATCTGGCCGGGGGCGTCGGTGGCATCGAGATTGGTAAATACGGAAATGGCCGCCCTATCGTCCGGGTAAACGGAATTGACGGCCGTAAACCCGGAAATTTCTCCCCCGTGGCTGATCTGGCGCCGCCCCCGCACTGTATTGATGCTCACCCCCAGTCCGTAGCGCGTGCCTGAACCGTTGGCCAGCAGTGTTTCCCTTTCCAGCTCCCGGTACGACGATGGCTTGAGTAGAGTCTGATCGATCATCGATTGGTTCCAGCGGGCCAGGTCCGATGCCGTCATGGCCAGACTGCCGATGGCAAAGAGCCAGCCGGCCCCTTCTTTGGGAGCTGGCTGCGGTCTGGACAGAGCGAAACAGCGGTAGCCACCCGGCTCACTCAGCGGCAATGGCTGGCCGTCAACGTCCACCACACTTTCCATGTGAAGAGGCTGAAAGATACGCTGTCTCAAAAACTCGAAGAAAGGGACCCCGCTTTCCTGCTCTACGATCCGACCGGCGATCGTGTAGTTGGTGTTGCTGTATTGCCAGCGGGTCCCCGGCTCAAAATCCAGCGACCGACGTCCCCAAGTCTCTACGATGTTGGTTGCCGGTTCTAGCATGCAGGGCATGGCGTAGTCCTGAGGCCAAAAGTCCGAGTAGCCCGCCGTCATCGACAACAACTGACGCACACTGACCTGATCGGAGCGAACCAGTTGGGGAAACCAGCGAAAAACTTTGTCGTCCAGCGAAAGTCGGCCTTCCTCCACCAGCAGCAACACGGCCGCGGCCGTGAACTGCTTGCTGATGGAGCCGATGCAGTAGCGCATTTCGGGGGTGGCCGCCCGCTGCGGCTGCAGTTGGGCCCAACCGGCAGCCTTGCGATAGACCGTGCGCCCGTCGCGCACCACCACTACCGAGGCGCTGGGCGAACCCGACTTCCGCAGCACCTCGGCCACCGTCTTGTCCACCTGACTCCAGTCCTGCGCCCAGGCGGCACGGGAAGCCAGGGTGACAAAGTAGCACAGGAACATTTTTGAGGCCAGCCGTCGAAACATCCGTCCATCCTATCTGTAGCCAGGCGATTTTCAGGATAATTTCGTGCATGCCAACTAGGATAGCCTCTACGATGTGCCAAAATCTTTGTATCCACTCCCACTCTCCTTCTCGGGGCAAACTCCCCCCCAAACCATCGCGGCCGCCCAGCCGAGCGGCCGAGGGCGCACCGGATTATCAGGATTTGTTGCACAAAAGTGTGGCCGCCCGCGAAACCGCCTACGCTCCCAACTCCAACTTCAAAGTAGGGGCAGCCCTGCTCGCCCGCGATGGCACCGTCTATACCGGTTCCAATAAAGAACTCACCATCAACGCTGACCACGCCGAGCAGAGCGCCATTCACAAAGCTCTGATCGACGGCCAGCAGCCTCAGGATCTGGTGGCCATCGCTATCTTCGGAGTCCGCGGAGAGGTGGCCGACGCATCCTTCGAGTCTCGTACCCCGGCCTGTGGAAATTGCCGACAGGCTCTCTACGACCTTAATCCCGAGATTGTCCTGGTGGGTTCGCAAGGCAAAGACCAGGTTCAGGTCAGCAAACTGGCCGACGAACTTCCCGGCGCCTATCATCGCCAGCGCCTGCTACCTTCGCCGCCCCGGGCAACCGGACACGCCGACCCGCTCATCGCGGGCGCCCTGGAGGCTCGCTCTCACTCGTATGTTCCGCGTTCTGGCTTTCCGGTGGGGGCCGCGGTGGAGACCGACAAGGGCGTCTTTTTGGGGGCCCAGACCGAGGTGTCCTCCTACGCCAGCCAGGCTGCCAGGATGGCCTTAGGCGCCGCCCTCGAAGCGGGCTCAACCCACATTTTGAGACTGGCCATCATAGGTGGCACCCAGGAATCCAAAATGGAGCGTCCCAAAGACCTCCCCTTTGATAGCTTTGAGGCCCTCTACGAACTGGCCCCCGAGGCCAGGGTCGTGCTCCCCAATCAGCAAGGTCTGCTGGAAGAGTACTCTGCCCAACAATTCCCTCGTTTCAACGAAGGTCAGGGAAAACGGGTCTAAAGTCCCTACACCATTTCGCTGAGTAGCTCCGGGCGAGGGTTGGCGATGACCACTTTGTTGACCAGCAATCCCTTGGCCCCCACCACAGCGGCTCCTGCCTCCACGGCTGTCTGCACCGAGGCTACGTCTCCAGTGACCGTAAAAAAGGCTTTGCCGCCCATGGCCATGGCCAGACGCACTTCCAGCAGTTCTACGCAGGCTGACTTGGCGGCCGCGTCGGCCGCTTCGATCAGCGAGGCCACCGAGAATGACTCCACAATGCCCAGAGCCTCCAGGCGGGCGCCGCGATGGTTGCCACTCAGAGCTGGGAAAACGCTCTCATGAACATTGGGGATGACGAAGCTGTCGATGACCGAGAAATCGCCGGCCTCCAGGCCTGCTCCCACGGCAGCCTGCACGGCCGCCACGTCACCGCCTACCAACACCATGTATTTGCCCGAGCAGATGGTGCGAGCCAGCATCAGTTCCACGTCGGCCGCCTTCAGCATGGCATCTGTAACCAGAAATCCGCCCGCGATGCTGCTCAGCTCGATCAATCCTAAACAGTTTTTAGCCACGACTCTGCTCCCTTTCATTGGCGATCTCAATCGCCTCGTCCCCAATACCGACCACAGTGCCTTCGATACTGGCGTGCAGATCGACGCCCAATTCCTGCTCGGCCACTCGGGCTACCACCTCACCTTTGTGCACTCGCTGGCCGGCCAAAACCACAGGTCGTGCCGGTGTGCCCACATGCTGGGAGAGCAGCAGCCGCACCCGGTTTGGGGCCGGCGCCTCTACCAGCGGGGCGGCGCTTTCGTATTCCTCCAGTTTCAGCCGTCGCCGCAATTGGCTTACGGGTACGCGGCGGCCGTCCTTCATAGGGTGAACCCGCGGTGGAGCGGCTTGCTGATGCTTGATGCCGGCCGCCCGCAGATCGGCTTTGGCGTCCAGGCAGGCTTCTCGAGGGTAAAGATCCTCGGGGCAGGCGTAGAGCGTGCACAAACCACAGGCACAGCACAGGTCAGCATAGGGATTGAGCAACTCGGCTCCGGTCTTGTTAAAGCCCAGGCTGCGCATCACTTTGTGGGGCTGCACGTCGTAGCCCAACAGATAGCGAGGACAGAGCTCGGTGCAATAACTGCACTGGTCGCAGGCTGATTTGCCGATACGCCGCTGAGACTCCTGGGGAGTGGTCTTGCGTGTCACCAGGGAGTGACTCCGGGGCAGCACAATCAGACCCCCGGTCGTCTTGGTGACCACGTCGTTGAGATCAAAGCTCAGCTTGCCCATCAATACGCCGCTGACCAGCAGGGCGAAGTCTTTCTCGCGCAGGCCGCCAGCTCGTTCCAGCACGTCACCAAAGGTGGTCCCCAGCGGAACCCAAAACGAAGAGGGCTTGCCAACCAGGCCGGTGACCGAAAGAAATTTGTCGGTCACCGCATGACCCTGGGCGGCCCGATGCACATTGTAGAGCGTCTCGACATTGTTGACCGCGCAGCCCACCTGCAAAGGAAGTCCGCCCGGGGGAATGAGGCGGCCCGTGGCCAGGTGGACGATCTCAACCTCGTCGCCGGCCGGGTAGAAGTCGCCCATTTCCAGCAGCTCAATACCGGCCGCATCAAGATGGGGACGAAGGGCTGAGATGGCGCCCTGGTTTTTCTTTTTCAGCGCAAAAACGCCGCGCTGGGCCCGGGTCATTTCCATCATGCGCACCATGCCGCCCACCACTTCGGCAGGGTAGTGCTCCATCAGCTCTGCATCCTTGTGGACCAGCGGCTCACACTCGGCCCCATTGGCCAGATAGACTTCGACCTGAGAGGCGGCCTTGACATAGGTAGGGAATCCGGCGCCGCCCGCGCCAACAACCCCCAGAGCCTTTAATGCAACATTCACGGCGTGACTTTCGGCCCAAGTGCGGCAGTGCCTCTTGTTAAGCTCCTTCTTCAGAAGGGCGAGAATCGGATGGCCGCCAGCCGAAGCTTGAGGCCGGGTTCTTGAGGATATGCTCTATTTTCTTGGGGCAGTCGCCGTAAGGGGACGCCAGGCTAATGGGTCGAAGAGGGTTGGGATGTTGCACCATCGCGAGCGCAGGCGCTTCTCCATCGAAGAGTATCTTTCGTTGGAGGAAACGGCTACATGCAAGAGTGAGTTCTTTAATGGGGAGATTTTTTCCATGAGCGGCGGCTCCTTAGAGCACAACCGCCTCAGTCGCAATGTTTTAGGAGAACTCTACGTCGCCTTAAAGGGGAAGAAGTGCGAGGTGCTTCCTTCGGACATCCGTCTTCACATGCGCGTTCACCAAGTTTTTACCTATCCCGACCTCCTGGTGGTCTGTGGCAAACCCCGCCTGCTCAGGAATCGGCGCGACACCGTCACCGATGCCACCTTGATCGTCGAAGTCTTGTCGCCTTCAACGCAGGACTATGATCGAACGGAGAAGTTTCGGATTTATCGCAGTCTGCCATCTTTTCAAGAGTACTTGCTCGTCTCACAGGACGCCGTTCGCCTGGAGCAGCATCGTCGTCAGGCCCCAGCACAGTGGCTCATGACAGAGCATACAGCCCTCGACCAGCAAATTTCCCTTACCTCGATCAACGTGAGCCTCTCGCTGCGGTCCATTTACGCGGGCGTACTCTAATCTGAAACACCTCGCGTTTCAGTGGCCAGGCAGACCACCTATGCGGTCCCCGACTCGCCCAACCTCTGCTCTGGGCAAGGCCCTCGTCGCACTTGCCGGCGCAGGACACGAGGGGAACCTCTACCGGACGGACTGATAGACGGCATCAAAAACTGACCCGGCAAGATCATCCCGAGGCACCTGTCCCAAGCTGCGCGCCAGCAGTTGCCCCCGGTGGGAATAGCCATCGCCAGCGCGAACCCACCCGCATGCTGATGACGCTGTCGTGCACCGCCTGCGACAACTTCGACCCCGCCGATCTCGGCTACCTGGTCCACAAGCACCCCGACAAAGTGCAGACCTACTCCGTGGCTCACGGCAAAGTGCATGTCTTCTACCCGGAGGTCAGCCCGCAGCGCTGCCGGCTTTCGATGCTATTGGAAATCGATCCGGTGGGCCTGGTGCGGCGTCCGGGGCAGGGCCTGGATCAGTATGTCAATGACCGCCCCTACGCCGCCTCCTCCTTTTTCGCCGTGGCCATGAATCGCGTCTTTCGCGAGGCCCTGCTGGGCAGGTGCAAGGACCGGCCCCAACTGGTCAAACAAGAGTTGGACCTCGAAGTCCAACTCTCCGTGGTGCGCTGCCAGCCGGATTATCTGCGCCAGCTTTTCCTGCCGCTGGGCTATGCCGTAGAAACCATCAACCACGCGCTCGACCCCCATCTGGGCTGGCACCAAGGTCCTTATCACACCGTCACCCTCAAAGGGCGATGCCCCCTGCAACAGCTTTTAAATCACCTCTATATTCTGCTCCCCGTGCTCGACCGCCAAAAGCACTACTACGTAGACAAAGACGAACTCGAGAAATTGCTCCTGAAGGGAGAGGGGTGGCTGGCCCAGCATCCTCAGAAAAACTCTATCGTAGAGCGCTATCTAAAGTTCCGCTCCGGTCTCACACGCGACGCGCTGGCGCGCCTGCAAGAAGACAATGCTGATCCCGAGAGGATCACACTGGAAGCCGACCAGGCCGAGGAAGAATTGGAAAAGCCCGTGCGGCTGCATGACCTTCGCCTGGACCGGGTTACGGAACTGCTCAAGGAGAGCGGATTCTCCCACATCGCCGACCTCGGCTGCGGTTCCGGCAAACTCGTCTCGCGCCTGCGCAAGTTTCGCCAGTTTCAGCGCATCCAGGCTGTCGACGTCTCCTATCAGGCCCTGGTCATGGCCAAAGAAAAATTGCGCAGCGAGGACGCCCGCATCGAGCTACTGCACGGCTCCTTGCTCTATCGCGACTCGCGCCTACAGGGCTGCCAGGCGGTGGCCATGGTAGAGGTAATCGAGCATCTCGACCCGCCCCGCCTGCGCGCTTGCACCAAGAACCTGTTTGCCTTCTTAAAGCCGCAGCTTGTCATCATCACCACCCCCAATCGCGAATACAATCAGCTCTTCCCTAACCTCAACGGTGGGCGCTTGCGCCATAACGATCATCGCTTCGAATGGACCCGATGCGAGTTTCACGCCTGGGCCCAGGAAACGGCCGGGCAGCACGGCTATCGCGTCGACTTTGAGGACCTCGGCCCCGCCGATCCGATCCACGGCAGCCCCTCACAGATGGGAGTGTTTCGCCGATGAATATTGAGGTTCCCCAGTTTTCTCTGGTGCTGCTGCTGGGCGCCTCCGGGTCGGGCAAGTCCAGCTTTGCCAGCAAGCATTTTTTGCCTACCGAAACCATCTCCTCGGACTTCTGCCGCGGGCTGGTGAGCGACGATGAAAACGACCAGGCCTGCAGTCAGCACGCCTTTGAAATTCTTCACACCATCGTGGCCAAACGCCTGGAACTGGGTCGCCTCACGGTGGTCGACGCCACCCACGTGCAGCCCGAATCGCGCCGCCCCTTGCTGGCCCTGGCGCGCAAGTACCACGTGCTGCCTTGCGCGGTGGTCTTCGACCTCCCCGAAGAGGTCTGCCAGGCGCGCAACCAGTCTCGCCCCGACCGTCAGTTCGGCCATCACGTGGTGCGCAACCACACCCGCGCCTTGCGGCGCAGCCTGCGCAACCTGAAACTCGAAGGCTTTCGCTATATCTATAAATTGCATTCGCCAACCGAAGTGGATGATGCCATGGTGTCGCGCGTCAAAGTTTGGAACGACAAACGCGATGATATGGGACCTTTCGATATCATAGGCGACGTGCACGGCTGCCTCGCCGAGCTGGAACTCCTGCTGGAAAAATTGCAGCCACGGCGCAAGTTGGTTTTCTTGGGGGACCTGGTCGACCGCGGCCCTGATACCCCCGGAGTATTGCGCAAAGTCATGCAACTGGTGGCCAACGGACAGGCCCTTTGCGTCCCCGGCAATCACGATACCAAGCTGCTCAAATATCTCAACGGTAAGAAGGTTCAGCTCACTCACGGATTGGCTGAAACGGTCGAGCAACTGCACTCAGAGCCCCCCGAGTTTATCGAGCAACTGAAAAAGTTTTTGGACGGCTTGATCAGTCATTACCAGTTGGATGGCGGCCGCCTGATTGTGGCCCATGCCGGACTGAAGGCCGAAATGCAGGGGAGAACCTCCGGCGCCGTGCGCGAGTTCTGCCTGTATGGCGAAACCACCGGCGAAACCGACGAATTTGGCCTTCCCGTCCGCTATAATTGGGCTGCTGAATATCGCGGCCAGGCCACTGTGGTTTATGGCCACACCCCTGTACTCGAGCCCGAATGGCTTAACAAAACCATCAACATCGACACAGGTTGCGCCTTTGGCGGCAAACTCACCGCCTTGCGCTACCCCGAGATGGAACTGGTCCAGGTGCCCGCGGCTCGCGTCTATGCTCAGCCCATCCGACCCCTCCAAAGCAGCGCTCCCAGCCTCGAGAGCGATGCTCTGGACCTGGCCCACTTCCTGGGACGGCGCACTCTCAAGACCCGCTATTTGCGGCCCCTGACCATTCAGGAGGAGTTTAGCATTGCCGCCCTGGAGTCGCTCAGTCGTTTTGCAGTGGACCCGCGCTGGCTCATTTATCTACCCCCCACGATGTCACCCGCCGAGACCTCCGAGCAGCCTGGCTATCTCGAGCATCCACTGGAGGCACTGGCCGGATACCAGTCCATGGGGGTGGAGCGCGTCATTTGTCAGGAAAAGCACATGGGATCGCGGGCCGTGGTGGTGGTGTGTCGCCATCCCGAGGCCGCCCGACGTTTTTTCTGGGACGCCCCCGGCATCGGGTCCATCTACACGCGCACCGGTCGAAGCTTCTTTGACGACCTGGCCACAGAGACCGCCTTGCTGGGACGGCTGCAGTCCGCCCTGGAGTTGAGCGGTTTGTGGGACCAACTGCAGACCTCCTGGATGTGCCTGGACTGCGAACTCATGCCCTGGTCACTCAAAGCCCAGTCTCTCTTGAAGGACCAGTATGCCGCTGTGGGCAGCGCCGCCCTGGCCCATCTGCGGGCCGTCCTGGAAGTGATCCCCGAGTCACTGCGCAGCGGCTACCAGCAGCGGCTCGACGACGCCTACCGCTATCGTCAAGCCTATCAACGCTACTGCTGGGACACCCCCACCCTGGAGCAGATTCGCCTGGCTCCTTTTCATCTACTGGCCAGCGAGGGCCAGGTACACAGCCCACAAACTCACCTCTGGCACATGCAAATGTTTGAGAAAGTAGGCCGCCAGGATGCCATCTTCCAGCCTACCCGATGGCTGCAGTTCGACCTCTCTCACGACCCCCAGCCCGTGATTCAATGGTGGATGGACCTCACGGCCGCGGGCGGCGAGGGGATGGTGATCAAACCCGAGACGTTTCTCACCACCAACGACAAGGGCATGCTCATTCAACCCGCTATCAAATGCCGCGGCAAAGAGTACTTGCGCATCATCTATGGCCCCGACTACGACCGAGAAGACCAACTTGTTCGCCTGCGCAAGCGCAGCTTAGGCCGCAAGCGGTCCTTGGCTCTGCGCCAATTGGCCCTCGGACTTGAGGGTCTCGAGCGTTTTGTAGCCCACGAAAGCCTGACCCGCGTGCACGAGTGCGCCTTCGGCGTGATGGCTCTGGAAAGCGAACCCGTCGACCCCCGCCTATGATTGCAGGCTAAACGCCTTCTTGGGCACAATCTGGTCACCCTGGACTTCCAGGTCGCAACTGTTGGTGATTACGCCCAACACATGGCGAGCCGCCTGCTCCAGGTGGTCGGTCTTGATGTACTCCAGGGTGGTGTGCAGGTCGCGCTCACCGGCCCCGATGGCGATACTGCGAATGGGCCCCGAATTGAAGGCCGGGGTGTTGGCATCCGAACCGGCCCCGGTCATGATGGGGGCCGGGATGGGACGCGGGGTGACCCCGGCATTGGTCATCGAGCGGTAGAGCACCTGAACCAGCGGGTCATCCTGACTGTAGTTGTACTTGATCGACTTGGGGTTGACGATCACGGCGTCATTGGTGAGATGAACATCTTTGACGTCGAGAGCATCGACCACGTAGCCCAGAGTGGGCCGGGTGCTGATATCCTCGGTGCGCAAACGGCTGGAACCCACCAACCCGCGCTCCTCGTCGACGGGGAAGACAAATTTGAGCTCGGGATGGGGGAGGCCCTGCTCTAGAGCGCTCTCCACGCCTTCAAAAATTTCCGCGATGCCGGCCCGGTCATCGGCGCCCAGGATAGACTTCTCGTTGGTGTGAATGCGGCGCTCGCCAATGATAATGTCTTCCGGCCGGGTGGGCAGCACCGTATCCTGGTGGGCGCTCAGCATTACGGTAGGACTGCTTTCGTAACCCGGGGTGGCGGGCAGCGTGCCCACAATGGTGCCGTCCTCGTGGCGCTTGACCGAGGCATTGAGCGCTCCCAGACGCTTTTCCAGTTCATCGCCGATCAGCTTCTCCTTGCCCGACGGACCATAGATCCCGGCCAGGCTTACGAAGTTGTTGACCAGACGCTCGCGGTTGACGGTAGCCACCGGCCGCTCTTCGAAGTGCATACTCTGAATCGGCTTTTGGGCCATCAGGCGATTGCCCACGATGGTGGTATCCAGCAAGAAACCGATAATGGGCTGGGCGATCACGTTGTTCAGGCTCAGGAACCCTTTCTTGAGGGCGCCCGGTTCCGACTTGGGCTTGTTTTCGGCGACAGGGGGCGTCTCACTCTGGGGCCCGCGCAGCTTGTCGATGGCCCGGCCTACCAACTCGCCAGCGCCGCGTCCGATTCCCAGCGTGCTCTCGGCCAATCCACCCAGGACCATACCGCTGAGCGGTCCGATCAATGAGGTGGCCAGGGCATTGCCCACCGGTCCACCAATGGCATTTCCGATCATCGCCGGCACCGTGTAGGCCACGATCAAGGTGCTGGCCGTGGCTCCTACCAGTTCGCTCAATTCCAGGGCTTTGCTGCGCTTCTGCACCGGTCCTAAAGCTGCGTCCAGGCCCGCCTGAACCAGAGGCCGGAAGGGCTTGGCCTGGCCCGGCATCTGCCTGGCGATTTCGGCCTTGGCCGGCAACTCCGCTCGGCCAAAAATCTCTTGCTTGGCGCCGCGAATCACGCCCACGCCGGCGCCCACCACGGCTCCGGCCACCCGGCCGATCTGCTTGCCAATGCCAATGTGCTTCTCTTCCAAAGAGGCCAGGGCCATCGTGCCCACCATCGTTCCAATGGCCACCGGTCCAAAGAGCGCGTCAGGGATGAGGTGCATGGTCGAAGTCAGGGCTACCAGGGGCAGTGCGCTGGTGGCGTAGGCCACCAGTGCCAGCGTGCCCAGCTTCTTGCCCTGATGACTGCAATCCTCAATCGATTCGGCCACCGCTTCCCCAAAGGCGCTGCGCTTGGGAGGTTGCGGTCCCTGAGGTCCCTGCAGGTCAATCTTGTCCTGCGGCCCCGGCGCCGGTGAGGGCGTCTGCTGTGGTTGGCGCAAAGCGATGGGCTGCTGATAGTTGGCCTGAATTTTCATGGTGTCCCTCTGTCCTTGAATAGTCTGTCTCTATCTTTGACCCTAAGTTAACAGACAACCCTGAAAGAAACCTTAGCCGATCCACCTTCAGAGATGTTCCCCCAGCGCAGCACTGTTACCGATTTGTGACCTGAGCGAGTCCAACCTGTGACGCATCCTCGCTACAATCCTCACAGAGGAAGTGAGGAACGCATATGATTCAACACCTGGAAATGGTCATCCAATACCTGCTGCAGTTGATAGGAGGATGGATGTGCGCCCTGGCTATGACCGTTGTTGTAGCCCTGGCCGCCTGCGCCTTTCTGTGCCTGAACCTGTATAAGTTTGACCGCGAATCGTGCCTGCTGACGCTCCACAAAGTGGGCCGCACCCTGTCGCGCGGCTGGGGCTGGGGGCTGATGGCCGCCCTCTTGCTGCTCCAGGTCTATTGCCTGACCCATCTGCACAAAGGCCTGCAAAGACGCCTGGCCCAGCAGAGCAAGGCCCTCTATCTGGCCAGCGAGGATAGGGGAGGGCTACCCACCACTCAAAGGGCTCCCCAGGTTTCCGTGCTCGAAAGCCGTTCCCTGAGCCAACGAATCGTGCTGCCACCCCAACTGGCCAGCCTGGAGGCCGTACCTGGCTGGACGCTCGAGCAAGCCCGCTTTGGGGAGCGCCCTGCCGTCAACGTTCAAGACGAGTTGGTCAGGGACGACAAGGCCATTATCCTCAATCGCACCACCACCGTCGACCGCTTCATCCCGACCAAACTGCAAAGCTCCGACGTCAATCTCAAACTGGCCTTTCAAGACCCCCAGGCCGGCTCGGGCCAGCTCTACGCCGCCGACTTCCAGGCCAGCTACACCTTCCAAAACCCCTTCGATAGCGTCCGTCGACTCCACTTTTCCTTCCCTCTGCCCGACAACAGCGGCACCCTGGCTGGCTTTCGCTTCCGCGTCAACGGCAAAGACATGCCCGCCCAGGACGTAGACCATGGCCTGGAATGGGAAGGCGAACTGCAGCCCCAGCAAAAATGCGTGGTGGAAATTGCTTATCAACATCGCGGCTCCAAAGCCTGGAGCTACGACCTCACCGGTCGCCGCGAGCCCATCGCCGACTTCCGTCTGCGCGTCCAGGGCGACAACTCCGACATCAAATTTCAACGCGGCTCCCTCTATCCCAGCAAAGTCCAGCCCGGCCGCTGGGAATGGGACCTGCAAAGTCAGATCACCTCGCAAAGCATCAGCCTTTACTTTCCCTACGTCCCCAGCGAGCAGGTCATCAGCAACCTCTTCGTCTTCGGTCCCCTCTCACTGATTGCGCTCACCTCGCTGGTGGTCGTCTGGGCCCATCTGCGTTCTACCCGCACCGGCGCCTGGCGAGCCGCCCTGGCCACTCTGGCTGCCGCCGGCGCCTACTCGCTGGCCTCCTACCTGGTCGGCTATATGTCGCTCACCGCCAGCCTGCTCATCGCCTTCGGGGTGGCCGCCTGGTTCCAATACAAAGCGCTGGGCCGCCGCCTGTGGATTCCGGTGGTCAGTTCCACGCTGGCCCCCTTCACCTTCCTTGCCCCTGGTCACACCGGCCTGATGCTCTCCTCACTGGGTCTGGCTGTGCTGGGCCTGGCCATCCACGAAACCACCCGCCGCGACGACAATGGATGATCTCAACGTTAAATCGAGAAAATGGGCTGACTCAGGGTGCCTGGATCCCTTATAGTAAGTGGACTGATGAACATCAACAGCCCGCGAGCCCGACGCGGTATCTATCTGGGGCTGGCTCTATTGCTCACGCTGGTCCTGTGCGTGTTCCTGGGCGCGGCGGTGGCGCTGGCTCCTGGTTGGTTGTCGCAGGCTCGGGTGCATTCCCAGCAAGATCGAGCCGAACAGGCAGCCTTGAGTGGAGCCGAGTATTTGCTGGCTCGGTTGCGCCAAAATCCTCATTACGCATTCAACGGAACGGAGGAAAACTCTGGACCAAGGGTGACCGTCGATGCTCGAGAGATGTTTGTACAGGAGGACCAGGGCTATATTGTGGGTCTGGTTTGGGACTCAACCTCCACCTACCCCAGCCAGTTTCGTTTTCGCTTCAACTACCAGGACGGTCCAGCCAAGACCTGGCTTGACCTCCCGTATCTATGCGTGAATAACGTGCCCGGCGCCACCGAACAGCAGGTCCCCCGAGTTTCAGGCCAGTCACAGGGCAAGCTGCCTCCCCATTCCGTCTACGTGGCCGTGGAGGGACGCACCGGACCGGCATTGAGTGGCCTCTCTCGCAGTCGCCCCACTGCTCCGCTGGTGGCCGGGTCGGTCAGTCGCCGCCTGCTGCAGGGCGTTTACAAAGTAACTCTGGCCAGTCAGCAGAGTTTCAACAGTGTGGCTGCCAGCGCCGGCGATGTGCAGGTCGAACTTCCACCCGGCAAAGGGACCCTCCAGCTTCAGAGTATCTCGGGAGAACCGGCCCGCATTCGGGCCAAAGGACTTATCGAGGTTCAAGGTGGGGGAGTCCCGGCCATTGATTCGCCCAAACAAGGGCAGTTGAGCAGTTCAGGCGTTACCACCGCCACCAGGTCTTCCCGAGTCGGCCAGACCAAGGAGACCGCCCAGGCTCCTTTCTTGCGTTTGCCTTGGGGCGATGCCGCGGGACGCCCTGTGCAGAGCATGGCCGCCGGGGTTTATGTCGTAGATGACTCCCGCAAACTGCTCTACTTCGATATGACTCCCAGCGAATATGTGGCCTGGATGAGTCAACCAGGCAACGCCGCCAGCCAGCGAGGGCGCCTGGGCGACGACTACACGCTACCGCTGGCCGTCGAGTTCTTGCCGGGTCCGCACACCAATTCGGTCCACGAATTGCGCATTTCCGAAGAGATCAAGATTGAGCCCACCTACAACTCGAAGAGCTTCGCTTTTATGCCCCGACGAGGGGCTCCCGTGGCTCCGTCGATGGAGACCGAGCCGGACAAGTTCAGTCTGAGCAGCATGGAGGCGGACCACTTTTTAACCTTCTCCCGGCTTAGTGGCACCACTTATTCCGACGAAGGTTATGGTGGAACCGCTTTTGGGCACGCCCTCAACGAGTATCTTTACAATCACTACTCTCGATCCGACCCCACCATGAACGCGGATTTGATTCAGCGTACCCTCAAGGTCACCGGCCGGGATGTGGACATTACTTCCAGATCGGATGGACACTATGAGATCAAAAACCTGCCACTCGCCTCGGTCAAACAATTCTTGAAAGAAGTAGCCCGACTAAGCCCAGCCGATTCGGCAGCTCCACTCGAGGTTTTGCGGGGGTCGCTGGCGGCAGGAGGAGGCGACTCCGTGTCGGGGGCCCTGGACCGGATAACCACAGAAAATCTCAAACTCGGCCTCTTGTCCAAAGGCGGTCACCAGGCCAGAATTGAGTGTCCAGGCAAGGTTGTGGTCGCTGCTCAGGTTGGTTCCGAGGGCTGCAGCATCCTGGCCGAGGACGAGATTGTGCTCTACGGTTTTGGCGTAGACCTGGAGACACAGCCAGAGGCATACTCCAGCGTCAGTCTCTACTCCAAAAAGGACCTCACCATAAAAACCTTCCACGTGGGAGACATCGACCCATCAGGCAGGCCCTGTCGAACGGGATACAACGACGTCTGCATTCGGGGCGTTCTTTATGCCTGGGGTAACATCAATGCGGTCCTGGGACATCCGGCCGCGACCAGGTCCCTGCGAAACTTCAGGCTCGCTGGCAGCATGGTGTGCTATGGGGGGGATCCCGAGACTAACCCGAAGCCCGTAGGAAGGGCGAGTCTGATCTACATCCAGGCCCGGGCCGCGAGTCTGGAATTTGACCCCTCTTATGCCCTGAACCTGCTGCGTGGCTTGCCGTCAGACCTGAAGTTCGGGCAAACCTCCTGGTCTATTCGGTGAGAGCCTGCGGTTTTAGTCTGGCCGAACTGCTGCTGGCTGCGTTTCTGATCTTATTGGGTGTGATGGCCACGGTAGGGCTTAGCTTCTCAGTCCTATCCAGTCAAAGCAAGGCCAGTGAGCGAGAGATTGGGCAGGCGCTGGCGCGCCAACTGCTGGAGGAGCACGTCTACTATGCTCAGACCAATCCAGAGTGCGCCTGGTGGAGTCGGGCCAACATCTGGACCCTTTACAGCCACATTGACACCCAGGTGGGTGAGGCCAATTATCGGGGGGTTGTCTACGTGACGGACCTGCCGCTGGCCGCCGATCCCGAGGCTGCCAACAGCCGCAGCCTTCCGCTCAAACGGTTGGAAGTGATGGTCTATCGCCCCGACGCCAACCCACGTTCTGGCCCCTTTGAGGCCCGGCTCAGCAGGATCATCTATGCACCCTAGACGTGCTGGCCTGTCCTTGCTGGAGGTCGTCCTGACCAGTGTTTTTTTTGCGGCTCTGTCGCTGGTCGCCTGGTTGGCCATGTCCAGTTCTGTGAGCATTTGGGCGCGTGCCAGCGGCCGCGATGAGGCTCATCGAAACCTGATCAAGGCGATTTCCTGGTTCAGGCGAGATCTGGTTTCGGCCAGACTGAGTGCCACAACTTTTCAGCAATCCGCCCTTCAGACCACCTCTGGATGCAAAGAAGGGGATGCTATCGGCTTCCTGTCGCCCATTGACCCTGGCAGCGACCAACTGACGACGAAGACCGACGGGACCCCCTTCATGATGCGAACGATTGTGTACTATCTGGCCGCCCCCCGTCAGGACCCGTGCCAACAGGGCTCGGATGGGTCGGGATACGAGGGCTTTTGTCCCCACAAAATTCTAGTTCGGCGCGTTCTGGATTCTGGGACCCCTACCCTCGATCCGAGTCAGATGGCCAGCGAAGAAAGCCTGGATCCAGGCTGGCCAAACTGGTTGGAAAGGCCCGATAGTTTCCAGCTGATCGACGAACAGCGACAGTTGCTGGCCATCAACCTGCTCACCTTTCGGGTCCAGGAGCAAGGCCCTGTTGTGCGCATCGAGTTGCGCGCTGTTTCGCTCCTCGAAGCCCGCCAGAAGAGGGTGGCCGTGGGCACCGTCAATTTGAGTGACAATCCGGCTACCGTCAGGCGGCTCGTGGAGATTATCCCCAGAAATTGAGACTACGCCAGTAGCTCGTGGGCCCGCAGATAAAACCCGATCATGGAAATGACGATGACGGCCAGAGTCCAGGCCAGCACCCCTCCGTACTGGAAAAACAGGCGCAACTGCACCAGCGCCTGCATAAGATGGTCGACGTCTGAGCCTTTGGTGGTGACGATGTCTCGGAATTCTCGCATAGAACGGCGTAACCACAAGCCCAGCATGGCCAGCACTCCGCCCACCAAAAACGTCATCAGAAAAGCGGGAACGAACGGGCCGCTGGACGACCCGGCGGTCACCCGCAAGAGCACGTCGGCGTAAAAGCCAGCTCCGGCGACCAGCGGCCCAACCACCAGCAGAGCCCACGAAAACAGGTTCATTCGGGCAATCAGAGTCTCCAAAACTTGATTTTGTTGATCCGAAAACTCGTAGCCGGCTGGATTCTCTGCCATGAGGGCCCCCTTAAAATCGTTGGCGATAGATGACCGTGGCATCCGGAGGAACTGCTGCCGACGAAAGATCACGGTCGTAGTGAATCTTCCCATTCCCCACATTTCTAATCGTGCGACCCACGATCGACCCGTAGATGTCTCCGTTACCGGCGATTTTGATGGGCGAGGAGGGAGCATAGACCCGATAGTAGGCCGATGCGTTGCCCGTCACCGAAATTTCGCTGCTCAGACCGGGTCCCCCGTATAAAGTGAGATTCTTGGCGATGCCGCTAGAGTTGGCGATGCCCTGACCCGACAGGTCGAGGACCCCATTGTTGTTGCCAGTAATGTAGACTTCGGCGCTGGCTCCGGGAGCCAGAACCAGCTTGGATTGGCCACTCAGTTTGAGGCCATCGAAGACATAAACTCCCGAACCTAGCGTGATCTGGTTGCCGCCGCTCACCTGAATGTTGCCGTAACGATAGCCGGATGGCAAGACGCCAGAGGTTGTGAAGGTCCCGTTGGGCAGCGCGGGAATCGTTACGGGAGGCCTGGCCACGCTGGACGAGAGAGTGAGGACGGCGTCGTCACCGGACCCGTAGTTGGTCCCGGCGCTGCCGCTGACCACCGTCGAGGCCACTCCGTTGCGCCCGATGTCGATGCGCCCTCCGACCTGGGCGTTGCCGCCGCTAAAATTGATGTCCCCGGATTGGATCCCGTTGGTGCCAATGTGACCGCCTTTGGTAAAGGCTTCGGCGTGCCCAAAGCCAATTTTGGTGGCGTTGTAGGTTCCTCCATTGGCCGACGTAAAGCTGTCGGTAAAAGCGTTACCCGTCAGATCGATGCTTTCGTAACCGAAAGCTGCGTAATTCCAGGGGGAAGGGGCGGAGCCTGTCAGCCGGGCCAACATGCCAAAGGAGCGCTTGACTCGTCCACCCTGCATCGTGCACTCGGACAGAATGTAGCCAAAGCCCGCAGGCACAACCGCTCCGCTGGGAGCCTGAATAGCGGCGGAGCCCCCCCCGTTATTGAAAATGGTGACGTTAGCAGCGACCGTGACATTGCTCATGGTTCGTTGAAAATTCCCCGAGTAGCTGGTGTCGTCTTTCAGGCGTTGCAACCCGTCTTCGGCACCGGCTTCCGCGCAGTACATCGCCACTCGGGAATCTTCCCGGACCCGGCTAACGTTCAGATCTTTCACGCCCAAAGAGGTCAGCGTAAAGGCCAGCATTGCCAGCAAGGGTAGGACCAGAAGGGTAAGGACCAGCGCGAAACCGCGTCTACCTTTCGTATACCTCATAAAGTCTCTCCTTCAGTTTCTCAGCGTCAGCAGCCCTGACGTGGTAGCGCCGATCTTGGCGTCGGCACCGACCAGGCGCGTGGAAACCGACGGGACCACTCCCGAACTGATGGAATAGGAGATCGTTCGGGTATCGACGGCGCCCAGAGTACAGGCGGTGATTTCTCTGGCCAGCATCCGCGACGGCTGGCTGGCCATCGTCTCAAAAGTTGGAGGGGTGGGAGGAGTGGCTGTAGCTGGATTGATCGCTAGGGTGCTGCTCAAGATTTTGCTGGTCTGGGCATCGTAGCGAATGCAAACCCACTTTTGCCAGAGCAGTTCTCCGGCTCCATTCACCAGGTAGGCCCGGCCCGTGGCTGGTTCCGCGCTGAGGAACATCAGGGCGGGCGGATTGGCCTGAACTTGCAGGGTCCCGTTAGCCCCTCCCGACAAGATCCGGTTCACTTGCATCACCGCCTTCAGATTTTGTTGGGTGGCATCACTGCGGGCCTCCGAGATATTGAAGTGGCGAACCGTCAAGATCACAACACTGTACAGGGCGGTGGTAAAAACGGAGAGGACTCCGATGTAGACCAGCATTTCTGACAGCGTGAAAGCGCGTCGGGTAGCCTTCATTCGCCCACCGCCGTCTCCATGGTGACACTGCGAGTGCGGGCCTTCTCGGTGGGCATATAACGATTGATCCAGTCGACCCGGACGGCGATATTCTTGACCCGGCGGGAAGTTCCGGCGACATCCACTTCAGTCACATCGACCTGGTATGTGAAGTCCAGGATCACCGTTTGCCCGTTCTGCTTGTAGCTGGCCTGGGAAAGGCCCTGGTAGTCGACCAGAGCGGAGTAAGCCTTGCCCCGCTGCAGTTCGAGGACACGCTCGGCCATATCCTGGGCATAGACTCGGTCGGACGAGTGCTTGATGGCGTGATTCGAAAGGGTGAGAGTGCTCAGCAGATAGAGGAAGGCAGTAGAGAAAAGGGCGATTGCGATGAGAATTTCGGCCAGCCCGAAGCCTCGTGTATGAGATTTTTTCATGATGCTGTTGTGGACTTTCATTGTCCCTCCCACTGTTACAGTGTAACTGCTATTACTGTCGAGTGCCTGAGACAAATATACCTATCGCCCCGCTGCGACCACATGATTCCGTCCCGCCGCCTTGGCTCGATAGAGGGCCTTGTCGGCGGCTCTCAATAACCCCATAACATCATCGGCATCGTCTGGAAAGGTGGCCAGCCCGAGACTGATGGTGACGGGCAACTTCTGCTCCTTGTACAGAAAGTCGGTATTGGCAATCAGACCTCGCAAGCGCTCCCCCAGAATAAGGCCGTCGGCGCTGGAGGTTCCCGACAAGATCATGGCAAATTCTTCCCCGCCATAACGGGCCAACACGTCGTGTTCGCGGAGCGTTTTGGAGATAATGCCCGAGAGGTCGCAGAGCACCTGATCGCCCGCCTGGTGACCGTAGCCGTCATTGAGTTTCTTGAAGTGATCCAGGTCCAGCAGGGCTACCGTCAGGGGCTTTTTGTGCCGGCGCGAGTCCGCCAACTCCTGACGCAGTCTCTGGTCCAGATAGCGACGGTTGTAGACGTTGGTCAGCCCATCCAGCACCGACAGTTCATAGAGGCGATGACTCTGCAGGGCCAGCGAGATGTGGGCCGCAATCAGCACCACCAACTCCAGCTCGTCTTGTACAAAGACGTGCTCCGGTTGGCTGGTGGTCAAAGTGAGCACACCGATCAGCCGGCCATGCATCTCTAAGGGAACACAGATCATCGACACCATCTTGCGCAGTTGCCCCGGGTGCCGCTTGAATCGAGGGTCCAACTTCACGTCCTCAATCAAGACTGGCTCTCGGTTCTGGGCCACCCACCCGGCCACCCCTTCCCCCATGCGAAAGCGAATATTCTCCCGTTCCCATGGAGACAAGGCCGACGAATCATGAAAAGCCAGCTCGTGTTTCTCATCGTCCACAATCAACACCGAACATCGATCGGCATGCAGCAGCCCCTTCAACTCATCCGCCAACCGATGCACCACCTCCTGTAGCGGGTGATTGGCGGCAATCAGCCTGGTTGTGGCCAGCAGTGCTTGCAAGAGTCGCTTTTCTCCAGTCATAGCCCTCCCGTTCTTGTCTCCTCCCGGGTTTACCCCTTCGCCACCTGGCAGGATTCCCCGCAGCATCCCCTACGCCGCAGCACCCCCGCCCATATTGAATATCATCATCGGCGGACGAAACGTCGAGGTTCTTGAATTTCACACAAATAGCTCGGCGCTGGCGAACTGCTTGGGGCGGTCAATGGTCTGGTCCTGCGAGGGGCGAATTCAGGCAGGGTCTGGCGGGACAAATACCTGGTTCTGGCCAGGACGCCCCGTCCTCCCAGGCGTTCTGAAAGTTAACATCCGGCTAACATCTCTACGGCTCCGATAAAGGCAGTGTAAGCCGCGTCTACCTTAGGCATAGCAAGCTTCAAGGAGGCCTCTACGATGAGCATCACTCAGGTCAAGGGCGGCACAGCCACTCTCCCCACCACCCGTCCTCAACCAGCTCCCCGTAGCCAATCCAGTCACGTATCCGGCGACACCTTCACGCCGAGCACGCCCAACACCACCGGCACCTACCATCGCATGAGCTTTGTCTCCACCGTCAGGTGTGTGACCAAAACCTCAGCGACCGGCCCCTGGTTGCTGCTGGCGGACGCTGGAACGGCGGCACAATTCTCAACGCTCAGTCTCAGTTGGACACGGCCGGAAGCCCCAGCGCCAGTCAGGAAAATCGTTGCGGTCCCTCCTCGCTGGTGGCGGGCGCAGTGATGTCGGGACCGGGCGCCACCGCCCGCATGGCCGAACGTCTTAGCAATGGCGCCAGCGCCCAGGATTCCGAGAGGCTCCAGGGGGTACGCCACCGGCTTGCTCGGTCGGGCCCTACGAGCGCTACACGGAAGGTCACTATGGTCCGGTGGCTCCGGGCAACGTAGTCGTCAACCCTGTGGGCGGGGGAACCGTCCGTTTCTAAATGGCCCTAAGCAAGTAAACCGGTCCCCCACGGTGAACAGGCGCCCATGAAGACCCACCGACTGCTGGCATTGCTGGCCTGCACCCTGACCGCCGCGGCCCAGCCGCCCCAACTCAAACATCCCGAGTTCCTCAAAGAATATGCCCAGTCCCGAGGGTACCTGTTGGGGCGCCCGGTTAAGCCCAAGGTCACTCCTCAGGGAC
>JADMJV010000189.1 GCA_018780265.1 bacterium
AAGGCCCAAGATCAGGCCAAGCCTTTACGCTATGTGCGGAATGTCCGGCTAGTCTAGTCCGCTATCGCCGTTGCCAGGGCCGCCAAACGGAGATCTAAAGTCATGGGAAATTCTGGATTGGGCACCGGCTCACTCCAGTCAAAGCAGGTCGGATCGGCGACGGCGGCCTCGAAGCGACTGACACGCCGAGCCTCCGCCTCGACCTCATTGACCGGAAAGTCCTCAAAGGGAACACCGTCAGGTCGCGTGGTGTGGTAGCGGCACGCTCCCACCGATCGGCCTCTCTCCACCAGATCGAACTGCAGCGGGGTCTGAATGCCCAGAGTGGGGTGCAGACTGTGACTGAATTGCCAGGCTCGAAAGCGCACCGCCGCGATCCACTCGCCCTCCCCCACCTGATGCAAGGGTAGGAAATGGCCGTTGCAGGCCACCCGATGTCGCTCTGGATCCATTCCTGAGAGGCGCACCTCCACTCTCTGCAGGGACGAATCGACCGGCCTGGAGGCTCCCTGACTGGCCAGACCCTCGCCCAGCACAGGCCATGGTTCGAGAGCCGTGCGCAGTTGCAGCAAGACGCCGGCGCAGCGACAACTCCCCAGAAGAGGAAAACGGAACTCGAAATGAGGTCGGAACCATGAAGACAGAAAGGGCAAGCCGTATTGGTTTAAGTCCTGCAGAACTTCTTTCAGATCGATCCACAAAAAGGTGGGCAACATAAAGCGATCATGCAGCTCTGTACCAAAGCGGCGTAGCGGCCCCTGCTCAGGCTGCTTCCAAAGCCGCCCTAATAGGCCACGCAACAGAAGCATCAAGGTCAAGTTTTGGCGTGGATTTGGGCCCATCTCCAAAGCTCGAAACTCTAACAGGCCCTGTTGACCGCCCGGGGCCACCGGGTCAAAGAGTTTATCCACGCAAATCTCACTGCGATGGCCGTTGCCAGCCACATCCACCAGCAGATCTCGAAAAATTCGACCCAGCAGAGCGGGGTGCAGCTTCTCTTCGCAGTCCAGTTCTCGAAAGGCCAGTTCCAATTCGTAGAGGGCTTCATGGCGAGCTTCGTCCACCCGGGGTGCCTGGCAGGTTGGCCCCACAAACAGGCCTGAGAACAGGTAGGAGAGAGCCGGATGACGATTCCACCACACCAAAATGCTGCGCAACAAATCGGGGCGCAAAGCGAAGGGACTCTGAACCGGTGAGGCGCCGCCCACCACCACATGGCAGCCGCCTCCGCTGCCCAACAAGGTGCCGTCCCGCCCGTAGCGATGAGAGACCAGGCCGCAAGCCCGGGCGTCCTGATCGACTCCTGTGACGATGTCGACCAATTCGGACCAACTGGAGGCGGGATGTAGATTGACTTCAATCACACCCGGATCAGGCGTGACCGAAAGCAGACGCAATCCAGGCACACCGTCATCGACCAGACTGGTGGTGGGTGGAGCGTAGCCTTGCAGACAGGCATTGCGCGGCAAAGCGCAGACCAACTCCAGCCAGGCCGAGGTGCAACTCACCGGCGGGAGAAACACTTGCAGTCCCTTTTCGCCGGGCTCCACACAGAGCGCCGTTCCCAACTCCAGTTCGACCTCACTCCAGGGCAACCTCATGCCTACCGGCCCGGTGGCATCCAGCAAGCACACCTGATCCTGAGGCCAGGCGCAGGACTGCCAGCCGCGTTCCTCGTCAAATCCCATCACGAGCACCCAGGCGTCCGTATTCTGACAGGGGCGAGCGTGGCCAATGTCCAGTCCCAGTCGCTGGCACAGTTGCTCCAACAAGGCCTCAACGCTGCAGGCTTCCTCCCCTTGTGGTTGCAAGGGCCAAACGCAGCGCAACGCCCAGCGCGGCAGGTCCTCCCCCGGATACCACTTGCCCTGGCCCTCTTGAAAAACGCCAGCACGCGCAAAACGCTGCTGCAAGAGGCGGGCCAATCGGGCAGCCAGGACCTGCTTGTCTTGACCCAGCGCCTCCACGGTCCACTCTGGCAGACCGGAGTCCTGCGCCGACAGGTATGTGGGTTCGGCGCCCATCGTCATGGCCAAGCCGTGCTGAGCCAGGTACGCATCCACCCGCTGACCCATTCGATATAATTCTGTCCACATTTTGCTAACCCCCTACCACCTCGGTGCGCACCCGCACAAACAAAGATTCTCCACCGCCCCCTCGATAAAGGGTCCCGGAGGTCGGGGTGGCGTCCACAAACGTGCGGCCGCAGGCCACCCGAATGTGATCCAACCCCACCATCGTACCATTGGTGGGGTCAAAGCCCACCCAACCTATCCAGGGCAGATAACACTCTACCCAGGCATGAGAGGCCTCGGACTGCACCTGGTTGGAATAGTCCACCCCGGTACGGATATAGCCAACCCGATAACGAGCCGGAATGGCCAACAGACGGGCCAGGCAAATCAACAGATTGGAGAAGTCCTGACAGACCCCCCTTCGGTTGCAAAGCAGTTCGTAGGGGGTCGTATTCAACGTGGTGGACTGAGGCACATACTCAAAATCTCTCTTGATCTGCTGATTCAGGTCGATCAACGTGTCCACCAGTTGAAAGTCGCAACGTTCCACTGCCGCCATTGCGAAATCGGACAGTTCTAACAACTGATTTTCGGGCAACTCCACGGGCAACAAATAGGGAGACATCATTTGACGCTGCCAGGGCATCCACACCAGCGGAATGGATGTGCGTCGATTGGGCAATTCCAGCGCTTCGCGGTTGAGGCCGTGCAGTCGAACCAACGAGTGGCTGACCACCCTCAATTCGTCAAAGGGGCTTTCCACCTCCACCGAGGTGGTCAAGTTCCCAAAAACATCTTCATACTCGCGGCGAGTTCCGGAAACGGAAATCTCCAGCGAATGCTCCAGCACTTCCTGGTTGCGGTCGCTGACAGGCGTCAGGCGAAACACGTGAGAACTGCGCTCGACGGGCACATGATACCGATAAACCGTCTCGTGAATCACCTTGCAGACCCGTGTAGAAGGCGCGGGCGGGCTTTGCCGGGGTGCCGGCGCCACGGCTTGAAGTTGCTGATCGGGCACGGAGTTCCAAATCAAAGCCCCACGTCGAGCCACCAGCATCTGGCCGGGCTCCATGCGCAACCATTCTTCCTCGGCCGGCGGTAAGGTTGAAAAGAGCACGGCCGTGCGGTGATGCTCCACCGCATCGTCGAGATCGAGACGAATCAAACCGGCGCGCAAATGGGCTGGTCGTTCGGTGGGCAGGCGCCGCGTCCAGAGCACTTGATGATGACCCTTCTGGTCGTGATAAAAAACCAGATCCAGTCCATCCGTGAAGACCAGGTTGGCTGTGCCTAACTGGTTGATCTCGACAAACAGGTCGCGTAGCTTCTCCCAGCCCAAATCGGCCAGTCGGCAGGCCCCGGCCTCGCGCAGTTGGGTGCCCAGCCAGCACAGGATATGTTCGGAGTCGGTACTGCCGGCAGGCTCGTAGTGGCCCAGCGGTAGCTTGTTCTGGTAGTCGCGCAGACGACCATTGTGCGACAGCAACCAGTCTCGACCCGCGTGCCGAAGTTGAAAGGGGTGAGTGTCCTGCTGAGTGCGCTTGTCGGCAGCGCCCAGCGCAAAAGAGAGAAAGATGGTGGAGCGAAAGTGGGACCAGTCCTGCAGCATGCGCACCATAGCCCCGTCGCCCCGGCAACTGGGGTCTTTGACCACGGAAGCGGCCCGTTCGCCCTCGGGATACCAACCAAAACCCCACCCACAGGGAACCTTCTCGGGACCCACCACCGAAGGGAACTCGCTGAAGTGAACCTGCGGAGAAGCCCCCGAATCGAAGCACATGGCCATGAGGTGTGTACTCATCGCAGCTACTTAACCCGAAACAGGTCCCGGGCAAACTTCCTGAGACTGTCCGACGGGAAGTACACAAAGCTTTTACATGACGGAGAGCTGGATTCAAAAAACTTTCAGACCGATGGTCTATTCTGATAAGGCAAGAAACCAAGGAGCCTTACGCAGTGCAGATTCAGTCTTCCAAGCTCGCCCCCACCTCCGCACCAGCGCCCCACAAAGAGGCGCTCCCGGCACCTGAGGCTCAGGCGGAAGACAACGTAACCTGGACCTTTCAATACGATGCCCGCGGACTCCAAGGCAAGGTCAGCGACCTGCGCCTCAAAGGCTCCTTCAACGCCGAAACCGGCAACTACGACCCCAATTGGAACGACGGCAAGACGCTGCCCCTGCGCGACGATGGCAAAAATGGCGACCTGCAAGCCGGCGACGGCATCTTCACGGCCCAGGTCAAACTCAACGGCAAGCCCCAACAAGAGTTTGAATGGGGCGTGGTGGGCCACGGCCCCAAAGGCAAAGAGCAATGGCTGGTGCTGCAGGAGACCCCGCTGAAAATCCGGCTGGGCGATGCCCAGCCAGTAGCCAGCTACGCTCCCGTCTCCAATCACCTCTACGGAGTGCATCAAGTCGAGGGTGGGGCACGCTTTCAGACCTGGTCCCCCGCGGTGGGCAAAGACGCCCTGGCCAACTACACACTGAACGTAGACATTTACAACCAGCAAGGCGAGTTAGAGCGCTCTCTGCCCATGAGCAAGGACGACAAAACGGGCAACTGGACGCTGCAGCTCCCCGGTCAATGGAAGGACTTGGAAGGCAAAAGCTATCTCTATTCGCCTCGCGACGCCCAAGGCCAGGCCCTCAAAACCAAAGACGGCAAAGAAGTCCGCTATGCAGACCCTTATTCGCGTCACCTGATGGGTCAACAGCGTGGTCTGGAAAAGATGTTCGTAGACCCGGTGCTGGGCTTTGAGACGGGCTGGTATGACGATTCTGGCAAGGGCGGCCCCAACTACGCCGACAATCCCACCTGGGCCCGGTTTACCGTGGACAATCACGGCGATGCCCAAAAGGTTCAGTTGGTGCTGCGCGACCAGCAGGGTCGGCAATTGACCCGGGCCGAGCTATTGGAGCGACTGGGCGAACCCAGCTTCCCCAGCTACGATCAGGCCAGCGACAAAGACAAACACGACGTGAACGTGCTCAGATCCTGGTCTCTGGCCGACTCGCCCAAGATCAACAGCTACATCTGGACCCACAGTGTCCAGGAAGATGGCTCTATCGACATGAAAAAAGTGGACACCAACCGCACCGGCAGCGGCTGGGCCGTGGCCGTCAACAACTTCCCCAAACTGGAAGGGCTCAAATACGAATTTCAGGTTTACAAGAACGGCCAGTTGGTGGGCGACCGCAATGGAGATGGCAAACTTCAGCCCAACGAGCGTGCTCTGACCGCCTTTAACGAAAGCTACGACAACACCATTTCCAGTCATCCCGGATCGGCCCGCCGCAGCCTGGTAGCCGAGTCCAGCTATGTGCCCCGTTATAGCGAGACCCCCCGCGCCGAGTCGAATTATCAGAAAAAAGTGATTTTCGAACTGCACCTCGGTTCGTTCCTGGCCCCCAAAGACAATGGCCTGGCCCCTACCGCCGAGGATCTGGTGGCCAACCTGGACTACCTCAAAGAATTGGGCGCTACCGACGTCTACATGATGCCCACCAGCGAGTTTGGCGGCAAGCGAGACTGGGGCTATACCACCGACCACTTTTTTGCGGGCGCGGACGCCTACGGCTTTGAAATGAAGCGCGAACAGGCTGTCTCCGAGGGACTCATCCGGGCCGACCAGAAGACCGATCAGGAGAGCATCTGGGTAGGCGGCACCGAGGCAATTCAATGGCTCAACGACCAGATTCACAAGCGTGGCTTCGATACTATGGGCGACATGGTTTACAACCACACCTCTGGCAAGACCGACGGCGACAATCCGCTCTGGAGCATCGACGGCGACGCCAACAGCTTCTTCAAATGGAACGGCACAGACCACGCCTTCACCCCGTGGGGCGCCAAGCCGGCCTACTCCACTCAGGCCGTCCGCGACTTCTTTAGCAACAACGCCGCTCAACAGGTCACCGAAATGGGTTTCGACAATCTGCGCTTCGACTTCACCCAGGTGCTCCACAACACCGGCAGCGCTTCCGAGCAACTGGCCGGCATGGACACCCTGCGCCAGATCAACCGCACCCTCCAGGTGGTCAAACCAGGCACAGCCACCGTGGCCGAGGATTTCTCGCGCAACTGGCTGGTGGCCGCCGATCTGGATTCCAGCGAGAACCAGGGCGGTCTGAACAAGAAGGGCATGGGCTTCCAGGGGGTTTGGAACGATGGCGTGCGCGAATCGATCTACAAAGGGGTCGAAGGCAGCGACGCAGAGTACAACATAGACAGGCTGATGCACTCGATGCAGAATCACTACGGCGTCAGCGGCTGGGACCGCGGCGTTCTGTACGCTCACAGCCATGACGAAGTAGGCAATTCGGGGAAATGGGTGGGCCGAGCCGCTGCCCACAGCAAAGAAGTGATGGGCAGTTACCCGCGGGCCGCCGCTCGGGCGGGCGCTGCTCTCACGCTGACCGGGCCGGGTGTTCCGATGCTCTGGCAGGGCGAAGAGTTTTTGGCCAACAACGACTTCAAGCACGGCCTTACCTCAACCTGGGGCTACGACACCGATTGGCTCAACTTCAAAGTCACTCCCGACCGACTCGATGCTTTTGCCCAGTTGGCCGCCAAACCGGCTGGCGAGCGCGACCTGAGCAGCCTGAAGACCGGTGAGAAGCCGCTTTTCGAGCGCTACCTGCAGATGGATGACGAGCAAAAAGCGGAGGCCGAAGTATGCTCGTTCCGAGCGGGCACTTTCAAGGCCTACAAGGACCTGATCAAGTTGCGTCGCTCGTCCGATGCGTTCGAGGCCACTTCACCGGTGACCGCCGTTTACACCAACAACCAGGATCGCGTCATCGCTTACGGCCGCGGCCAGGGTGACCAGCAGTTTGTGGTGGTCACCAACCTGGCCCCCAACGACCGTAGCGGCTATGGCGTAAACCTGCCCCCTGGACAATGGAAAGAAGTGCTCAACACCAACGGCCGCGAGTATGGCGGCAGCGGGACCGGCAACTTTGGAGCCATCGTGTCCGGCAATCACGGCTTGAACCTGCCGGCCGGCAGCAGCATTGTCCTACAGAAAGTCAGCTAAGATATTGAAAGCGTTGGCGCGTCAGGGCGAACCCTTCCCCAGGCGGGCGGCGTGTTGCAGTAGTTCTTGGGTGAGGCGATAGAGGCCCGGGTCTTTCCTTGGCAGCAGTGGGTCGGGGCAGTGGGCGACGCCTTCGGCGGTGTATTCGAGCGGGCTTTTTTGGCGTAGTGGCGTGACCGAGTTCGTGGGCCAAGGTCTGGGGTTGGAGTGCATCTTCTCAAATGAGGCTCTAGCGCAGACTCTCCCGAGCCAGGCGAGCGGCTTCGATATTGCCAGCTTTTTCAAAGGCCTCTACCAACGTGGCCCGATACTGGCCAGGCCTACCCATGGTTTGCGAGGCCATGTCTCCGACCAGGGCAAAGCGAATGGCGTCATCCACCTGGTTATTTTCTACGGACCAAAGAATTCTCGCCATAACCCTCTCAAAGAAAGCATCATCCAGTTGGTCACGGTGGTCTACCAGCACTGCCGGCCACTCGTCTTGTTCGGCGCGAAACACTTGTTTCAAAAGCAGTTTTTGCGAATCTTCGGTGGCACCGTAGGCGGGAACAGACCCCAACAGAGCGCCCGTGACAAGGACAAATTTCCAATTCATGGAGAGAATTTCCCTTCGCATTGCTCCCCTTCCTCCGGCCTCCCAAAAGGAACTGGGTTCATAGCCAGAATAGACCACTATGTACCTGGGTGTTGCCGCCAGATTGGGGGAGACGTGTGTGGCTTTGTGCGACCGGGGCGGTCACGTTATCCAGGAATGGAACCAGCTGGAATCGATTGGGGTCGATCTGAGCACAGTAGAGACCGCCATCTGTTACACCCAGGAGCGCCAACAAGACTTGCAAGAATGGGCCGCCCAGCTCAATTCGGCCTGGCTCACGTCGTGGCCTGACGCCGCTCTGGCTGGCGCCTTTTCGGGTCAACCCGGGGTGCTGCTCAGCACCGAACACTGGACCATGTATGGGGGTTGCGCCTGCAAAAACGGGCCCGAGCCGATCTGCCAGGCGCTGGCCATGGCTCGTGAGGCCAATCACCGCACGCTGGCCATGGCCCACGGGGAAGGGGGCCTGGAGTGGCTGAGTCGCGAAGCCCTGCGCCTGCTCGAGGAAGTCAGCGGCCCTTCGCAACACCGTTTGCAGCACAGTCTGGGGGCTCTTCGGGGGGAACTGAACGAAATGGTCCCCATGCGCCAAAGGGCTCTTGCCGTACGGACCCACCTGGAAGACCTGGCCGACTACCCGGGGCCCGATCCAGCCAGTTTGGCGGTGCTAGCCAAGGCCGGGCGTCGCCTTAGCGATCTGCTGCGACGCCTGACGGCCCGCGTGCGCCTCAACAATCCCACCCGAGCCGCCTGGCTCGACGGACGTCTACAGGGACCGCTGTGGCAAGCCATGCAGGTGGAATTTGAGCGCTACCTGCCCGAGTTGCACTGGCAACCCGCCCAAGCCGGACCGGCCGTGGGCGCGGCCCGATTGGCACTGGGAGCCCGCAAAGAAGCCGAACGTCGGGCCCTCAATCCAGCCGTGCAGCTTCCAGTCGAAAACGACCAGGGCGGGATTCGCAATCTCGATGCCGACGCCTGGCGCCAACTTTCGCGGCATAAATTTACTCGTCCAAAAACTTAAGTCCGGCGAGAAAGTCCTGGGTATCCTTGACGGGGACTTGGGCGGGACGGACCACCATCGCCTGATAGATGCGGTGGGGGTGCAGCGTGTTCTCCCAGGCCGCGGCCACCAGGCCTTCTACCAGGCGACCGTCGTCTAAGACCAGACGAAAGGCCCGGGCCGGCTGCATCGAATGGCTGGTTGCCAGGCTGGAGGCAAACTCCTGCACCACTTTGCCCTTGAGGCGCCGCGCCAGCACCTCAATGCTGTGGTGCTCATCGTATCGGATACCACGGGGATACTCAAAATAGCTCACCGAATACTCGCAAAGGTCTTTGCGGGCCACCAGGGTGTGGACCACGCAGGCCAGATCTCCCACCGGGAAGGAGCGAGTCTCGTCGACGGGAGCCACCGGAAAGTGAGCCTCCAACCCGGCGATGCTGGAAGAATAGGCGACCCAGGCTGGCTTAGCGCAACCGCAAAACAGCAACAACGCCAGCAGGGGCCACCCTTTAGCCACCCAGTGAGGCCAGGGCCTGAGTGCGCGAACTCTGGACCACCAGGTAGGCTGCCCCCGCCTGGACGACCAGGAACATCCAGCCAGAGTAAAAGAGCGGGGCCGTCATCACGACCCACAGGAATAAAGCCAGCGGGAAGAGCATATCGCGCTTGCGCTTGACGCGGGCGCAGTGACGAAATCCCAGCAGCAAACCGCAATAGGCCCCGGCCACACAGAGGCCAAGAGCGACCAGGCCCGCATAAACAATCAAGGCCAGATCGGCCAGGGGTGGGCCCCAAAAATAGGCGCAGAAAAGAGAGACCAGAGTAATCAGGGCCGTTTCGAGTTGTCGGGTGGTGTAGCCAACTTGGGCCCACCCATCCACAAAATCGTCGGGCTGCAGCGAGGTTACCACCAGCAGGTCCAGCGTTTGCCGGTCTCGCTCTTCGCCCAGGGCCCTGAAGACTCGTTGAGCCGAGCGAAACGCCTGCAGCAGACCGGCCAACAACACGAAAGCGGCCAGATAATAGGCGCCTTGCGAGCGCACCCAAACGGGCCACTCGCCCTGGGCCCAGTAGGTCAGGCCCAGATAGCCCACCGGAACCGCCGCCAGGACAAACCCCCAGCCGGAGAAATAGGCCAGCACGGCCAGCCAACCTCGGCCCAGGCGGCACGATTCGCGGGCGCATTCGCGGGCCACAATGGGGTTCTCGCTCCAAGGAACCCAACGCCCCCAGCGCTGCCGGACGGCCGCCTCAGGAGCGATCAACGTCCCCTCCGGGATACGATCCAGGCCGTCGTCAGCCAGACAGAGCAGGGCCACAGCCAGCAAGAGCAAAGCGGGAACCAGCAGCATCCCCCAGTCCAGTAGCGTGGTCAAACCGGCCAAAGTCAGCAAGCCTGAGCTCAAAAACAAGGACTGACGACCATTCAAGCGAGGATGAGAGACCACCCGCTGCACCACCGACAGTTGCCCCACCAGACTGGCCAGCACACTGCCCAAGGCTAAGGTCCCCAACCAGACCAGGCCATACCCAGGACAGGCGTAGGCCACCATAACGGCCGGCCAAAATGCCCAGGTCATTTGATGGCGTAAGCCGTTGAGAAGGATGCCGCCCACCACATGGCTGGAGCGCAAACGGCTGAGACGAATCTCGCGCCAGGCGCCTCCGATCAGCAACTGATTCAAGGAGGCCGCATCGCTCATCGAGCGCACCAGCACCAGCAGGGTCAGAGCCGTCACCGCACCCCAAGGAAATGCTACCGACAGATTGCCGAAAAGCCAGGCCATAAAGGCTCCCAACAAAACGCTGGCCAGATAAACCGAGAGCACCGCCCGGTTTTCCAGCCAGAGGCGGTCCTTTTGACGGCCCAGCAGAAACATCATGGCGGGCTGTTGCAATTGTACCTCCCTGAGGGCAAACGTGCCCTAAGCGACTTCCAGGTGAAATTTGCCTTCGCCTCGGGAACTCCCGCTGCCATTCTTCGAGCGGCAGGGAGCTGGATCAAAATCCCGAACGAAATTTGCTCCAAGCCGGCTCAAAATAAGGGCGGGGTTTGGATTTAGCAGGGCATGGGGGGGGCGGTATGACAGCGGGCACTACAAGGTCGAAGGCCAGCTTAGGCGGGGTACCGGCAGCCTCTGAGGCCCTCTGGCATCAGTTGCCGGCCAGGAAGCGGGGGGTCCAGCCGTGACCAATACGGAGGGCCAGCTCGAGGGCCAGACTTTGCGCCAGCGGGCCGAAGCCATCGCCCGCACAAGGGCCGACCTTCCGCCCACACAACTAGAGGCTTTGTCGCCCGAAGCCCTGCAGGAATTGGTCCACGAACTGCGCCTGCACCAGATAGAACTGGAGACGCAAAACGAAGAATTGCGCCGCACCCAGATCGCACTGGAAGACGCTCGAGAGCGCTATTTCAACCTGTACGACCTGGCACCGGTAGGTTATTGCACCCTCAGCCAACAGGGACGAATCGTGCATGCCACCCTCACGGCTGCCAGGCTGCTTGGCCGGACCCGAGACTTACTAATGCAGCAACCACTCACCCGGTACATCTCGCAGTCCGATCAGGACATCTACTATCTGCACCGAAAAAAACTCTTGGAGTCGCACCATCCGCAGTCATGCGAGTTGCGCATTCTAAAAGAGGACGGCACCCAAATCTGGGTGCATCTGGCGGAGACCATCCTCAAAGACGTGGGCGGCGAACCCATCTGCCACGTGGTGCTGAGCGATGTAACCGGGCGCAAACTCTTGCAAATTCAAAGCGAATACGAACGGTCCGTGTTGGAGTTGGTGGCCACTGGCAGTCCCCTGAAAGAGGTCATGGATCGCATTGTGCTGGGTTACGAGGCGCTGTGGCCCGGCCTGCGCGGGTCCGTTTCGCTCCTGAACGGTCTACGTCTCCAGAATCTAACCGCGCCCAGCCTGCCGCCGGCCTACTGCCAGGCCATCGATGGCCTGGAGATAGGGCCCGCTACCGGCTCGTGCGGCACCGCCGCCTATACGGGAAAGAGGGTTGTGGTGGCGAACATCGCCCGCGACCCGAACTGGCAAGATCTCAAGCAGCTAGCGTTGGCCCACGGCCTGCAAGCATGCTGGTCGGTACCGATGCTGGGGTCTTCGGGCCAGGTGCTGGGCACTCTGGCTTACTACCCTGACCCCCCCCGCGACGCCCTCCCGTTAGAAATAGAGACCATGGAACGAGCGGCCTATCTGGGCAGCCTGGCCATCCAGCGCGATCAAACCGAGGCGGTATTGCGCGCCACTGAAGCCAGGACGCAATTGCTCATTGAGGCCGCCAACGTAGGCTTGTGGGAGTGGGATCTGATCAGTAACGAAATCTACTTCTCCCCCGAGTGGAAGGCGCAATTGGGCTACGCAAAACACGAATTGCCATCCCGAATTGAAGAATGGAAATCGCGTCTGCATCCCGCTGACCTTCAGGTCACCATGGCGGCGGTGCAAAACTGCCGGGAGGGCCACAGATCTAGTTGCGATATTGAATTTCGCCTGCGCCACAAAGATGGCTCCTGGCGTTGGATCTTAAGTCAAGTCAACCTCGTTCGCAATGCGGCCGGCCAGGCCGAGCGCATGAGGGGAAGCCATATCGACATCACCCGACGCCGGCAGGCAGAAGACGCATTGTGCGTGAGTGAGGAGCGTTTCAAGAACGCCTTCCAATACTCCAACATCGGTATGGCCTTGACATCACCCAAAGGCCTGATTGTCCAGGTGAATTCCAGAGCGTGCCACCTGTTGGGTTATTCTGAATCAGAACTGTCCGGCATGACGATTCAGGACGTCACTCATCCTGATGACCGAGACACGGACCTGCGTAGACAGGAACAAATGGTGTCTGGAAAACTTGAAGCTTATACGGCTACCAAAAGGTATATTCACAAACACGGCCAGGTCGTCTGGGCCCTCTCGGCCACGGCCCTGGTCAAGGACAGGACTGGCCACTTTGCCGGTTTGGTCTGGCAGATAAGCGACATGACCGAGCACAGGCGCGCGGAAGAGCAAAGGTCCCAACTTGAAGCCCAACTCCACCAGGCCATGAAAATGCAGTCCGTCGGCCGGTTGGCCGGAGGTGTGGCCCACGATTTCAATAACATGCTGGGGGTAATTCTGGGCCACGCCGACCTGGCCCTTGGCCAGTTGGAGCCCACTCAGCCGTCCCATGGTCACCTTTTGGAAATCCGTGAGGCGGCCCGGCGATCAGCCGACCTCACCGGTCAGTTGCTGGCCTTTGCGAGCAAGCAGACTGTGTCGCCCAGACCGCTCGATCTGAATGAAACCATCGTCAACTCGCTCAGGATGCTGCGGCGGTTAATCGGCGAGGACATCCAGGTTACCTGGCGGCCAGCCGATAACCTCTGGCTGATCAAGATGGACCCCTCCCAACTGGACCAGATTCTAACCAACCTGTGCATCAACGCGCGAGACTCCATCAGCGATGTGGGAAGGATCGACTTGAGTACCACGAACCATGGGATCGAAGCGGATTACTGCGCTGGAAACGCAGATGCCCTACCCGGAGACTATGTACGGCTCAGCGTCAACGATAACGGGTGCGGCATGGATAAAGAAACATTGGCGCAAATCTTCGAACCCTTTTTCACCACGAAGAACGTGGCAACCAGCACCGGCCTGGGGCTCGCGACAGTCTATGGCAATGTTCGCCAGAATAGAGGCTTCATCAACGTTACCAGTCAGCCAGGGCGGGGTACTACGTTCGATATCTACCTGCCCCGGCACAGGGGCGAAGCCGGGCCTTCACCCCAGATACCTGCTTCCAAATCCGACGTACGAGGCCAGGAAACGATCCTGCTGGTTGAAGATGAACCTGCCATCCTCAAGCTAGCCACCAGAATGCTGGAAGCGTACGGCTATACCGTCCTGACAGCCAACAGCCCGAGGCGTGCAATTCAAATTGCCAGCGAGCATGCCCATCTCCTCGACCTTTTGGTGACCGACGTGGTAATGCCGGAGATGAATGGCCGGGACCTGGCCAACACGCTGGCGACTCATTGTCCACGACTCAAACGTCTGTTTATGTCGGGCTACCCGGCCGACGTCATCGCCCACCACGGGCTGCTGGACGACGGCGTCTTTTTTATCCAGAAGCCTTTCTCTTCGGACAGCCTCGCCTCCAAAGTGCGCCAGGCACTAGATTCTCCCTAAGGGCCCGTCGCCAAATAACTCAGGGTCAGGGGGCGCAGAGTGAATATGGAGCATCGCTCGACGGGCCAGTCCAGCTCCCGAGCGCAGAGCAAGACCAGTCGGTCGGGTTCGTCCTCGACCAGGGCTCTGGCCTTTTGCCACAGCAGAGAGTCTGGTAACAACTGGGAGCCCTCGATGACGGACAGGGTCGGGGCTGCGCTCGGGCTACCCGCCCCTGGTGATCGCCAATGGAGAGCAGATCCCGGTCAAGATATTTGGCTGGATTGACTGTTACTCTCGCCTCTGCGTGTCGCTGCCTGCCGGCCATGGAGCATTCCTTGGAAAGCGCAATGGAGGCCTACGGCATCCCCCGCCGACTTTTTGTCGACAACGGCTAGATTTTTTGCAGCCCAGATCTCCAGTTGGCCTGTGCCACTCTGGGCATCGAGCGAATCAACTCCCCCCCTGGCCATCCTGCTTCCCGTGGAAAAATCGAGCGATTCTTCCGCACCATGCGCGACGAGTTGCCCACTCCCCATCGACGAGTTCAATCGCCACCTGGCGGCTTGGGCCGACACGATCTACAACGCCCGCAAACACAGTCGCACCGGCCAGTCCCCTCAGGGCCGCTGGAAAGAGAGCGATACTCCGTTGAGGACGCTGTCTAGCGCCAAACTGAAGGAGGCGTTTTTGTCTTGGGCTCGCCGCAAGGTTGGCAAATCCGGGGAGGTCAACTTGGCCGGCAACATCTACTACCCGGACCCCAACATGGCCAATGAGATGGTCCTGGTTCGCTATGATCCCTTCGACCTTCGCCAGATCTATATCCATCAAGAAGGCCAGGACCTGCTACCCGTCACCGCAGACCATCTGGAGGCACGGCAGCTTCTGCGCCCGCTGAAGAATGAAGAACGTAAGACCTCTAAGGCCGCCCGCAAGTTCCTCAACCACCGGCAAAAGCGGCATCAGGCCAAAATCGCCAGTGAGCTGAAGCTGATACAACTCCCAGAGCGAGACGACGAGAACCCGGAGGACAAGCGCCGGCTGGAACTGGCGCTGAACTTCCCTACAACGTAGGTTGGCTGCCCTAGGGAAATCAAAGCCAACGATCCTGTTGGCCGTAAGGTTGTTGCCAGGACCAGAACCTGCAAGCCTTCACCTCACCGTCGCTTTCTTTCTAAACTGGCCAGGCGTGCCTCATGAACCTCGGACGTGTATTCCACGTTGTCTATCCTACGGGACTGAGAGCGGAGTTCGTCCCAGCAGGTCCGAAATTCACTCAAAAGCGAA
>JADMJV010000050.1 GCA_018780265.1 bacterium
GGGGCACTGAAACGTGAGTTCCATCTTTTTGTCTTCGAGGCGACCTTTGTATTCTTTGGCTTTCAGGTCGGGCTGAGCACCCCCACAACCCCACAAAAGTGAAAGCAGCACCAGCGGCGCCAGATGTTTACGATTAAGCATGAACTTCCATCAACCTTGCCAGGAAGGAATCCCCACAAACCGAATTCGACTTCCCTATGTGCTGTGTGGCTTCTACCCATCCCCTTGTAACTCCCTCTGGAGAAAGCCATTGAGTATTTTGGCCCTGGAGGGGCTGGGAAAGTCCTATGGGTCCGTGAGCGCACTTCAAGATATCAGCCTGGAGGTTCCTCAAGGGACCATCTACGGCCTGCTTGGTCCCAACGGCAGCGGAAAAACCAGCCTGTTGGGCGTTGTGTTAGGTATTCTTCAGGCCAGCAGCGGCAGTTTTCGCTGGCAAAGTGGCCTGCGCCGAGGCGCCCTGCTGGAAATGCCCAATTTTTACCCCTACCTCAACGGCGCCGACAACCTGCGCATCGTGTCCGAGCTGCGTGGGCGCGGCCGTGAGCAGATTGGCCCGGCTCTGGCTCAGGTTGGCCTGGACGCCTATGCCGGTATGCCCTTTCAAAAATATTCGCTGGGTATGAAGCAGCGACTGGCCATCGGGGCCACCCTGGTTGGCGATCCGGAAGTGGTGGTTTTGGACGAACCCACCAACGGCCTGGATCCGGCTGGCATAGCCGACGTTCGCCAGTTGATTCGAGACCTGGCTAAACAGGGGCGAACCGTGTTTTTGGCCAGCCATATGCTCGACGAGGTGGAGAAAGTGTGCACCCATGTGGCCATTCTCAAAAAAGGTCGATTGTTGGCCAGCGGACCTCTGACCGAGGTGTTGCGCGATGAGGATAGTCTGGAGGTGCGCAGCGACGACCTGGCGGCCCTCGAGAAGTTGATGCTGCAGCACCCATTGCAGCCCACCCTGCGCAAGTTGGAAGGGGTGCTGGATGTGCACTTTCCGGCGGGTAAGACCTGCCCCGCTGAAGTGAATCGATATTGCATGGAGGGCGGGCAGACGCTGAATCACCTGGTTCTGCGCAAGAAAACCTTGGAGAGCCGCTTTTTGGAGTTGACGGACTGATGCTCAAGATCGAGTGGCTGAAGTTGCGAGGCTATCGGCCGTTTTGGGTGTTGATGAGCCTCTATCCGGTCACTCTGTTTGGCCTGCTTTTGCTGTTTGTGCGCTTCTATCACTACATTGTCGGCAAAGAGGCTCAGGCGAACTCCGTCATTGGCACTCTGCCCTTTGCTTTTCCCACGGTCTGGCACAGCACGACCTACCTGGCCAGCTTTTTCCACTTCATCCCGTGCGTGCTGATCTTGCTCAACGTTTGCAACGAGTTCCAGTTTCGCACTCACCGTCAAAACCTGTTGGACGGTTGGAGTCGTGGTCAGTTTTTTTTCGCCAAACTCGGGGTGGCCGGGCTGGTCACCTTGATTTCCTTTGCCTGGGTGGTTTTGGCCGCCCTGCTGGTTGGGCTTTTCCACGAAGGGCCGTTCAGTTTGGCCGGTACTCAGGTACTGGGTTGCTTTTTGTTGCAGAGCGCTGTTTATAACAGCCTGGCGTTGTTGCTCGGCTTCTGGTTGCGTCGTGGATTGGTCAGTCTGGCCGTTTTTCTCATATACTCCAACTTCTTGGAGAAGATTCTCTGGGGAATTGCCAGCATCCAGTTTCGTAGGATCGGCTACTACGCACCTCTCTATGTCGCCAATCAACTGGTGCCTTTTCCCGTATGGCAGCAAGCTGTGAAGCGCCTGACGCCGGACGCGCCGGACCTGGCTTCATTGCTCACCCTGGCCGCGGTTTATCTGAGCCTGTTTGTGGCCCTCAGCTGGCTTTCGTTTCGTCGCGACGACCTGTAAATCAGGCGCGCCCCTTGACAGGCGCGGGTGTTGTGGCAATAATACTGAAACTGTTTTGACCTAAGGAGTCTCTCATGTCTCGCGTGTGTGAATTAACGGGCACAAGACCCGGTTCCGGTAATAAAGTCTCCCACTCGCAACGGAAGACGCGCCGCCGCTGGTTGCCCAACCTGATCGAGCAACGCTTCTTTTTGGAAAGCGAAAATCGCTGGGTGCGCTTGCGCGTCACAGCCCGTGCTCTGCGCACGATTAAGAAGCTCGGCGGTGTAGAGAAAGCTCTGCGCAAGTACGGGAAGAAAGGTTAGACTCCCATGGCTAAAGGTTCTGCAAAAAAGCCCGGTGAAGCCAAGTGTCGCGGTTCGGCCGGTCCCATCGAAGGTCGTGACTGGGTCCGCATCGGTGGCTCCAAATGGCTGCGTGAAGTAGCCGAGCAAAAAGGAAAATTTATTCCTCTAGAGTTCCGCAAGGGTAAAGTCGAGAGCGAGTAAATCTTGCCGGCAGCCGCCCTGGATGGCCGAATTCTTGTCACGGGTGGCGCTGGTCTGATCGGCAGCGCGGTAATCTGGTTCCTCAATCGTCAGCAGCGAGACGACATTCTCGTCGCTGACGCGCTCGACCAGAGCGATAAGTGGAAGAACCTGGCCGCGCTGTCGTTTTTTGATTATATGGAAGGCTCCGAGCTGCGGAGTCGCCTGCTCGCACCCGGGGATAGCCTGGGTAGGATCAGCGCAGTCTTTCATTTGGGGGCCTGTTCTGACACGCGCGAGCGCGACAGTGCCTACTTACTGGAGAACAATTACGCATTCACTCGTGACCTGGCCCGTTGGTGCCTGGAACGCAACGTTCGCCTGGTTTATGCCTCGTCGGCAGCGACCTACGGAGACGGGTTGCGCGGCTTTAGCGATAGCGCTCCTCTGCACACTTTGCGGCCATTGAACGCTTATGGCTACTCCAAGCATCTGATGGATCAGCATGCCTATCGTCAGGGATGGCTGGATCGACTGGTCGGAGTCAAGTACTTCAATGTCTACGGACCGAACGAGCAGCATAAAGGCGACATGCGAAGTGTGGTCAGCAAGGCTTTTGAACAGATTAATCGCTCTGGCCGGGTGGGGCTTTTTCGAAGCTATCGCAGCGACTATGCACACGGGGAGCAACGGCGGGATTTTCTGTATGTCAAGGAAGCCGCTGAAATCACCGTGAAGCTTGCCACCAGTGAGGCGGCCGGGCTCTACAATGTGGGTTCAGGTCAGACCAACACCTGGAATGACCTGGCGCGGGCAGTTTTTGCTGCCATGGAGAGGACACTTCAAGTCGACTACATCGACATGCCTGAACAACTGCGCGATCGGTACCAGTATCACACCCAGGCCCAACTAGGACGTCTTCATCAAGTGGGACTGGACTACCGGCGATACTCCCTGGCTGAGGGGGTCCTGGACTATGTACGTAACTACCTGCTGCTAGAGGCCCGCTTGGGGGATGAGGCTTAGGACCCGGCCCGTTTCCTGCGAGGTTTTGTTTCCACGGCAGTCACGCGGCGTTCCAGCATGCCGAAACTGATCTCCAGCACATCCACGCGCACTTCGGCTCCGCTTCGCCACTGTTGCAATTCTTTGATTTGCCCCGATTGCTCCCGTTGTTGCTCGCGAAGGGAGCGAAAGTCGCTCCGCCATTCCTCGCGCATGATGTCCAGGTGTCGGATGATTGTTTCAGTCTGTTCCGACATCTGACGGGAAAGTCCATCCAGCCTGTCGGTATGCTCATCGAGCTTGGCCGTATGCTCATCAAGCTTGGAATCGACCCGATCAAGCCGAGTTTCGACCCGATCGAGCCGAGTTTCAACTGTGGTCAGGCGCGAGTTAATATCTCCTAATTGGGCTTCGGTTTTATTCTGGTCTGGATTTGACATGGGAGCCCTTCTTTCCGTGGGTGAATTTTAGAGTTGGCTGATTTTTCCTCGAGAGCGGATGTTCGTTTATCTGGCGAGGTGTCGACCGCAAGCGGCCAGGTAGGTCACAATGCGAAAGCGTACCGGATAAGCTTGAGGACTTCCACCGCAGGCGATGGCTAGCTGAATGATGCCGACGGCTTCTTGCCAGCGGCCTTGGTCACACAGGGCGGCGGCCTGATTGGTGAGCAGGGCTGCCTTCTCCAGGTTGTCGCTGAAATGACTGATTTGCATGGTTCACCTCCCGATAGCCACTATGCCAGGCGAAGTACTACCGCAGTACTACCGATGAGCCTTAGGGCCCGTCCCGAAATAACATAGACACTCGGGCCACGGATCCATCCCCACCAGCCGCGTCGCGCCTCGGTTAAATATGGCCCGATATTCGCCCTCGGCGCTCCTTGCTGGAGGGGCGCCTCCGAGGCCGGAATGCCCAACTTATTCCGCGACGGGCCCTCAGCTATGGACGGAAGGTTACGATTCTCTTGAAATTCCTATTTCTGGTTTTGTTCCTATTTCAGGAACCTTATCGGTCGGTTTGCGATAGAAAAGCATGCCAACTCCCAACAAGACCAGGGCCTGCAACGAGACCGCCGGTTGGCGGATCAGTTGACTGATTACCATAAAGCCGGCACCGGACACAAAAATGGCCACCAGCAGAGTGCGGGCGGGGGCTCGATAGCCTGTCTCGGGGGGAGGAAACCGCAATGCGCAGAGAGCTGTAAGTGCGTAGAAAGTCCAATACACAAACATAACGTTGTCGGTGATTTTTTCAAAGTCTTTCCAGATGGCGATCAGAACCACCGCCCAGATTCCCTGCAAAGTCAAAGCTACGTAGGGGGTCTGAAAACGATTGACGGCCGCCATCCAGTCAGGAAATTGACCGCTTTGGGCCATGGCAAAGTAGACACGGGGAGCGGACAGTATCGATGAATTGAGAGTTCCAAACATCGCCAGTGCTTGCAGTGCGGCAATGGCCACGGCCCAACCTGGCCCGATGCAGTGCTCGGTCACGGCAACAGCGGGTGATTCTACTCCGGCCACCTGTTGTGGCGTGAGCACCAGATGGTAGGTGGCATTGGTGGCCAGGTAGATCAACATTACCATAATGGTGCCGCCGATGAGGGCCCGCGGTAAATTTTTCTGGGCTTCGCGAACTTCACCGGCAATGAAGGTGGCGTTGGCCCACCCATCATAGGCCCAGAGCGCCTTGAGCATAATCACGCCCAGAGCTGAAATTAGCAGACCGGTGCTGGGAAGTTCCCCTACCGGTTGGAGATTGCTGACGTGTGCCTGGCCGGCGAAAATTCCCATGCCCACCAGCCACAGCAGTCCCAAATATTTGATGGAGGTGACTACGTTTTGCAGCCAGCGGGCTCCCGCATTGACGCTAATGCAATGAAGGGCTGTCAGACTTGCGATACAGGCGTACGACACCAGGTGTTGCTGTGATTCATTGAGCACCACTCTGGAAGCCACAACTTTGGCCACGCCACAGGCCAGACTGGCGATGGAGCCGCTTTGGATGATGGCCAGCAGGCTCCATCCAAACAGAAACGCAACGCGCGGCCCAAAGCCCTCGCGCAGAAACAGATAGGGTCCGCCCGAGCCCGGAAAGCGGGCGCTCAATTCGGCGATGACCAACGCTCCACTCAAGGTGAGCAAACCGGCCGCCAACCAGCACAGCAAGATCAGACCGGGGTGGGGGAGGATCTGAGCGATGCCTGCCGCTTTGAGAAAGATGCCGGAGCCGATCATACTGCCCACCACCACGGTGGTAGCCTCGACCAGGCCCAGGATCTTGGGCAGGCCTGCCTTCACGAGGACTGACTCCAGGGATTGGGCAGATTGCGTATCTGCTCTTCCTCCGCCGGAGTCAAGCCCGGCGGCGTGCTGTAGCTGATGGTGGGCTTGTCGTAGCCTTCCCAAAAGACAGCCTCACCAAAGCGGCGGCCTTCCTTCAGCAAATAGAACGTGCCCTTGGGCCCTGCTACAATTTCCATCCCCCCCGCTTCGAGAGGGGGTCTCGGGGGAACCTTCCCCTGAGAACATTGAAGGAGGGGTTCTCGGAGGGGGGGAATCTTGGCTGACATTTTGCTTCGGGAGGCCCACTCAATGTCTACCACCATCAACGCCAGTTTGCGAGCCCAAAGGGTGATTCAGGACCTGCGCGAGTTGGCCACCCTGACTTCCGACGAGCACGGCGCTCAGCGCGTTGCTTTTGGACCGGTCTGGCGTCAGGCCCGCGACTGGTACCGGGCCAAGATTGAGTCCTTGGGGTTGGCTACGGAGCGCGACTCGGCGGGAAACGTCTGGGTCACTCTGGCCGGTGTCAAAGAGGAAAGTGTGCTGGTGGGCAGTCACCTGGATTCGGTGCCCAATGGCGGCTGGCTGGACGGCTGCCTGGGTGTGGTGGTCGGCCTGGAGGCCTTGCGGCATTATGTCGAGTCCGGTCAGAAACCACCGTCCACCCTGCGCGTGGTGGATTGGGCCGACGAGGAGGGAGCGCGCTTTGGCCGCAGCCTGTTTGGTTCTTCGGCATCGGGAGGCTCGCTGCAGCGTTCCGACGTAGAGCACTTGCAAGACCGCCAGGGGGTGCGCCTGGTGGACGCCCTGAAGGAGAACGGCCTGGACCTGGATGGCGTTCTGCAGGCCCATGACTACCTCAAGAAGATCCCGGCCAAAGCCTATCTGGAGTTACACATCGAGCAAGGCCCGGTGCTGGAGTCTATGAATAAAAGCACCGGGGTGGTGTTGGGCACTTTTGGGGTAGAGCGCCACAAGATATTTTTCTCCGGTCAGGCCGCTCACTCAGGCTCCACGCCCATTCCTATGCGCCGCGACGCCTTTTTGGCCGCCGCCCAGACGGCCCTGGAGATCCGCGAGATCGGCAAGCGTCATTCCAAGCCGGGAGCCAACGTGGTCTGCACAGTGGGGGTGGTCAAGGTTGAACCCTGCATTGTGACCGCTGTTCCCGGGGAGTGCGAAATCTCGCTGGACCAGCGTGCTCTGGACGCGGATATTCTGGCCCAAATGTACGCCGAAGCCCAGCAGGCTTCCCACAAGGCGGCCCAGGACAACAACGTCACGGTGCGTTGGGAGAAGCTTTGGACCATTGAACCAAGACCTTTTGACCCGACTTTGCTGCGTCTCTGTGAGGAGTCGGTCAGGGAAGTTACCGGCGATGCCCCTCGACTGCCTTCGGGTCCCCTGCACGACGCTGCCGAGATGGTCCCCTGGATGCCCACAGTGATGATGTTTGCCTACAGTGCAAATGGGCTGTCTCATTGCAAGGAAGAAGACACCCCTGGCGAACATCTGGAAAAGACGATTCGCGCCTTTTTGACGCTGGTGGACAAGACTGTCCAGCACCTGGGCGCTTAAGGAGACCGGATTTGCCCTATTATTGGAAGCGGGGTCTGGTGGTTGGTCTGGTGACCGGGTTCATGCTGCACATTCTGTTGCAGCAGCTGGCCGAGCGTCACCCAGTATTGCCAGAAGGAAATGTTCCCGTGGCGACCGTCGGATCGGCACCACCCCCTCCCAAGGGGACGCCACTGGGTCCCCTGATGGGTCTGACCGTTTTTGTTCTGTGCTGCGTGATGCCCGCACCAAGTCTGGGGCGAGTCGGCCAGTGATCGTTGCCGTCTGTTTTGGAGCGGCCTGTGGCACTCTGATGGGCGCCCTTCAGCCGGTATTGTTGGGCCTGGGAAGTTTCAACGCGGTGCCGATATTAACCGGAGAGTACACCTTGGTGGGCGCTTCGATGGGTTTTGCCCTGGCCAATTACGTTCGCTTTCGGCGACGCCTCTTGAAAAGGGTTAGGGAAGCCTCGCGCCAGGATAATTAGGGCGGGGGAGCATTCCAGGCCAGCCCGGGATCTCCAAAAGCCAGTTGAGCCCCGGCTGGAATTTCGGTCCAACGCATCGACTCCAGGCGTTCGCCGTTGACAAACGTGCCGTTGCGGGATTGAGTGTCAAGCACCATCAGTTTGCCCTCGGTCCGGCGCAACAGGGCGTGATTGCCACTGACCAGATGGTCTTCCGGTTGGAGATGGCTGTCTTTGGCGCGCCCGACTTTGACGGTCTGCTGTCCTTCGGGCCAATCGAAAGTCTGACCATTGGGACCCTGCATCTGGCCACTCTGGGTTAAATCATCGCCGAGACGAAAAGTATGGACCGACTGGCCAAAGCCCAGTTCGGAGCCCCGACGCACCTCTACCCACTGACCGGCCGGTATCTGTTCGCCGTTCACAAAGGTGCCATTGCTGGAAGTGTCTTGGACCCACAATTGACCGTTGCGAACTTCGCCCTGGCAGTGGTTACGGCTGACCAGGTCGCCTTCCAGGGGCACCTGGCAATCCTTGTGGCGACCCATCTGAAAACGCCCCTGTTCGGGTAGGCCGATTTTGTTGCCGTCAGGTAACTGCAAATAGCGGCCGGGACTTTGCTGGTTGATCCGAACCTGATCGGACGTCAGTTCATGAGATTCGGCAGCCACAGGCAAGGAACCGCGTTGGGCAAGGGGGGCGATACGCCCGGCCGAACCTTGATTCCACAGTCCGCCAATTTGCACAGTATCTCAAATCTACGCTGTGCACAGGCCCCGCGTCAACATGAAAGGGGGACTCTGTTTGCATTTTGAGAAGGCTGGTCCATGTCTCTGCAGCGGCTGCGCGATCCAGGCATGGTGGTCTTTCTAAGTGGGGCTGGCATTTCGGCCGAGAGTGGTATTCCTACCTTTCGGGGTCCCGAGGGCTATTGGACGGTGGGCGCGCGGGAGTACCACCCTCAAGAGTTGGCAACTTTCCACGCCTTTAGCCAGATGCCCGAAGAGGTTTGGGCCTGGTATCTATACCGGCGGTCGGTATGCCAGGCGGCTCAACCCAACGCCGGCCACTCCCTGCTGGCCGACTTGGAACAACTGCTGGGTGAGCGCTTTCTGCTGGTGACGCAAAATGTCGACGGGCTTCACCTGAGGGCGGGAAATTCGCGAGAGAAGACCTACGAGGTTCACGGCAATATCGATTATTACCGATGTGCCGTAAATTGCTGCACGGAGCACTGGCCCCTGAGCCAGGGGTTTGAGGATTTTGCCAAGGGTCAGAAGGCTTCTGCTGAGCAGCTGGCTCAATTGCGCTGCCCGCGGTGCCAGGCCTGGGCGCGTCCCCACGTGCTCTGGTTTGACGAGTGCTACGACGAGGTTACCTACCGCTATGAGAGCAGCAGGGGGGCCGCCCGCCAGGCAGTGGCTCTGGTGTCGGTGGGCACCTCGGGGGTCACCAATCTGCCTCTGCAGATGGGCCGAATGGTAGCCGGACGGGGCGCCTTGCTGGTGGACATCAATCCCGAAAGCAACCCTTTCTCCCAACTGGCACAGGAAAGCGGAGGGGTGTGGCTGCGTGGCAAAGCCTCGCAGGGACTGGCCCAGGTTATGCAGGTGTTGAAAGGGTAGTATGGATCAAGAACATTTTCGCAACGAGTTTTCTCAGGCTTTCTATCGTTCTTTAGAAGAAGGCAAGATCGAGGTCACCGCGCTGCCGGCGGCCCAACTTCAGGCGCTGGCCCGGGCCTGCAGCGATGCGGTTTTTGCCACTCTCCATTCGCTCGAGGACGGGGCTGATCGGCCTGTTTCAGGCGGCCAGGAAGAGGTGCTTTGGGTGGGCAAATCCTGGCTCACGCTGGGGGTTCGGTTTGAGCTGACTTCGCAGCGTCTGCGCATCTATCGAGGCGTATTTAGCCGTAGCCTTCACGAAATCGATTTGATCCACGTGCGCGAAGCCACCTTTACCCAACATCTGGGAGAGCGATTGGCCAATATCGGGGACGTGACTCTGGTGACCACCAACGCAGAACACCCGGAGGTCAAATTGGAGAATGTGAAGGATCCCTCGCATGTGCGCGAGTTGATTCGAACCGCCTATCTGGCCGAGCAGAAGCGTCGCGGACTGCGCTACCGAGACGAGGTCTGAGCCACGTGACGGTCCGGTTGTGTAAGATCGTCCTGGTGGCGGCCTGTGCGCTGCATTGGACGGTGGTGGTGTTTAACAATCTGGTCGACTACGGGACCAATTTTGAGTTTGTTCAGCACGTGCTCAGCATGGACACGGTCAGACCGGCTAATCAAAACAGTTGGCGGGCTATCCACCAGCCCTGGCTGCACCATTCCTTGTATTTCGGCATCATTGCCTGGGAGACTCTGAGCCTGGCTACCTGCTGGCTGGGGGCCTGGCGTTGCTGGCGTTTGCGCGGGGCGCCCCGGTCTGAATTTGAGCGTTCCAAGACGACCGCGGTGGTGGGGCTCACCATGGTGTTGCTGCTTTTCTTCAGTGGCTTTATCACGGTGGGCGGTGAGTTTTACATGATGTGGCAGTCCGGCCAGTGGAGCGGCGTCGATCCGGCCGGGCGCCTCTTTGCCATTCACGCTTTGATCCTGCTCTGGTTGACCCAGCCGGAGACGGTCACCGATTGAGGCGAAAGGTCCGCACGCCGCTGCGGGGGAAAGTGTGTTTATGAAAAGATTACTATTCGTGCTGGCGTTGGCCGGGTGCAATGCTACTCCCGGTTCCAGCCCAACTCCAAACCGGCCCCAGCCGGTCAAGGCCACCGCCACTCCCGGTCCAGTGGCCACTGCCAGCGCTACGCCGGATGCCACTCCTACGGCCGCGGCGCCCAAAAGTAATCTGGACGAAATCATCATGCTGGCTCGTCAATCCACCTGGGGAGGTCTGACCAATCAGGCCCGAGCCGAAATGCTTTTGAATCATCTGATCGCAGCCGGCAAAGAGCGACTGCTGGTGACCTGGGAGATTTACCCCGAGGGGATCGGGGTATTTGATGTGACCTACACCATCGAGCCCCTCAGCCGCCTGACGACCCCCACTCCCAGCGCTACACCGGCTCGAAAAAGCCCGTTTGATCGTCCGCCTCGCCGCAAAACCAGCGGCATCCGCCTGACCTGGACCTACGACACTCGCAAAGGCACCTGCGTGCCCAAGGACGATCGAACTCGCGCTTTGCTGGATTTGAAGCCCAGCCTTGAGGCGCCCGGGCTGGAGCGGGTGCTACCCGTCACCTGGCGTTCAAGCCCGACGGTTGAACCTCCCACGCTGGTTGCCGAAGAGACCCCGCCGCCGCCGCCCAGCGATGAAGATGCCAGTCTGGATGAAGCACCCCTTCAGTTTACCGGCTTTCTGGGCAGCGACAAGGAACGCCGCGCGGCCCTGACCCAAAACGGCCAGACCTATACCGTCGGTGCCGGAGACCGGGTGGGCGAGGTGATCGTCAAGGGGATGGAAGATGACGAGTTGGAGTTGGAATTTCGAGGTCAGACGGTTCGCCTTATGCCAGGCGCCAACTGGACTCCTGGCAAGCTATAGGGCCTGGGCCGGACGAAACTGGAGACAGACCGAATTGATGCAATAGCGCTGGCCGGTGGGTTCGGGACCATCTTCAAAAACGTGTCCCAGGTGGCTGTCGCACTGAGCGCAGCGCACTTCCACTCGCAGCATGCCGTGAGTGCGGTCTTCCAGCAGACGGACCTTGTCGCCAGCAGCGGCCGTCCAGAAGGCGGGCCAGCCGCAGCCCGAGTGGTACTTCCCCTCCGATTTGAAGAGTTCGTTGCCACATCCGACGCAGTGGTAGCTGCCGATCTCTTCGTGCTCCAGATATTCACCGCTGCCGGGGTACTCGGTGCCGGCCTGCCTGAGCACGCGATATTGCTCTGGTGTCAGAGACTCACGCCATTGTTGGTCGGTTTTTTCGATTTTAGCCATGGTCCTGGATTAGCCCTGGACCGAGACTGCCCCTGCCTCCCTCGATCAGGGGCAGGGGCAGTCAGCGGCTCAGACCGAGGTGGTCAGGGCGGTCGTCTTGGTCGGTCGCAAGCGGCGTGCCCGGGCTGGTGGTCGCGCCGTTTTGACGGGCTGGTCGGCCATCACATAGGCAAAGATCAGGGGGGCCACCACAGTGGCATCCGACTCCACCATAAAGCGGGGCGTGCTGGGAGCCAGTTTTTCCCAAGTGATCTTTTCGTTGGGGGTAGCCCCCGAGTAGGAGCCATAGCTGGTGGTGGAGTCACTGATCTGGCAGAAGTAGCTCCACAGAGGCACCTGCTCCATCTCCATGTCCTGGCGCAGCATCGGCACGACGCAGATGGGAAAGTCGCCGGCGATGCCTCCGCCGATTTGAAAGAACCCCCACGGGCTGATCTGGCTTTCGCGGCTGTACCAGCCAGCCAGTTCCAGCATATATTCCAACCCCGAGCGCACTGTGTGGGGGTCTTTGATAGTGCCGCGCAGACAATGGCTGGCGAAAATATTGCCCGTGGTCGAGTCTTCCCAGCCCGGTACAAAGATGGGCAGGTTCTTTTCGGCCGCTGCTACCATCCAGCTGTCGCGGGGATCGATCTGATAAAAGTGCTTCAGCAATCCGCTGTTGATCAGTCGATACAAAAATTGGTGGGGAAAGAGGCGTTCCTGGTTTTCTTCGGCCCGCTGCCATTCTCGGATCAGCAGTGACTCCAGTCGTCGAATCGCTTCCCCTTCAGGGATGCATGTATCGGTTACCCGATTGAGATGCAAAGCCAACAGTTCCTGCTCTTGTTGGGGCGTAATGTCGCGCCAGTTGGGAATGCGGCGATAGTGTTGGTGAGCAACCAGGTTGAACAGGTCCTCTTCCAGATTGGCCCCGGTACAGCTGATGGCGTGGACCTTGTCGGCCCGGATCATTTCGGCCAGAGAGAGGCCGATTTCGGCGGTACTCATGGCTCCGGCCATAGCCACCAGCATGCGGCCCCCGACCTGCATGTGCTTACAATAAGCCTCTGCCGCGTCTACCAGAGCGGCTGCGTTGAAATGGCGAAAGTGATGGCGAAGAAAGTTCTTCACCTCCACAGAATGTTTCATCAAGGGTATCCTCCTTTGGTTTGTTTCCAGGGTCTACGAAAAGGCGATAGCCCGAAAGGGGAAATCGCGAGAGAAAGGCCGAGAAAGCCAGCCGAAGGCCGGATTTATAAAAGGAACTGAAGAAGAGGCTCGAGTGAGCAATGGGGAATATGTCTGCGGACTGCCGTTACACGCATCCTGAGAACCTCCTTGAGGCTGATAGGACGGGCGTTTTCAACGCAAAAGCGGCAACCTTCCCAGACCACAAAGTAGGGCCTGCACCCCCGGCTGTCAAGAGGCATGCTAAAAATCGTCCCAGGAGTGTCCTATCTGGAGCCGAAGAAAGGTCCATGAAAACCTTTCTGGTACTGATTTTATTGGCCACTGCGGCCAGCACCGAAGACTGGACCCAAAAGCTTTCGCCGCGCATGCGCGAGGCCTTTAAGAGCATGGCTCGAGATGACTGGAAGCCGCAGCAGGCTGCCCAGTTGACCGAACAAGAAAAGCGCGACTGGACGGCTCTTTGGGAGAAGGTGGAGCAGGCGCCCAGGCCGGCCCCTCCGCCTGTGTCCGTGCCGATGGAGCCCAAAGTTAAAGGAAAGTGACCCCGGCCGAGAAGCAGTAGTTATGAAGAAGACCTTGCTGGCCGCGGCCCTGTTTGCCGCGGCCTGTCCAGTGGCGGCCAAACCCAGCCACCCCAAGTGGCCCCCCAAAGACTACGCCCTGTGTTATGGTGCCTGGACGCCTGAAATGATCCAGCGGGCCCATCGTTTCGACCTGGTGGTGGTTCATCCAGGAGACCACTTCGACAACATTACGCCCGAGTTGATCGGTCAACTGCAAAAGGGCAAGGACGGTCAGGCGGGCACTCCCGACGATGTCATCGTGCTGGCCTATGTGACCGTCGGTGAAGACGACAAGCCTCCGGCCGGACCTCCCCCGGTGCCCAGAGGACTCGGCCCCACTTTCTCTCTCAACAAGAGCTGGCGCCAGGCCCGGGCAGGTTACCCGACCCGATTCCTGGATCAGGTCTCCTACGTCTTCGAGAAAAACGGTGAGCGTCGCTATGGCGAGAATGGCAAGCCGGTGACCGTGCCCGGTCAGGACGGGGTGCCTGATGAAAACGGGGTGTGGGGCAGCTACTATGTCAATGCCGGCGACCCGGAATGGCAGAAAATGGTGTTGGCTCGCATGGCCCGCCTGCACACGGAGTTTGCCGTGGACGGTTTTTTTCTGGATACGCTGGATACTGCCTCGCCGTGGGGAAATTACAGTTACAGTCAGCCTCAAATGGCTTCGATGTTGCAGGCTATTCGCAAAAGCTATCCGGATCGATTTGTGCTGGCCAATCGAGGGATGTTTTTGATCGAGACCCACCCTCAGTCCTATGCTTCCAGCATCGACGGAATGCTCTATGAGAGTCTTTACTGTATCTGGGACTGGGGCGCCAAACGGGGAGTGGTATCGCCCTGGGCCGTAGGCGACTATGACTATCTGAAAAAGCCGGTCCTGCCCGCGGCTCAGCAGAGTCCTGGATTTCATCTGTTTTACGTCAATTACCTCGACCCGGGCCAGGCGGATTTTTATCCGCTGATGCACGCCATCGAAGATCTGGTCGGTCGCCAGGGCGTTTCCAACTACGTCTCAGACCCTCTGTTGCAAGGGTTGCAAAGCCCCATCTCCGAGCTCTTTCCGGAGCAGGGGGAGGCGCCCCCAGAACTGGGCAATCTCTCTCTGACCGAGTTGCCCCTGGGGCTGTTTCGCTTGAGTTATGAGGTCACCGGGTTGCTGGACCGGCAGCTGGGCAAGGACCTCTTTCTGGACGTTCGGCTCTCGAAGGAGAAAAAGACCGCCCAGCAGATCCCCCTCCTCGAGCAAGTTCCCGTAGACTATAGCAAGGCCGGTGTTGTGGAGGGAATGGGCCTGGAGAAGGGCACGCCCTACGTGGTCTACGCACGAGTGGTTGGCAAGACGCGCAACTGTCGAACCTCTTTTCTGGAAGTCGGTTTCACCACCGCTACGGGCCCTCAGCCTGCCCAGGTGACGGAGTTGCAGGCGGCCTCGCTGGAAAGCAGTGTGCGGTTGAGTTGGAAGGATAGCGGCAG
>JADMJV010000084.1:0-106269 GCA_018780265.1 bacterium
TGGTCTACTCCTGTGTTTTTTCTATCCTAAGGTAGCTGTGTGGCGGACCCGTGAAAGGTCCGTTAAAGGGACCCGAGTTTCTTGGAGTAGCGCCAACCCACCTGAGCAAAGTTGTTTTTCCCTGTGTCGTCGGCGATAAGGGCCCACTATTCTACATGCAAAACTGGGGAACCGCCCATCCTGGCGCCCAAGGGCTAAGGGCTCGCCCCGGAATAAGTTGGGCAGTCGGGCTACGGAGGCGCCCCTCCGGCAAGGAGCGATGAGGGCGAATATCGGGCCATATTTAACCGAGTCGCGACGCGGCTGGCGGGGATGGATCTGTGGCCCTAAGTCCTACGCTGGGATACCGACTTCCTCCTCAGCCTGCGAGGAAATGGCCGCGTGGGTTAACCCCACGGGCCACAGGCAGTTAATCAGGGAGGACCAGTGTCGCCGTCGCCGCGCTCTGGGGCAAATGACCTGGTAGAGTATGATGGCCAGCAGAGGGCTGCCCGCCAGCACCGCCTTGAAAAGCAATAGCACGATCTGGCGCTTCATGGGGTCAGTCTGAGCTGCCCACAAGAAGAGCACTGGTTTAGACAGAGATAATGGCATTGGTTCATTCTATCTGCGGGCGTGAATCTATCGCAAAAATATTGCAACACATAAATACGTGATAAACCCTTTGCTTTGGAAACACTCTGCACAGAGCCCGGCGGCCTTTTTCACAAGAGATTTGCGCTTGAGTAACGTGACTGGCTTAGCCTGCCGACAATGCCATACAAAGGAGAACAAAAGCGTTGAAGATGCGGGCTAGCGACACGGTAAAAGTCAGCACTTTCTTGCAGGACCCATGGGTCGGCCCGGCGGTAGTGCGAGAAGTGGACCAGGCCATGGTGGGCAACGACCTGGCCAACGATCGCGTCCGAATCTCTGACAAACGACCCAAGGCCAGGCCTGACAGCCTGGGAAACTATCGGATGAAACCGGGCAGCGACGGAGAGACGCAGGTCCACGCCCAGGTGGTCACCACCCGAACTTTACGAATGTGGGAAGGCTACCGGGGGAGTTCCATTCCCTGGGGTTTTGGCGACGCCCTGCTGGGAGTTGTTCCGCACAAGAAGGAGGGGCTGAACGCCTCCTACTCGCGCGAATCCGGAGCTACCAGTTTTTACTTCCAGGACTCTCCGCGCCTCAAGAAGACGGTGTATGTCGCCAATTCGACGGACGTAGTCGCCCACGAGACCGGTCACGCAGTGCTAGATGGCATGAAACCGGGATTCTTGAACAGCTTTGATCGAGAAACGCATTCTTTTCATGAGGCCTTCGGCGATTGCTCGGCGATGTTGCTGGCCTTGCAGGACCCCGCCCTGAACGAGCGCATCATCGCCCAGACCGGGGGCGACTTGCGCAAGCCCAACTTGCTGGCCCACCTATCCGAAGAATTCGGAAAAGCCAAGAAGTTGGCCAATGCCGATCTTGCGGACGACCATCAGGATTGGCTACGCAATGCCCTGAATCACTTCACCTACGCCACTCCCGAATCTCTGGGCGATGGCCGCGGCGACGAGACGACCTTGGGAGGCGAAGTGCACAGTTTTTCCAGGCTCTTCGTCGGTGCCTTCTATGATTGCCTGGAGGCCGCCTACCACGAGGGTATGCGGGATCAACTGCTACCGCCTGCTCAAGCCCTGAGGTATGCCGCCGATACCATGGGTCCGCTGCTGGCCAGTGCGGTGGATAAAGCGGCTTCCAACCGGGGGCGCTTCAAGGACATTGGCCTGGGTTTGATCCTGGCCGACCAAGAAAGTCATAGCGGCAAGCTTGGCCGGGCCATCGAGAAGGTGTTCCTGGATCGCAAAATCTTCCAACCCGGAGATGTGAGCGCATCCATGGTGCGTCACATCGACCTTCCCGAGTTGAGCGTTGACCACACTTTCTCCTCAGGCGCCGAGGCCGTCGGCTACCTGACCCAACATTCCCAAGAACTTGGTTTGCCAGAAGGGGTGAGCTGGCAGTCCTCTACCATGAGTGTCAACCACAAAGGGGAGCAGGTGATGGGCTTCCTCTATGCTCAAAGCGTTCCAGTTGCGGGCATCCCGGCTCTGCAGGGCATCACTACCTGCGTCCAGGGAGGGGTTACTCTGGCCTTTGACACCCAGCGGCAGTTGTGCGAGTTTCGCCACGATGCCGTCACGGCCGAAAGCCTTCAGGCGGAAATGGACGGCATTGCCGAGCTTCAGCGAAAGGGCCGAATCGGGTCAGGTGGGAGCGGCCAAGACGGTCCGGGCTACCTGGCGGTGGTCCGAGGCAAAACGTTGCGGCGTATCCCCGTCACCGACTCTGAGTGGTGAAAAGGTGATTGGCTCGCTGTATTGGCCCGGGCGAAATCCTTGGTGACAAAGGGGTTTACGGGTCATCCATCCCCTTCATTTTCACATCAGCAACAAAGAGGTCGGGTAGCCAGCCTGTCGGCGGCCGCCCGCATGGCCGCCTCGCTTCGTCTTCGAGAAGAAGGATATGTGCCGCAGAGTCTGCGAGTGCGGCCCGTGTTTGTGGGTGGCGGGAACGTGGTTGCCTGCGGGGGCTCGCTGATGACGGCGGGCAGAGGCTCATAGATCTACTCGCTCATGGATTCACCACTCCGGTTGCAACGCCGAAGGGGAAACCCAGCAACGTGGCCGCTCCCGAAATCGATCGCAAGGGCGTGACATTGCCGCTGGCGGTGGTGGAGAATACTCTCACCGATCCATTTCCGTCATTGGCCACAAACAATTCGTTCCCCCCAATGGCAATGCCGTCCGGGTTGACCAGACCGGTATTGGCCCCACTGATCACCCGAGTCGGAGCGAAGTTGCCCGTGGCCGTGACGGGAAAGACTCGAATCGAGTTGTTGTTTAGCGATGAAACGAACAGCTCGCTTCCCGAGATTGCCAGGCCCCCGGCAAACGATATGCCTGTATTGGCGCCGCTCAGGTCGCGCGCGGGCGCCTGATTGCCGCTGGCATTTAGGGGAAAGCTAAGCACCCGATTGCCATTGGCCACGATGATATCACCGCCATTGGCCAGCACCTGCAGGGGCGTGGTCAGTGTCGTCAACCCGCCGCTGAGAACCCGGGTGGGAGCGACGTTTCCAGTGGCATTGGCCGGGAACACCCGAATGGAAGCGTTGCCCGTGTTGGCCACAAAGAGTTCGTTTCCAAATATCGCCACGCTGGAAGGCCCGGAAATCCCTGTAAGGGCACCACCGAGAGAACGGGTGGGCAGCACATTTCCGTTGTCATTCACCTGGAACACATTGACCCGGCCATTGCCGAAGCTGGGCACGAACAACTCGTTGCCGGAAACAGCCAATAAGCCCGGGTCCATCAGTCCCGTATTGGCCCCCACGATGCTGCGCAAGGGAGCCGTGTTTCCGCTGGCGTTCAGGTCGAACGTGTAAACGGCATCCAGGTCGAACTCGCTAACAAAGGCTCGGGCTTGGGAAGCTGGTGGAGGGGGCGGCGCGGGAGCTGGCGGGGGCGCCGGTGCCGGCGCGGGCGGCGGGGGCGGTGGCGGTGGCGGTGGCGGTCCCTGAGGATCGCCCACCACTACAAAGGTCACCGTTATGGAAACTCGGTCCACGCTGAAGACGACCTGGTCGCGGGTGCCAACCTTGGCGTCAGCCGGAATCTCGTAAAGTAAGTCCTGGTCCGGCTCATAGGCCAGCACCGCCACGCCCAGCGGACTGATGGGCCGAAAATGTTCCACTCGATTGGTGGGAACCTGTGGGGGCTTGGGTTGCAACCGGGCGTCTGGAATATCCGTCTTATATTTCGCGCCGCTCAGACGGCCTACAATATTCTGTTCGGGAAAAGTGACAAAAGTGAATCCGAAGGCGCCGTTATTGTGCACCGTAAGGGGCTCGCTGGAGCCGGGTCTGACCGGCACCACAACGCTACCCACATCGGTTTTGACGATATTTCCTCGGGCCGTCAGATCCACGGAAAGATCGTCGATCTTCACCTGCTGGCACTCGCGACCTTTATGATTGTCCTGACAATCGATATCCAGGCCTTTGATGGGAGGCGGCGACAGGTAAAAATCCGTGCCGATAAACTGCCGAAAGGTGCTGACTCCCGGCGCAGTGCGGCTTTCCAGTAGCAATTTGTATTGAAAATCGGCCGTCGGGTTTTCGTTAATGCAAGCGCCTACCTGGACATAAAAATCGCATGTGCTTCCCAATTACTTGATGTATTTCTCGAACCCCAGCAGGTTGGGGGTAAAAGCACTGAAAAAACCGTTTTTATCTTCGCAAATACGGTCTGACCCGACCGGATAGCTGCCGCGCTCGCGCACCTCTACTTTGGTCGGTTCGGGACCCAACTTGGGTCGCACCTCCTCCTTCTCCGACTCAGTCTTGGCTTTTGCCAGCGGACGCGGAGGGAAGGCGATGCCGGTGCAAAACTCGTCTTCCACTTCACTCATGCCGCAAGCCCCATCAAAAGCGATGGGGTAAACCAGAGACTTGGCAGCCACGCTGCCGGGGGTCAACTCCCTCACGGGAAAGGTGAGTGCGATTTCCGAGTCGGTCGGGTGCATCAAGATTCCCGTAGTCTCCCCGGGCGGAATCGAAGCGAAGAAGAACTCTCCCTTCGCATTCAGGCGCACCCGCTGGTTGCCGATCTGAGCGGTCCATAAGGCCGCGGGCGCAGTCGGCCAGACCACCAACGAGCCGTCCTCTGCCACGATGCGGTCGGCCGCTTCTATTTGTTTTCGTCCCGCCAAAATTGCGGCAAAGCCCACGGGCGGAATGAACAACATCGGCCGCAAATCCAGCTTGCCGGAAAAACTCGAAGCATTCGACGGAGTGACCCGAACGGTGGTGTCCCCCGACGACAGCGACGAGGGCGGATTGGCGTCCCCACAACTCAACAGTATGGCAGCCAAAAGGCACAGTAAAAGTAGTGCGAGACGTCTTATCAAGCGTACCCCCCCCAATGTGCCCGGACTTCCCCAGCCGCCCCCCGAATCCTACCCGCTAAAGAAGTGCCGGCGATTCGTCCTCGGACCGGCCCAGATCGCCTCCCTCAGTCGGCAGCGCAACTCGCTGTGCACCGCGGCCAGTCGCCCCTGTCAGGTGGCCCAGTACCCAATGGCTCTGAGGTGCAACGCGGGCTACCTGGTAAAAGTTGCACCGGTTAAAAATGGATTGGTTGAGCCATTTTGTGGATGCGTAGTCGATGATTTCAGGACCGTTTGGGGTTATCCGTTCATTCTTGGGCTCCAGCGCTCTCGTAACCGCCCTGACTTTCCGCGACTCCAAGAGTAAAAAGCAAACTCTCAGACTTCCAACACGGTGCAAAATTTGACGGCCGCCCAGGTAAAGGGGGCGCCTTGTTATAATTTACAAATTTGTAACAAAATATCAAACTCCCAGCAACCCGGTTTGATCGATTTTACCGCATAATGATCTCAATACTTCAAAAGTAGAAAGGGTGACGCCGTGAGCTTACCTCGTGCCAGTGATGTAGCAGCAGGAGCCGGAATAACACAGTCTTATGTTCAGGCTAAGACTCCAAAAGTCGATAAAAAAGCTGAGGACGCCAGGCTTAAAACCCTACACGGCGACGACGAAGAGAGTGATAGGGGTCCGCAAGGGGGTTCCGGTGGGCCTGGCAAGTCGGGGGGCGCCGCCGCGGCCAAGTTCGGCCAGGACGACCGCCAAAAGGTTAAGCGCAAGCGCGTAAAGCTGAGCGAACTGACCGCCAAGAAGACCGAAGCCGCCAAACCGAAGCCGGAAGTAGCTGCTCAGGCCGAAGCCAAAGAGGCCAAAGCCGCCAAGACAACTCCTGAAGAGATCGGTCGCAAGGTTGCTCAGCAAAAGCTGAACGAGCAAGGCAAGTTGGCTGAGACCCGATACCTTTATCAGCAAAAGCTTTCGCAGTCCAATCAGGACCCCAATAACGCGCTCTCTCCGCAAGCTCGGCAAAAGCGTATGCTCAACAGTCTGATTAGCTACCAGCAGAACAACTACATGCAGCACACGGGCGACAAAGCCGGTGAGATTTATAACCGTCCTGCCACTCGGCAGATTTTGCAGGCATTGCAAGGGCTCAAAGGGGGAGCAACCTCCCAGACCTCAGACAACAAAGGCGCGACCAGCACCAGCACCGCCAGCACCACTTCTCCCGCGGTCTTCAAGGCCAAGTCGGAGCAGGCCAACAAAATGTTGGAAATTTTTATGCGCGAGGACACTCAGCCACCGCCTGGCTACGAACCGACCGAACTGGTCGCATAAAAAGGCCACCAAAACACCACGCGAAAGGGCTCCGAACTCGGGGCCCTTTCGCATGAAGGCCCTCGGCACCACTGGCAGGGGCCTGCGGTTCAAAGCAGCTTTTCCTGGGCATCTCAATAGTCCATTTGTGTTTGACTTCTTCCGGTTCGTTCCGCAAGCAACTTTCGGTCCCCGGCCGGTTCTTCGATTATAGTTTCGAGACACGTGTGGTTCGGGAATAGGTGCCAGTCTGCCCGGCTTCGCCAGGGGGGGAACTTTCAGGAAAGTCCAGGTAATTTACCGTGAGTCGTCGTTTATCCAGTAAAGCCATGGTTGCCCTATTGATTGCATCCGGTGCCGCAGTTGCCGGTTGCGGCAGCGATGACAGTAGCGTCTTTGCTCCAGCCCCGCAGGCTCAACTGTTCGAATTCATCATGTTGCCTAACTTTGCTGCCAACACGGTGTCGGTGCGAGGCATCAATACTGAGACGGGACAAACGGCCCATCTCTCCACTCAGCCGACCGGAACCAACCCTCGTGCCGTGCGCACCCATCCCTCGCGTAACTTGTTTTACGTAGCCAATCAGAACTCCAACAATATCTCGGGTTTTATCATCACCGAAGGGGGAGGAACCAACAATACTCCCGGCAGTCCCTATGCCGGACCTACCGGTGCTACTAACATTTTATTCCATCCCTCTGGGGCCTTTGCATACGTGGCGGGAGACACACAAATTCGTGCCTACACGGTAGGTGCCGATGGTTCGTTGACGCCCATTGCGGGCGGCACTCTGGCTCTGCTTCAGAATGCCGAGTTTGACGGCGGCTTCAGCAGTCAAGGGGCTTTCTTGCACCTGCCCCTCAATAACTCGATTCAGACCTTCAGTGTCAATACGAGCACGGGTGTGCTGACGGCCACCACTAACAACGCGGTAGCGGCGGGCACCTTGCGCGACCTGTCCATTCATCCTTCGGGAACGTTGGTGCTGGCCACCGTGCGCGTAGCCGGCGCCAACAATGACCAGGTGTTGCCCTTTACGGTCAGCGCGGCCGGGGTACTTACGGCCCAGGCCACCAACAATCTTGGCTTTGACGTCGGATTTGGCGATGCCGCCCGCAACGGGCAGTTCTACGTGGGCAATGACAGCCTGGCTCAAATTCACGGGTTTAATGTCAATGCGGCCACCGGGGCTCTGACAGCGGTGGCGGGCAGTCCCTTTGCCGCCGTCGGGGGCGGCCTCTTCCCGGTGCTGGATCCTACCAATTCTCTGCTTTATAGCGTGAGCAATGTCGGCAACACTCTGGCGGGCATGCGCCGGTTGGCCGATGGCACCTTGCAAGGGGCGGCCGGCACCCCGGCCAACGATAGCATGACCAATCCCGGCGCCTTCGACTACTTCCAGTTCGTTCGCTAGCTACAGCACAGAAGGCCAGCTTTGTGGCTGGCCTTTTTTTGATCCTGGCCCCGTCCTGGGAGGGGCCTCCAGGTTACTTGGCAAAGTGCCTGCCCCACACCAAACCGGGAGGCCGAATGCCAAGCACGCTCCTGTTTACCAATGCCACCTTAGTCACCTTGGGAGCGCAGCCTCAAGTCGTTCACGATGCCGCCTGCTGGATAGAGAACGGTCAAGTTCGCCTTTTTGGTCCCAGCCGCGACGTTCTCGAAGTGGCTCCTCCTATTGCGCGACTGGATCTGCAGGGCCGGGTGTTGATGCCCGGCCAGATCAACGCCCATGATCACCTCTACAGCGCTTTTGCACGTGGAATTTCGATGAAAGATGAGCCCCCCCAAAACTTCCTGCAAATTTTACAGCGCCTGTGGTGGCGTCTCGATCAGGCGCTCCAGCCCGAGGATGTCTATCTCAGTGGGTTACTTGGGTTTAGCGAAGCTGTGCAGCGGGGCGTAACCACAGTGATTGACCATCACGCCAGCCCCGGCTGCATCGAAGGCAGTTTGGACCGACTGGCCGAGGCCAGTCTGCAGGTGGGCTTGCGAGCATGTCTGTGTTACGAGACTACCGACCGACACGGCGCTCAGGGGGCCCGACAGGGTGTGGCCGAGAATCTGCGATTCGCCAATCGCTGCACCAGCGAACGCAACGGGAAATTGTCGCCCGCCATGGGGTTGCACGCCTCCATCACGGTCGACCCGGAAACGCTGCAACTGGCCCTGAAAGAGTGGCCGGCGGACATTCCCGTTCATGTCCATGTGGCCGAGGACCGTTGTGATGTCGACCACAGTCTCGAAAAATACGGAAAACCTCCCTTGCAAAGGCTCCTCGACGAGGGTTTGCGGGGTCGCGAAGTGTGGGCTGCTCACTGCATTCATCTCCGGCCCCACGAAATGGAACTCCTGGCCCAACCGGGCCTGACCGTCATGCACAATCCGCGCTCCAATCTCAACAACGCGGTGGGCTGCGCGCCCGTGCGCAAAATGTTGCAGATGGGCATACCCGTGGCTCTGGGCACCGACGGAATGAGCCAGGATCCGGCCGAAGACGCCCGCACACTGTCGGTCATTCACAAGCATCAAGCGGCCGATCCTCAGTCCTTTAGTTATGATGACATCTACCAGGTAGCCTTCGTGCACCCGGCTCGCCTGGCCAGTCGGCGATTTGGGCTTCAGTTGGGTGAAATTGCCTGCGGTGCCGCAGCCGATCTGATGGTGCTGGACTACGACCCGCCTACCCCCCTCCATTCGGGCAACTTTCTGGGCCACTGGCTCTTTGGGCTGAGCATGGCTCCCGTGTGGGGCACGTGGGTTGCGGGCGACTGCGTCTTCCTCAAGGGGCAGGTAGCCGGGATTGATTCCGCACACTTGAAAACACGCTGCCGCGAGGCTGCCGAAAAACTATGGGAGCGCTGGTAAGGCGCGATTAGGAGTGAGAGCATTATGTTAGACCACGTCATCGCCACTGACCCCGAGGTTGCCCAGGCTATACAGGCGGAGACGCTCCGTCAGGCCCACACCCTGGAAATGATCGCCTCGGAAAACTTTGTCAGCGAAGCGGTTCTGGAAGCTGTCGGCAGCGTGCTGACCAACAAATACGCCGAAGGCTACCCCGGAAGGCGCTACTACGGCGGTTGTGAGCATGTGGATGTGGTTGAAGAGTTGGCCCGTCAGCGGGCCTGCAAGTTGTTTGGCGCAGACCACGCTAATGTGCAGCCCCATTCTGGTTCGAGCGCCAATATCGCCGCTTACTATGCTTTGATGCAGCACGGAGACAAGTTGATGGCTCTGTCGCTGGCTCACGGTGGCCATCTCACGCACGGACACAAAGTAAACTTCTCAGGATCCCATTTTGAAATCGTCCACTACGGTGTAAGCCCTGATACCGAACTGATCGACTACGACCAGGTGGCCGAACTGGCTCGTCGGCATCGACCCAAAGTGCTGCTGGCCGGCTACTCCGCTTATCCACGCACGCTCAACCTGGAGTTTTTCCGCAAACTGGCTGATGAAGTTGGGGCGGTGTTTATGGTAGACATGGCCCATTTCGCCGGCCTGGCGGCTGTTGGTATCCACCCCAATCCGGTCGAGTTTGCCGATGTGGTCACGACCACCACTCATAAAACCTTGCGGGGGCCGAGGGGCGGCATGATTTTGTGCAAGGAGCCCTGGGCCAAAGCGGTCGACAAGAACATCTTTCCTGGCTACCAGGGAGGCCCGCTGATGCACGTCATAGCGGGCAAAGCCGTAGCTTTTCAAGAAGCCTTGCAACCGGGCTTTAAGGCCTACCAGGAACAAGTCGTGGCCAACGCTAAGGCTCTGGCCGAAACTCTCCGTCAAGGAGGGGCTCGCCTGGTCACGGGGGGGACGGACAACCATCTGATGCTGGTGGATGTGACCCCGCTGGGTTTGACCGGGCGAGATGCCGAGGCCGCTTTGGAACACGCCGGGGTGACATGCAACAAAAACGCTATCCCGTTTGACAAAAATCCGCCAGCGGTGTGCAGCGGGGTTCGACTAGGGACCCCCGCTCTGACCACACGCGGAATGAAAGAAGAGCAGATGAAGCAGATCGGGTCCTGGATCGTGGAGGCCTTGCAGAATGCGCAGACCTCGTCGCATCTGGACAAGATTCGCGGGCATGTGGGCGAACTCTGTCAGCAGTTCCCGCTCTATGCCAACCGGACCAAGGCCGCCGTGTCCGCACGCTAGCCAGGACTTAGAATCGAAAGGGACGAACAGGCGAACCTATGTCGGGCGAAACTTCATCTCAGGACGACTCAGTGGCTGTGGCTGCTGACGTTGACGATTCCGGTCAGGCTCAAGAGCCTGCCACGGAGGCTACGGCCCCCGAAACTCAGGAATCTGAACCAGTGGCCTCGGCTGCCGGGACAGATGACTCAACCTCCGCCGAACCGGCTGCAGCCGATCAGAGCGAAGCCGAGCCCGAGGAAGACCTGGACCCTCAGTCCGTGTGGGGTTCGGAGTCTTCCCAGGGCAAGAGTGGCTCGCAATCCAACTCAGAACGACGCAACAATCAGCGCAAAGGCGTTCGCCTCAACAAGCTGATCATGGCCCAGTTGCACCACGGCGGCGAAAGCGCCGGATTGTATCTGCACCTGGTGGACATCTCCTCGGGCGGTATTCGGGTGAATGGTGACGTAGAATTTCCCCAGTCGGAGCCGTTTACGCTCAATCTCCAGACGGAATCCTTTGGTGGCGAGGTTTGCTCCGAATTTCCCGATCTCGAAGTGGAAGCCCGGGTGGTATGGAGTAAGCGCTTGCTGGGCGGTATGTTTGTATCTGGACTTCAGTTCATCAACATGAGTCCCAAGGCCAAGGCCTGCGTAAACAAAATTTTGGAAATTTGCTCCCCCGAGGGTAAGCGCCTGCGTTTTCGCCTCAATCGGGTGTTGGGGGTCGGAATCGGTTTGGAAGAACAGACCCGCTGGCTCTATCCACTGGCGCTGGACCTGTCCGTCGAAGGGATGCGTGTGCGTCTTGATGAGTCTCTGGAGATTGGCACAACTTTTCCTCTTCAGATCTTCCTGGAATTCGATTTGCCAACGGTCCACATGAACGCCGAAGTGGTCTGGCGGGACGAGGTCGGCACGGGCCGGTATCAGGTGGGTCTGCGCTTCCATGATCTCAATGAAGATAGTGCCAAGGCCATTCAGGATTATATCGATCGCTGTTTGGCCAAAGAGGTCCAGCCTTAAGGCCGGCGGTGGTTAACCCCGTCCCGGTCTGTGGATTTGTCTCATGGCGTTAACTGCGGTGATAGCCGTGGGCGGTAACGCCCTCATCAAAGACGGTCGTCATACCTCCTTTGAAGATCAGTATGAGGCGATTGTGGCAACCTCTGCCCACATTGTCGAACTCATTTCGCAAGGCTGGAGAGTGGTGCTTGTTCATGGCAACGGGCCGCAGGTGGGCTTTTCGTTGCAACGCTCCGAACTGGCTCGGGCGGTGGTAGAGCCTGTTCCGATGGACGCGGCCGTGGCCGACACCCAGGGCACCATGGGCTACTCGTTTCAGCAGGCCATCGGCAATCTGTTGCGTCAGCGTCAAATGGACTGTGGCGTTGCCACAGTTTTGACTCAAGTCGAGGTAGATGCCCATGATGCAGCCTTTCAGAATCCCACCAAGCCTGTCGGTTTCTTCCTGGATGAGGCCACGGCTCAGCAACGCCGAGAACAGGATGGCTGGCAGGTCATGGAAGATGCCGGCAGGGGCTGGAGGCGAGTGGTGGCCTCTCCCAAGCCTTTGCAGATTTTAGAGTTGACTCTCATTGGACAGTTGGTCCATTCTGGCGCCTGCGTGGTCTGTGCTGGTGGGGGAGGGGTGCCTGTCGTTCGCACTCCCGAGGGCTACCGGGGGGTTGCAGCTGTTATCGACAAGGACCTGACCTCCAGCCTGTTGGCTCGCCAGCTTCGGGCGGACCTGCTGCTCATCTCTACCGGGGTAGAGAAAGTCTGTCTCCATTTCGGAACCCCCAAACAACAGGAGCTCTCTCGCCTGACCGCCAGCCAGGCACGCCAACACCTGCTCGAAGGCCACTTCAAGGTGGGCTCCATGAAACCCAAGATCGATGCTGGCCTGGCCTTTGTCGAGAAGAGTGGGGGACGCATTGTCATCACCGACGCTCCCAATATCTCCCGCGCTGTGGCCGGTGAGACCGGCACCGAAATCCTGCCCGACTAGGAGGCCGGAGCAAAAAAAGATTGGCGAAAAGTTTCGAAACGGTCTTCCTCCAGAGCCTGGCGCATATCCCCCATCAGGGTGAGCAAGAAGTGCAAATTGTGCATGCTCCCCAGTGTGTAGGCTAAAATCTCGTCAGCTTTATGCAGATGGCGCAGGTAAGCCAGCGAGAAATTCTGACAGGCGTAGCAAGCGCAGTCGGATTGAATCGGTTGGTCCAAATCGCGAAAGCGAGCGTTGAGTAGATTCCAGGTGCCCCGCGGACTGCGCCCCGGCGTGCCGGGCTTCACAAATACGTGGCCATTTCTGGCAAAGCGAGTGGGGATGACGCAATCGAAGGTGTCGATGCCGCGGGCCACGCCTTCAAAAAGGTCCTCGAATTCGCCGATTCCCAGCAGATGTCTGGGTTTGTCGTCGGGCAGTCCGGGCACAGTCCAGTCCAGTACCTGATGCATTTCCTCCTTGGTTTTTCCCAAAGACCCGCCTACGGCAAATCCTTGCCAGGGCAAGGGCACCATAAAGTCCAGGGTGCGCTGTCTCAGGTCCGGATAGGCCCCTCCCTGGAGAATGCCGTAGAGGGCCTGAGGGGTATCACGGCGGGCCTCCAGGCAGCGCAGCGCCCAGCGATGGGTGCGCTCCAGGGAGTTCTCGGTATAGGCCTTATCGGCCAGGGGTGAAGTGCATTCGTCGAAGGCCAAAATCATATCGGCCCCCAACTCTTCCTGGATGCGAATCGAAGATTCGGGAGTCAGTAGATGGCTTGAGCCGTCCAGGTGCGAACGAAAGCGCACCCCCTCTTCGCTGATCTTGACCATATTGGGGAGCACCGCTCCCCGCGGTTTCTTGGCGTTGCTGCCGGGAAATACGCCGCCGATTTTGCCCACCCCGTGCTCTCGGCCGGCCCCCAGAGAAAAGGCCTGAAAGCCGCCCGAGTCCGTCATGATGGGGCCGGGCCACTGCATAAAACGATGCAGTCCGCCCATCTTTTCTACCAACTCGGAGCCGGGCCTTAGATAAAGATGATAGGTGTTGGCCAGCAGGCCCTGAACGCCGCATTCGCGCAACTGCGGGGGAGTCAGGGCCTTGACGGTGGCCTGGGTGCCAACCGGCAAAAATTCGGGGGTTTCGATGATCCCGTGGGGGGTGTGAATTCGTCCCCGCCGGGTTCGACCTCTTTGTTGTACCAGTTCATAACGAAAGCTCATGGCCGGCACTTTGTTGCAGGGGTGAGAGAGCCCTCGTGGTAGTCCCTCCGATGCAACATTCGCCGATGCGTCTGCTGGACTTTGGCGACTGCCCCTATCTTCCCGACCGGCGCTGGCACTCGTTGGCGCTACACGTTTTGGAGGCCAGTCAAGAGGACATTCAGGGGCTGCTTTTTTCTGGTTTTCGCCGCCTTGGCCATCTCTACTACACGCCCATGTGCGAGGGGTGTCAGGCCTGCATCTCGCTGCGTATTCCGGCCGCCACCTTTCGCCCGAACAAGAATCAGCGTCAAATTCTACGCCGAAATCAAGATGTCACTTTGGAAGTGGAGCCTGGCAGCTTCAGTCAGGAGAAGTTTGCCCTCTATCAGCGCTATCAGAGCAAGCGTTGGGATAAGCAGCAGAGCATCAGCGCCGAGGAATTTTGCGCCATCTATCTGGAGCAACCGGGCCAGGGGTTAGACTTTGTTTATCGACTTGAGGGCCAGATTGTCGGAGTGGACCTTGTGGATGTCTCCCCGCTGGGGATCTCCTCGGTCTATTTCGTATGGGACTGCGACCCTCGGCGTAGCCTGGGTATTTTTTCAGTCATGAAGTCGCTGGAGTGGTGCCTGGCCAACGGCCGAGAACATCTCTACCTGGGCCTCTATGTGGAAGGCAATGATTCGATGCGTTATAAGGCTACCTTTCATCCCCATCAACGTCGCTATCGGGGTGGGCCCTGGGCGGACGCTCCGGCCACCGGTTGGCCCAAGCCATGATGGTAGGTCAACGTCTGCGACAAGAGGGGATGAGCGAAACTCAAATCGAGCATTTCCAACAGGCTCTGAAAATCACTCAAGAGCTGCGTGAGGAGATTCGTGAGCGAGCCCATCGGCTCCAATGGAAAGTATTGGACGCCCTGCAATCACAAGGCCTGAGCGAGATTCACCTGAATGGCTCCACCGGCTACGGTTACGGGGATTGCGGACGGGAACTGTTGGACCGGGTCTTTGCCCGGTTGTTCGGCTCTCAGGCGGCTCTGGCGCGCCTTCAGTTTGTTTCGGGAACGCACGCCATCGCCTGCGGATTGTTTGGCAACTTGCGTCCAGGTCAGGAAATGGTTTGCCTGACCGGCGACCCTTACGACACTCTGGCTACCGTCATTGGCCTGGGTAATCCGGGCCCGGGCTCACTGGCCGAATGGGGGGTCAGCTACCGTCAACTGGACCTGCTCGACCACGGTCTCGATCTGGACGGAATTGCCTCCTTCCTGCGCCCCCAAACCAGACTGGTCTTTTTGCAACGTTCGCGCGGTTATGCCTGGCGGAACAGCCTGACTGTGGGCCAGTTGGGACGGGCCATTGAGCGCGTGCGGGCCTGTTGCCCGCAGGCCCTGATCATGGTAGACAACTGCTACGGAGAGTTGGTCGAGGACCATGAGCCCACTCAGGTGGGCGCCGATCTGGTGGCCGGCTCCTTGATCAAAAATCTGGGCGGCACGCTGGCAGCCAGCGGCGGATACCTGGCCGGCACCGAGTTGGCCGTGGAGGCGGCCTCCTATCGTCTCACTGCTCCCGGCATAGGAGGGGAGCAGGGGGCCAGCTTCGGGTTTTCGCGGAGCCTGCTACAGGGTCTCTTTCAGGCGCCTATTGTGGTTGGCCAGGCTTTGGAGGGGGCGGTGTGGGCCTCTTGCTTCCTTGAATTGGAAGGCTACGAGGTGGGACCGCGCTGGGACCAACCACGCACGGACATCGTTCAGGCCGTAAAGCTGGGCAGTCCCGAGGCCCAGGCGGCCTTCTGTAAGGGGATTCAAAGCAGCGGTCCGGTTGACTCCGGCGCCACCCCCGAAAGCTGGGTGCAGCCCGGCTATCGAGACCGAATCCTGATGGCTGGCGGCACCTTTGTAGCCGGTTCTTCGCTAGAGTTGTCCGCCGATTGTCCGGTGCGGGCTCCCTACATTGCCTATCTGCAAGGAGGCATCAGTTTGGGCCACGTTCAGCTGGGTGTGGTCCGGGCCGTCAAAAGGCTGAGTATGTTACAAAATAATTGATTATAACGAAGGGTACACAACTGGCCTGAAGAAAATTCAAGCCGGGTTAAGGTGGGTGTAATAATTGGCAACTGCCTGTTAACATGGCCAGTGCTAGAGTAAAGTAGGGTAGCCCCAGCGGTCTGCGAATTCGCCATGGTTAAAGGGGGAGTGGATTCGACTGCGAAGGGCCGTGGCGGTTTTCGGTTTTCGGTGATGGGTTCTGGTCAATTATGGGAGGTTTACCTGGATGAGTTCGGGACGTATAGGGGTCTTTGATTCGGGAGTTGGCGGTTTGAGTATTGCCGGCCGCTTGATGCTCGAGGCTCCCCATTTGGCCATTCATTACTATGGCGATACCGCCCACGTTCCCTACGGCGACCGGCCCGCGACCGAAGTCACCCATCTGGTGGAGACCATCGTGGAACACCTGGTGGAAAGTGGGGCCAGTGCCGTGGTGATGGCCTGTAATACCTCCAATGCCCTGGCTCTGGAGAGGGTGCGTTCGTGGTGCCCGGTGCCCGTGGTGGGCATCATCGACCCGGCCGCCGAAGCGGCAGTCTTACGCACGCGCAATGGTCGTATCGGCCTGATAGCCAATCCTCTGACGGCTCGCAGCGGCGCGTATGAGAAGGCCTGTCGAACCGCCTTGGGACGCCTCAACTTTGGCATCAATGTATTGCCGGTGGGTTGTCCTAAGCTGGTGCCCCTGATTGAGTCTGGCCAGGTCAATACCCGCGAGGCTCGCGAGACGCTCTGGGAATACCTGGCCCCACTACAGATGGAACAGGTTGACACCTTGATTCTTGGCTGCACCCACTATCCGTTCTTGCGGCCTCTGGTTCAGGAGTTGCTTGGCCCGGATGTGGAAATTATCGATCCGGCCGCCTACGTTCTCCAAGAATTGATTCGACTGGGCGTTTCCAACACGCCCACCCTGCCTCACCTGATCGAGGTAAGCGGAGATCCAGATGAGTTTTCTCGAGTGGGTTCAAGACTGCTGTCGCGCACGCTGAGCGGCGTGCGTCACACACACCTCAAGCACTTCGCTCGCCTGGCCGTCTAGTCGTCGAGCGCTTCTAGCGCCTCTTCCAGGCACTCCAGGACGCTTTCGAGTTTTTCCAGTCGGCGAACCGTTTCTTCATGGGTCGCTTCGTCGATGGATTCTTCGTTTTCGTCGAGCCAATTTTCTTGTTCGCTCAGTTTCCTGGCAAGGTCGCTAAGATTCTGCTTGAGTTGCTTGCGCAACGGTTCCACCCAGTCTTCAGCCAACAGATCCTCCATGATTGATTTTAAGTTTGCTGGCCGGTGAGACCCAGCCCGGGTCTACCAGCAACGCCTGAATGGGGGAGGTGACGATTTCGATCTCGGTTCCCTCGTCGATCTGATAATCTTTCTGGCCATCCGCTATGACATAAGGGCGGACCCCTCGGCTCCGGTTGGCGATGCGCAAAGTGGAGTCGCGGGGCAACACCGCTGGAGTGGCAATCCCGGAGGCGATATCATTGGAGGCCACCAGCACCAGCGCCTCCATCAAAAGAATGGGGCCGCCGGCCGAGTAAGCATAGGCCGAGGAACCGGTGCGCGTAGACACGATCACCCCGTCCCCGCGCACCAGGCCCAGAGGTTCGCCGTTGGCCCAAAGTTCCAGCGTCAGGGTTCTCGTGCTGCCGCCCACCAGCACTTCGTTGAGGGCGTCCACCTGCCACACTTCTTCGCGACGATTGAACACCCGGGACCGCACCATGTCTCGGGCATCGACCTGATAGGCCCGCTGGCAGAGCACGTCGACGGCGGCCTCCAGTTGGTCTGCTTCGGCCGTGCACAGATAGCCGAGTCGCCCAAAGTTCACCCCCAGCACGGGCACCGATCGCGGGCCCATCAGTCGAGCTGCGTGCAGCAAGGTGCCGTCGCCGCCTAGCGATAGCAGAGCCTCGATCTCTTGACCCGCCAATACCTGCTCCAAGGTAAACACCTCGGCTCCTTGCTGAACGAAGCGTTGGCGAGCCTGTTCTGCCGCTTTCTGAGCGCTATCGCGTGACTCGGAGGCTATGATGGCAAAACGTCCCTGGACCGAGGAAGATGGCTGAGACATCTGGGCCTGTTCCTGTCCTACAAGCCTTTTCCCTTCGCGGCAAGAGTGCAGGGAAGGAGCCGAGGCGGCCAGGGATAAAGGCCAAAGTAGTCGTCCTATCAGCTAAAGGAACAAACCGTGGAAGTATCAGAGATCCCTGTACGCACTCTGGCCGAAATTGAGGCCCAGGTCGAAGCCGAAAAACAATCGAAGGAAGCCCGAGAGTACGATCCCAGCCGCTTTTATCATCCGGCCGTCACCGTGGACCTGGTGATCTTCACCCTGAGCGAACGCGACCTGCAGGTATTGCTGATACACCGTGACCACTGGCCTTTTAAAGGGCGCTGGGCGCTACCCGGCGGCTTTGTGCAAGAGAAAGAGGCACTCAGTCAGGCCGCTCACCGCCAACTGCAGGAAGAGACGGGAGTTTCTGAGGTTTTCCTGGAGCAGTTGCACACCTTTGGGCACCCCCACCGTGATCCGCGTATGCGAGTGGTCACCGTGGCTTACTACGCCCTGGTGCCGGCCGATAAGTTGCCACCCTCCACGGAGGGAGTTCGCTGGTGGTCGATCTATCAGTTACCCGAACTGGCCTTTGATCATGATCGGATCCTCGACCTGGCTCTCAACCGGTTGCGTCGTAAAATCATGGACACCAATGTGGCTTTCCAGTTTATGCCCGAGAAATTCACTCTGACCCAACTTCAACGCACCTACGAGATCGTGCTGGGGCGTGTGCTGGACAAGCGCAACTTCCGCAAAAAAGTGTTGGGTTCGGGCGGTGTCAAAGAGACCGATGAACTGCATCTACAGGGTCGCCATCGACCGGCCCGGCTCTATCAATTTGACCTGGATGCGCGCGACTTCTAAGGGCCCGTCCTGAAATAAGCTGGTGAAATGGAGTCTGTAGTCATATTCGATGGCCCAAAATTAGCCATCCATTGGTCCTGAAAGTTATCGACGCTAAGGAATTACTCGTGTGCCACTGGCAGGCCTTCTTAAGGGAGAGGGGGGAAGGTCGAAAAGGTGGAGAGGGTCTTGCTAACTTGCCGGCACCCTAATCGTCCCAATGTAAGGCTTCGGGGTTTCAAATTGGACCAGGGTCTCTCCTTCTCCCCGTCCTCTCCACCTCTCCCTTTTGTTCCCCCGGGTACTGACAGTTCTCAGCTGCCAGTTCGTTACTATGATTCACGAAAACGGTTGAACGATTCGATTTTACCAGGGTTTGATCCATAATGTGCCTGAGTTATTTGGCGACGGGCCCTAAGGGCTGGCCATTCTGCGACCCTGACCTGCCGGGCTCTTTTTGCATCCGGCGCTACCTGGCCGAAGCCAGCCGGCACCAGCCATTACACAGGCTATTTGGAAGCGGAAGCGGCTTCCTTCTTGCGGGCATAGTTCATGGCTGAGCCACACTGGAACCAGCCGATCTGTTCAGCCGACAGGCTGTGGTTGAGTTTGACTTCAAACTCACCATTGCGCCCCTTTACCTGTAGCCGGGCCGGCTTGCCGGGTTCGAGATCGGTGAGGCCGATGAAGCTGAGCTTGTCCCCTTTAAAGATGCGATCGTAGTCGTCGGGGTTGGCAAAGGTGAAGGGCAGGATGCCCTGCTTCTTCAGGTTGGTTTCGTGGATACGCGCAAAGCTGCGGGTGATGACCACCTTGACCCCGGCCAGGCGTGGGCACATGGCTGCGTGCTCGCGGCTGGACCCTTCGCCGTAGTTACGGTCACCGATGACCACCGAGCTGACGCCCTGATCGCGATATTCCACCGCGTTCAAAAACCAGGGTGAGACGTTGCGCTGCACACCACAAACATCCATGGGTACCGGTTCACCGGCTTTGCCGGTGTCGGCGTCAATGGCACCCAGGAACATGTTGTGGCTGATACCCGTAAGGTGACCGCGCAGAGGCAGCCATTCTTTGCCAGCGGGCGAGATGTGATCGGTGGTCGTCTGGCCCTGAGTTTTTAGCAATACTGGCAAGTCCAGGTAGTCTTTGTTATCCCAGGCCTCAAAGGGTTGCAACTTTTGCAGGCGGGAGGAAGTGGGCGAGATGGCGATCTCTACCTTGCCGCCATCCTCGGGTGGGGCCACGAAGCCTTCCCAGGAGATCACAAACCCCTTCTCCGGGAGCTCGGGTGCCTTCGGAGGCTGCAATTTCAGTCCATTGACCGAGTCTTGCAGAGGGTTAAATCCGATGTCGCCCGCCAGAGCGGCCGCCAGGACTACTTCCGGACTGGCGATAAAGGCCATGGTGGAGGCGCTACCGTCATTGCGCTTAGGGAAGTTTCGATTGTAGGAGGTGAGGATGGCGTTGGCCTCGCCAGCGGCGACGTCTGATCGCTGCCACATTCCGATGCACGGGCCGCAGGCATTGGCCAGCACGGTGGCTCCAATGTCCTCAAAGACCTTCATCTGGCCATCGCGACTGATGGTGTCAAAGATCTGCTGCGATCCGGGCGTGATCATCAAGGGGATCTTGGCCTTGATGCCTTGGGCCAGGGCCTGGCGAGCGATAGAAGCGGCCCGCTCCATGTCTTCATAGGAAGAGTTGGTGCAACTGCCGATCAGAGCGGCCTTGTAGGTGGCCGGAAATCCTTCGGCTACGGCTTCCGCCTTCATCTTGGAGATGGGGCGGGCCCGGTCGGGGGAGTGGGGACCAACAACGTGAGGCTCCAGGGTGGAAAGGTCGAGTTCGATGACCTCATCAAAGTATTTTTCGGGATGAGCCTCAATATCCGGGTCCGCCGTGAGGTGCTCGCGATATTTCTCGGCCAGTTCGGCCACTTCGTTGCGCTCGGTGGCACGCAGGTAGCCGGCCGTGCGCTCGTCAAATTGGAAGATCGAAGTGGTGGCGCCCAACTCGGCACCCATGTTGGTGATGGTGGCTCGACCGGTGAGGCTGAGATTGCGCGCTCCCTCCCCAAAATACTCCACGATCTTGTTGGTGCCGCCAGCTGTGGTCAGCTTGCCGCAGACCCACAAAATCACGTCCTTGGAGGCCGTCCAGCCGTTCAACTTGCCCTTCAGGTGAACGCCCACCAGTTTGGGCGCCTTGACCTCCCAGGGCAGACCGGCCATGACTTCGGCCGCGTCCGCGCCGCCCACACCGCAAGCCAGCATCCCCATGCCGCCGGCGTTTGGAGTGTGGCTGTCCGTGCCGATCATCAGGCCCCCCGGAAAAGCATATTTCTCCAGCACGACCTGGTGAATGATACCGCTGCCGGGATTCCAAAAACCCAGGCCGTAGCGGGCGCCTGCACTGCTCAGGAAGGCGTAGACTTCGCTGTTCTCCGACTTGGCGCGGTCCAGATCCTGGCGAGCCCCGGTTTGGGCACGGATAAGATGGTCGCAGTGGATGGTGGAAGGCACGGCCACCTTGTCGCGCCCGGACTGCATAAATTGAAGCATCGACATCTGAGCGGTGGCGTCTTGGAGAGCCACCCGGTCCGGTCGTAAGTTGAGCATCTGATTGCCGCGGTCCACGGCCGTCGGAATATTGTGGGCGTCGAAGTGAGAGTAGAGAATCTTCTCCGTGGCCGTCAACTGGTCGCGCCCCAGCATTTTGCGCACGGCGCTCAGCTTGCCGGGCAGACTTTCATAGTGATTACGGATGACGGCTAGGTCTTGGGGATTCATCTGGGGCACCTCTTTCGTCTTGGTTTAAGAAACGGGGGCAGTGTCGCCGGCCGAAGTTTCCACCCGGGGGGCGTTGCGCCACAACCCTTCCAAATCATAAAAGTCACGCTCGGACTGCAGGAAAATGTGGACCACCACTACCCCGTAGTCCATGAGAATCCACGAGCCTTCTCGGTATCCCTGGACGCGTTTGTTTCCCAGGCCGAGCTGGTTGAGTTTGTCTTCGATGGCTCGACTGATGTCTCGAGTCTGGACCCGAGTGGGGGCGCTGGTGATGACAAAGTAGTCGCACACAATGGTCAGGGCGCTCAGGTCTTTGATAACGATGTCTCTGCCCAGCTTGTCCTCGATGACACGGGCCACCTGTTGCGCAATTTCCAGACTCTCCAAAACTCAGCTCCTCTTGGTTGGGCTGGCGAGCTTCTATCGGCTCGCGCCCTCGGGGTCCCTTACACAGACTCGACAATGGGTCCTCTATGCCTATATATCCCTTGTTCCTCGGCGTAAACACGCACAGCCTCGGGAACCCAAAAATGAATCGAGCGCCCCTGACTCAGTCGTTCTCGAATCATGGAGGAGGAAACCTCGTGAAGGGGGACCTCTAGCCACTGGATTCGCTCCATATTGGGGGTTCCGGCCAGTTTGTCCAGCAGTTTCTCAAAGCTATAGCCAGGGCGTGAGGCCACTAGAAAATGTTCGAGTTGGGCGAGTATCTGGTCAAAGCCTTTCCAGGAGTAGTCGTAGACCACATCCATACCGGTCAGAAATGAGAATTGGTGCTGGGGCCAGAGCCCGCGCAACTGGTGGATGGTGTCTACGGTGTAGTTGGTTTTCCCGGTGCCGATTTCGAAGTCGCAAACGGCCAATTGGGGATGACACTGGCAGGCCATGTGCAACATGGTTAACCGTTGTTGGGGATCCTGAGTGTAGGCTCGCCGGTGCGGTGGAGTACCGCTGGGCAACATCCAGACCTGGTCAAAACGGAATTGCTCGAGGGCCTCAACGGCCAGCCTCAAGTGGCCGTTGTGAACCGGGTTAAAACTGCCGCCAAAAAGTAGAATGTGGGACATGCCCGCCCCTTCCCCAGAGGTCAGGGCCTTCCTCGCCCAGGGCCGGGCTTGAAGCCTTTTCATCTCTTGACAGGAAGCCTTGATACCTACTAGAAGCGGGGACTGTGAAAATCTCATGCCCGGAGGCGCTCAGGGGAGGTTTCCCCCGAGTCCTCTTCCGGCTCTGGGTCGGCTTTGGTTTGGTTGGGTCCTGGTTGGCCGCCACCCCACCCGTCTCTGCTCAGGATGCGCCGCTGCAGGAAGTCTCGACTCCCGTAGCCGGGGTCAAGCTATTGCTATTGCGAGCCGAGCAGATCACCCGCCAGGGCAACGCCATCATCTGCGTGGGCAAGGTACGCGCTGAATATGAGGGGCTGCAGCTGGATTGTCAGTGGCTGCGCTACGATCAAAGCACGGGTCTGGTAGAGGCGCGCAAAGAGTGTATCTTCACCTTTGGCGATAGCTTCGCCTCGGCCGACGAAATCGATTTTTCCCTGGTCGATACGTCAGCCACTCTGCGCGGGGTAGCCGGCCGAGGCAACGACCTGGGTAGTAACGATAGCTACATCGAACAGCCGCTCTTTTTTTGGGCCGACAGTATGAACTGGCGTCCCGACTTCATCGAACTCCACGGTGCCACCGTCACCACTTGCGATGAGCTGCCCGATCAATGGGATTATCGAATTTTGGCAGAGCGCATCGACATCTATCCGCGCGATCGCCTGGAGGCCTACAACACGGCCGTTGAGTTAGGGGGGCACCGACCGGTCACGCTGCCCAATCTGACTTTTTCGCTGGACCCCACCAAACCTTTGCTGCAGGACTACCTGCCTACTGTGGGTTTCTCGAATTTGTTCGGGGCCTTTGTTCGCTTTACGGTTCCCTACAATTTTGACCGCCGCAATTTCGGTAAGATCCGCCTCGATTACTATACGCGAACCGGTATTTCGGGAGGCGTGGAGCATCGTTTTAACTGGGGCGAACGGGCCGTGGGTGACATCTACTACTACCAGCAAAATGGTGTCAACGGTCAGTCAGGTCGACTGGACTTTCGCACCAACGCGGCTTTCAAGTTGGACCCCAGTACCACGGCCAATTTTAGCTACTCGCAAAACCAGTTCGAGTTGCCCAACTTTACTTCGCCCTTGACCGTGTCCACCCAGATCGGTGTAACCCGACAGGCCGGCGACTTGTTGCTGCAGTTTCAGTCAGGCTACGCCCGCAGTGGCGACAACACCAATACCGTCTATCAGGGGACGATTCAAAACGACTTTGACGAACGCACTCGCTTTTTGCTAACCGGTGACTACACCCTGGCCTCCACTTTGCAGCAGCGCACTCAGCGCTATCACTACCTGTCCAGTCTGCAACATCGCGCAGATTTTGGTTACTTTGAAGCGGCCTTGGAATCGAGCACCGGTCAGCGCACCTATTTTTTGAACCGTACTCCCGAGGTGCGCTTTGTGAGTCGTCCCCTTAGTATTGGGGATGTGCCGATTTTTGCCTCGGCCAGCTATGGACGGATTTTGGAATCTCCCAGCGACGTCCAGTCCAATCGCTGGGATTTGCGCGTCACTCTGCCCGATCAGATGTACAACCTGGGCAGCGGGCGCTTTGTGGTGGGCGGTGGTTTGCGCCAATCTTTTTATGACACCGGCCAGAAGCAACGCATGTGGCTGGCGCGGGCCAGTTGGTTTCAGCCTGTGGGGGAGGAGATCACTGCCCGAGTCGACTTCAATCTGCTGGACCGATTTGGGTCCACGCCCTTCTTTCACGACCGACAGCAGTCTTTCAGTGTCATTACCGGGGGGCTGGAGTATTTTAATTCGGGCACCTTTCGACTGGGTGCCTATGCCGGTTACGACCTGCTCCACCAACAGGCTCATGACGTAATCGCCCGGTTGGACTACAACCCGGGACCAGAGTTTGGACTCTCCAGCGGCGCTAATTTTAATCCCCTGGATCGCAACATGCGCAGCATCGACAATATGCTGTCAGTGCGCCTGGGTGACAACATTTCGTTGTCCCATTGGAGTCTTTACGACTTTCAGCAACAAAAACTGACCTATCAAGACATCATGCTCAATTTTGAAAGTCACGACTGGGTGGCCTCCCTGGCCTACCGCGGTCTGCAACAAGAGGTGTTCTTTCAGTTCAATTTGCGCGGCTTCCCCAGCGCCCCGCTCCACGTCGGACCCGACGCCAGTCTGCCCACCCTTCCCAACAACCTTAACAACCCATTTGTACGTTGAAACTCAGCGCAGGTTGACTTCGATCCGGCTGAGGTCGAAGTTGGCATAAGGAAAGTCCGAGGGGAGGTCGGCGTGCTGCTTGACGTCGTTGAGGGGATCGCTGGGATAAAACTGGGGAAAGGGCGGAATGGGCCCCTGTCCCTTATTGATGCGCGCCGTTTGCAGCGAATTCTTGCCAATGTCCGGGCCCTGTCCCAGGGTGTCCAGGGGACGGCCTATCAAGCCCTGGCGAAAGTTGTCACAGGTCAACGCGTGCATGGTGAAGACATTGGTAGTAATAAACTGATTCATAACATTGGTAGACTCGGCCATGTCGAAAATCACTTCGATGCTGCGCATGTCGGGCTGAATTCGGCTGGCTGAGTTGAGATTGGTGGCCTGGAAAAATTGGAAGCCGGGCCGAGGGGCGCGTGCCTGGCGATGAAACCAGGCCCAATTCAGCCCGTCGAAGCGCACAAAATCGGAGAAGGTATCCAGGTCAGTGCATTCAATCGGCTGATTGAATGAATTGAAAAGAATGATGTAGTATCCCCGTCCACTGGTATCAATCATGCCATTGGGGTTAACCGTTAAGGTGATGGCCAGCAGTCGATTGGCAAAAGGCGAGCCGGGAAACGGCAGGGTGGGTTGGCTCCATCCAGGCAACGCTGCCAGCAGACCAATACCGAGTAGTTTGAGAATCTTTCGAGGTGATAGCCGAGGTGATGCCATTGCGAGAACCCTTGCCCTTTCGGTGGGCCCTGAGTTTGTGTTCAGGTTCGGCCCTCCTGCTCATTCTCGCTTTTCCTTACGCCAGGCTCTGGCTCTTATCCACGGGGTGCCTGTTGCCACTCATGCTGTCGCTACGCGCCCAGGGGGCCTTGCGTGGTTTTTTGTTGGGCACTTTGCACGGGTTTCTTTTTCAGAGTTACATCATGTTTTGGGCCAACTTTTTCGGACCGCCCGCTTACCTGTTTCTGGCCGGCTACAAGACCGTGCTCCCCTCTTTTTTCGGCGCCCTGTGGGGCTGGCAAAGTCGGCGCAACCCGGTGTGGTTCCCGCTGGCTTTTGTGAGTGGTTGGGTGGGGCTGGAGTACATTCAAACCTTTGGCCCCTTTGGGGTGACCTGGGGTATGTTGTCACACGCCTGGGCCCGAATGCCGGTGGCAATCCAAGGCTGCGCCTTGTTAGGTCCCTGGCTGCTGAGCCTGTTGTTGCTGATGGTCAACGCCAGTGTCTATGTAGCCTTACGGCCCGAGTGTCGACCCCAGCGACGGTGGTGGTGGCTCGTTACTTCGCTGGCGCTGCTGGCCAACGTTGGTTATGGTGCCTGGCGCCTGGGCCAAGATTTTGGGCCCGGTCAAAGATTTACGGCCGGAGTCGTACAGAATTCCATGGGCAGGGACGTTCGCTGGAATCCCGAGTATGCACAGTTGGCCCTGGATAAACTCAACCGACTGACATGCGCGGCCGCCGAGCAGGGGGCACGCCTGATCGTATGGCCTGAGACGGCCATACCCTTTCGCGACTTTCGACGTCTGCCCAAGCTTACGCTGTCGGTGGGCATGTTGGGGTTGACCACTCACAGTTGGTTGATCGTGGGCTCTATTGAGAAGGTTGGGGATGAACAGGAACACACTCTCAACAGCGCCAGTCTAATTTCACCGGAGGGCGGCTTCGAGGGCCGCTACGATAAACAGCGTCTGGTGCCGGGCGGCGAATACCTGCCTTTGGAGAAATGGCTGCGGCCCTTTAAAATTTTCGATCCGGTCATGCGCTACGTGGCCGGCCCGGAGAGCCTCGGCGTATTTTCCTGTCCAAGCCTGAAGATTCGGCCCGGCATGTTGATCTGCTTTGAATCGATGGTGCCTTATCTGGCGGCCCAACGCGTGCGGGATGGCGCCGATGTTTTGGTGGTGGCCACCAACGACGGCTGGTTTGGAGAAAATTCGGCCATCGTGCATCACTTTGAAATGGCCATTTTCCGAGCTGTCGAACAGGGACGGCCGATGATTCAATGTGGCAACACGGGGATTTCCGGCCTGATCGACGAGCGTGGTCGGGTGCTGCGCGAAACCCCTATCAATCAAGAAACGATTGCCGTCCATGAGCTACAAGCCCGTCGCCAACTCACGGTCTACGCTCGGGTGGGTGACCTGTTGCCGTGGCTGGCCTGTGGGGTTTTTCTTGGTTGTCTGGCGGGGTCAAGAGGGTCCAAGACTTTGGCAGGGAAGGACTAGCCCGTGCATTGGATGGACATCGTTACTCTCATGATTATCGGCTTTGGAACGGCCGCCGGCTATAAGCGCGGTCTTGTTCTGGAAGCGACTGACTGGCTCATCGGAGGCGTAGCCGGATTGATCGCTTTCCGAGGCTTTCGCCCGTTCGGCGCTTTTATGCATCGAATCATCAAAGGCTGGCCGATCAACTATTGTGAAAGTTTTGGGTTCTGGATTCTGTTGTTGATTTTCGGGGTTTTGATATTGTCTGCCGGCCTGCATGTGGACCGGGCTACGCGCGAGTATGACCGCATCCCTCCAGAAGTTCGCAACTACGGCGGTGCCGTCAGCGCTTTCGTAAAATGCCTGGTGATAAGTTGCATTCTGTGCGCTTACCTTCCTTACTCGGATGGCATGGCGACGGCCGAGAAGGCCGCCTTGAAGCGCTCGGCGGCGGCCACTACTCTCAAGTCGCTGGCTGGCCCTGTGGGTGTGCTGGTGGCCATTATTGCGCCTGATGACATCGCCAAAAAATTTCGATCCACCACTGCGCCCTCTCCCCGTTGAAGCGCCGCCACTTTTTGGCGGCGTGCTGGATGGCCCTGGCCGCCCCTGCATTGGCTACCAGGCCGGACGTGCGAAAGGCCGATTTCGACCTGGAAAAGCTCATTGCTAAGGCCCAGTTATTGGCTTACGAGTCGGCCGAACACTACCAGTTGTGGCGCAACGGGGCGGTCGACTCACCCAATACTTTACAGGCGCTTGAGCCACGACTCCAGGGTCTGACTCAAATCGAGCATAAGATCGCTATCTTGTCCCAGGTGTCGGCTTGGAAAAAGTGGTCTCGTCTACAGAAGCAAGAAGTGAAACTACTCGTCGAGGACGTTAAAAGCCCCACGGGTCTGCGCCGCACCTTGACCGAGCTTCAACAACGCTGGCGCGGCTCGGTGCAGATGCAACAAAGTCTGCTAGAAGGAAGACGTGTCCAACTACCGTTGCTGATCGGCTCGGGCGGGACGTCCGAGCAGCGGGCATTCTACCAGTGGAAGGCTTCTCTGTTGGACGTGTTGCAAGCCGAGCTGCTCCTGTGTCAGGAGCTGGCCTTGGCTCTTGAGGTTGGCCGAGCCGCGCCCGAGCTAGAAGAGAAAGCCCTGGCTCTGTTTGGAAGAATTCGCCTGATACGGCCTCCCCAGATCTGCCAGGCGGCCCATCAATGCTACGAGCAACGTTTTACGGCTCTAAAGCGACTGTCTGAGTCCGCCCAATCGATGACCGACCCGGACATGCTGAGCAACTTGAAGTATGCCGAAGGAGAATACCGCAGGCTGACCCTGAGCTGCGAGCAGGCCAGCTTAGCCGCTCAGGCCCGGGTGCTGGGCCAGTCTAACTGCTAGAGGTCATGAGTCGCGCAGTTTGCGTCGCTTCAGGCGAGAGACGGACCCGCTGATTTCTTCTTCGGACATGCCGAACTCCAGGGCCATGGCGGCCAGGCTGGGAGCCGCCGCGGGCGGTTTGCCCGGCGCGGCCAGGGAAGGTTGGAAGAAGCGTTCCCACATGGCCCGATCGACGTCGAGATTGCGAAAGACTCGTCGGCTGATCTCTTCGAACAACTCGATGGCCCCTTTGGCCGAGCAGGCGTCGCGGTGGATACCTCCGGTGCTGCGGGCTAAGCGATCAAACACATCGAGCATGATTTTATCGTGAACAGGGATCACCGAGGGAGACATGCTCAAGGTGAACAGGGTGATGCCGTTGCCTTCCACCCGAGCACAGATTTGGGTCATACTCAGGCCGGTGGGGTCTTGCTGGGGCCAGCGGTCCGGGTAGGGCTGTGAGTCGGCCCCGCACCCGTGCGGGGGCGCGTCGCCAACCAGGATGACGATTCGATAGGCGTGTTCCCGCCAGTCCATCTCCACACACTCGAGCAGGCCGGCAAACACGGCCTCAGCCGCATCGCCATTGTCGGCTGGACTGTAAGCCTGCAGTTGCTGTAGCACCGACTGGGTGGTCTGCAGGTCCGAGTTGAGGGGGAAGCACTGAGTGGTGGTTTCCAGCTCGCTATAGTCTCGGTAGCCACAGACACCCACGCGCAGATCGGCCTGGTTGGTAGAAGCCAGCGAGCTGAGGATGGCCACCATATGACGCTGGGCGGCCCGAATGAAGGATTGCATACTGGCCGTCAAGTCCACGCAGAAGACCAGGTCGAGGTGGGATAGTTCTTGCATGCCACCCCCTTCGCTCTCGCGGTCGAGGTTCCGTCTGGCGAATTCCTTTTAGCGACCGGCCGGGTGATTGCTGCCGTTCCAGAGTTGCTGCCAGACGGCCGGGGTGCGCAGGCGGACACCCGGCTGTTGGGCATAGTTGACCTGGGCGAGTAGGTACACGGGGTTGGAGTCACTGCTGCAATCGACTTGAAACACGGTTTCCTGGGTGCCGACCTCGGCTTTGAGAGGAACGCTAAACCAGCTCACCCGCAGCCACTGGGGCATTTGTTCTTTGGCCTGGAAGAACTCCGGCTCCCAATTGAACATCAGGTGTTGTTCGGGGGCCGGCCCGCTGAAGCTGACCTTGAAATCGGGTTCGCCACACAGGTCGCGGGGGCCGGAGGGGCCGACACAGGGTTCGCAGATCATCACCTGCAGACTGGGATTGGGCATGTCGTCGACGGTGGGTCGATAGCCGTGATGCTGTAGTTCCAGTCCAAAGCGGGGCGGGTCATAAAAGAGCACCATAAACTCGGGGCAGTCCGGGTCGAGAAAATAGCGTTTGGGGCGGCCATCCTCTCGGTAGGGCGCCTGGGGACCGGTTTCCCTGGCTCCTACCGTTTCCACTTTCATCATATCCAGCCGCACTCCACCGTCGCGCTGGTCGACACTCACCTGGTCAAGGATGCGGTTACCGTTGAGGTCCACGGCGTAAAAGCTGTCGAGCAGGTTGTCTTCCATTAACCCTCTGACTCGTAAGGGTGCCACCAGGCGCAGGTAAGAATAGACGACCGGCACCTGAGGCACGGCCGTCAAGGGACTCATTACCTGCGACTGAATCCTCACTTCAAAGCAACCGGGGGCGATGGCACGGGATGACACGGGCTGAACCAGTCGCACGGGATCGGTCTGGGCCAGCGCCAGTCGGCCCAGACCCAAGAAAAGCAGAGGGAGGTATTTTGACATGGCGGGCCCTTCTGTTTACAAATTTGTGCCCCTTTTCTGGGGGCCGTGTGTAACGATGCCTTCCAAGAGGTGAACTACTGTGACCATAACTTCAGCTACCCCCAGGTTGGCCGCGCCGAGAACTGGAGATGGCATTGACCCCCATCCCGGCCAGACCGATCAGCCGCAGAATAATGTAGAAGCCCTGCCGGCCCCCGACTTTGTGGATATCTCGCGCCACAACGGAAAGGTCGATTGGAAAGAGTATGCTGCCGCAGGTAAAAAAGTGGGCGTCTGTAAAATTACCGAGGGTGGTGATTGGCTGGATGCCATGGCAGCCACCAACCGCGAGGGCATGAAGAACAACAATCTTCGTTGCGGCCTTTACCACTTTGCGGGGTCCAGCGGTGGTGGCTATATCAACGACGCCGACAAAGAAGCCGACAACTATCTGTCCCGGGTGGGCACCATGGCCGACAACGAATTTCCGGTACTGGATTTCGAGATGGTCTACGGTCAGACCGGTCCCGAGATGACCTCCTGGATCAGCAAGTGGTGCACCAGGATTGAACAGCAGACCGGAAAAACTCCCTGGCTCTATACCAACCACAGGATTCGCAGGCAACTGGACGGCACTAACTTGACCCGGTATCCGCTCTGGATTGCCGACTACCGAAGTTCGGACCGCGAAAATCCGCCGGCCAGCCAGCCCTGGCCGAACCTGTTTGCCTGGCAATATTCTGAGAAGGCCAGCAGTCCGGGCGTACCCGCCACTTGCGATGGAAATTTTTTGTATGGCACTTTACCCGAGGTCACGCCTCCGCCCCCCTCTGGGGGATTTGTGGCTATTTGATCCTGGTTGTCACTTGACGACCACACGGTCCGACGAACTGCGTCCAAAGGTCTCGGGATGATACATCTCTTCGGCTTTGGCGGGCGGCACTACAAATTCGCCTGGGGTGGTGGCGCGAGCCACGTAACTGTAGGTGTAAACTCCTTCCCAGAGCAATTGGGTAAAGGCCTCCACCCGCTCGTCGCGCATGTTCTGATGTTCATACCAGTAGGCGCTCCACCAACCGTCCAGTCGGTTTTGGGGGGCCTGGGTCCGGTCTCCGCTGCCCAGTAGGGATGGATTGACCGCCTCCAGTCCGGCTGGCAGTGGGTCGACCAGAGCCACGTGATAACGCCTGGAAGGGGCCTGCATGGTGACGGTTACTTTGATGTCACTGCCGGCCTTGATGTGCCAGCTACCGTCCGCCTGTCGGGTCACGTCCTGGTTGTCTTTGATGGCCTCGTAGCGGCGTTGCACGGTAAATCCATAGTCAGCGGCGGCCTGCTTCAAGTTATGAGGGGCGTAGTTGAGACCGATTCGGTAGTAGAGTCGGCCCGCACCGGTTTTGGCCAGAGTGAGCGGGCCCTTCATCTGATCGATGGGCACACGCAGTTCCTTTTCGTCCTTGTCACGGCCCCGAAAGGCTTGCTCCCCGGCAAAGCTGTCACCCAACCAGATCGAGGCCACAAAATTGGGCGTGACCGATTCATACTGGTGAAAGTATTTGTCCAGGGCCAGCAACACCCAGCAATTTTCCTGAGTATTGGCCCAGTGGCCGGCGCTGCGGTGGTCCAGCAGCCCGCGCACGAGTTTGGGGATCAGGGGGTGCTTGGGCCGGGTGGTGATGAGCGCCTCCAGCAAAAGCCCGTCGTCACGCCTATCCGAATAGAGCACCAGATATCCCTGATCGGAATAGCCGGCCGTAAATTGAGCGGTGGCGGCTGTCTGAGTGCTGTGGTTGTCCAGGTAGCCTAAGATTTCGGCTACCACCGTTTGGCTGCCCCTGTCTTTGTCCAGAGTGGGCAGCAACCAGCCCATGGTCTCCGTGCCCAACTCGTCCAGCTTGACCTCGCCAGCCAGGCGGCGGGCTTTTTCCGGGTTGGCCCGACCGGCCAACTGAAGCACGTAGAGGGCATAGGCACGAATACTGCGTCTACAGGCGGGCGAGTAGTCGGAAGGGATATGAGACTCGATGTCACCGACATAGGTCAGGGCCTGTTCCAGCATCGATGGATTGACGGCAAAGCCTTTATCCTTGACGCGCACCAGCGTGTGAGCCACGTGTACCGACAGGTAGGCCACCGAGGGCTGGCCTCGCGTCCAGTAATCCCAGCCACCGTCGTCATTTTGCTGGCCGCGCAGTCGCTCCAGGTCGCGGTTCATGGCCGCCCTGAGTTCGGCGGTTGTGGCCATGCCAGGCGCCTGAAAGGCCGTCAGCACATCTTTCAAAGCGGCCGCAGCCAGCATACGCGAAGAAACCTGTTCCGAGCACTCAAACGGATAGTTGGTCAGATACAAAAAGGCATCGCTCAGCTCGGAGAGGGCGGTGGAACTGGTGGTCACCGTCAGGCCACCAAACTGAGGCCACACGCCGACCGGCTTCTCGAGGGGTTGACTGGCCGCCCCTTCGTCGATGATGCCGTAAGTGGCGAAGGCTTCCGTAGTGGCTGGCGTCCACACCGGCAGCGACACCTCGGCGGCGTCGCCAGCCGGGCCGCTGCTGGCCCCAAATTGAAAGCGGGCCGTCCCGGCCTGATCGGCGGCGCAGGGGATACGCACCTCAAGGCGGTCGTTGGCGGGGACCTGCACCCGGTAGCCGGCGGCGGTTTTGTCGCCCACCCTGGCGTTGCTCCCTCGACAAGCCAGCGTTACCTGCATGGCCGCCTCGGTCTGATTTTGCACCATCACGGGCATTTCAAAGCGATCCCCAAAATTCAGGAAGCGCGGAGGCGAGGGGCGCACCATCAGGGGTTGGCGGGCAACCAGACTGCTCTCACCCTTGCCAAACTGCTTCACACCGGCGGCCGCCAGACCGATGATGCGATAGCGGGTGAGATTGTCCGGCAGCTTGACCTCTACCTGGGCCTGTCCCCGAGCATCGGTCTGCACGGCGGGCGCGAACAGGGCCAGGGCGGCAAAGTTGGTTCGCACCCTCAATTGGGGCGCCTGGGCCCGAGGTTGGGCAGCGTTTTTGTCTTTGTTCTCGGCGCGCCGTTGTGATTCTTTCGGCGCGACTCTTCCATCGTCCATTGGCGCCGCACCGGGAGCGGGAGCCGCCAGCGCATCCATCGATCCAGACTCTTCGTCATAGGCGACACCGCCCCGCAAGCGCGTGGAGGAGGAAGCTCTGGTCTCGGTTTCCGGCATGGATTCTTCGACCCGGCTGAGCGTTAAGTATTGACGCAGGTGGTGGTCGGCACAATCCGCGCCGCGCAACTGGCAAAAGCTACCCAGCGGGTCAGCCGGATCGTAGCCGGTCAAGGCCAGCACCGATTCGTCTACCACCAACAGGGTGACTTCGCCGGCCACCGGCTTGCCCTGATAGTCTTTCAGGTCTACCTGCACCGTGGTGCTTCCGCCCGGTTCCAGTTTGGCCTGGGCTGGCTTGAGGGCCACGGTCAGCTTGCGAGGCGCGCTAGAAATGTTCAGCGTCAGGGCACCCACGGCGTAGGCCGGCCGCTCCCCTTTCTCTTCCTCGCGGGGCTTGCTGCCCAGCGCGTCGACCTGAATTTGCAGGCCCGGAATATGCAGTTCCTCGACGGGGATCTTCAGCGTCGTCGAACCTGTAGGAGCCTGCAATCGCTCCACTTTGGCCAGTCCATTGCGCCGCGTGGTTACCAGCAACTCGGCCGGGGCAAAGGGCGCCTGCACCAGCACCTCGGCTGTGTCACCCACCTGATATTCTTGCTGGCCGGGCACCATGGTGATTTGCTCTTGAGCCACATTGCTCGCTGGCGGCTGTTTACCGCCCGCCACCCAGACTGTCATCTGACTGTAGTTGCTGCGGTTCTGATCATCTTGCAGACGGGCTTCCACCTGATAGGTGCCGCCTTCATGGGTGGGGACCTTGAACTGGTTGGCCTGGCTCGACGAGGTGAGCACCAGTTCGTGGACGTCGGCCTGCACCGATCGGCCCCGCTCATCCCAATCCAATCGGTATGCCTTGATCTGGACGGGGCGATCCTTGACCGCCTTGCCGTCCAGGTCGGTCACCACCATGGACATCTCCAGGGGTTGGCCTTTCTCCACAAAGGTGGTGGCGCTCTTCAGTCCCACATAGAGGCTGGCCGGGTGGACCAGCACCGAAGTATTGCTGGTCCACGCCTGACGATTGACGTCCTGCACAGTGGCTTGAGCGCTCAGACTGTGGGGTCGGGGCGGTTCGACCGAGAGGAAGTCTACCTGCAGGCTACTCTTCCCCTTGGAATCAGTGCGTGTTTCCTGGCTGGTGGCGTTAGAGCGAACCTGGCGATAGCTTTCCCCTTCGGACCACCAACAACGGCACGGCCACCAGGGGGTCCAGGTCCCAAACGTGTATCCTTCCCAGCCGGGTGGACTGTAACTGGTGGGGCTGCTGCTCACCGACCAGTCGACTTTGGCATTGGCCAACGGTCCGCCCGAGAAATAGGCGGCCGAGGCCGTCAATATCGAGTTGGAACCGATTTGACTGGTGGCCGGACGCGCTTCGGCGCTGACTTCAAACTCAGGGCGGCGAAACTCTTCCACCTGGAAGGTGTGGCTAAAAGAACCCCCGCTATCGCCCACAAGGTCCAACCGTGTTTGACCCAGGTTGAGATTTTTTGGCAGGGGCACTTCAAAATGGAAACCGCCCAGTCGACCCACGGGGGCTTTGCCTTTGCGGATTTCATTGCCCAGCGAATCATAAAGGACGTACTGCAACGACTTCATGGGTGAATCGAGCAGGTCCCCTTTGGGACCATACTGGTTGAGGCGCACCCAGCCTTTGAGGTGGACGCTCTCGCCCGGTCGGTACAGTTTGCGGTCATCGAGCACATGCCACAGGGTCGAGTCCGACGAACTTGATGACGTCCACTCGGAGGAGCCCCAGTAGTAAAAGTCATGCGGCAGGATAGCCACATCGTCGCCCTTCTGAGCGATCAACAGGCGGGCCGACCCTTGCAGTGGCAAAGTGGCCAGTCCCTCGTCGTTGCTGGTGCCACGGGCAGGATTGGGCCACAGACGGACGTCCACGCCCTCCGTCGGTCTGCCACTGGCCAGATTGCTGACCCAGGCCACCACCTGCTGGCGATCACTGACGCAATCCAGGCCCAAATCGGTCGATTGAACCCAGCCGTAGTAGACCTGGCGTCGCCAATCTTCGGGGTATTTCTGGGGGTCGGGGTCAATGCGCACGACCATATGCCCATGGCCGCCTGGCAACGCCTTGGACAGGTCGATGGGGACTTCGGTGACCTCGTCCACTTTGGCGTGAGTGTCCACGACGGTGTCGATCACCAAAGTTCCCGGCGGGACCACCGGTTGGTCTTTCAAGTTTTGGCCTCGGGTCTGTAGATACTTGAGGTAGGCGTCCCAGTCGGTATAGCTGACTTTCCAGGCCTGCACTTTGAGTTTGGGATAGTTGATGACCTGGCAAGTCAGTTGCCGGGGTCCTTTGGGGTCAAGCACGATAAATTGCTGAGTGGGGGGGACAAAAGTGGGCTGAGCGGAGCCGACTTTAACGATGAACTTCTCTTTGTGCCCCAGTTTCTGCCCAAATTGGTCCAGCAAGGGGGGGGCCAGGGTGACCGTGTATTGAGTCCGCCCCTTGCTGCGCCCGCGAATCGACAGGCCGCTGCCAGCGGCGCTCACTTTCAGGCCGGACAGCTCGGGACTGACTTTGACCCACTTGGGATCGAATTTGTCCGCATCCAGAGCGTTGTTAAACTGGACGGTCCAGCTTTGCAGGGGTGGAGTGTCTTCAGTCTTCCACACGATCTTGAGCGGGTCGTAGGTGGAAAAGGAGAAGGCCTGGGCCTTTTGGGTTAGCAAGGGTCCCTCTTTGGAAGGCAGGCCAGGGGGCAGTTCTACCGTGTAGGTGTGGCCAGGCCGAAGGTCCTGTTGAGGCACGACCGCCACCCAGCGCTGGCCGGCGCCTTCGACCATGCCATGGACGGTGTCGTCGAGGGCCAACTCTTCGGGGGTCGCCTGGCGCAATTTGGGTGTGGGGGCGCCCCCGCTCAGGCGCAGCAGGCGGGCAACCATGGCAGCTTCGACGTCCTGATTGAAGCGCATAAAGATCAGCGGCTTGAGAATTTGGGGACCGCCCGTGGGATACGGCTGTTCCAACCTTAAGGGTGGCGTTTCAAAGCTGAAATGTTCGGCGCTCTTGAGCCTGGCGCCATTGGCTGCGGTGGCTCCGGCCGGAATTTCCAGGCGGAATTCGGTGGCCATGGGGAAGCGAACATCGGGCGCAAACATCAGCGTGTGGGTGCCCAGCCAGCGCCATTTGCCGGCTGGCTGCGGAGTGAGTTTGACGGGCACGCCCCGTAGCTCTAACTGTTCCACGGTGCTCAGCGGCACCATGGCCTGATTGAACGTGATCTGGAGATGGGGGGCCATACTTACCGGCCCGCGCGGGGCCACTGTGAGCACCTTGACGGCCAGGTCAGCCGGCACGGGCGGGAGCCCGCTGCGCGATGGTTTGGGGGGAAAGCTCTGCTGAATGGTTCGGGCCGTACGGGGGGGCGGCTGGGAGCCTGCGCGCAGGGCGAAAGCCTTGCGGTCATCGGGCTGCGACCCGATGGGCGGCAGGCGCTTCAGTAGGGGCTGCAACTCGGCATCGGTCAGCGGGGTAGGGGAGGCCTGCGGCAAGGACTGCGAGGCGTCACTGCCGGCATTGGCGGGGGAAAGCTTGAAGCGCAGGCCCTCTTCAGCCTGACCGGCGGGTCGGGGGCGGGCTACCCGGGGGCGGTTTGGAGTAGTGGGGCCGGGGGGGGCCACGCATCCGCACAGGCATAGAAACACCCATAAAAACCACCAACGATTTACCCGCTTTGTCATGCTCACGCCCCCCGGGGAAGTTCCTGTCAGGTCGCGTGCTTGGCCAATTCTATTCCTGATTCCTAGGTGGTCGCCTGGCCAGGCGTACCTCCGCCAGTCGGGTCAAGAAATCCCAAACCGGGTGCGGTTGCAGCCTGGCCTGAGTTTGAAAGTGCTCCAGATCGGCCTCCCCCCATTCCGAAAGGCAGCGGTGGCCCATGCGCCAGGCCATTTCTGAGAGCGCGGTGCGCGAGCTACTTTTGTTGGGGTCGGGAACGCGCAAGACGAGCGCCTGACCTTGATGGGAAAAGTGCATTCTGACGGGGTAGGGGGCCGCTACCCGCGTTAACTGAGCCAATCCGTGGTCCGTCAGCAAAAAGAGTTGCAGATGATCGGCCCCAAAGGTGGCCAGGCAGCGGCGGTCCGGTGAGAGGGCCGGCAAAACCCCTCGCGCGTTCAGATCTTGGTGAATCTCGCCCCGGGTGGGATCGAGGCGGATCACCGAACCATCTCGAAAAATGCACCACAAGGCTCGACCGCGAAAAAATAGGCCACGCAAGTCAGGGCGTACGGATTCCAGGAGGAGCGGTTCGTCCTTTTGACACAGAAAATAGTGTTCACCACGAACACCGGCCAACCATTGGCCGTCGCCCGAGTAGCGGAGGCGCACGGGGACGGCCTCGTCGGAGACGGGGCCGGCGGGAAAAACGTGCCTTTCCAGTTGGCGGCCAGCCAGGTCAAAAATACGCACCCCTCCGTCCAGGGTGGCCAGCGCTAATTTTTGTCCGTCGGGTGATAGCGCCAGGCTAGAAGCCTTGTTGGCCACGTACTGACCGCTGGAAAGTCCGTCAAAAAAACGATCATAGGCAGCTAACTGTCGATAGTCGGCGGTTTCTACCCGCTGAAAAGCGACCTCCAGGGCCATCTCGCCCTGGCTATTCTTCACCACCACGCCGTTCTCGTCAAATCGTATCCGCCAATCGGCGCTTTCTATCAAGCCGTCGCTGCCGTCGTGGTAGGGAGCATCTGAGAGATACTTTTCAAAAGGAACGGTCTGGGCGGGAAGCGTAAAGCTTCGAGCCGGAGTGGCCCAGCCCAACATGTCTAAGTCTTCTGGAACGGATTGGGACAGAGGCTGTAAATCAGGGGGGAGATGGCCTGATTCTTCCAGGAGTTTCAGTCCCTGGCAGACCCGTTTGACGGGTAACCTCAACAGGTTCTGCGCCAGTATCTCGGGCTGGTCCAGCACAAACGGCCACAGTTCATCCCATTCATCCCCGGCCAGGGGCAGGCTACAGGCAAGGTCCAGGTGGCCGCTCTCTTTCAAGCTCTTGAGGATAGTGGATCGAGCCAGCCTGTCGGCACCCGAAAACAGGTTGCCCAAAGCATCTCCACCAGACTCAAGTGGATTGCCGATGGGAGTATTGTCAGGATGGCCGGGTTCCCAGTCGGCTGATTCCAGTTGGCGCAAAACGACTTCGAGTCCCCTCTCCGGACGCCGGGCCAATTCACTGAGCAGATAGAGCAACGCTACCTGCACGGCCTCGGGGTGGGAAATCTGACGGACCAAATCACACAACGACTGACGTTCCGGCAGAGAGGGGCACTGGGCGGCCAGCCGAGCCAAAGCCAGAGCCGACTGAAAATCCCCCTGAGCAGCCTTGCCGGCCAACTCGGCGGCCTGCGTAAGAGCCTCTTGCACCGGGCGAAAGTTCGCGCTGGCCTGAGACTCCCCTGGTCGACCTGATCCAGGTCATAGCCTGTCCATGGGTCATTTGCTACAATCAGTCTATGATAGATCGTTGGCATGTGTTTCAATTTATGACCCGTAATCCATACTGCGCACATCCTGAAACGACCCTGCGCGAACTGACCACCCATCTGGTGGAACGTCGCGCCACGGCCGCGCCGGTCGTCAACCAGGAGGGAGAGATTGTGGGATTGGTGGCCTTGTCTGACGTGGCTGTCGATGCGGTGGTTCAACCCCCCGAGGGGAAGGGCCGGTTGGTCAGGGACGTTATGCAGCGCCGCGTTTTCGCCATTGACCAGGCCGCTACGGTGATCAAGGCCATAGAGGAGCTAAAGAAGCATCGCGTGCATCGCCTGGTGGTGACCGATCATGATCGGGTGGTGGGGGTGGTTTCTTGCCTCGACCTGCTGGACGCGGTCCTGGAAAAGATCGGGTTCCCCCCGGTCGCATAATAGGAAAGTCTTGAGAAGTAATATCGTGAACTTCAATTCAGAGTGGCGCCAACGCGCCGTAAGCCCGGCCGATGTGGTAGCGCACATCCACAGTGGCGACCGCATCTTTGTCCATGGGGCGGCCGCCACTCCCAGCGAACTCTTGGAGGCGATGTGTGATCGCGCTGACCTGACCGGTGTGCAGCTCTATCATCTGCATTTAGCGGGCGCCTGCCGTTTTGCTCAACCGGAGTTTGCCGGTCGCTTTTTTTCCAATTCTCTTTTCACAGGGCCCTCTTTGCGTACAGCCGTGGCCGATGGACGGGCCGATTTCATTCCCACCTTTCTCTCCGACATTCCTGATCTGTTTCGGCTCGGGCGGATACCGCTCAACGTTGCCCTGGTTCAGTTGTCACCGCCCGACCGGCACGGCAACTGCACGCTGGGCACTTCAGTCGACGCAGCCATGGGCGCGGTGGAGTCGGCCGGGATGGTGCTGGCCATCATCAATGCGCGTATGCCCCGCACCCATGGCAACACCGTGGTTCCGTTTGCCAGGATCCACGCCTTCACGATTGTGGACCGGCAAATCCACGAAAGCGAGCCTGCCGAAATTGGTCCCGTCGAGGAGAAGATCGGTGAAGTGGTGGCCGACCTCATCCCCAACGGTGCTACCCTGCAGATGGGAATCGGGGCCATTCCCGACGCTGTACTGGCGCGACTGGGAGATAAGCACGATCTGGGGATTCATACCGAGATGTTTTCAGACGGACTCATTCCCCTGTTGCGGGCTGGAGTGGTCAACAACCGCCACAAATCGGTTCACCCCAATCGCACGGTGACCAGCTTCGTGAGCGGTACCCAGAAGGTGTATGATTTTGTAGACGATAACCTGGCCGTAGAGTTTCATCCGTGCGACCGCACCAACGATACTGCGCTGATCCGTAAGAACCCCAGAGTTTGCGCCATCAATTCGGCTCTGGAAATCGACCTGACCGGGCAGGTCTGCGCCGACTCGATCGGCTACCGGATCTACTCAGGGATAGGAGGCCAGATGGACTTTGTGCGCGCTGCCGTGCTCTCGCCCGAAGGCAAAGCCATCATTGCCCTACCGTCTACCGCGGGCGGAGGCAAGTTCTCGCGCATTGCCCCTCACTTGAAAGAGGGCGCCGGTGTGGTCACTACTCGTGGCCACGTGGAGTGGGTTGCCACCGAATATGGGGCGGTCAATCTGCATGGGCTCAATCTTCGGCAGCGCGCTGAAGCCTTGATCTCTTTGGCCCATCCCGATTTTCGCCAGGAACTGGCCCGAGAAATTCGACAAATTCGCCATTTTCCAGGCTAGTCGGCTGCGCTGATGTTGGCAGGTGCCGGCCGGCCCCTGCCCAATCTTTTGGTATTCCACGGTTGGAGGACGTCACTTGCCTGGCAACGGAATAAACCTGGCCTACATCGAGGCGCCCGCGGGAGAGCAGCCCATCAAACTGTGTAAGTTAGAGGTTGAGGCGGTTATCTCCGGGCTGTATGCCGAGACCCGCCAGACCATGGTCTTCTTCAATCCCAACTCGCGCCCCTTAGAAGGTAACCTCACCTTCCCCATGCCAGAAGGTGCTGTGGTTTGTGGCTACGCCCTGGATGTGGAAGGCCGGATGGTGGATGGTGTAGTGGTGGCCAGGCAGGAGGCCCGACGCATTCTTGAGGCTGAGATCCGCAAAGGCGTGGACCCGGGTTTGCTGGAGCAGGTGGCCGGCAATCTCTATCGGACTCGCATTTACCCCCTGCCGGCCCGAGGGACGCGCTGTGTGCACATTACGTATGTCAACGAGCTTACCTCGGACGGCTGCAGTGCCCACTATCACCTGCCTGTCCCGCGGGCCGCCTGTCTGGAGCGCGTGGCCGTGCGCCTGGAAGTGCGCCACTCGCCGGTGGTTCCGGCCCTGACCGGGATGCCCGAGATTGTGTTGCGTGCTCACGAAGGCTGCTGGGTGGCCGAAGGAGACGTCCCCGCCGATGTGCCTCACGATTTTCACCTGGTCTTGCCGGAGCTTCCGGAGCGCTTTTCCATGGTGGAGCGCACCTCGGAGGGGGAGGTTTTCTTTTGCGTCAGCGCCGCACAGCCCCCAAATGAGGGCGAAATTTGGCGCCCACGCCGCCTGGCGGTGGCCTGGGATGCCTCGGGTAGCCGGATGGACTGTCAGGCCGAATTTGAATTGTTGGGGCGCCTGGCTGAGCAGTGGTCGAACGTTCCCGTGGACCTGGTAGTGGTGCGTCAAAGCCTGGATCCGCCTCAGACCTTTGCCGATTTGGCGTCGCTGCTAACTTTTCTGCAGGACCTGCCCGCGGACGGCGCGACCGGACTGTCCCAACTCGACTTTTCTCAGCCCCCTCACCCGGAGTGTGACGCCTGGTTGTTGTGCAGCGACGGTCTGGACACCGTGGATCCCGGCCTGCCCACCCTTGGTTCGTTGCCCATCTTCGCCATCACCAGTCAGGTTTCCAACAACAGCGCCTGGCTTGGCTACCTTGCTGAGCACAGTCAAGGTGCCTTTATCAATCTAACCCGGGTGCAGGGCCCCCAGGCGACCGAGATGTTGACCTCCCGGTCGGGGCTCCAGTTGCCCATTCACTGCCAGGGGGGCAGTCAGGTTCATCTGGCGCGTTCGCCCGGCCGCATTCAGGCCCTGGGTCGCTTGACGCCGGTCGAGCCCTGGGCTCTGGTCAGCACCGGCCCTTTGGAGGCCTTGCGTGTGGAGGCTCGCGAGGCCCGCAACGGGCGACTGTTGGCCCGGGCCTGGGCGGGTCGAGAACTGGGCGCTCTCCAGGCTCGTGGTCAGGACGACAGGGCCGCCCTCGAACTGGGCCAGCGCTATGGTCTGGTCACCCCGGGCGCTTCGCTGCTGGTTTTAGAGAATTTGCAGCAATACCTGGAATACAACGTGTGCCCGCCGGTCAGCCTGCCCGAAATGCGCCAGGCCTTCCTGGACCATCGCGATCGAGATGACCTTGCCAGGGAGTCTTTGCGACGGGACCATCTGGAAGTGGTGAGTGGTTTGTGGGACGCTCGGGTGAAGTGGTGGGAGCAAGATTTTCGCAGCGGCTGGGACAAATTTGCCCCCAAGCCCGAGCCTGCCAGGATGGCCGCCCAACCCGATGTTGAGAGCCTTGAGTTGGCCTTGGGGATGGCCAACTGTGACGATGAAGGCGCCTTCCGCTCCGAGCCTGTGCTGGACGCCTTCTGCTGTGAGCCCATGATGATGGAGATGGAAATGGAAAGCTGCGCGCAAGCGCCCGGAGCACCAGCCATGATGGCAGCCCCGGCCCCAACGCCTCCACCCCAAGCCCGTGGTGGCGGAGGGTCACCGCACATGGAACCGCCAACCAGCGCCACCATCGCCATTCGAGCCTGGGATCCCGAAACCCCTTACCTGCGGGCCATGGAAGAAGCCGGCCCAGAACGGGCTTATGAAGCCTATTTACGCTTGCGCCCCGAGTACGCCGCCAGTCCGTCCTTTTTTTTGGATTGCGCCGACCGCCTGTTGTCTCATGGCGACAGCCTGCACGGTCTGCGAGTGCTCTCCAATTTGCTGGAAATGGGTCTGGACGATCCACCCCTCATGCGAATGTACGCCTGGCGATTGCAGCAGGCCGGCCAACTCGATGGAGCCGTTCAGGTGCTGGAGCGAGTGCTTCAACTGCGATCCGACGAACCCCAGTCCTATCGCGATCTGGGTCTTGCGCTGGGAGACCGTTGGGAAGCTACTCAGAACCCTGCCGATGCCTACCGTGCCGCTGAGTTGCTCTACGAAGTGATCCATCGTGATTGGGAGCGCTTCCCGGAGATCGAATTGATCGCCTTAATGGAACTCAATCGGCTGCTGGCCAGGGCCGAGCGGGCCGCGGTGCCCATGCCTTCAATTGATCCCCGCCTTCACAGGCTTCTCGACCTCGACTTGCGCATCAGTATGTCCTGGGATGCCGACCTTACCGACGTTGACCTGCACCTTCACGAGCCCACCGGCGAGCACGCCTACTATGGCCACAACCAGACGGTCATCGGCGGCCTCGTTTCAAGGGACTTTCGTCAGGGATACGGGCCCGAAGAGTATGTATTGCGCCGCGCCTACCCCGGTCCCTACGATATTCGAGCCCATTACTTTGGGTCGCATCAGCAAACATTGACCGGTTCGTGCACCGTCCTGGTCCGTGTATTTACCAACTTTGGTAGGGTCGACGAAGAACGACGGCTCTTGACTTTGCGGCTGGACCGGCCCAGTTCCGAAGAATCGGTGGGGGTGGTTACGATACAAGGGGAGCGTCAGAGGGTATAGGCCATCCACCGGGAAGGCCCCGCCAGTGAAACCGTCTCTTAAGTGGCTTTTAATTTTTGTCCCCGTCGCGGCTTATTTGGAACACACTCACGCGGCACCTGCCCTGGTCTTTTTTGCGGCCTGTCTGGCTATCATACCCTTGGCCGGAATCATGGGCCAGGCCACCGAAGTTTTGGCCGACAAAGCCGGATCCGCTGTGGGCGGCCTGCTCAACGCTACTTTCGGCAACGCGGCCGAGCTGATCATCTCCTACGTGGCCCTTTCCAAGGGCCTGCACGAAGTGGTCAAGGCCTCGCTGATCGGCTCAATCATAGGCAACATTTTGTTGGTCATGGGCGCGGCCACCGTCTTGGGAGGTATGAAGCACAAGATCTTACGCTTCAACATTACAGCAGCTAGCAGTGGTGCCTCCATGTTGTTGCTGTCCGCGGTGGGACTGCTGGTGCCAGCGATGTACGCGCACATGGCCAACAATCCCGAGTCCATTCGTTCTCTCTCTACCGAAATCGCCGTGATTTTGCTGTGCTGTTATTTGATGAGCCTGTTTTTTACGCTCAAAACTCATAAGTATTTGTTCGACACGAAAGGAGCTGGTGACTCCGAGTCCGACGAGGCGCACCCGGGTGGTTCCGTCAAGCGCGCCATGTTCACCTTGCTGCTGGCCACTATCGTCGTAGCCTGGATGAGCGAAGTGCTGGTGGGGGTGGTTGAGGCCGCTTCCGAGGAGATGGGCCTGACCGATGTCTTTGTCGGCATTATTGTGGTGGCCGTGATTGGCAACGCGGCCGAGCACAGCAGCGCCGTAATGATGGCCATGAAGGATAAAATGGATGTGGCCTTTGGAATTGCCGTGGGGTCGAGCACTCAAATCGCACTTTTTGTGGCCCCCGTCTTGATGCTTTCCAGCCTGTTTATGGACAAGCCGATGGACCTGGTGTTCAGCCCCCCCGAGGTAATGGCTGTATTCATCTCGGTGCTGGTGGTGGGCCAGATTTCGCAAGACGGCGAATGTCACTGGCTGGAGGGGGTTCAGTTACTATCCGTCTATCTGATCCTGGCCTTCGTCTTTTTCCACATTCGCTAGGGGGATGTCGCTCCTTCGGAGAGGAGTGCCTGCACGGCTTGGTCCAGCGGTTCGTCTCAGAGCCTGCCATAACGGATCCTAAGGCTGCGAAGAACGCAGAGGCCGACCACGAACTATTTGCGGTAGTGCGTCAGCATGTCACGAAACCATCCGACCGCTTTGTTTGCGACGCCGGAGACCAGCATTAAACCGCCAGCGATGGGAGCCCCGGAAATCACGGCTCCCGTTGTCAGAGTTAGCAGAATGGGGGCCGTAATACCAAGCGCCAGGGCCCCTCTTCCAATGGCTTCGCCGGTACTCTGGGAGCCACCCAGACGTTCAGCCAATTGGCCTCCCCACTGACCCATTTTTTGAGAGAGCTTGTCCGCTAAGGCTGCGCCACCGACAGCACCGGCCACGGCCCCAACTCCCATACCGGCCACAATGATGCCGGCCGCCACGGGAGCTGAAGCCAGTCCTAATCCCGCCACGGCCAGAGCCGCTGCTGCTGCACCTAAGCTGAGACCTGTGGCTCCTCCCACTGTCAGTCCGGCTACGTCCGCCACAAACTCGCCTGCCACGCCAACCCCGTCTGCGAAAGCCCCTTTTGAAAAGGAATCGGTCTGTGTAGGATCAGAACGGAACTCTGCTGGCCCCGGAGGCTGACCCGTATGCGCCACCCGCACTCGGCCCGGAATGCTAGCGGTATACCCAATATTCTGCATATTCATTGCGGGAACTTCGGGATAAGCAGACTTCCTCCTCCCGTGCGGGGATTCATCTTCTCTTGCGATCGATTATGTGTCTGGGTTATTTCGCGACGGGCCCATCGTTATTTTTGAGAAGCCATCTGCAGACCCACCCATTGCTGGGCTACAGGATGGTCGGGAGGATAGGTCTTCTTGATGGCATCGATAAGGGGCGAGAGTAATTTGCCCACGCCGGGACTTTGTCGATTGCGCCATAAGTAGTCGAGCCAGGCCACCTGCTGCATATTTTGGGGCAGGCAGCGGGCCAACTGGTCGAGCACTGCATAGGCCTGCTTGCCAACCATTTGATTGAGCAGGTCAAACAGTTCCAGCAAAAGGGGAAGCTGAGTGGGGTCTGCTGAGTAGCTGCGCAAAAAGAACTCGCAGGCCGGCTCATAGACTTTTTTGCTCACGTAGATGCGGCCGATATGAGCCAGTGCTTCCGAATTTTGAGGGCTGACCTGAAGAACCTTGCGAAAACTCTCAAATGCCTCCTGAGACCGCCCACCGTGTAAATGGGCGCGGGCCAGATTGAGCCATTCGTCTACTTCCGGCTGAGTGGACTTCTTTTCGGTGACCACCACCGAATTGGGGTCCAGTTGACCGAGAGCGGCTCGCAGGTCCTCCCGAGTGGGGTTGCGTTGGTAGGCTTCGCGTAAAACTTCGGTAGCTTCTTGCATGCATCCCAACTCAACGTGGCAGTCGGCCAGGTCGAGACACAGTTGCACGTCACTTGAGCGAGTCTGCATGGCGGTAAGCAACAAGTCGCGCGCCTCCTGATAGATGCCCATCGAGCGCAGCAGCGCAGCCAGAGTGTAGGAGGCAAAGGCGTCATTGGGATCGAGTTGCAATTGGAGGCGCAGGGCGCTGACAGCTTCCTGCTTGTCCCCTTTCTGAAGGGCAGCTTTGGCCAACAGTCCTTGAATTTCTGGATGTCCACGCTCGATGCTGAGGGCGTTCTTCAGAGAAGAAATGCCCAGGTCCAAATCGCCCATTTGCAGGGCAAGCGCGCCCAGTTCGGATAGGGCTTGAAAATTGTGAGGCTCTAACTGAACGGCTTTTTTGTGATTCTCCATGGCTTCATCGTATCTGAATTGCTGTTTGTCACATTCGGCCAGGCCCAGATGAACGGCGGCCGAGGGGGCGTTGGTCAGGAGAAACTTGAAATGGGATTCGGCTTGATCCATGCGCCCCTGGGCCAGATAGATCTCGCCCAGAGCCTGGCGGATGGCCACGTTTCGAGGAGTAAGAGTCGCCGCCACTTCCAGGTGACGCAGGGCTTGAGCCGTCATCGCCTCGCTACGGTAGTAAAGACCCAGGCTGGCCTGAACTTCGGCCACTTCAGGGCTGGATTCGAGTTGCTTCTGCAGTGTTTTCAGGCCTTCGTCTTTTTTGCCTTGCTTGCACAATAGCTCGGCCAGGCGGACACCGTCGATTCCGCGAGTGGGGTCCAGTTGCAGGGCCCGGCGCAAATGGCGATCACCCAGTTCGGGTGGGCCAAAGATCAGGCTGGCCCGGGCAAAACCCGAGTGGTAAACGGCGTTGTCGGGCTCCTGGCTGGTCAGGTTGATCAGACGTTCCAGGCAGCTCTCCAGGAAAAGGGGATAAAGTCCTTTTACCCGGGTGGGTGCTCCGGCGGGCGCGCCCTCGAAGGCAGATTCCCAGTCCTTCAAAGCGCCGTCGACATCCTTGCGATATCGAATTTTGACTCCGCCCCTATAAAACAGACCCAACCGGTGCCCCGGTTGATACTCCAACAGGGCATCCAACAGACGCATCGCCTCGGTACCTTCGCCCGACTTGTCTTTGGCTACGGCGGCCTCAAACATGTTGGTGATGTTGTCGCTCATGGTCTGTTCTTCGCCACCCCTTGGATGGGGGCCTACCCCGTCAGGGCGTCCAGAATACCGGAGGCCCCAATTCCTTCTGCAGGGCGCCACCGCGTTGGTAGGCGGAAGTTGGAGCCCCGGACGCCTCTCGGTAGCCCTTTTCGATAGAAGTTCGTATCAGGTGGGGAGAGAAGTCGAGCAGCCCGATGTGGGGAGCACTCGGATAGAGTGTATAAAGCACCGTCTGGCCTCTCAGACGCACATCCACCAGTTGGGCTTCGTCATAAAGATAGCAGAGCGAAGCACCAAAGTTGTCCAGCAGGCTACCGCGCGAAGTGGGTTCCTGGGTCGAGGCTTCCACCACCATTATATGCGTTGCCCCCCAGCTTACGGCCGCCTCCAGGGGGCTGCGATGGGCGAAACTGCCGTCGACCAGGTCCACATGTTGACCGGCCTGAGGCAGATTTTCGATGCGACGGGACGGGAAAAGCGGATAGATGGCGGCCGAACCCAGCAGGGCGTCAAAGAGGAGTTCGGGCCTGCGGGCCAGGGCGATTCCTCGGGCGCCAAAAACGGGGTCAGCGCTGCCCAATGGAGAGGCATAGAAGTAGAATTCGCCGGGCAGAGGCAAGTTCGGGTCGGTCAGAGGTGAGGAGGTCAGCACCAGGTCGCGCTGCAGGAGTTTGCTGTCGAAAACTTGTTGCGACAGCGCTTTGATGGCTGGCCTGTCGCTGGCCTGGGGCAGCGAAGAGCGGCGCCGACCCGTCTCGCGTTCGATCAATTTGCCGAAATTGCGCGTGAGGGCTTTTTCAATGCCGAAATTTTCGGAGACAAACTCCTCGTGAAAAAAGACAATCCAGACCTGGACCAACGGTAGCACGATGGCAAAAATCAGCATAAGTCTCACCAGAGCGCCCGTGCGTCGCACATCCTGCAGGCGTTGCCGGTCCTGGCGAATTTGCAGCGCCCCAGCAATGGCAGCGACTACCAGCACCAGTCCGGCCCCCTCGATGCCCCAGGAGAGCCAGGCCCAGATGTGCTGTAAGTTGGAGTCCGTGCCCAAAAGCAGTCGCAGCGGCATCCTGGACAGGACAGTCAGGCTCACTCCCGCCACTACCGTCAGAAGTAATGACCGTGTCTTGCCCAGTCGGAAACGCCAGTTGATGGCTAAAATGCACAGTCCCGTCAGCGAGGCAAACCAGCACCACAAGTTGACTCGGACGGCCAGGGGAGGACAGACGATTTCACTCTGATCCAGGTCGCTCCAGGCCCGGCAGAGATCGTCGTAACCGTCGGCCGTTTTGGTCAGCCCCATAGCGATGGCCAGTGCGTTGATGGCGCCCCCCGAAGTACCCACCACCAGGTGAATGTCAAGATTGTTGTCGTGCCAGCGCCGACGGGCCGATTGCAGGTGCTCCTCTAATGCTCGAGTGGCTCCCGCCTGATAAGAGCATTTGGCGCCCCCCCCGGCCAGCACCAGCGCCAGGCGGGCCGGTTTGGAGTGGGTCCGATTGTAGTGGTTTAAGGTCACCACGATGTCGTCAATGCCGACTCGATCCAGGGGACGACTGGCCAGCGCCGCCAGGTTGCTGGATAAAATCTCCGGTAGCGCATCCAGGGTCGGAACATACCCCGCATCAAAGCGAAAACCGGGAAACTTGTCTTCATTTACCAGCCGCTGGAGGCTGGCGGTGGTGGGAGCGTCTTTGCGGGCCACCAGGGCTACCGGCAGGCTGTGAAACGTTTCCAGGCCAGGCACCGTGACCGGCCTTAGCGAGGGGTCGGGATGTCGTTCCCAGGTGGAAGCCCAAACGGTGGCAATGGTGGGACCCCGCGAGTCGGCCAGGCAGCGGATGGCGTTACTGTGGGAGTGAGTGAATCTTATCTGCTCTGGTCGAACGTTTACTCCAGCGGCCCGCAGTGCCGCGACTGGATTGATAAAGCCGGACAAGGAGAGCGGGTCCACTGCCAACATTTGCAGGGCTCCACCGGCGGCTTTCAAGTCGGCGGCCGTGGTCAGATTGGAATCCTTGCGGGTCAGACAGACCGAAAGGTAGGCCGGATCGTGTCCGGACGTTTTTGCAGATCCGATGTACTGCCATTTGTCCCTGGACAGGCGCGAGAAGAGGCCCGAGTTGACGACGGCCACATCGACCAGGTCGTTTTGAAGCCAGTGGAGTAGCTCTCCATAGGTGCCCACCGCGAAGGAGGCCCGCAAATGCAAGGACTGCTGCAGTGCGGTTGACTGCAGCCGGAGTTGGCGCGGCAGGTCCTCGGGGTCTTCAAATGAGAGGATGCCGATGCGCAAAGTGGCAGGGTCGGCAGCCAGCGGCCAGGCGCATAGCCAGTAGAGACCTAACCACAGAATGCACAAAAGGCAACGCCCGCCCATGCCAGCCCCTTTGCTTCCCACCAGGATCACCCCTTGTGGGCGGCTATATCCCCAAAATTTTGCGAATGGCCGGACCCGAACTCTCGGGTTCCACCCGACGAATATAGTTGCCCGAAGCGTCGAGCAAGAAGTAGTAGTGGGCGCCCTCCTGCAAGTTTCGCTCCAGGCCAGACCCCTCAAGAATGGGGGAAACGCGAATCACACGACCGTTTGACTCGCGCTCCAGATTGGTTGAGAAAACGTGGATGACGTCGTCCCCGTCGGGTCCGCGCAGATGGACGACCTGAATCGAATCCAACCGGATGAACAACCTCACGGCGTCAGGTTCAATTACCTGGCGGCAACTCTGCACCCGTGCCCAAATGACCGGTGTTTGGGCACTAAGTACCTGTTCGAGCTTCTCGTGAAATACACGTGTCGCGGCGACCTCCCCGCCCAGGATCATTAGCAGGCTGGCGATGAACAACGTGAACCTGGGCACAACAGAGCGACTTCGTGGCCGACGTGGGCCTTCCTGGCAGACAGATTTACACTTGAGCCTGGTGGCGCTGCTCCCAGGCCAGCACCCGCACCAGGTTAGACCCGTAGCCTCCCAGAGTTTCCTGGATCCAGACTCGAGAACTGATTTTCTCCCCGCTGCCAGGTAGACATGGCTGGCCGTGAATTTCCAACGATAGGTGGCCCAGTGGAGTTAGGCCGGGGGTAGCGCAGAGGCGCAAGCGAGCCAGTCTGGCAATAGCATCTGCCTGACAAAGGGCGAGTTGTGCGGGTGTTAACATTCCGTTAATATCCAGCATTTCGGCTTTTCGGTCAAGTGGTTTTTCGGTCTCTCTGAAAACCACCGACCCATAACTTCCCCGAGGAGGGGCTTGACCCTTCCGCGTTCAATAGGGCGCATCCAGAAAACGGGGAGAAACTTGCCATGAAATTACTGCGTAAAACCAACCTTTGCTTGATGATTCTATGGTGTCTGGCAGCGCTGGCCTGGGCCAAGCCCGAACCCGTAGTGCCAGTTCCGCCAGACTATGTGCTGGATAAACAACTGGAGGGCGAAGACCCCTTTGACATCGCCAAGCCGGTTTTTTCGCCTGACAATTCCTTTGTGGCCGCCTTTATGCACTCACCTCGCGTAGTTACGGTGTGGGAGACCAGGACCGGCAAAGTGGTGGCCCAGATCGCCGAGGACGTTCACCATGTGGACGGTGCCGATGGCCTGGAGTTTAGCACGGATGGAAAGCAGCTCATTTTGTTGCGGAACTTTCTGCCCTTGAAAGTGATCGACTGGAAGGCTGGCAAGGTGGTCCGCGAAATTCCGCTGGAAGCCGACCCCAAGAAAATCCTGAGCTACGCAATTAGTCCCGACCAGAGTCTGTTGGCGGTGGGCACGTACACGGGCATTGCCTTGTGGGATATGAAAGCCGGCAAGAAGCTCAAGGAATATCTCAAAGGGCAGGCTGTTTCGGGGCTGGACATGCTGATCACACGCGACAAGCAGGGGCGGCCGGTTCGCCTGCTCTCGTTTGGACGGGCCCTGATGCCGCCGGACGTAACTTGGAAAGATATAGTGGGGTTGATCAACCTCGACAGTGGCGCGGTCACTCCGTTGCTGAACGACATTCCGTCCGACAAAAAGGTCTCGGGCTCGATGACCTTCTTCTTTACGGACTTCGAATGGGGTGGAGGTCACCTGCTGGTGACTTACAGCGTCTTCCCTCCCAGTGTTAAGGCTGGCACCTACTTAATTGACACCTGGACTGGCAAGTATTTGAGCCAGCAAGATTTAGGCCAGTTTGTGGTCAAGTATCGCCCCAAATACCTGTGGAAACCTTTTTACGGGTTTGTGATGCCCACTGCCGATATGACCGGGTCCCCCTACAAAGTGGCTACACAGTTTTTGGTTCCCACGCTAACCGGGCTCAAAGTGCTGGATACCGTCGATGAAAGCAAACTGGCCACCTATGGCATCCGAATTTCGGACCGTTACGACCTGGCTGCTGTGGTAGTGAAAAAAGATCCCTCTGACACCTGCAAGCTTTTCCTCTATAAGTTGGTCCCCAAGAAAGTTCTCTAAAGGTTTGTAGAAAATATTTCAAGCCGAGTATGGCTCCTCGAGCCGACAAGGCCCTTCAAAGGTAGATGAAATATAGGGATTGGCCCCTGTTTCTAAGGTTGAAAAAAATTCCAGTTCTTGCAGGATTCAAGGAAGGTTGAAAGAAATTCAATCGCATCTTGGGATGGGTGGTGTCGAAACAAGGTGCGTTCCCGGGGTAAGGGGTGTTCCCCCGAAATGGCGCAAAAGATCATCGAGTTGCTTTTGAATGATTCCGGTGTCTGTGGTTTATTGGCCGGAACTCTTGAGTCGCGACTTGATTCTCCAAAGCGTCAACAACAGCTGCAGGCGCAGGCGGCCGCCGTCTCGCAGACTGTTCAGGATAAACCGCGGCGTCGATCGAGGAAGCTAAGTGCTCCGGTGGTGGATTTCTTGCATGCGCGTAGGGATTTGCCAATTCCAGACTTGCTCCGGGAAGTTAAGGAGCGCTTTGGAGTAACTATCTCCTCGGGCAGTGTATACAAGGCTTGGAAACTCAAGCCGAGCGACCAACAGCGTTCTGCTTGAAGGCCTGACAAGCCTTGAAGTAGTGCTAGAGTGAAACCAGATCGCCTCGAGGCGTGAATTCACACAGCGGTTCGCGCAAATGCGCTCACGTCTGAGTTGCAAACAAATAGCCAGTCGTCGTCGGTTGATTTGAGAGGAAACATTGGAAGTTCTCGAATCGCGTCCGCGATAAAGGTGTTGGCTGTTGCAAGCCGCTCAGCGTGAGCTTCTTGAGGGACTGTCCTGCCTCATTCGACGACCTCATGGGGTCAATAAAAAACGCCCCGGAAAAATTCGCCGGGGCGTTTTTTGGTTGGCTTGCAGTTCCTTCAGTTTTGAAAGAGTTTGAGTTGCCTGGGCTGCTCTAGTTGAGCCAGTGGCTTGGCGGGATTGATCCTGTTTGGCGGGGTGGGCGGAGTTGAGCCGGGACCGTCGCCTGGTCCGGGAGGATGGTCGTCTGGCTTTTCGTTCAGTTCATTCTGCCACAACTTGATTCGCTGAGCTCCGTGAGTCAGTCCCCGAAAAGCGTGTGAGACGATGTCCACCGAATAGGCTGTGCCCATCAATTTGGCGCCGAGGGCTGCATACTGGGGGGTGAATAGCATCGCCAGGCCTCCTACCATGCCAGCCATGTCCGAGACGACGCGAATCACATCGGCGCCCTTCTCGTACCCTTTGGAGTCGGGATTCTTAAAGGTTTCAATGCAGCGCATCGTATTCATCGCCAGCAGGGCCCCGCGCACCACGGGCACGATGGTGTTGGCCGTCACCAGAGTTACATCGGGGCTCACTCCGTCTAAAATAGGCGGAACCAGAGCTCCGGCCGCCAATCGCATGGCCAGGGCGGGGTCGTTTTTGGCGGCCTCAGCCACCTCGCGGGCCAGGAAGATGCCGGTTCGAGCCAGAGGCTTGAAGATTTGACCAGAATTAAACGGCTTGACGTTGTTGCTCATGTTGGTTGGTCCTCCTGTGTTGGCCTTATGGCTCTTTACACTTATCAGGGTAGGCGATTGCCACGGGAAAGTCGTAACATCGAAATGAACATGTCGATAGCCGCTTGCAGGTGGTGGATATTTTTGGGGCGGGCCCTCAGTCTAGCTGAATTCGTTTTCGCCGCATGGAAAGGACGAATAACACCAGCAGTATGCTGACGGCCACTCCCAAGGCGGCCAGGCTGGAGCGGGAAAGACCTGTGAGGGGCTGGGCGGGGGGCAGCGGGGGGCCTATTACCAGATTGTCCTCCTTCAGTCCGGCTGGGGTCAAATAAGGGGAAAACGGCGCCAGTCCAGATCCCAGGTGGGCCGCCCCCGGACAGTAGGCTACATAGCTTTTTCCGGCTTCCAGAGGGTGATATTGAATGGCATCCCCGCAACTGCATCGCAATTCATTGACTAGAGACTGGGGATACTGGCCCAGTCTCGCCTTCTCTTGCTCCAGTTTCACTCCCAGTTGAACCAGCGTTCGTCGGCAGATGGATGGGTCGGCCAGACGGGAGAAGGGCGTCTCGCTGCCTCGATCTCCGCTCAGCACGATGTAGTCTGGGGGCTTCAGGTTGTGACTCGGGTAGCTGCAGATCAGAACCGCCCTCTCGGGGTCGTGGCGAATGACCGAATAGCGGGCGTAAGTGGCCCCTCCCGCCGGACATGCAGGCAATTGGGAAAGGTAGCGCGGGACCAGATCTTGGAGTTTGTCGGGATAGTGATTCTGGTGATCCTTGCCATATTTGGCCAGGCTTCTCAGTAAAAGCTGAAGATTGTCACTGCATTTCTGTTCATCGCCAGGACCTTGAGTCCAGGCGGACGCCGCTAGAAACAACAGGCACACCAGAAGAATAAAGATAAGTCGTCGGCCCACCACCTCGGCTCTTTTGCCTTTCTTGTCGCGAACCCCTGGCAAAGAAATGAAAAGGGAAATTCAACCCGTTGTCCCAAACCCTGACCGGATGCTTGAGCCTGGAAGCAAAGTCGCCCTGGTCTGCCCATGCGGTCCGCCTCACCTGGCCAAAGCTCGCCAGGGGATGGACATCCTCCGCTCCTGGGGCCTGCGGCCCGTAGCCGGCCCTCTTTTTTTGCGCTACCTGGAAGGCAAGGCCGACCCGTCGGAACTTAGTTTTCTGGCGGCATCGGACGACTTTCGGTGGGCCGAACTGGAGTGGGCTCTTGGCGGAGAATGTTCGGCCTGCTGGATTGTAAGGGGGGGGTATGGGTTAGCGCGATTGCTGTCCCGTTTGGACGACCGGCTTGCAGATCGACCGGTTTTTGGCTTTTCGGACGCTACCGTTCTTCTTCACGCGCTGCACCGGCGAGGTTGGCAAGATCTCGTTCACTGTGCCAATTTACAGACCTTGCCTACGCTGGCGGTCGACGCCCTGGAAGCCACTCGACAATGGGTGGTGGCGGGGCAAGTCAGAAACCTCAGCGGAACAAGTTTGAGTTCGGGCCGGGCAGCGGGTCCGCTGTGGGGGGGGAATCTCTGCGTTCTGGCCAGTTTGTGTGGTACTCCGGAAGCATTGCAACCAGGCCGCAAAATTCTCTTTCTGGAGGATGTCAACGAAGCACCTTACCGCGTTGACCGGCTGCTGACTCAACTCTACGACAGCGGAGCTTTTGAGGGCCTTTCCGGGGTGGCTCTGGGAAAATTCACGGGCTGCGGCGATTTGAGGGTCCTCTGGGAGCACTGGACCAGGCGCTGGCAGGTGCCCGTAGTGTGCGACCTGCCCTTTGGTCACTGCGAAGAAAACTATCCGCTCCTACTGGGGGCCTGGGCTCGCCTCGGTCAAAACCAAATTTCTTGGGTGGCCAGATCGATGCGTTCGGGTTCCGGGGCGGGCTCCAGGTCTTCGTCCTGAATCGGTTGGGACCAGGCCTCTTCGGCCTGCTCCGCCTCCAGTTCTACTTCGGCGGGAATCGGGTCACCGGGACGCACTGTCACCAGCAATACGTTGGTAAGCCGTCGACCGGGTCGACTGACAAAACGTCCTCGGGCATACATGGCCGTCGAACTGCCACCGTCCAGATTGAGGGCGTTTTCGGCGCCCAATGAGCGCATAACGCGGGCGAAGCGGCCCAAGGTGATGCCGTGATTGACGGTTACTAACAACAATTTTCCGCTGCTGGTGGTCGCAATGCCGGCTCGAGAGGCCTGGCGGAAGAGTCCGGGATCGCGAAATCCTTCGGAACGAGGATTCAGGGCAATCTGACCCTGGCGGACCAGAGTGGGTCCGCTGGACACGGCAAACTCGCTGTCTCTCCAATTGTGGCCGCCACCGTAGTGACCGGCGGTGTCCATCCATCTGGGCTGATTGACCTCGTCCAGGGCCAGCGTGTGGCCCACGCTGCCCATTTCGACCAGGCGACCATCGCGAACCAGGTTGCAAATGATCGTGCCGGTGGCGGTGTCAAAAAAAGTACCGGTAATCGCGGCGATGGGCTTGGTCTCGCGCACGAAAGACCCAAAGGTGCGATAGCGAGCCCCTAAGTCGCGAGCGCGCATCGCTCTCAGCCGGACATGGGGATTGTTGAGGTCGACCTCGACCACGTGGCAATAAACGCCCGAGATTTTCATTTTGCGGTATTGAACAGCCTGAATGGCCGAGGCTCTTCGGATTTGTGGGGTGGCCGGGGAGCCTACCAACAGAGACGGATGGGCCTGTGCTGAAGACAGGCCTAAAGGAAGACTGAGGGATAGTGCCAGGGCTAAACGTAAAGGCGTCGACATGGCAGATAGATGTTCGAACACATGTTTCAATTTCCTGTTATCCGGGTAGCCCCTGTTGGAAAATTTCCAGGCCGGACCTCAATATGGACCGCAAATTGCGGATCTCGCTCTGGCTCAGGTCGATTTCGTAGAGCTCTTGGGATTGGGTCAAGCCGGGCATATTGCAGCCCCAAAACAGTTCGTCGTGGAGGGAGATAAATTGTTCGTCGTAACCCAGATAATGGTCGGCCTTCTTCAGGCTGGTAGCCACGTCTCCAAAAAAATTCCAGACTCGGTAGAGCAAATTGGCTTCGGGCAGGCGCATGGATCGACTGCTAACCCAACTCTGAATGACTCCCAACTCCAGAGTTTCCATAGGGTCCTGGAGCTTGAGGTAGCGTTTTTTTGCCAGCGCCTCGGCCTCGGCTCGACTGGCAGCCACGATGATCCTTTGGTCCGGTGTCAACACCAGTCCGTCGTCGTCGTTGCTAAAGTAGAGCAGGTAGAGCGTTCCCTTGTTCCAGCTGATCGGTAAAATGAAGTATTCCATAGGGCGCCCGGCGGCTTCGCCAGGAGCCCAAAGGTTCCTCGCGGAAGGGCGGACCCATGCAGTACAGGTCCACGAGGGGATTGTCTGATCTCGTTGGTTTTCAGGATGCCGCTCTGGCGGGATTGGCCAGCGACGGCGGATTGTTTGTTCCAGAAGTCATTCCTCGGCTGGATCTGGAAGCTCTGGAAGGACTATCGTATCCCGAAGTCGCCTGGCGGGTGATGTCTCCTTTTTGCGACATCCCTACCCGCGATCTGCAATCCTTGTGTTTCTCCGCCTACGGCCCGGAATATGGAGGCGAAGTGGCGCCTCTGAGAGCCGACCCCTGGGGCCACGTGCTCGAGTTGTTTCACGGCCCAACCTATTCGTTCAAGGATGTCGCGCTGCAATTTTTAGGGCGCCTGCTTAACTACATCCTGGAGAAGCGCCAGGACCACTGTAATTTGCTGGTGGCCACCAGCGGAGACACCGGGTCGGCCGCTCTGCGTTCGGTCGTGGGCTGTTCAAGATTGCGGGCCGTGGTCATGTTTCCCAAAGGACGGGTCAGCCCACTTCAAGAGCTTCAAATGACAACCATGGGCTACCCAAACACGCATTGCCTGGAGATCGATGGCACCTTTGATGACTGCCAGGCCATACTAAAGCAGTTGAATCGGGATGCGGATTGGAAGCGGCAGCACAGATTGGGAGCCGTAAACTCAGTCAACTGGGCTCGCCTTTTGGCTCAGTCCGTGTACTATGTGTGGACCTGGCTACAATTGGGGCAACCTCTTCAAGTTGTGGTCCCCACGGGCAATTTTGGCAACTTCCTGTCGGCCTGGTTGGCTCACCGTATGGGAGTTCCCACTCGCAGACTGGCCCTGGCCACCAACGAGAACGACATCGTGCATCGCTACTTCCAAACCCGTCGCTACGCGCGCGGGGGGGTTCACCAAACGCTGGCTCCGGCTATGGATATTCAGGTCGCCTCCAATTTGGAGCGTTTCTTCTACTTGGCCGGAGGGGGTCATCAGGTCACGGATTGGATGGCTCAGTTTGAACAGTCTGGCAGCCTGGATACCCCACTTTTGGATGTCGGAGGTCCTGAAATTGTTTCGGGTAGCGCCAATCGAGGCCAGATTTTGCAGGCCATTCGCCAATATTTTCAAGAGACGGGCACGGTGCTGTGTCCGCACACTGCAGTAGCCTGGTACGTGTCCAGGCAATTGCCGCCCATCGGCCCAGGGGTATTGGTGGCCACCGCTCACCCGGGCAAGTTTCCCGAGGCGGTGGGTGAGGCTCTTGGCATAAACTACCCTGGTCATCCCGGCCTGGAGGCCCTGCGCGACCGACCGCGACAGGTGGTGGCCCTACCCGCTCAACCTGAGGCGGTACGCCGATGGATGGAAGGTCTCACAAGTCTTGGGTAGAACGTTGGCCAGCATGTCCGAGTCTATGACTCCCAGCCCAGACTCCGTAGTCTCGCAGTGGCTCGCTAACCTCAGTCCAGACCAAAAGGACTTGTTTTGCGGTGAAGATGCTGTGCGCAGCTTCAGTGCTCGATTGGCTGTGGGACTTGGCGAAGAAATTGCCGATGCTGAAGTCGTGGCCGTTTTAGGTCCTCAGGCGGTTCCTTTCTTTCGCTACGCGCAGCGTTCATTGCACGGTTTTGTGCGACGGACCACCGGTGAACCGGCCTTTTGTCACTCGGCCGATATCGCTTTGAGGGCGCTGGACCTGGGCTACTCGGCTCGAATTGTGCAGGCAGCCCTGCTCCATGACACCGTTGAGGATCGCAGCAAGTCGCTGGAGCAAGTTCTTGCACACCTGGCCGAGATCGAGTCCCTTTTTGGCTGGGAGATGGCCCAAGATGTTCGCCATTCCACCAATGTATACAGTGTGATTCTGCGCAATTTGGACAGCAAGGTCTCCCACGATCTCTCCTTTGACGACAGCGCCAAGCCAGCACTACTGAAGGGTATTGACGATGTGCGTCGGGAAATGCCCGAGGATCTGCGACACAAGTTCCGCCACGAATTTTCTCAATTGCTCGACTACTTCGTCCATCACGTCGATCTCAGCGAGGGGGCCCGAAAAGCTCGGGTTGACCGAAAGTATACGGCCGTCTCGGAGCTTCGACTGCGCTCCTATCAGTTGTTTGTGGAGGACATTCACACCGATGCACGCTACCGGCACGGCCTGGGCAAGGGGTTCCACGATGTGACCCTGGTGGTGAAATCATTAGACTTGATCGATAACCTGCGCACCTCGGAAGTGGCTAATTTTGCCTCCCTGGAGCGCATCCTTCTCAAGGCGGAAACGTTTCTGGACTGCACATTTTTTTTGCACGATGAAGTCCGGGCCATGTCCCACGTTTCCACCAGCCTGATCCAGTTGTACGACTACCTGAAATACCACCTTGTGGAGCAGCTTCTAGAACGCAAGCGCGCCTTGATCTTCCTGGCCGACACTCGCTTTGCTTTCCTGGCCGACTACCTGATGCGCGAGGTGGTCCGACTCCAGGCTAAATATAAAGTCCACGGCAATCCCTTGACCGAGTTGGTCGATCTGCGTCAGGTGTTACGCGGTCACAACCTGGCAGTCGATTCGCGGGCTACTCGTCGCTGACTTCCTGACGCAGCCGATCGACGGTCTCTTCGTCAAGTTCTAGGCGCTGTGCTATGCGCTCCAGTAGATCGAACTCCTCTGCTTCCAGTACGCCGTCTGAAAAGACCATACGCAGGACGTCTCGCATCACCGCTTCGCGGGGGTGACCATTGGGAATCGAGTCGAGTAGATTTCCTACGACCAGGGGCGGTGCCGTCAGTACAGACTCGACTTCTTCTTTGGCGATGCCGGTCGCGGTCAGAATTTGACGTAGCAAAATGGCTTCCGATGGGTCGAGATGGTTGTCAACCCAGGCCGTAGCCACCAGCAGTTGTAAGTTGGGTGAAAGCTTATCCATGAATGGCGTTTCGGCACCCTTCCCTGCGCCTCCCCCTAACCAATTGGGTAGGGCTGGGGAGGCGGTAACATGTTGGCAACTCCCCAGAGCGCTTCGGCAAACTCCATGGAATAGATTATAGACACACACATCCAAGCTAAGGACACATACATACAGATGAAGATCCAGCAAGCCCCCAATTTCAGTGCCCCTCAACTGGTTCGGACCCAAAACGAGGCGCCGAAACCCAACGACAATCCCACTCCTCCTCCTCCACAAGAGAAGGTTTCCATCGGTAAAGAAGCGTTGCGCACGGCCATTTCGTGGGGTAATGCCACCGGCACCGTCACCGGCGGTGCGGCTGCCCTCACCACCACGATCGGCGGTCTCTATATGGGTGTCCTGGGTGGAGCCATCGTTGGTGCCGCTCTGGGTGGCGGCATCGGTCCTGTATTTGGAGCCATCGGTGGCAACGGCGCACTGGGCTTCCTCAGTACCTCTTTCAAAACACTGGGCCTCGCGGCCAAAGCTGGCGTGGTCTTGGGTGGCGCCGCGGGCGCCGCAGGCAGCTGGTCGGTTGGCCAGACGTTGGGTGAGGTTGGCGGCAAAGCCATCGCCTTCATCCCCGGTGCTGCAGTTGGCGCTATCGGCGCCATCGGCAAGAAGGCCGAAGAAGCCGCCACTGGCCAACCGGGCGGTAGCGGACCTTCCGCTCCCACCCCCAAGCCCCCGGCCAAGCCCACCGATCTGAACAAAATGGGAGGCATCTCCAAAACGATTGCTGCCGGCGTAGGTGGCTTCGGCATGCTGGCGGGTGCCGCGGGCGGCTTTGTGGCCGGCGCAGGAATCGCGTCCACGGGCAGCCTGGTAAACGGTCTGTTGGCCCACAATGTAACTCTCTCCAATATCACTGGCGCAGCTGCGATGGGTGGCGCAATCGGTGGAGTCACGATGGGGATTCTGGGTGCCGTAGGCGGCTGGAAGCTGGTTCAATTGGGGCGACACATCGCTGGCAAGGCGCAGGACCTGACCGGCAAAGAATAACCCCGAACCCGGACCACCTGAAAAGAGCGCCTCGAGGGGCGCTCTTTTTCGATTGCGCCGCGTCCGGGCGGGCGTTTGTATTCAGCCGGGTCCGGGTATGCCAGGAGCGATGAAGCCCAAGTTCTTGTTGTTACTGTCTCTGGCAATGATGCTCACCCCCTCTTTTCTCTACTGGCTCGGACCTTTACGGCGCCCGGCCATGACCGACGGCGATGTTTTGAAGATGATGCCATGTCCGGTGTGTGCTGGTTCTGGTTTGGTCCAAAATCAGAACTGTCAACGCTGTCGCGGCAAAAAGCAACTCCAACACGTTATTCCGGGACCTCATCGTCCAACCTGTATCGAGGGCCACGTTTATGCTCCTGACGGTTCCACCGTGGTCCCAGAGGCCAGCGTTACTTTTTCTAGCGAAGCCGGTTCGTGGAGTCGAAAGACCGACGAGCAAGGTCGATTTGGCGCTGACCTTGTGCCTGGAAGGTATCCGGTCGAAATCGACTCTCCCAGGGGAAAATTGAAGACTTTCATCGTGGTTGCTCCCCAGGTGACACCTTCACCCGTGGATATCGACTGGAGTTTTCCTCTTCGCAGAGACGCGTTCACGCTGAAAAAGTAAGTTTTTTCGGGCGTAGTCTCTGAAAGGGTATGCAGAGGGGCGCACGAATTACGGCTGATGATTCTTCCATCTTATGCTGTGATTGTTGTTTTACTGGTGGTCTTGCTGGTCTCCATTGTGCCCCCTCGGTTGCCTCTATTAGCGCGTATCGCCATCCATATCGTGATGGGTCTGGTCCTCTATTTCGGAATGGGAAGTTGGCAGTTTTCTCTCCCGAATGGGGATAATCTGCCGATGTCTGGTCTCTATGGAGGCCGCGGTTATCCGTTTATGCCAGCCTTTAATAAATTGTCCCTCGGCTTCCTCTGCCCCTTGCTGGGTATTGTGGTCAGCTTGATTGTGGCGGGTGTTCGTAAGGTGATGAGTAAAGGCGAGTCTGACTAAGAGGAGTTTGTCGAACAGGCCCGGAAAATCTATCCAGAGCCCAACTGGAGGTGTCCCCGTGGAAGCCAAAGAGAATCGCCCAAGTGTTTGGACATGGATTTCCATTGGTGTTGGCGCCGGACTGCTGGTAACGCTGGTGGCTGGCATAAGCTACCACTACTGGGAAAGTCAGAATCGCAAGCAAGACCCTCGCGCCGAGAAGGTTAAGGAATTGATCGACGAGGCAGAGAAGCTTTTGGCCCAGGGCCGCAAGCTAAATCAGCAGCGTCAGCAGGCCTGAACTGTAGCAGGGTCTGGCATCCCTTAATCGAAATCTGGGCCGCACCATTCTGAAGGTGCGTTTTTTATATTACGACAAGGAGTCAGCCCACCGTGGACAGTGCTTCCCAAGTTGCGCCCACCAGCGGGAGCGAATTGCCCTTTTTGGACGGCGTTCTCGAGCGCGTCGAGAGTGAACTCAAACAGCGCGAACAAGTTGGCTTTCTCTATTTTGATGTGGTCGAGTTCAGTGCTCTGACCGAAAACTATGGGGCCGATGTGAGCCAGCGTTTGCTGCAGAGCCTCAGCGAAACGCTCAATAAGCAACGAGGCAAGCTCTTCCGCGACGAAGACCTCATCGCAGTGGGTGGCCCGGCTGTCGACTTCTTTGTGATCTACCTTTTTTCACCGCCTCGCCGCAAAGAGTCTTTCGCGAAGTCGGATTTGAAACTGATCTCCAATCGAGTGCTTCAGAAGCTTAGCTACATCATCAACGAGACCGCCGCCAAGTTGGGCGTCGATCGGAAGATCGATTTGCGTGGCGGATATACGGTTCTCAAATACGACTCGAACGTGCCGGTTGACCGTCTGGTCTATGAGGCGCGCAAGGAAGCAGCCTTGAAAACCGAACTCGAAGAGATCATGCTGACTTTTGTGTCCAATGTCTCGCACGAATTGCGGACTCCGCTGACATGCATCAAGGGCTACGCCGAGACCTTGCTAGAGGGGGCGCTTTCCGAGCCCGATCTGGCTTTGCGCTGGATGAAGGTCATTCACGAGGAGGCCGGACGGCTCGAGCGATTGATCCGAGATTTACTCGACCTGTCCATGATTGAGGCCCATCAAGTCGAGATGCACTTTAACGAAGTGGACCTGGGCGCACTTTGCAAGCATACGGCTGCCGTCCTGACGCCCCACGGCAAAACCACCGGGGTGACCATCGAAGTGGACATGCCAGATAATTCGCCCTTGTGGAGGGCCGATGAGGACCGCCTCAGTCAGGTGATCACCAATCTGGTTGACAATGCTATCAAATACAGTCCGGCCAATGGTGTGGTTACAGTCAAACTCACCTTCAACCGCGAGCAGGCGGAGATCGAGGTTGTGGATCGAGGCACGGGAATTCCAGAAGACGAGTTGCCTCGTATCTTTGAGCGCTTTTATCGGGTCGAGAAAGGCAGTGCCGCTCGATTTGGCGGCCGCGGACTGGGCCTGTCCATCGCTATGCACATCGTGGAGGCCCACGGGGGCGAATTGAAGGTGGATAGTAAGCTACACGAAGGTACTCGTTTTCGGGTATCCTTGCCGGCCGGAGACGCCTCCTGGTTGAGCGGCATCGAGGAGGAGTAAGTTGGTCGCCTCCGCTCGTCTGCAAATGTTAGGCCTACCCCTTGACTGCGCCACCATGGCACAATCGGTTGAACGCATCGGCGGTTACCTGCAAACTCCCGATTTCCACCTGGTGGTTACTTTGGGTACCGAGATGGTGGTGCGCGCTCAGACGGATGCGTCTTTTAGGGAGGCGGTGCGCTCGGCGGCTCTGGTGATCCCGGATGGCATCGGTACGGTTTGGGCCGCCCGTCTGCGCGGCTTTGACATGCGCGAAAGGGTGGCCGGCGTTGAACTGGTCCAGGTTTTGGCCCAACGGTTAGGCGGCCGACTGCGCGTCTTTTTGTTGGGAGGGGCTCCCGGCGTGGCCGAGTCGGCTGCCCAAAATTTGTTGCGGATTGCTCCTGGGGTGCACGTTGCCGGTAGCCGGGATGGCTATTTTCAAGACGATCGAGAGGTGGTTGAACAGATTGCGGCCAGCAAGGCCAATGTGCTGCTGGCCGGATTGGGCTTCCCTCGTCAGGAACTCTGGCTGCAAAAACATGGCCCGGCCTGTGGTGTGGCCGTCGGTATCGGGGTAGGTGGAACTTTTGACGTTCTCTCGGGCCGTGTTCGGCGAGCTCCGCGCTGGATGCAGAAGGTAGGTCTGGAATGGCTCTACCGTTTTGCCTTGCAGCCCAGTCGCTGGCAGCGAATGCTGGCCTTACCGAAGTTTGCCATGCGTATCCTTACCGGTGGCCAGGATTCGGTCCAGGCCTGGCCTGAAGGGCAGGCCACCTCGTGAAGGCCATGATTTTAGCGGCCGGCGGCGCAACCAAGCTCTACCCCCTGACTTACAGTCTTCCCAAACCATTGGTGCCCGTCCTCAACGTACCCGTGATCGAGCACATTGTGGGCTTGCTGGCGCAGCATGGGTTTCAGGATATCGTGATCAATCTGCACTATCTGCATCGGATGATCGAAGATCAACTGGGGGACGGCAGTCGATTTGGCGTCAAGATTCGCTACTCATTTGAGCCCGAACTGCTGGGCACCGCCGGAGGTGTTCGCAATGTCGCCGACTTTTTCCACGAAACCTTTCTGGTGATCGGCGCCGATGATCTGACCGACCTCAACCTCACCGAAATGCTGGAATTTCACCGGCATCAAGAGGCCCTGGCATCGCTGGCCGTCGTGCCGGTCCAATCGGCCAGTGAGGTGGGCGTGCTTGAACTCGATGAACAGCAACGGGTTACCTGGTACCTGGAGAAGCCAGGTCCCGAGCGAGCCACTCCAGGAAATTGGGGAAACACCGGAGTCTACTTTTTTGAGCCGGAAATATTTCAGTATATGCCGTCCAAAGGCGCTTATGATTTTGGCAAACAACTTTTCCCCGAGCTGGTCAGATTGCGGCTCCCCTTCTTTGGATACCGACTCAAACAGTGCTTCTGGATGGACATTGGCACCCACCTTAACTATCGGCAGGCTCATTGGGAGTTGCTGGAGGGGCGCTCGGCTCTGACCATCCAGGGCGACGAAGTGCGTCCTCATATCTGGATTGCCGAAGGAGCCGTGGTCAGTCCTCAGGCTTACCTCAGGCCTCCCGTTCTGGTTGGGCCGGGCGCCCGGGTGGAAGCCGGAGTTGAAGTCAACGGGCCGGTAGTCCTGGGAGCGAACGTCACGCTCAAGCAGGGCGCCAAGGTACGTCGTTCTGTGCTTTGGGATGGCTGTAGCATCGGTATGAACAGCAGTCTGGACGATTGCCTGGTGGGTTCGGGTTGTATTTTGCAGAGCGGTCGAAACTTTTCCAAGGTGGTGCTGGCCAGCGGCGCCCGCCTGATCGGTGACGAGCGGGAGTCCGGCGACTGATTGGTACCTGGCTGAGCGGGCTTTTCCCCGCTTATTGTTTGAGTTGCGGTCGCGCGGGCTGCCGACTTTGTGGTGATTGCCTGTTGAGGCTACCCTCTGGCTGCACCCTACGCAGCGGTCTGCTGGTGCATACGATAGGTCCCTACCAGGGTCCCTTAAGGCGCGCCGTCCTGCACCTCAAGGAGAGCAACGACCTGGACCTGGCCCAAGCTTTGGGAGTTCGATTGGGGCAACTGGTGCCTCGGTGCCAAACGGTGGTAGGAGTGCCTACCTCGGCCCGTCGCCAACGTTGGCGCGGCTACTGCGCTCCCCAGCGATTGGCTCAGGCCGTTGCCAGGCTCTGGAATACTCCCCTGCTGCACGATTTCCGTTGCCTGGGCGACCCCGCCCCACGCAAAGCGCTGCGAGGCCTGGCGGCGCGTAGAGCCTGTCAGGAGACGATCTTCGAACACGCGGGGCCTATCTCTGGCAGCGTGCTTCTCGTTGATGACGTGGTGACCAGCGGCCGGACCCTGTCGTTCGCCCGTCAGGCACTGCTGAGGGCGGGTGCGCACCGAGTAGAATTGGCCTGCATAGCTAGTTCACTAGAGTCTGGCGAGTCCCGGCGTTGACGCGTCCCGGTATCGGTTCACGGCGCGGTGCTGGCAGGCGTTGAGCTCGGCGGGCCACCAGTTCGGCCAGGAGCCGAGAGTCTTCTACTATGCCCCGGAGAAAACGGCTTCGATAAGTGCGTTGCTGATCTACACCCAGGAAAAAGAGGCCGGGACATTGAGTTGACTCCATATTGGTCAGTTTCGGTTCGTTGGGCTGAGGGCCTAGTAGCGACTCCAGATGGCCCATGGCGGCTCGATACCCGGTAGCGAAGATGACCAGATCGAAGCGCTCTTCGCGGCCGTCTTCAAAAACAACGGTGTCACTGTTGAAGCGAAGAATGTTTGGAAAAGTGGCTACCTGGCCCCCGTTAATCAAACGGCGACTGTCGCCCCCCGCCATCAGCGGATAGGAGTGCTTGCGAACTCGCAACGCTACCGAGATTCGCTCGGCCACCCAGTGGATGGGGGAGAAAAGGGCCTCACCCCAAGAGGTTGGGCCAAAGCGGAGCTTACCGCGATGACTCACAGCCACCTGAAAGCCCGAGTTGTGTAGTTCGACCAGGGTCTCACCGGCTGAAAGCCGCTTGCCTACGACCAAAATCCTGCCGCTACGCCGACTCAGTCGATCTGCAACCGTTTGGGCGTCGCGATATTGAGAGACGTGCATATGGGCCACACGCGTGTTGTCAAGGCCCGCAAAATTCGGGGTGTAAGGGCGACTGAAATAGCCGGTGGCGTTGACCAACAGGTGACTGCGCAGTTCTCCGGCCGAGGTGAAGAGACGGAAGAGGTCACCCTGGTGGGCTACTGAGTGTACCTGTACCTGTGTTTTAACCGGGATTCTGTTTTGATGAGCATAGTCGCGAAGATACTTGGCGTAGGCGGGCTGGGTCGATCGTTTCAGCAACCAGGCCCAGTCGATCGACGACCCGGGCAAAAGGTTGTTGAGCCATGGTCCAAAGAAGATGTTCTTGGGAAAGGCCGCAAAAGATGCCCCGGGTGTGACGCCTTTTTCCAGAACTAAAGGTTCCACTCCCCGCCGAATCAATTCGTAGGCAATCGCCAGTCCGGCAGGTCCGGCTCCCAGGACGATCACGGAATACGGGGCTATGGGTTTTGGAGTCATGGGGGCCCTCTCATCGCCTGGCCGCCGTTGCATAGCCAGGAGTCTTCCCGGTCATCTCTTTCGAATCGGTCCGAGGAACGATTTGATTCCAGCAAGCCTTCCCCTCTTCAGCGGGCGATAAACCCGGGATTTGAGAAGGATGCCAACCCTTTAAATGGTTAGCCGATGCGCAACCGTAGGGTCGATTTGGGACGGGCAGGACTAAGACCACGCAACGCTCGATTCCAATGGGTAGCATCCAGGTGGTCACCGTGCCGATCTCGTTCCCAGTGATACAGATTGGCCTCTTGATCCTGGCCGGCCTGACGGGTGCGCAGAAAGAGACGCACCGAAGACTTGGTTACCGGTGATTTCACTCACACCTCCGAAGAGAATTGGGCTCTTCCAAGACTATTCCAGGCTCGCGGCCACGATGTAACAAATGCGTTAACAGGTTTGCAGAGATGAATTACTTCAGGGCGCGCAAGGTGTTGTCAGCGACGGGCAAATAGACAATCTGGTCCTGCACCCATGGCGTCTGCAGCCAGGCGCTTTGCTTCAGCTTGAAACGCAACTTTGGGTCGCTGGCCTGCAAGGCGTAGAGGCGCATGTCCTGACTCACGACGTAGAGGGTGTCGGAGCAACCCACCAGGTCGTTGACCACCCGCTCTCTCGTCGGATAGGTCCAGACCTTTTTCCCGGTGCCTCGGTCCAGGCAGTAGACGTTATTGTCCTTACAGCCAACGTAAACATTACGGCCCAGGGAAACGGAGGCGCAAGCTACCTCCTCGGGGAGTTTTTGTTTCCAGGCCACACTCCCGTCGTATTCTCTCAGACCGTAAAAGTTGTGGTCGGCACACCCCACCATGATCAGGCCCGATTCGACACTGGGGGTGGCCCGGCAGGCATCTCCCAGACTTACTTCCCAGGCTTTTGTCCCGCTGTCTTTGCGCAAGACCCGGACCTTCTTGTCGATGCAGCAGGCCACCACGTGTTGCGAAGTTACGGCCAGGCCGGCTGTGATATTGGTGCCCGTGACCTGAGTCCAACGTTCTACTCCGCTCCCCACGTCCAGGCACAGAATCTGGCCGTCGACGGTGGCCGCGTAAAGGGCTCCCTCGTCGATGGCCAGAGGGCCCTGCACGTCCGAACTGGCCTGCACCGACCAGCGCTTCACACCGGTGGAGCGCTCGATACTCACGATTTGTCCGCTGTCGCAAGCCGCTTCCACCCACTGCCCCTGACAGGCCGGGGCCGAGCGAATCCTCTCGTCCATCGGGAAGTTCCACATGACCCGTCCGCTGGCTCGTTCCACACAGCATAGGTTTCCGTTGGCCAGACCCACAAAAAGCTGTTGCCCATCGGGACTGGCCACGACCGGCGTGGTGGGCTCGGCGGGCAGGGCGGCCGCCCACAACTGCTTGGGCTCGGACACCAGGGGAGGACCGGGCATTCGACCGCTACGCCCGGCGTCACCACCGGCCTGGGTGACACTGGGAGTGGCGCCTTCTGGGGGCGGCTTGTCAAAAGGGTCCCCTGTTTCCGTGGGCACATCCGTGGTGGTTGGTGTAGGAGTGACACTGGCCGAAGGCGCGGGGGTTTCACCGGGCAGTTCGACGGGCGAGGTGGTGGCTTCACCCTCGAGACCCACAGCCACCAGCCAGTCCAGGTCAACTTGAAGTTTGCTGACGTCCCCGCCCACGGGTTGGCCGGCCAGGGACCACAGATTGACTTTCTCCTTCATCTGGCTGCGCAGGTCTTCGGCTAACCTGGTCCGCTCATTCAGCAGGGTGGCCGCGGGGTAGAATTGGAGGCCGAGCAAAGAGGCTGGAATCAGCGTAACGTTGACCTCGTTCTCTTCGGCGATAGCCTGGTGCGTCAACGCGGGCTTATCAGACAGCTGGCGCATCAGGTCAAACCAGGCCCGGACCACCTTTTGTCCGTCCTCCTCGGAGACCCGACCGGTCTCGCTCCCCAGGCTGCTCCACACCCATACTTCCAGGCCGCTGGAGGGCTCGCCTTTGCCTTCAAAACCTTGCCCTTTGGCCTGGTCCAACCATGGATTCCAGAGGCTGCAACCACGAATCTGGCCGGCCTTGAGCATGGCCGTGGCCTGATCGGGGTTCTCCACGGCCACTAACTTCAGTTGGGGATCTTTGAGGTGCAGGGCCAGGCTCTGGCCGACCCCTCCGGGAAGATAGGCGATCCATGGCGGGGTGTTGCCATCCTTAGAGAACACGACCTGCTCGTTGCCCTGTTGGAGAGCCAGGGGAAACACCTTTACGTCCAACCCGTAGCGTGGCAGGGCCATGGCTAATTCGTCGCTGCTGGCAATGGCCACGTCGGCCTGTCCGCTGGCCAGCATCAACCAACGTTGGGCCGGGCTGCTACAGACAATAAATTTGACCGGCAGGTCCTGTAACTCCGGCATGCGGGCCAGGGCGCGCAGAGGCAATTCGCTGGGCCTGCCCAACACGGCAAAGCGAAATTCGCGGGAGGGTTTGGGCAAAGTGGGCAGAGTTTTGGCGACGGGAGGCTTGCGATGCTGAATTTTTTGCCATGTCAGCCAGCCTCCGCCCAGGGCCATAGCAAGCATGACCAATAGGAACAAGAACTTCTTCACCGGTAATCTTTTCTCCACAGGGTGGCGAGCGCCTTTCCTGGCTAGGATTTCCCTGAGGCTGAGAGAAAAGGCTGAGCGTGAGCGACAATGTCGGCGAAATTCCCACTCCACGCAGGCCCTGGGGCTGGCTCCTTTTCCTGTTGCTGGTGGGCGGCGCCCTGTGGTGGTATGTAAGGTATGGCATGACGGCGGGACCGGATGTGGAGTTGCTTGAGGCCAGCGTGGAGAAGGGCAATATTACCGCCACTGTGTCGGCCACGGGCGCGCTGGAGGCCATCACCACCGTTACCGTGGGCAGCCAGGTCTCAGGACCGGTGCGGGCCGTTCTGGTCGACTTTAACTCTCCGGTTCGGGTGGGCCAGGTGCTGGCCGTACTGGACCCGTCCGAATTTGAAGCCAAAATGCAGGAGGCCGAAGCCGGTCTGCAGGTGGGTCAGGCCGGCTACGAGACGGCCCAGGCAAGGTTGGCCAACAGCCGGGCGGCGATCTCTCAAGCGGAGACCCAGGTTGAAGTTTCGCGCAATGCCTATTCTCAAGTGATTTCTCAAGTCGATGGGGCCCGGGCCAACCTCAATAACAGCAAAGCCACCGTTCAGAAGTCTCGAGCCGAGATGGACAACGCCTTGCTGGAGTACAAGCGCTACGAGCAACTCTTTGCCGGCCAACTGGTGGCAGCCAGTGAGCGCGATCAGAAGCGCACTCAGTATCGGGTCGCCAGCGCTGGATACGAAAGTTCACTGGCGGCCCTGCAGTCTTCGGAAGCCCAACTTCGCCAGATGCAATCTCAGTTGCTGCAATCGAAGAACAACGTGGTGGCGGCCGAGGCAAAATTGCGAGCGGATCTTGCTAACGTCCAGGCAGCCCAGGCCGAAGTCAGTTCCTCACAAGCCAGAATTCGGCAGTTTGAGGCCACCCAGCAGCGCGCCCGGGTGGATCTGCAGCGCACCGTCATCCGCTCACCGGTGGCCGGCACGGTCATTGATCGAAAGGTTGAGCCCGGCCAGACCGTGGCTGCCTCCTTTACCGCCCCCGAACTTTTTAAAATCGCCAAGGACTTGCGTCAGATGCAGGTGCGCGCGGATGTCAGCGAGGCCGACATCGGGCGCGTTTCGATGGGACAAAAAGTGAGTTTCACCGTGGACGCCTACCCTGACGACAAGTTTGATGGCAAGGTGACCCAGGTTCGCTCGGCGCCCGTGACTACCGGCACCAATCAGAATAATGTGGTGGTGTACGGGGTCTTGATCTCGGCTCCCAACCCCAAATTACTGCTCAAGCCTGGCATGACGGCCACCGTCAGCGTGGCTGCCGAAGAACTGAAGGATGTGTTGCTGGTTCCTGACGAGGCTCTGCGATTTCTGCCCCCCAATCCGCCCGACCCGGAGGAGGAGAAAAAGGCTCGCGACAAGGAGAAAGCCAAGAGCACGGCCGGCAAGAAGCGCGACAGCGAAAAAGGAAAACCCAAGAAACGCAATGGGCGGGCTGGAGTGGTCTGGGTGCCTGGGCCCAAAGGGCCGCTGCGCCGCGATATTCTTATCGGGGTCACCGATGGCAAGTTCTCCGAGGTCGTCGAGGGCGAACTGAAGGCCGGAGACAAGGTCTATACCAAGATCCTCGATGAGGACAAGCTGAAGCGCAAGAAAGTTCGAATCGCCTTCTGATGGGCCTGATTGAACTGCGGAACATCGTGCGCACGTATCGCTCGGCGGGAGGAGTGGAAGTACGAGCGCTGCGGGGCATCAATCTGACCATCGAGAAAGGAGAGTTCCTCTCGATTATGGGCCCGTCCGGTTCCGGCAAATCCACCTTGATGAACACCCTTGGCTGCCTGGACCGTCCTACTTCGGGGAGCTATGTGCTGGACGGGCGCGAGACCGCCAACCTTACCCGCGATCAACGGGCCTGGGTCCGCAATCGGAGTTTGGGCTTCGTGTTCCAGGGATTCAATCTGTTGGCCCGCACCACCGCTCTGGAGAACGTGGAGTTGCCCCTGCTCTATCGGGGAGAAAAGGACGCTAAAGTGCGTAAACGCATGGCCATGGATGTGCTGGAGCGGGTGGGTTTGGGCCCTCGCCACCATCACGTCCCCAGTCAGATGTCTGGAGGTGAACAACAGCGCGTGGCAATCGCCCGCGCCCTGGTGACCCGGCCCCCCATGATTTTGGCCGACGAACCCACCGGCAATCTAGATTCGCGCACCAGCGACGAAGTCATGCAACTTTTTGCCAACCTCAACAGCGACGACAATATCACGGTGGTATTGGTGACCCACGAACCCGACGTGGCTCTCAAAACTCACCGGGTGGTGCTGGTCAAAGACGGCGAAATGGTGGGCGACGGCAAGCCGTCGGAGGTCTTGCAGCACAAGGTGTTTACCGGACCATGACCTGGGCCTTGACCCTGCGGGTTGCGCTGCGGGCCTTGATGCGCAATAAAATGCGCACCTGCCTGACCATGCTGGGGATTATCATCGGGGTGGCCGCTGTGATTTCCATGCTGAGCATCGCCAATGGGGCTCGCGCCAACATTGAAGCCAGCATCGCCAGTATGGGCACCAACTGCGTCCACGTATTTGGTGGTTCTAAGCCCAAACAAGGGCTGCGCGGCGGTCGCGGAACCGGCATGCAGATGAAAGCCGATGACTGGCGCGCCGTATCTCGTTTGCCAACCGTTCAGGAGGCCTGCCCGGTTGTGAGCGGACCCTGCCAACTGGTCTTCGGCTCGGCCAATTGGGGCACCAATTATACCGGCACGACCCCCAATTTCTTGGTAATTCGTAGTTGGCCGGTGGAACGGGGACGATTTTTCACCGAGGCCGAGGTCCGTTCCGGAGCGCATGTGGTAGTTATGGGCACGGAGGTGGCTAAAAAACTTTTCGGCGCCAGTGACCCTATCGATAAAGTAATCCGGGTGGCCAATTTCCCCATGGTTGTGATCGGGCTGATGGGCGAGAAGGGCGAAACCGGCTGGGGTATGCAGCGCGACGACGTGATCATCCTGCCCTACACCACGGCTCAGCGCAAACTGAAGGGCAATCAGTGGATCAATTCGATCAGTGCCTCGGCCAGGCGAGCCGACCAGGTGGCGGCTCTGGAAGAGCAGGTGATCAATCTGCTCAAAGAACGCTATCGGGTCAGGGCCGAAGACGAGGATGCCTTTTATGCTTTCAATCAGGCCGAGGCTACCAAGCAGGCCAACGAAAGTACCCAGGTATTTTCGGTCTTGTTGGGGGGTGTGGCCTCCGTGAGTTTGCTGGTGGGCGGCATTGGAATCATGAACATCATGCTGGTTTCGGTCACCGAACGAATCCGTGAGATCGGCGTGCGCATGGCCTTGGGAGCCCGCGGGGTCGATATCCTGGGGCAGTTTTTGGTGGAGTCGGTGGTTCTGTCTTTGCTGGGGGGAGCCATCGGGGTGCTGCTGGGATCCGGCATCAGTGTGGCCGTGGCTCGCATGGCTCACTGGCCGGCCCTGATAAGCCCCTCTTCGGTGTGGCTTGCCTTCGGCTTTTCCGCCTTTATTGGAATTTTTTTCGGATTCTATCCAGCGCTGCAGGCCTCGAAACTAGACCCCATCCAGTGTCTGCGCCAAGAATAGTAAGCTAAATAGAGATTCCTATGCCCCACAGTTCTGGCGGCGAAGTGCTCTTGGTGGCGTCCTTGGGGGGGGCGAAATGTCCCGCCGGAAAAGTCGGGTAGCCCTGCACCTCCCGGCATTCGGATTGGCCTCCATAAATTTCTCCCCCAGAAGTATTGCTGCGCTTCAAGAGATAGCCCAGAGTGGGGTCGATCCAGCAAGATACATCAATCGTATTGCGGGTGATGTCTTGCTGGGTGGTCTTGAGACGAGTGCAGTCTCGGCCAAGAATCTTTTCCGTCCCGTCTACGGTGTAGGCAACGTCGGGAACGCGCCAAAAATAGAGGGGTTTTAGCAGGTCGGAGTCGGCCGGTTCGTAATACAGGCCGGGCTGTGGCTCCGACCCCTCGGAGTAGAGCTTTTTACGATTGAACTGCCAGACCGTTTTTCCATCACAGATAACGTCTGACTCCTCCTTGGACGGTCCGCCCTCTTCGGGTATCGTCGCGTTGACATGGGCGCGAAACACCGACCCGTTTTCCCACACTTCAATCTGATATTCTTCGGGGGCTCCTCCCTTAAGACCGTGGACCTTCAAGGACCACTTCGCCGTCAGTTTGTGGCTTCCGTTGGCCTTGCCCACCAGGCTTGAGGCCTGGCTGCAGCCCATTGTGAATATCGCCAGTACACACAGTCTTTGAAGTTTCATCGAGGGAAATTCCGCAACTCGTTCAGGACTCCTGTGGGCGGACGGAGAGGGCCCGCCCTCGTCAGCGCGAACCTTGCCGGGATGACGGCGACCACCGATCCGGAGGAGTATCCCACCCGTCAAGATTTGATACGGGCGGCTCTGGTGGCTATCCTCACCGGGCTGATAGGCTTTAGCGTAACGTACTACCTCTTTGTCCGGCCCACCCAACGCAACAAGTCTTTAGCCGGTTTGGATCGGCGCGGCGCTGAAACCTCGCAGCCGGCCGCCTACAGGCAGTCCGGCGATCAGGCTGCGGCCTTTGCCCTGGCCTACATGCCGGTGGGCGGGTCGGTTTTGGAAAAGCGCAAGAGCCAATTGGAGATCAAAGAACCTGAGCGCAAGCAAGCCCTGGCCGCGGCCACCCGGACCGAGGCCACTCCTACGCCAACCCCAACTTCGCTGCCGTTGCCGGATGAAGACTATCAGCAACGAAGTTCCCACTTGCAGGTGAAGAATCCCAAGTTGACCACCCAGGCGACCACCCCAATTGTAGCGGATCGCCCTGGCGAGGTCAGTTATTCAGAGGCCTGGCAGCGGGTCTCTGCGGGTTGGGTCACCTTTGGCGACGGAACTCGAATTGGTGGCGAAGGCGTGCTTGTGGCGCCCGATCTGATCCTGACCACCCTGTCCTGCTCCAGTTTTACCGAGGGAAAGGGCTATCTGGCGGGGCAGTATATCACCACCACCCTGGAGGCCAGCGATCCGTCGCAGGACCTGGCTTTGCTCAAGATTCTCAGCGGTGGGGGCGGCATTCCGGTGCCCATTTCTCCGGATGCACCGGAGGCTGATCAGATTCTCATTTGCGGCGACACCATCAACCTGGGAAAATTCAAAGAATTGCGCAGCCGCGGTCAGGCCGGTCCATGCAGCGGTTTCTACGGTTGGAATTCGGCCCAATTCGGTGGCTCGCCGCTGATTAACAATCGGGGAGAGGTAGTGGCACTCTCGCTGCCCCGGCCAGGCTGGAACAGCATGAGTTGGAACATCGCCATATCGGCTGCCGAACTGGCCCGCTTTGTAAGCAGTAAGCCAGCGCCCGGAGGCCCGCCCGTTCAGGCGATGGATTTATGGGTCAAATCGCTGCGCGCGCGAGTGGGCCCGCAGCCCGATCGCTCGCCGCCCTCGCGGGCCAACTCAAGAGTGCTGGCGGGGCAGGCCATGGGCAACTACCCTCTGGGGTTGACGATGGACACCCTGAAAAAGGAGCTGGGAGCTGGCCAAGTCATAGAACAGAAGGGCGGCTTCTTGCGAATCCTTTACTCCGCCCCCAGGCTGACTTTCACGCTGGCCGATGGGCTGGTGGTTGCCATCGACACGGACTACAATTTCTACACCACGGAGTCCGGTTGGAGCGTGGGCAGTCGACTCTCGTCGTCGGACTTGCGCACTCAACTTCCGGGGGCCGTCAGCCACATGCGGGACAATTTCGACGCCCTGTGCACCTCTGGCATGGAGTTGGTCTTTCAAAGTGGAGAGGTCAGTTCGTTGCGGGTCATGGTGCCTTGAGAGACTTCCTCTTTATCGCTCTCGACAAGGAAGGCCAGCGTGTCTCCGGTGAGATGGAGGCCAGCGACGCCACCAAGGTCAAGAACATCCTGCACGCCAAGGGCTTGATCATCGTGCGCATCGATCCGGTCAAGTCCAAACACTGGATTTGGTACATCCTGCAGCCTGTCAAACCTCAGTTGTTGGCCCTCTGGATTCGTCAAGTTTCGGTGATGCTGCATGCCGGCATCGCGTTGGCTCAGGCGCTCAACTCGTTGCTGCCCAAAACCGGCCCCAAGCATTACCAGGTAGCCATGCAGCGACTGTTGTCGGACGTGGAAAACGGCTACTCCCTGTCGCAAGCCATGATGCGTCGGCCTGAATTTTTCTCTCATTTTATGATCGGTTCGACCAGGGTGGGCGAGCATAGCGGACGTCTGGCTGAAACTCTCGACCGCTGCGCCTCTCACTACGAAAAAGAATATTCCTACTCCCTGAAGCTAAAACAAGCGCTGGTTTATCCCACAGTGCTGCTAACCTGTGCTGGCGCGCTGGTTACCTTCATCTTCACCTACATGGTTCCCAAGTTCGTCACTATTTTTGTAGACCTCAATATGCAACTTCCCGGGTCTACGCGTCTGCTGGTTTCCTTTGGTCAGTTTTTCGAACGCTACGGTCCGGTCGTGTTTGGGACTGCCGTGGGACCGGTGCTGGTGTTTTTGTATGTCTTCCACTATTGGGCCAAAACTCGATCTGGCAAGGCTTCTATCGAAAGGATGTTGCTGCGCACTCCGTGGTACGGCCAGCAGGTGCACTATCGCATGTTGAGCGCTTACTTTCGCTCCTTCGCCACCCTGCTGGACTCCGGGGTTCCTCTCTATGCCTCTCTGCAGTTACTCTCTCGCAGTTTGGACCGCGAATTGCTCCGTCGCACCGCGGTGGCCCAGGTCGAAACCGTGCGGGTTGGCAAGCAGTTGATAACCGCTATGAACAGCCAGAAACTCTTTCCTACTATGACGGTCGAAATGGTTGCGGTGGGGGAGGAGAGCGGTACCGTGGACCGCATGATGTACCGCCTGGCCGAATATTACGACAGTGAGATGGTACGCGGGTTGGAGACGATCGGAAAGCTGGTCGAACCGGTCATCTTGATGGGTCTGGGGGGGGCGGTGGCATTCGTGTTAATGGCCGCTTTCCAGCCTATCTACCAACTGGCATCCTCTTTTTAGAGGGCAGGTATCTCATCGAGCGCCTGGTCAAGTTCCCAAAATCGTGCTGCCGGCATTTGCAGGGCGCTGCGGCTTAGCTGGAATCTCCGCCTTTGGCGAGCAATCTGAGTCGCCTTGCCCGACTGCAGACTTTGGCGCAACGCGGCAAGGTTATCTCTGGCCTCCTGGTAGCGGGCCAGATCGCAACCGGGCGGGGGCCCGTTCAAACTCAATTCGATCTTGTCTAACGCTCTCGCAGCCTGGCTTAGAGTTGCTGGCAAGACCGCCGTGGTTGCCTTCTCTGCTGTTATTGAGGAAAGGGGAGGTAGAGATTGGCCTTTTTTGCGGCCTATTTCCAGCATCAAGGTCTGAATTTGACTCCAGGGTCCCGCGACAGCCGGGGGTAGGGGGGAGAGTCGGGAGACTTGCTGCTGGGTAACCTGGTAAAAGCGAAAGAAAGGTTCCCAATCACCTCCTCCTTGGAGAAGGGCCTCGGCTTGATTTTGCAGCAATGCAAAGCGAGCGATCAGAATCTGACGATCAGAATCGAGGCTGGCTGACTGACCAGCAGCATGTTGGAGCACCTGATTCAATTGGCGAAGCTCAGGTTGTTGGGCCCAGGCCCCCGGTTGACACAGCCAAAGCACCATCCACCAGAGGCATTGTCTCATGAATGGGCGATGCCTTTGTCTTTCAGTACCTGACGCTGTAATTCGAAGAGGGGTTGCAGGCCCTTCCAGCCCAAATCGAGCATTTGTGACAGCTGGTCGCGATCAAAGGTGGTTTCTTCGCCGGTGCCTTGCACTTCGATGAGTCGGCCTGAGCCCGTCATCACCAAATTCAGGTCAACACCAGCAGCGGAGTCTTCGGGGTAGTCCATGTCCAGCAAAATCTCGTCGTCGAGCAGCCCCAAAGAGACTCCCGCTACTTGATCTTTGATGGGCCAACGGGGCATCTTTCCAGAACGCACCAGTTTGTCACAGGCAAAGGCCAGAGCCAGCCAGGAGCCGGTTACCGAGGCCGTGCGGGTGCCCGCATCTGCCTGAATCACGTCGCAGTCAATGATAATGCGGCGTTGCCCCATGGCTTGCAGGTCCACCACGGCCCTCAGACTGCGCCCAATCAAGCGTTGGATTTCATGAGTTCGACCGGCCGTTCTTTGATAGTCGCGCTTGCTACGAATGGTCGTAGACCGGGGCAGCATGGCGTATTCGGCGGTAATCCAACCCTTATTTTGCTCCAGAAGCCAGGGCGGCACTTTTTCTTCCACGGTGGCGGTGCAAAGAACCCTGGTATGGCCTGTCTGAATCAGGCAAGAGCCTTCGGCGGCAGGCGCAAAGTCAACGATGATACTATGTGGGCGCAATTCGTCAGCGGCCCGGCCCGTTCTGGTATAAGACATGGCCACTGGTTAGCAGACCGGGGGAGAAGTCCTTTGTAAGAATTTTGCAAGGGATGGGTAAATCTTTTTGATTTTGTGTACTATCGGGAACTTTTTTGGGGCGAACTGGTTACCACCCTACATCAAGGTATCCTACAGGAGGTTCACCATGTCGAAGGTCCGCACCGATTCCCTCAGTATCCCCTCCAGTCTACGGGTGTACCCCACCACCAACTGGTTCCCTGGCGACGTTTCGATTCCGGGAGAGTCTGATCATCTGCGCAGCAAAGGCAAAGTTTGTCCCGTCTGCTCGAGTTGGCAGTCTTCCGAGGAAGTGGTCGTCTGGAAGAAGGGCGTGGGTAGCGTCCAGCGGACCGTGGTTCGGTGTCACGGCCCGCGCGACCGTTCGGTGCCCCGTTGCGCCCCCCAAATCGCTCAGGAAGTGCCCCTCTCCGACTATCAGCCCCATCTTTAATCGAAAAGCCTGCCAGGAGTGGCGATTTTTCACGCGAAATCGGGAGAATGCCTGAGTCGCTGGCCTGCGTTCGTTGTAGAAAAGCCATGTGCCGAAAATTGCACAAGCGGCTCGAGATAGACGAATGTCTGGAATGTCACGGCACCTGGCTCGACCAGACGGAATTGGGCGCCCTGGTGGGCTCCTGGAACGATCTTCCTAATACGGGAAAAGTCGTCAAGATTGCCGGCGCGGTGGCCAGCTGTCCGCGCTGTAAATGCGGCCTGGAGCATCGAACCTACAGCAGTAAGTGCCAGACGATGGTTGACCGCTGCCCCTCCTGCTCAGGGATCTGGCTGGACAAGGGAGAACTCGACCTGATTTTGCGCGAAATTTACGGCTAGTCCCGCTTTCCCCAAATGGGTGCAAAGTCGCGTTGCTGGTAGAGCCAGCGCAGCGCCAGTTTGTCGCGGAGGCTCAGTTGTACCTGATCGAGGTTGAGGCGACGATGTTCCATCTGGAAATACATCATATCACCGGGTTGGTAGGATTCGCCTAGCCCCAGTACATGGCCCAGTTCGTGGGTTAAAATTTGAGCGCGATTGCCCTCCGGGACGGCAAAACTCCCGTCCAAAGAAATCCCCAACACTCTCCGGCCGTCGTCTCGGGCGCGCCACCAGGTGGCCGCAACTTTGTCAGTGGGAAGCTGAGGGTCAAACCAGCGGATTTCCAGGTCAGACGCGCCGGGATCGTCGCTGCGGGCGTACAGATACCCCAACCCCAGATCGAGACCAGTTTGGTTCCAGGTCTCGATGGCTTTGTCGACCGTCCGGTTGTAGTCCGGGTTGCCGGTGTAAATGCGCCAGGGTAGTCGGGCCGGGGCAATGTGGCAGACACGGCCGCTGACCCTCAATATATCGAACTGGTCGGGTGGAGGCGGCACGAGCGACGGCGACACAGGGACCTCAAAGACCCAGTTGGAGTGTTCCAGAACAGAAATGGGCAGGACGGAAGGGTGTGGTTCACGGGCCTGACCCGAGAGCGGTCCCAGTAGCCCGAGTATCAGGCACAAACTCTTCATGGGGAAAGGGTTTGCAAGGCGGCTGCGAAGTCCTGGCCATGAAAACCCTGCTATGGATCTCTGCGAGCCTTACTCTGCTTTCGGCCGGAGTGGCCGCACAGCCGGCTTTTTTGACGCAGACGCAGGAGTTGATCGCGTCCGTCAGCGACCGACTCAAGCCCACCGTAGTCCACCTGGAGGTTTGGTCGCGCCGATCGGGTCAGCGCGTAAAGAGCCTCGGCTCGGGAGTGGTGGTGTCTGCCGAGGGGAAAATTGTCACCAATCATCACGTGATCGACAAGGCCGATCAGATCCAGGTGGTCCTCGACGACAAAACGCGCCACGAAGCCCAGGTGCTCCAGCGCGACAAGTTGACCGATCTGGCCGTTTTGCAGATCCAGGCGGGGAGGCCGCTGGCCTTCGCTACCTTCGCCAATTCGGACCAGGCCCAGGTGGGCCAGTGGGTGCTGGCCATCGGCAATCCTTATGGACTGGACCGCACCGTTTCGTTTGGCATTATCAGCGGCAAAGGCCGCTATATCCCGGGCAGTGAGCCAGGTGTGACCCCCCTGAACGACTTTCTGCAGACCGACGCGGTCATCGACGCCGGTAGCTCGGGGGGACCCCTGGTCGACTTGCAGGGCCGAGTAGTGGGCATCAATTCTTCGGGAATCGGCCGCGGAATCGGCTTTACCATTCCGGCCAAAGTGGTCCAGGAGGTCATGCAGGGGCGCCAACAGCAAGGTCAATTGGAGCGCGGTTGGCTGGGCCTGTACACTCAGCCATTCACACGCGAGCTGGCGGCTCATCGGGGAATGTCGAAGGTCCGGGGGTTATTGGTGTCGGACTTTGTGGTGGGTTCGCCGGCGGCCCGCTCCGGATTGGAAATGGGAGACGTCATTACCGAGTTGGACGGCAATCCAGTGGAAGCCGAGCAAGAAGACGAGATTCAGCGGTTTGCCCAACTGGTCTCGCGGCTCGCTCCCGGGTCAGCCGTGCAGATGCTGGTGCGCCGAGGCCCCGAAAGTGTCAAGCTGAGAATCGAAGTTGGATTGCAGCCTTACCTGGAAAGCAAGGAGTTGGAGACGCCATACGGCTTTCGAGTGGCTGAGGTAACCCCGTATCGACAGCAACAATTTCGCCTCACCGACACGGTCGGATTGGTGGTTACCGAAGTCGAGGATGGCAGTGCGGCCGCCGAGGCCGGGGTCGAAGAGGGCGATCTCTTGATCGACTGGGAGGGGCAGAGTCTGGACAAACTGGCCGAGCTGGAGGCAGCCCTGGGCAAGTCCAACAAATCCTCGTTACTGCTGCGCCTGAAGAAAGGCCAGTATCGGTATTTTGCGCTGCTGCAGCAGAGGGGCAAAAAACGCTAAAGGTGGACCAGTTGGGCCGTGATCAGAAGGTCTACCAGATCGCCGCCGGTTTTGAGTTCGACCTTGCCTTCAAATTGGGGAACCAGACCGGTCTCCTTAACTTCTTCCTGGAGGGCGTAGACTACGGTTTTGGGGTCGACGGGGGCAAAATCAGACAACAGACCCTGTCCAAACACCACCAAATGAGGCTCGTCGCTGCGCTGTAGCCAGGCGAGATCTTGGGGGCGCAAGCGCCGCGACAGAATGAAATACGTCAAAGCCACCTCAGAAGAGCAGATTGAGCGACGATTCGCTGCGGATGTCCCAGAATTCGTCGGCACTTTTTAGCAATACCGCGGTATGAAGCAGGTCGGTCTGCAGCCCCAGAGCTTCGACGCTGGGCTGGTCGGCCCACAATTCCACCCTATGAGCTTTGGCAGAAGTGATATAACGCTCCAGCCAGACGGGATTGCGCTCTTTGAGGGCGTGCAAGACACCCTCGTCACAGAGCAGCACGGTGACCGTTTGGCGGCGGTAGGCGCTGGCCAGTCCGATGGCCACTCGCAGCGGAGCAACCAAACTGGGGGTGCTGGGGCTGAAGGTAGAGAGAGTGACCACAACTGGTTTGCTCATCAGAGGCAGACCACCTGATCGGTACGCTCCAAGAGTTGGGCCAGGTCGGCGGGATTGCCCATGGTCACTCCTTCGAGCATCAGTTCTTTGCCGTCCACTCCGCGACTGCGAGCGCACAGTTCGTTGCACACCACGCGCACACCCCGGGCCAGCAGAGCCTGCCACCAACTTGAGGGTGAGCCTTCCTCGGAATCTGGCAGATGCTGATTGCGCAACAACTGGTAGACACCCTCCTGGTGGCAATAAGCCCAGACTTCGTGGCCACGGCCCAGCGAACCAACGGCCAGGTGGTACAGGGTACGGGCCCCCGGGGATTCGAGGGGTGCTTTACCCACAATGAAGCCGACGCGTGACACCTGATCTACACCGCCGCCCTGGGCGCATAGTGCGACTTGACGTAGTCTTCCACCATGTCCAAAAATCGACCAGAAATCGACTCGGCGTCACCGCGTAGGGTCGCTACTTTGGCTCCGTCAGCGTAGACAGGGGCGGACGGGTTCTCGCCGGTACCCGGCAGTGACAGGCCGATGTTGGCGCCCTTCGCTTCACCCGGACCGTTGACCACACAGCCCATCACGGCCACTTTCATCGTCTCAACCCCCGCATAACCGTTCTCTTTCCAAACCGACATGCGCGCTTTCAGGCGCGTCTCCACCTGAATGGCCAGTTCTTGGAAGAGGGTGCTGGTGGTGCGGCCGCAGCCCGGACAGGCGGTAACCCGTGGGGTAAAGCTGCGCAGTCCCAGATTTTGCAATATTTCGCGACAAATCTCCACCTCCTGGGTCCGTGGGGCCCCTGGAGCCGGGGTCAAAGAGACCCGAATGGTGTCCCCCACGCCCTCAGACAGCAAGATTCCCAGAGCCAGAGCCGAGGAGACCGTGCCCTTCAGACCCATGCCTGCTTCGGTCAGACCTACGTGGAGGGCGTAGCGGCAGCGCTTAGAGAGTTCGCGATAGACGTGCACGACCTCGGCGACTTCGCTGATTTTGGTGGATAGCACGATTCGATTGGCGGGCAGGCCGTATTCTTCCGCCATTTTGGCCGAGCGCACGGCACTCTCCACCATGGTGTCGAGAAAGACCATTTGGGCGCCGCGAGGACTGCCCTTGGCCAGGTCTTCGTCGATCAATTCCTTGAGCAGGGCCTGATCCAGAGAGCCACCGTTCACGCCGATGCGCACCGGACGTTGAAACTCGACGGCAGCCTCGATCATGGTTTTATAATTGGTATCGTGGGCCTGACCCACGCCCACATTGCCGGGATTGATGCGGTATTTGTGCAGGGCCCGAGCCATCTGAGGATGTTTAACCAGCAGTTTGTGGCCGTTGTAGTGAAAATCACCGATCAGGGGAACGTGACCCCAGCCTCGCCGCTCCAACTGGCGCGCGATTTCGGGCACGGCTTCGGCGTTCTCGTCATCCTTCACAGTGAAGCGAACCAGCTCCGAGCCGGCCTCGGCCAGATCGATAATCTGCAGCACCGTGCTTTCTACATCGGCCGTGTCGGTGTTGGTCATCGATTGAACGCGAACCGGATTGGCTCCGCCCATGACCAGGTCCCCGATTTTCACTTCGTGAGTTTTGCGCAGGCGTTCCACCAACAGCTCCTTCGACTCCCTCTTGGAGGGAGGGGCCTGCCGCTTTGCTGAAAACCTCGCACAGTCCTGCTGTTTGAATGAGTCCCCCATGGGGGATCGGGAAATCAGACTGACTTTTGAAGGAGCTACCGTGGAAACGATACCGAAAGCCAACCACACTCCCGTGGATACCCTGCCGCTGAAACGAATTGACCATATGGAACTCTGGGTGGGCAACGCCAAGCAAGCCGCTTACTTCTATCGCCTGGCTTTAGGTATGGACCTGGTCGCCTACAGCGGCCCGGAGACGGGCAGCCGCGAGCGCGCCTCCTACGTTTTGCAGCGCGATAAAGTCCGACTGGTGGTGTCGACGCCCATCCGCAGCGACCATGCTATGGCCGAGCATATCCATCGCCACGGCGATGGCGTTCGCTCCATCGCCCTCGAAGTGGACGACGCTACCCAGGCCTTTCACCTCACCGTAGAGCGGGGAGCCCGGCCGGTTTCCCCCCCGCACACTTTGCAAGACGACCAGGGCGAAGCCGTGGTAGCTTCGATTGCGACCTACGGAGACACAATTCTCACCTTTGTGGAACGCAACCACTACTCGGGCGCCTTTTTGCCGGGGTACCAAGAGCGCCTGGTGGCGGGCCCCGATCACGGCATTGCCGCCATCGACCACGTGGTTGGCAACGTAGAGCTGGGACGAATGAACGAGTGGGTGGACTTCTTTGCCCGCGTGATGGGATTCTCTCAGTTGGTCCATTTTGACGACCAGGATATATCCACCGAGTACAGCGCCCTCATGTCCAAAGTGATGCAGGACGGCTCGGGCAAGATCAAGTTCCCCATCAACGAACCCGCCGACGGTCGACGCAAATCGCAAATCGAGGAGTATCTGGAGTTCTACAATGGAGCCGGGGTCCAGCACATCGCCTTGTTGACGGGCGACATCATCGCCACAGTCTCGAAAATGCGCGAGGCGGGCGTCGAGTTCTTGCGGGTGCCCGATGCCTACTATGTCGAGGCACAACGGCGCGTGGGCGAGGTGAAAGAGGATTTTGCGGCCATCCGCCGTCTGGGCATCCTGGTCGACCGTGACGACGAGGGGTATTTGTTGCAGATTTTCACGAAACCCGTGGAAGACCGACCCACCGTCTTTTTCGAGGTGATCCAGAGGCGAGGCAGTCGGGGATTTGGGAAAGGTAACTTCAAGGCCTTGTTTGAAGCCATCGAGCGCGAACAAGCTTTGAGAGGTAACCTGTAAGATGCCTTCGCTGGCCCCGAATGTCGAGGGCACGACAACCACCCTGCAACCGGTGGACGTCATGCTGGAAAAGGGGGAGGAGAATCGGCAGGAGACCCAGTGGGCGAACCGAACGCGCCACCCCAACTTGAGGTCCCAGGGCAAGGAGCGCACTGAAATGTTGATGCTAGGGGAACAGTCGCAACCCACTTTGGTGGGAGAAAACCTGGTTCTGTTCGCGGGCAACTCCAATCCAAGGCTGGCCCAGGCCATTGCTGACTATCTGGAAATTCCACTGGGGGCGGCCCTGGTGGGCAGTTTCACCAACGGCGAGACGCGCGTCCAGATCGACGAGAACGTGCGCGGGGCCGAGGTCTTCGTGGTTCAGCCGACATGCGGAAATGTCAACGAAACACTGATGGAGTTACTCATTATGATCGATGCGCTCCATCGTTCGTCGGCCAAAACCATCACCGCCGTAATTCCCTACTACGGTTACGCTCGCCAGGAAAAGAAAACGGCCGGCCGCGAGCCCATTACCGCCAAGTTGGTGGCCAACCTGATTACCGTGGCGGGGGCAGATCGTGTCATTACCGTGGATCTGCACGCCGCAGCTATCCAGGGGTTCTTCGACATCCCGGTGGACAATTTGATGGCCCTTCCCATTTTGGTCGAATATTTCCAGCGCAAGGGCTTCGACTCCAGCAATCTGGTGGTGGCTTCGCCCGACGCTGGCGGGGTAAATCGGGCCCGTCTTTTTGCCGAGCGCCTCAATGCCGGTCTGGCCATTATCTTCAAGCGGCGCCCCGAGCCGGACAAGGCAGAAGTCATTGATGTGGTGGGCGATGTGGATGGCAAGACCGTGATTGTGGTCGACGACATCATCTCTACCGGGCGCACGTTGATCAAAGGGGTCGAGACCATGTTGGCACGGGGGGCCACTCGCTGCTACGCCGCGGCCACCCACGCCATCATGGCCAGTGAGGCCATTGAAATGATCAACAGTTCGCTGCTGGAGGAAGTCGTCGTAACCGATACGATTCCCCTACCAGCCACCTCCCAAAGGGGTAAAATCACGACCTTGTCAGTGGCCTCTTTGCTGGGAGAAGCCATACGACGCAACTACTACAACCTTTCGGTCAGCAAACTCTTCGCCTAGGAGGCCTCTTGTCTGGTTGGCAGCAATTTTCCCGATATTTCTTGTATTCCCCCAAGTTGGACTTCAGCGTAGACCTGTCTCGAATGGGGCTCGACGACGCCTTCCTGGATGCGATGCAGCCGGCCTCTGAACAAGCCTGGGCAGCCGTCCAGGAGTTGGAGCGTGGTGCCATCGCCAATCCAGACGAGAATCGAATGGTGGGTCATTACTGGCTGCGCAAAGCAGAACTGGCTCCCACGGCTGAAATCAAGTCGGCCATCGAGCAGATGCTGGAACAGGTTTCCACCTTTGCCGCCTCCGTTCACCATGGCGACATTCATCCTCCGGCTCGGCCCCGTTTTGCTCGCGTCCTCTCCATCGGTATTGGCGGCTCGGCTCTGGGACCGCAGTTCGTGGCGGAAGCACTGGGCAGCCCGGCTGACAAAATGAAGATGGTGTTCCTCGACAACACCGACCCCGATGGGTTTGACCGGGTGCTGGCCGGGGATTTGTCAGAAACCTTGACCGTGGTGATCTCCAAGTCCGGGTCCACGCCCGAAACGCTCAACGGTATGCTGGAGGCGGCGGCCGCCTACCAGCGTCAGGGTCTCGTTTTTGCAGAGCAGGCAGTGGCCGTCACCGGCGACGGCAGCGTGCTGTACAGGCAGGCCCACCAGGAGAAGTGGCTGAGCATCTTCCCCATGTGGGACTGGGTGGGAGGTCGCACCTCGGTGATGTCGGCAGTGGGCCTGGTGGGAATGGCCCTTCAAGGTCTGGATGTTGCTGGCTTTTTGCGGGGCGCTTCCGATATGGACGAGTGGACTCGGGCCCGTGGCTGGCAGGCCAATCCGGCCCTGGCTCTGGCCCTGGCCTGGTACAAGGCGGGCGATGGTAAGGGCCACAAAGACATGGTGGTGCTGCCCTACAAGGACCGCCTGGCACTGTTTAGCCGCTACCTGCAGCAACTGGTGATGGAATCTCTGGGCAAAGAGAAGGACTTGCAGGGTCGTGTGGTTCATCAAGGCATCGCCGTCTACGGCAACAAAGGCAGCACCGACCAGCACGCCTACGTTCAACAGTTGCGCGACGGCCTCAATAACTTTTTTGCCACCCTGGTGGTAGTCCTAAAAGACCGCCACGGCGAGGGCATAGAGGTTGAACCTGGAGTGACCGCTGGCGATTTTCTCAACGGCTTTTGGCAGGGGACGCGCCAGGCTTTGAGCGACAATGCCCGGACCAACGTCTGCATCACTTTGCCCGACGTCAATGCCTATCAGGTGGGGGCCTTGATCGCCCTCTACGAGCGCACCGTCAGTCTTTATGCGCAGTTGATCGGAATCAATGCTTATCACCAACCGGGCGTGGAGGCCGGCAAGAAGGCCGCCAAAGTGGTTTTGGACCTGCAGAAAAAAGTGGTCCAGGCCCTTCAGAGCGGAGGTTGGTATTCGGCGTCCTCCCTGGCGGAAAAGGTGGGTGCCGAGATTGAACCCGTCTTCCTCATGATGCGGCATCTGGCCGCCAACCGGGCCGACCTGCTGAGCCGTGGGCACGGTTTAGCCCTGGAGGTTGGCGCCCGCAGCCTGGTTGGCCTGGGCGGTCCAAGGTGAAGGCAGGCACTCTTCCTTGAAGGTCGAGTTTGCCGTCGTCTCCGACACCCACTGGCGAGATCGTCAGCCCGACCTGGATCGTTTGATTCACCGACTTTATGGGGCCCACGTGATCCTTCACGCCGGAGACGCAGTCAGTCCAGCCGTTATCGAGGCCCTGGAGGAAGTGGCTCCGGTTTTAGGGGTGGTGGGAAACTGCTGTCAGCCAGGCCTGCGTCAGCGCTTTCCTTTGCAGCGCGTGGACGAGTTCAGCGGACTGAAGATCGGGATGCTTCATGGCCACCTGGTCGACCTGAGCGACCCGGAAGGGGTGCTGGGCCATTTTTCCGCCGACATCCAACTGGTGATTCACGGTCATACCCACCTGGCTCGCTGTCAACGGATCGGCGACCGCTGGTTGTTTAACCCGGGCAGCGTCTCTGAACCTCGCGGCGGCAGCCCCCCGACCTATGGGTGGGGGACCTGGGAAGGTGGCCGCCTGCAACTGCAGCACAAAATATTTTAAAGCAGTTTGTATTTGCCCAATTCGGTGATCAATGGGTATAAGCCGGTGAAGTGGTGAACTTTCATGCCCGCCGCCTTGGCCGCCTGACAGTTGACCTCGGAATCGTCAATCAGCAAACATTTTCCGATCGATTTGCCGGTTTGTTTGGCCGCAAGTTGATAGATGGCCTTGTCGGGCTTGCGTTGACCCACCTGGCAAGATAGCAGGCATGGCCTGAAAGGCTGATAGTAACCCAGATCCGAGAGGTGTTCGGCATGTTCCTGAATGGTATTGCTGAGGGCGCCTACCATTACTTTGGCGCGCAGGCTCCAGCATAGGCGCAGTACGTTGTTGTCCAGTTGGAGTGAATCGATCAACAACTGTCTCCACAAACCCTTGAGTTGGGGCGGGTCGGGCATTTGGCCCTGTCCTTGAGACCACAAAACCTCACCCACCTCCTTCCAAAACTCTTCCGAACTCAACTCGCCTTTTTCTAGCTTGGGAACGCGGGGTTGCACGGCCGCCCGCATCGCCTCAGGGGTCGATCTGAATATTTTGGCACCGCGGTCCGCGTAAGCTTCCAGGTTGGCATGGATGAGAACCCCACCTATGTCGAAAAGAACCGCCTGAACCGCCATGGGCCAGGATTCGCCCTGGCACCGTCGAGCAACCTGCTTTGGCAGGGGGAAGAGTTTCGCAACGAGAACGCGCCCCTATGCGCCAAAGCTATCTCGTCGACGGTGAGAAACGCGTTCTCGCCTGGACAAATCTTCAATTGCCCTATCGATTGCTGGTAGGAGAGGAAGCGGTGACGGTGGTCCATCATCGCCCCGGTTTCTGTATCCTGGAAGATGGACGCTGCTTGAGATATAGCAGTGTTTATCAGTCTGGTTCCCAAGAATGGACTCTCCAATGGAGCGGTCAAACCTTTGCTGTCAGGGCCCTGCGTTCCCACCGAGAGAGTGCCGTTTCTGCTCAGGGAGGCCTGGTTAAGAGCCCCATGAATGGGGTGGTAGTCAAAGTGGTGGCGGCTGCGGGTGAATCGGTCGAGGCCGGCCAGGTGATTCTGGTACTGGAAGCGATGAAGATGGAAAACGAAGTGTCGGCTCCGGTGAGCGGAAAGTTGATTCGCCTGGAAGTCAGTGCCGGTCAGGTGGTCGGCGCCAACCAGAACCTGTTTGAAGTCCAGGCCGAGGCCTGAAAGGAACATTGTCTTGTCACTCGATTATCAAAATTTCCCCATTCCTCAGCTCGACCCCTCGGTCAACCCACGCCCTCGCGGAGGTGGCGGCAAGCCGGTAATTGTGGCCGCAACCCGCACGGCTATAGGAAAATTTCAGGGCAGCCTGGCTGAACTATCGGCCCCCCAGTTGGGTGCAGCCGTAGCCGCTCAACTCTTAAAAAGCAGCGGAGTTCCTTCTCAGGAGATCGATGAAGTGATTTTTGGCTGTGTGCTCTCGGCCGGAATCGGCCAGAACCCCACCCGCCAGGTGGTCATCAAAAGTGGAATGGATCCCCGCGTTTCAGCCTATTCGATCAACCAGGTGTGCGCCTCCGGCCTCAAGGCCGTAGCCCTGGCCTCCCAGGCCATTCGTGCCGGCGACCAGAGAGCCGTGATCGCGGGTGGCATGGAGTGCATGAGCCGAGCCCCGTATCTGCTGGAGAAAGCCCGCACCGGCTATCGCTTGGGACATGGTCAGATGCTGGACAGCATGATCAGCGACGGACTTTGGGACCCCTACAGCGATTTTCATATGGGCAACACCGGCGAATTGGTGGCCCAAAAGTATGGATTCACCCGCGAGCAACAAGACGAATACGCTTATCGGAGCCATCAGAAAGCGCTGGCCGCTATCGCAGCGGGCAAGTTTCGTGATGAAATTGTCGCTTTGGAGATCCCTGCCGGCAAGGGCAAGTCGGTCACCTTTGACCAGGACGAATGTCCGCGCGCCGACACCAGTCGGGAGGCGCTGGCCAAACTGCGCCCTGCCTTCGTAGCCGGAGGCACGGTGACCGCGGGCAATGCCCCAGGCGTGAATGATGGGGCCGCCGGACTGCTGGTCATGGACGAGGATTATGCCAGCGAGCGGGGCTTACAACCGCTGGCTCGGATTCTAGACAGCTACGCAGGTGGACTGGATCCGGCCTGGGTTATGCTCACCCCCATTCCCAGTGTGCGCGGCTTGCTCAAACGCAACCCGGATTGGAAACTTTCTGATTTTGCCTGCGTGGAGATCAACGAGGCATTCTCGGTACAGGCTCTGGCCGTGGTTCAAGAGTTGGGACTGCAGGCTGAGCGCGTCAATGTCAATGGAGGTGCGGTGGCCCTGGGCCACCCCATCGGCGCTTCTGGGGCCCGTATCCTGGTGACACTAATTCATGCCCTGCGCCAGCGGGGGGGCGGACGTGGCCTGGCTACCCTGTGTTTGGGCGGCGGTAACGGATTAGCTTTGGCGATTGAAGTAGACTAACGGGGGTTTGCCGGCGGGCGGCGAAGCGATACAAGACATGTTTGGTTGGCTCCGTAAAAAGGTCCCGGCTCAGCCAACGGACTCTGAACCAGAGCCCGTTGATCCTGTAGTCATCGTGCCTGCATCGGCTGGGGTGGAAACGCCCCGCTTGGTGTCGGTTCCACCTCTGCCGCCCACCGCAGGTATTCCCGTGGCCCCCCCCAGTTCGGGCGACCACGAATGGGAAGCCATGATGGAGCCCCCCGAGCCGACTCGCAGTCCTGTCGGACGCGAGTCCACGAAGATACCGACACCCGCTTGTGCGCCGCCTCCACCTCCGCCGGACGGTACGCCTGACCTGTTGGTGCCAGGGGCGACCATGCGGGCTATTCCTGAAAAGCAACCGGCCACACCGCGGGGTTGGAATGTCAGGGTCGTCAAGACCGATGCGGAGGGCATCTGGGTGGCACGCGTCCCTGGTGAAGCCGATCCGTTGCCCGTGTCTGCCAAAGAAGTACTTTCGCTGGTGATTTTCGACGAACGCAAGCAAGTCAGTTACGATTGTCCCATCATTCGCATCAAGGCAGGCAATCCCGAACAAATCCTGGTGGGCCGCCCACTCAAATCGCTTTCCGAAAAGTCCAAGTTGGATTCTCTGGGGGGTCGACAGCATTTTCGTATCGAGACGCAACTGCCGGTTGAGGTTAAGATCCCGGGCCTGGCTGGTAAAGGAATCCCCCCGCTGTCCGGCCACACCCGCGACATCAGCAAAGGCGGAATGGCTCTTATGTTGGCCCGCCGCTTCGATGCGGGCCGCGAGTTGGACGTGAGGGTTCTGTCCTGGAATTTTCCTTTACAAATTCGCGCTAAAGTAGTGCGCTGCGATGAGGACGCGAATGGCCGCTTCAATGTGGCCATAGCCTTTCCTGAGGACATGAGTTCTATTACTCGAGATTTGGTAGGACATTTCATTATGGAAAATCAGCGGGGTAAATAGTGAGTCAGCCAACCATTCCCTTTCCAGAACCCGTCCCCGAAGGCCCCGAAGAGCGTAACCATAACCCCTACATCGTGGCTGCCATTTTAGCCCTATCGGTGGTGGTCCTGCTCTTTTATCGATTGAGCGGATCTCAGGTCGTACCTCAAGAGCAGGCCAGCAGTGTGGGCATTCCCAAGACTGCTTCCAATTACATTATGGTGGATGTGGACGGGGCGGTGGTTCGTCCTGGAGTGTACCGCCTGCGTGTGGGCAGTCGGGTTTTTGACGCCATCGCCTCGGCCGGCGGACTCAAACCGGACGCCGATAGGCTTCAAGTCAAGATGGCCAAAAAGCTTCGCGATGAGGAGAAAGTGATCGTCCCCACGGTCGGCCAGGTACTGCCTACGCTCAGTCCTACCCCAGCAGCCGAAGAGGAATCTCTAGACCTGCCGCCCGAACTCGACGAACCAGAAGCGCCCGTCGATCAACCTCTGCCTGACTTGACGCCGGCTGCTGAGCTGACTGCCGAACCTGTAGCGGTGGTGACGTCAACTCCCAAGCCGGAAGTCACGCCCAAGCCCAAGCCCGAAACAACCCCCGCCGCTCCCTCTCCTGTGGCCACGGCACCGCCCGTCCCGGTGGTGCCAGCCACCGCCAAGGTCAGTATCAATCGAGCCACCGCTGACCAGTTAGAGGGGATTCCGGGCCTGGGCCCCAAATTGGCACTGGATATCGTCAACTACCGAAAGGGTCCGCCTCCCCACGCCTTTACCTCGCTGGAGGAGCTGACTCAAGTGCCAGGGTTGAAGCAGGCGAAATACGACGAAATTTTGCCCTACGTCAAGCTGTAAGGAGTCAATGAACATGACCATTCAAGGAAAACTCGAACATTCGGCCCTGGAAGGGGGCACCTGGGTGTTGCGGGGCTCGGACGGCAACTCGTACCAACTGTCTGGCCTGCCCAACAATCTTCAAGTGGACGGCAATAGCCTGGAGCTGGAAGGTAGCCTGGACCAAGGGGCTTTCACTATCGGTATGATGGGAGCCGTTTTCCAGGTTTCCAAGGCACGCAAACTCTAGTATGCGAGGCTGGAAGGTACAGGTTGAAGCCGATTTGTCGGCGGCTAAAGTGGGTAAAACACGGGGTCCGGCCCTGGCGGTATCTGGCTGCGGTTGGGCACGAGGCCGGCGCAGTGACCTGCATGTCTATCTGGTGGAGGCGCTTCCAGAAAATTGGAGCGATGATCATGAAGCGGCTCTGGCGGATAAGCTCAGCCAGGACTTTGGGGGTCAGTGGGTCTTGCTCGACGGCTCCCGCCTGATCGGTCGCTGGGCCCAATTGACCGCCGCAGAAAAGCGCTTGTTGCGGCAGCGCGAAGGGTTTGAAGAGTTAACCACGTGGTCCGACCGGACCTGAAGCAAAATACTCCGGAGGCTTTTCGTCAGCAATTGCGCTCCGGCCATTACAACGAGTTGCGAGTAGCCCTTTATTTCATGCTGCGGGGGCATGCCGCCCGGCTGGGCTTTGATGGCCAAAGCTTTGATATCACGGTGGTGCCCGGACCCGACTACGGATCGCGTCAGCCATTTCGGGTGGAAGTCAAATGGGACAAGCACGCGGCGCGGACCGGCAACGCCTACTTCGAAACCGACAACCCCAGGTCGGGCAAGGCAACCGGCATTCGCAGCAGCAGTGCCGACTGGTGGTGCCACGTTTTGGGTGAAGGTCAGGAAGCTCTGTTGATGCCCCTACCGCTTTTGCGTCGCTGGCTGGACGAGCGCAACTACCGAAGCGTGCGCACCCAGGGTAGTGACTCCAACAGTCGGGGACTGGTGGTTCCGCTGACCGATCTGGATGCGGAAAAGAAATTCCTCCGGGTTCACTTGCCGACCCCGGAGGAATATTTTGACGACCTCCTTAAACGCGCCCTGTCAGGCCCCTAGTTTTGGGGAGGTAGCTCGTCCTTGTTCTCGTCTTTGGGAGCTGCCGCGGACTTTTCGGGGGCCTTCAGCTCGCGCTTGTCGTCGGCGCTTGGGGGAGCCTCGGGGGCTTCGGCCGGTGCGCCCGAGAACACATGACCGATGTTCTCCTTGAGACGGTTCCACATTCCGTTTTCGTTCCCATCGTTGTCGCCGGTCAGTTTCTTTTTGAGCTGCAGCAAAGGCACGGCTGATTTGAGAATGTAGGCCCCTACGGCAATCCCCGGCAGCAGGCGCCCGCCTACCCCCAGAGACACGGCCATACTGGCAGCGCCCTGAACGATGCCAATCGTTCCGACCAGAGTATCATCGAGGTGCTGATTGCCGGCGGCGTGAGCCACCATGGATGAACTCTGAAGTACCGTATAGGTACTGCCTACGATGCCCAGGCCTTTCCAAATGCCGGTTGGAGCATTGCCTGAGAAGAGACCGCCCACGTTGTTCCAGCCGGCGCCCATACCGCCCAGGTTACCGGCCGCATCGCTGATCGATTTGGCGATAGCAAAGGTGTTCTCCAGCAAACGGCCGTCGCCCTTGGGCTTGGCTTTCTCGTCAAAAGGAATGCTGACCGGTTGAATGGGAGTGGGGGGCGTTTTTTTGACCTCTTTGCTGGCTTGATGTTTGGCGTGGGCCTGCATGCCCAGTCGGCCAGCCAGCGCACCCACGGCGGCTACGGCGGCCACCTGAGAAACCAGGGCCGGTCCTCCAGCCAGGGCCGCACCGGCGCTGATCCAGGTGGCCACGCCCTGGGCAACCTGCAAGCCACCCAGTACGGTTCCCGTACGATTGCGATTGATGGCGCTTTGCTGCGCCAGCGAAGCCCCGCGGGCCACATCGATAGTGCCTCCCACCAAGCCGATGGAACCGGCCAGCGAACCGGCCGACGCCCCAAAAATAGAACTGCCCAACTGCATGGTCTGCCCAATGCGAGCTCCGCCCTCGAAAGCGTAGGCCAGCCCGCGACTCAAATTGTAGGCGGTCTCGTAGCCAACCCGATTTTTATCGGCGTCGGCCTCGTTGTAGGCGGCATACCGGTCCTTGGGCCCCTGCGGCTGCTGCCCATCTCCAGGCGGAGTGCTGAGCGTCTTGGGCAGCGACGAATGGGGCAGATTCTGTACTTTCATGGGGGCCTCACAGCAGTTTTGTCTGCTGCTAGTGTAGGCCACCCCGACCACGCCAGTGTTACCGTGTTGTTACGGAAGGGCGGCTCGACTGTTTTCGCTGCCGCAACCAGCAGCCCAGCCAGCCACACAGGTATAGACTGAGCAACTGAGCCAGTAGCAGCAACACCTCCAGCCAATGCGAGAAGCGCGCCTGAGTGACCCCTTGCTCAGCAAAGGCCATGGCCATGGTGACGGGATTTTGGCCCGAGAGCAGTCCAAGCACGGGCAGCATACCCAGGTAGTCCGTAGTACCGGTCATGCGCGCATAAATAAAGCCCAACACAGCAAAGGAGAGAACGCTGCTGATCAGGGCGATGAGTGGCCAGTTGAGCTGGCTGAAGATGGGCGCCATGGCTTCAAAAAACCGCTCCGCGTCGTTACTGCTGGGAGTCAATGGGGAGAGTTGTTGTTGCTGAACCTGCAGGTAGAGTTTGCGCAAGTCGGGCCGGTTGACCGTCAGGTGGGAGACGGCCACCAACACAGTGGCCAGCCAGGCCACTCCCAGCCCAGCCTGCATCAGCATTCCACAAATGGCCAGCCAGATCAGACGGCGCCCTAAACTCATAGGGTGCGCCTTGGCCATCGGCAGTGAGGCACCCTGCCCCGGAAAGAAAAAGGGCCCGCGAGCGAACTCGGGACCCTTTCACGGCTGGGCGATTGCTGAGTTTAGCCGGCGAACTTTTGCCACAGGCTGCGTTCGGCATGGTCTTGTAGATTCTGCTTGCCATAATACTGCATAGCGGCGGAGCCCCATTGCTGAGCGACCGGCATTTTGCTGTCGCCAACGCCCAGTTCGATACCGTCCTTGATCGACTTGTACTGGTCGTAAACGCCATAGATGTTGCGCAGCCAGGGCGACATAAACATCAGCATACCTGCAGTTTCACCATAGGGTTTCAGGGCGGGAACCACGTAGCTCAGGTTGGCAACGCCTTTGGCGGCCGCACCCAACACGTCAAAGGCGCCTTGGGCCACTTCGGAACCATCCTTGAGCTCGGTGGCTCCGTTGACCATACGGGTGACACCTTTGAGGGCGTCATTACCGGCGCCTACCACGCCGGCGTAGGTGGCCGACTGAGCCCCCAGGAATAGAAAGCCTGCGGCCGGGGCTCCGCGCCAGGCATTGAGGCCGTTCATATAGCCGGCCATCCCGGCGAAGCCCAGAGCAGCATTCACTTTGCCGATATGCTGGTGGTAGATACCGTGGGCTTTGTCTACGCCGTTCTCGGAAAGGCCGAGCTTCTTCATGGTGTTGTTCAGCTTGGAGTCCTGGGCGGCACCACCGAGCAGTTCATCCCATTGCGTCTCCTGGGCAAAGTTGGTCTTACCGTAGTCGGCGTCGCGCAGTCCGTCCTTGATGACCGGAGTGCCATCGGGACGCATGAAGCCATAGTTGGTTGGAGCGAAGACGGAGATTCCGTTGGCCTCCTCCACTTGCTTGCCGTTGGCCACGTCGCCCTGCAGGGCCGCTTCCAGCGATTCGATGGCCTGGCCCGCAGCCGCTTTGACTTTCTCGTCGGCCACTTCTTCCTTGACCAGCTTGGCGAAGTGGATGGCATCGCGGGAGTTTCCGTAGGCTTCGTTCTTGGAAGCGCCCTGAAAATCTTGAGTGCGGTCGAGCAAGTCGTGCAGTTGGTCGCGGCTGATGCCGGCGCCAATCAGGCTTTTGGCAAGATTGTCCCAGGCCTCTTTGGCCGGACCGATTTTGTCCAAATCCACGATGGAGAGGGCGCCGGGAGCCATGGAATTCATCAACAACATATACTGGGCCACGGCCAGGGCGTCGCGTTCGCCGTCTTTATTGATGTTGGCGATTTCGTTCATCACCATGGCCACGGGCATCGATTGACCGTCCTGGATGCCTTGCGAACCCACCAGGTATTTGGCGTGATCCTTCAGTTCGTTGGCCACTTCCAGGCTGTTGGTGGCCGACCCGTTGAGGGCCAGAATATCGATCTTCTTGCCGGTCTTCTCGTGCACGTTCTTGAAGGCCTGACCGAGTTCGGCCACGGTCATCTTGGAGTCGTGGACCACGTCCTGCATCATGCCCGAGACGCCCTCGGAGGGCCCCTGCATCACGACCATGGTGTTCTTGGCGGGGAACTTGGTGATGCCCCACTGCAGAAATTCTTCCAGGGTCTTGGCGCTGCCCATGTCGGCATCGCCCATGTCCTGAAGGGTGGGGGATTTGATGCCTTTGGTCTTGCCAGGGAGAAAACCGGTCAGGCCATCGATGACCACCGCGCCAGCGTTGAACTCTTGACCATTGTTCTTTATCTCGTAACGGCGGACGCCGTTCCAATCCTTGGACCATCTGTCCAGCATCGCCTTGGGGCGGGAAAGCTGGGCGGCCATGTGAATGTTGTCACCGCTGCCCACAAATTCCAGTTGGCGCATTGCGCTGACAGCCTGGCTGGAGGTGGCGTTGTTGCCATTGAGATAGAAGAGAACGGTCCAGTCCTTCTCGGCGGCGATCTCGCCGACATCCATCGGCTCGGCTGGCTCAGTCGGAGTGGCCGGTGCCGTGGGCTGAGCTGGCGTGCTGGCCACGGGGGTGGTCTGCGGCAGATTGTAAGTAAGTGACTGAACCTTCATTGGGAATTCCCTCCTGGGCTATCTGGATGTCAGTATAGAGTTGATGGCCGGTCCAGGCTTTGCCGGGATGTTACAGCCCAAGCATGTTGGCCCCTTGCTCCGCTGGCGTTTTGTTAACACCCAGGTTTCATCTCACGGCCCGGGTTGTTGCTACATTGTCGTTGGACATTCTCCGAGTGCTGCCCGCAGCGCTCAGAGGCCCAACTCCAGGAGGACCCCATGCAAGTTCAGGCCAATCAGACTCCTCAGTGGCAAGCTCTACAAAGCGCCCACCAGTTGAATAGCGGCAGGGCCGTGAAGCACGAGCCCAAAGACACTTTCACGGCTCAACCCGAGGCCGTGATACAGAGTTGGCAAGCCTCCATTCACACGCCTGTCGAACTGACGCCTCTGGCCTACGCGCTGCCTCGGCCAGCCGATCGCATCGACTCGATCAAGGAAGTGCTCAGCGTTCAGGAAGTCTGGAACATGGGAATCACCGGTAAAGGAGTGACGGTAGCTGTCATCGACACAGGAATCGCACCTCATCCAGACCTGGGCGAGCGCTTGATCGAATTCAAGGATTTTTGCGGCGCTAAAGACGGCGTAGAGAACGCCTACGACGACAACGGCCACGGCAGCCACTGCGCCGGCTTGATCGCAGGCGACGGCACCAAGGCCGGCGGCAAGTTCAAGGGACCTGCCTATGAAGCCAATGTGGTTGGAGTCAAGGTCTTGGGTGGTGCTGGCGGCGGCTCGCTGTCCAACATTGAACGGGGCATCCGTTGGTGTATTGCCAACAAAGATCGCCTGGGCATCAAGATCCTGAGCATGTCTTTGGGAGCCAACGCCAACCTGCACGAGAAGCACGACGTGATTGCGCAGGCCGTCAACGAAGCCATTGCTGCCGGGTTGCTACCTATCATCGCGGCCGGCAACTCTGGTCCTGGCATCAAAACCATTGGCACCCCGGCCATCACCAAGGACGCCCTCACGGTAGGGGCCTACGATGATAAAAATACGCCTGGCCACCAGGACGACACCATGGCCTTCTTCTCCAGCCGTGGACCCACCACCCGGGACGGTCTGGTCAAGCCGGACATCGCCGCACCTGGCGTCAACATGGTCAGCCTGCTGGCTCCCCATTCGGAATTGCAAGATGCCGACGTAACCAAGATGCCCCCTTACTACGTTTTGCTATCGGGCACCAGTATGGCCACTCCGACTACGGCCGGTTGCGCGGCCCTGGTGATGCAGGCCAACCCCGATTTAACGCCCGCCCAAGTAAAACAGGTCTTGATTGAGACCTCCGAAGGAATGAAAGACACTCCCGGTATCTTGGGTGGGGCTGGTCTGGTGGACCCGGCAGCGGCCGTGCGTAAGGCGCTGGAAATGAAGCGGACTTCGGACCAGGAAAAGGCCAATCACAAGGCAGCCTGATTCAGCCGCGATTGAGTTTCCAGGTCGCGTAGTTGAGGGTGATGGCAAAGCCGATCCAGAGCCATTGCGGCGTCATCAGCAGGGAGGCCAGCGGGTCCGCATGCCAACACTTCACGACGCACAGGCCTGAGGTCAGCCAGAGGCAGCCGTTGTCGATCAGAGCCAGACCGGGAGAGCGGCGCACAAAAAATAGATAGGTCCAGGCCTGATTGAGGGCCAGTTGCAATCCCCACAGCCACAGTCCGACCGGGTAGTGAACGGCCAATCGCCAACCGGCCAGGGCCATTAGGGTATACAAGAGAAGCCAGACTCGCCCAAAAACCCAGGCGGGAGGGTGCCAGGCCGGCTTCTTCAGGGCGCCAAACCAGTCTCGCAGAGCAGGCAGGGCCAGGCGTGTGGAAAGCTGTCCACACCCGTGACACAGCAACAGAAAAAAGAGCAGAAGCACTTTCTAACTCTGACTGAAGTTTTCGAACTCCACCTCGCTGCCGCACTGACGACATTGACCCTCGCGCCCGAAAGCGGCCAGATCTTGGGAGTTCCAATCGAATTCGCCACCGTGGCAAAATGGGCACTGCAGGGCACTGAACTCGCCGTGGAGCGCGGACCAGGGATGATATTCAGATTGAATTTCGTTCACCGCCAAAATCTGGTCGACTCTGACGAATTTGACTTTCTCGGCCACCTGCCGAGCTGCGTCATCGAGCGCCTGACCCCGAAAAATCATGACGTAGGCGACGCGTACGGCCCGGCGTAGGCGCAGGTCATGGGTGGCGACTTTGCTGCGCAAGCAGCCATCTCGGCAAGCCAGCGCTCGATAGCCGGCTTGAATCTTCTGCTCGTTGGAATAAGTCCGCTGCAGCGCCTCCAGCGTTTCTAGCCGAGGACACAGCACCACAAATTGATCCTGAGAGTAGCGCATACAGGCCTGCACTCCGACGGCGGCAGCGACCTGCAAGAAATCTTCCAGGTCCTGATCGCCCTGGGCGTGCCCCAGCATATGATTACGGGTCTTGAAGTCGGCCACATCAAAGACTGCCAGGTAGCCAGAAGTGAAGCTCTTCTGCAGGGGGGCGAGGTCAGCGGGCGTGTCGGAAACCGCGATGGCTTCCTCGGTTGTCAAAGGTCTCAGTCGGGTGGGCTCTTTGACAGCCTGAGCGCAATTCCTGATTTCGGTGACAAAATCTTCGGCGGGGCAGTCGTGGATTTCGTCAAACTCCTCTGCCATGTGGGCCGAGTGGTCCACGCTCACCAATACGGTACGGGCCTTCGCAAAGCGGGCCAGATTGACAAAATCGTGGAGACGCGGGGTGGAATCGGAAACCGCCAGAGCCAGGAAAAGATCGCAGCGGCGCAAGGCACGTTGAGCCAACCAGTCCATCTCGGCCGCGGGTTCTTCGCCATACCAGGCTACATCGGGCCGAGTAGGACACGAGCAGTCAGGACAGGCTGGCAGGGGCAATTCCCAGAAGCGGTTTTCGCGCCATTCGCATTGGGGGTTGGTGCAGCGCAGCCGGTGCATGGATCCGTACAGTTCAACCACGTTTTGACTGCCGGCCCGCTGGTGCAGACCATCCGTATTGTGGGTCAAGATCGTAAACTGCCCGCGCCGCTCCAATACTCGCCTTTCCCAATCCGCCAGCGCCCCATGACAATCATTGGGTTGGGCTTGCAGCGCCAGCATCTGGAGGGGATGGACCGTCTCCCAGTTCCCATCGCTTAAAGTGGCGGGAGCCGGGAGCCCAGAGCGGGCCGACAGGCCTGGTCCGGTCAGAACCACAATCGATGAATAGAACTCCAACTGCTGGCAAGTCACGATGGGACCTTTAGGATGGGCGCCAGCTTCCCCTTCACAGAGGGATCTTGACCCACTCGCGGGAGTCCACGGTACCCAAAAAGTTGCAGATACCTCGGTGTACTTCCCAGCGACCGTATTTGTCCTTGAGATAATCCAGGTAGAGACATCGCGCGGCCAATCCCTTCAGGGTAAAGCAAAAATACATTGACATCAGCGGATTGAGAAAAAGCTTGCTGCCTTCGGTGCGTGGGGTAGGATGGTAGTCACCAAAGTGGCCCTGACCGGCCGCCACCACGGAGGTCATCACGATGCTCTCTTTGCCCGGCATGCGCTGGCAGATGTAGTCTACGGCCTCGGCCATGGCCTGAAACTCCGGCATGGCCGGGGTTAGGGAAAATGCTCCCAAGAAGTCCCCGGTGGCCATCAAGTCGGCGATGGCCTCGAGCACGTAAGCGTGGCAGACTTCGTGAAAGACGTCGATGCCAAAGCCCAGGCTGACGACAAATTTGTGAGGAAGTTTGAGCATGTCGGCGGCGGCCACGCTGCACATATCCTCCAGGGGAGTGCCCAGAGAAGGTTCGTCGCCGCGCATCAAAATGTCGGTTCCACCGTCGATGAGTATGAGGGTGTCCAGGTCCAATTCCTTGACCAGGTCCTGGTAGATGTCGATCATTACCATCGGTCCCGAGGCTTTATAGGAGTAAACCGGTACCCTCAGCCCTCGGCCTGCATACCACTCCGACAGGTAGCGCTCAGGAAAATACTCGTCGTCACCCCCCGAGTCCTGATCGACCTCCAGTACGTTGTAGCCTACTTTGCGTCCGCGGGCCTTGGGCAGATCCGAGAAGGAGAGACTGGCCAGAAAAACCGTCTTGCCCTGACCGCGCAAGTATTCCATCAGGGGCAGGCCGGCGACCACGTCAAAACCGCCACCGGCACCCGCCAGCAAGATGCGCCGGCAGGGAGTGAGAGCCTCTAGAAAAGGCAAACAGGCAAGCGACATTGCCCAAAGTTCCGCGAAGCAAGAGCGCGCCCCTCCCCAAATGGTAACAAATCATGGCTGGAGCCGAGGTCCACCAGGCTGCATGATGGTATCGATGAAGATTCAAACCGCCCCTCAACCACTGCCACCCCCCAAGCGCAAGATGGACGTCCCTGAAGACATCAGCCTTGAATACATCGATGCCCGCGAGAGTGCCCAAGAAGAACCGCCCAACCTGAAGGGAGTGGTTTATGAGCAGACCACCACGGGCGATATCACCATTTTGAAGCACTCCGGTCAAACCACGGGTGAACTGCCCGCTGACATCCCCGAGTCAGCGGTAAAAGACGGTCGAGTGGTCATCTACGTGGATGGCATCCACCAGGAGATGTCGGAGCAGAATCGCCAGATCAAGTATTTCTTGCACGGATTTGCCACCGCCGGAGCTGACGTCAATCAGAGTGTCATCGGTATCCATGAAGGAGCCGGCAAGTCTGGCTTTCGAGACGGTGTTCGTATCGCCAAGGTCTTATCGATGCTCAAATTGGTACAGCACGGCGTGGTGCCCCTGGAGTGGGCCAGCAAAAAGATCTACACCATCGATCCGGCCATCAAGAGTGTCCATGACGAGGTCAAGCAGTCCCTGTTGGCTGGCCGCAAAGTGCAGTTGATGACGCATAGCGGAGGCGGGGCCGAGACGGCCACGGCCCTGACCTTGCTGGCCCGCGAGGGAATGCGGGAGCAGATTCAAGAGAACGTGCGCGTGCTGTCGCTGGCTTCGGCCGCGGCCCACAAAGACTTTGTCAAAGCAGGGGTGAAAAAAGAAAGTCTTTACTATACCGGCAGCCAGAATGACCCGGTCCACTACCTTTTTCGGCACTATCTCAGCCCTTGTGATATCCCCTCAGCAATCGGGTTCGCGGCCGACGTGGTGCGCTACGGATACCACCTGCTCACCGACAAAACTCAGCAGACGGCCTATCACTACCACTCGCCTGACTACATTTTTGCAGCCAGCGTCGACGACCAGGGTCAACGCATTCAGAGGTTTCTCGACGGGGGTCCTGGCGGCAACTTTCCGCTGCCCTGAGGGCTGCTCGCAGGTAGCGGGTTGGCCTTTGATGGGGTAAGTCCCAAGTCCTGAGCCGCCCGCCGGGCCTGGAGCCGGTGGTGATCGCCCAGGCCTTCTTCTTCCAGCCACTGGGCCAGCAGTTCGTGACAACGGTAACGCTCCCAGGGGATGCCCGCCTGTTCGGCCCGTCGTGTGCACTCTCCTAAAATCTCAAAAGCCTTGCCCCGTTGCCCCTGCAGCATCAGGGCGGTGGCCTGCAGGCGCTTGAATACCGGCCGATACAGTCGCTGGCCTCGGGTGGCCTGGTCCAGTTCTTCCAGCAGCGGTTGGGCCTGGGCTACGTCCAGGCGAATGCGGCCATCCAGGGCCAGCACGCCAAAATGGAGGGTATGGTGGGGGAGTTCCTGGAGAGACTTGCAACGTTCATACATGCGAGTGGCCCGAGTTACCAGTTCACTCCACTGACCGTTGGCCCAGTGAAAGTAACACAGACCGATCTCGGCGATGAGGTCCAGGTAGCTGGCCTGAAACGATTCGCGCAGGGGCTGCAGGGTGAGCAGATAGTTTTCGGCAGCGGCCACGTCTCCCATGGCGGAACAGGATTGGACCAGGTCACTGAGCGCCAGGGCCTCCTCAAAGCGATTGCCTACGCGACGGGCCTGTTGCAGGCCCAATAGCCCTTGCTGCATGGCCTCGCCAATGCAGCCTTGATGAAAACAGGCGGCGTGCAGTTGCAGGTAAACCTTACACAGACCCGAGGCTACCCCCAGGCGGAGCAGAAGGTCTCGGGCCTCTTCTAATACCCGTCGAGATTTTCTTGTAGATCCGGCAAACAGCAACAGATAGCCGGAATCTCCCAACAGGTGGGCCTTACCCACACTGTCTGGCAAATGGGCCATACGGGCCAGGGCATTGCGAATCCCCAGGCGTGCTCCGCCCGACCATTTGAGTCGGCGCAGCGACCAGAAACCACCATAAATAAAGGCCTGGGCCCAACCCTCCTCTCGATCCTGAGGAGTGGAACTGCGCTTGATGGCCAGCCGCATCTGGGCCACCACCAGGTGAGTAAAGTCATCCAGCCAGCCGGGAGGACGCAGTAAAAACAACACCCGCGACTGTCTCTCGCAAAGCCGACAGCCCTCCTCGATGACCTCCTGGGCCCGGGCCCCTTTGGACTTGATCTTGCCCACCATCTCCAGGGCCTGCTGATTGACCTGATGAGCCAGTGGCAACTGCCCCAGCATTTCGAAGGCTCCGCCCAACTTGCGAAGACGGCGCACCTGATGGAGGGGGTCGCTTTCTTTGGCTTCCACCAGCGCCTTGAGTTTGTCGCAACCTTGTTGGGCGAAGCCGGCACCTAGCATGGCGTCGGCCCACAGTTCCTCCAACTCGGCATGGGTCAGTGGTTGGGTCTGGGGCGGCAACTGCGAAATCTCTTGCAGGCAGCGACAGGATTCCTCATAGGCGTAGCTGCGTAGCGCCCGTTGCGCCGCCTCCAGAAATGCCTGACCGGCTTTCTCGGGTTCACCGGCCAGACTCCAGTGCTGACCGACCTCCCAATGGATTGGCTTGTCCTGTCGTTCCAAATAGGCAGCAGCGCGGGCGTGATAACCCCGTCGCACCCCCCAACTCATCGACTCCAACACCACGTCAGCGGTACCTACACTGGCCAGTTCAAAGTCAGCGTTCTCGGTCAGCAGCCGGCGTTGCACTAGCTGGCTGCAAATTTCATAGAGGGTGCGATCGGCCATGCCACACAGGGCCTGGAGGTGGCGAAAGGCCAGCAAGGGACCGAGCACGGCCGACATGCGCAATACCTCCTGGGCCATTTCGTCGAGACCCTCCAGACGGCGGCGCAAGGCCTGCTGCAATCGGGCCGGCAGGCGCAACACGCCGCTGCCCCACGAACTGGCTCCGCTGGGCGTGCGAAAATGCCAGCAGCCGTCGCGCCACTGCCAGGCGCCCCCTTCTACTCCCAGGCGCGCCAGTTCTTGGAGATAGAGGGGCTTGCCTTCGGTTTCCTGATGCAGGAATCGAAGTGTGTCGGGATGCAGTGCCTGATGATCCAGCAAACTCTCGAGAAACTGTTGAGCCTCGTCGAGTTGAAAACCGGCCAGCGTAAAATGAGCGCCACTGCTCTGCTGTTCGGCCAGACGATGGAGAATCTCCACTTCCTTGTCGGCCGATTCCTCGTTGCTGGAGGCCAGTATCAGCAGCGGTAAATTGAGCGCATCCGCTCCATAGTAGCGAGTCTCAATAAAATAGTGGAGAAACTCCAGGCTGGCCGCATCGGCCTCCTGAATCGAGTCGAGCAGCAATACGCTGGGGCTCTGGCTGCGCTGCAAAATCAGCCGGGCCATCCCCTCATAAAGGTGATAGCGCTGCAACGGATCATCCAGGGGGGCGTGGGCGTCGGGAGCCAACTCGATCAATTCGGGCAGCAGCAGGCTCAGGGCCGGCACAAAGGGGAGCACCGACTGAGGGATGGGTTGGCCGTGCAAGGCCCAGCGCAAGATCGGCGTCCAGAGCTGATAGGGGATATGGGAACCTGAGAGAGGATGCACCTTGACGGCGGTGACCGCGTGGGTCTTGGCCAGACCGGCCCAGTGGGTCAACAAAAAACTCTTGCCCACGCCGGCCGGGCCGGCCACCAGACCCCAGCCCCCCCGGCCGTCGACCACCTGATTGAGGCGGACTTCAAACCAGGCCTGCTCTTTGCGCCGCCCCACAAACCGTGGCGTCACCAGTCGGCGAATGGGTTCTGGCGGCAAAGCAGCCGGAGCGGCCACCTCGGCCACGCCCTTCCAATCATCGGTCAGGGCCAGCAGGCGAGATTTCACCTCACCGGCGTCGCGCGGACGCTGGTGAGGCTCTTTGCTGAGCATCTGTTCTACCAGTTGGGCCAGCCCGGGTGGGGCCGGGATTTCAGGGACAAAGGGAGGGACCGGTTGGTTGAGGATCTGGTAAAGTACGGCCATCGGGTCGGCCGCTTCGAAGGGTAAACGTTGGCAAAAAACCTGATAAAGCATAACGCCCAGGCTGTAGATGTCGCTGCGCACGTCGGCACCGTCTCCCACAATCTGCTCAGGCGCCATGGCGTAGGGAGTGCCCAATACCATGCCGGGACTGGTGATGCGATTGGCTTTGCTGGCGATCTTGTGAAAACAAGCCAGCCCAAAATCCAGCAATCGAACCTGGTTGGCAGCATCCACCAGCACGTTCTCGGTCTTCAAGTCGCGGTGGATGATGTTATGATTGTGCAAATAGTGTAGAGCGTCGGCCAGTTGCACAAAGACCCGGAGAGCATCCCCGGCCACCTGACGCGAAGAAGTTTGACCATGCACTTTTTCAAAGCGCCGGCCCAGGTCCACCCCCTGAACGAATTCCATACTGTAATAGCACAATGAACTATCGAAGAAGCGATCATACACTCGCACCAAGCCGGGATGGTTCATCTGAGAGGCGATGTCGAATTCGCGCTCAAAGCGCAACCGGTCCAGGGTGGCCGCTGTCAACTCGGGGAGCAATACTTTGAGGGCACATTGGTGGCCCTGTTGATCGCGAGCCAGATACACCTTGCCCATGCCTCCAACTCCAAGCAGCGCCAGGATCGAATAGGCGCCTATGCTGCTAGGGTGCGTGGACATGGCGCTCGATTCGCAGGCCGCTCCCCCGGGCCCTGCGTTGCACCGGGGTTGCAATTTTCGACGGCGCGTTCGGCGGAAACAAACTGTAGCGTCGCTCCTGAGGTGGGTCGCTACGGGCCTAAAGGATTGTTGTACCAAAGCGGCTTGTTAAAGCTCTTCACCAGTCCCTGAATGAGGATATGCCAGCCGTCCAGCGAGCAGAACATCATGAGCTTGAAGGGCAAAGAAATGGTGGTGGGGCTGATCATAAACATGCCCATGGACATCAGCACCGAGGCAACCACCATGTCTACCACCAGGAAGGGTAAATAGATGAGAAAGCCGATGAAGAATCCCGTCTTCACTTCTGACATGATGTAGGAGGGCATGATGGCCCGGAACGGGATGTCTTCGTACCAACTGGTGCTGCCCATTTTTCCTTTGGGGTGAATCTGCCCCAGCCTCATGAAGAGGGCTAGATCGGCGTCGCGAACCTGGGCCAGCATGAATTCGCGCACCGGGCGGGCCAGTTTTACTACAAATTCGTCCTGGCTGATGGTTCCGGCCGCATAGGGCACGACAGCCGTAACACGGATGCGCTCTCCCACCGGCCACATGATGAAGAAGGTGATGAAAAGAGTGATCCCCATCATCAATTGATTGCTCAAAGCCTGAGTAGAGCCCAGAGCGCTCTTCAGGTAGGAGAGCATAATGGTGGTTCGGATGAACGAAGTGCACGAGACCACCATGTAGGGGATCAGCGACAGGCTGATAATGAAAAAAGACACCTGCAGGTTGGGGGGGACCGGCGTGCCTTTGGCCGGCTCGATCTTAATGTCGGGAATGTGGAGTTGGTTGGGGTCCAGGAAGTCCTGAGCCTCAGCCCCCCCCCCGAGCAGCAATATCACCAAAAGGACAAGCGCAACGCGCCCTACTTTGGCGGAATGGTCCATGTAGGAGTATTTCCGTTCGTGTCTGGTGGTGCGGGATTTTTCATGTCTCTATATTTCTCACTCTTTATTCGCTTCAGCCCGTTGGGATCCTCGTCGCGACTGGCCTCAACCGCCTGCAAAGGATCCCTCTCTTTGACGGGAGCTTCCACCACCTTGACGGCAGGATAGGGGATGGCCGAGGGAATGGCCTTGACCATGGCCCAATCGAGTGCGTCTAGCACCGGATTGCGTGGCATTTTGATAAAGATTCCCACCGGTCCGTTATCAAACAGCACACCCCGAACCATGTAAGGATGGCGGGTCAGTTCTTCGCCGCTCTGTTGCACCACCACGTAGCGATAGTCTTTCTTGCCCATCTTCTTGCGCCCCAATAACACCTGGGACTGGCCGGCCT
>JADMJV010000084.1:106327-116092 GCA_018780265.1 bacterium
ACCCCCCCGTGCTTTTTGTGCATCTTGAAGGCCCCCTCGGGCCCCAGTGCCCCCCGCAATTCGCCTTCACGCAGATTGAAGAAGACTTTGTTGCCGGGGAATTCCCAGAGATAGTCGTTCTGTTTGTTCTCGAAAACGTAGCTGGCCGAATTGAAGGTCACCAACAGGCGGCGCCCTCCAATACCCTCGTAACGTCTCAGGCGCAAATTTTGATTGGGGGCCTGGATCAACCAGCCATCGGCTGCTTGACTTAAAGAGATGGGGCCTTCGTCGGTGGTCAGGCGCCGGATTCGCCCACTGACGTCAGTGCGCACGGCGCAGTTATCCTTGCAATAAATCGTTCCCCAGTCCTCGTTGACCAGGGTTTTGCGACCGGGCCCGGAGTAATCATCGGCCCAGGCGCCGCCGAGCAAGGCTGAAAAGCAGAAGGCTAAACAAAGTTTTCTCATCGAGGTGGATTCTCTGACCCTTTGGCAACTCATTCTTGGGCAGGGGGAAAAGTGAGTCGCACCAAAAGGAACCGCTTGGACATGACCTTGAGCGAATCCTCAAATCTCAGCGAATCCTCCCTGCGATCCCTGCGATTCTGGGGCGGTGCCCTTTTCTTTTTTTCGGGATTGACCGGACTGGTCTACGAAATTCTCTGGACCCGGCGCCTCAATCTGACCTTCGGCCACAGCATTCTGGCGGTGTCCACGGTGGTGACCGCCTACATGGGTGGACTGGCACTGGGCAGCGCCCTGGGTGGACGCTGGAGCGACCGGCGCCTTGTACGAGGCGAAAACGCCTCCTGGTTTTTGGCCAGCTACGGCAAACTGGAAGGTCTGGTGGGCCTGTGGGCCTTCTTAAGTTTGCCTTTGTTGGGTTGGGTAGAGTCTTTCTATCTGGGCATGTCGGCTCGCGGTATTCAGGGAATTCCTCTCTATTTAATGGCCTTTTTCGCCAGCCTGGTGGTGCTTTTGCCGCCCACCACTGCCATGGGAGCCACCCTTCCCGTGGTCAGTTGCCTCTACAGCAGCGACCCGCGCGGGTTAGGGCGCACCCTCGCTCGACTCTATTCCACCAACACCTTTGGAGCCGTCTGCGGCGTGGCCCTGGCAGGATTTCTGCTGCTCCCTCAGGTGGGTCTGCGTGCCTCGGTGGCCATCGCCGGGGTTCTTAATCTACTGATTGCGGCCATCTCTCTCAAAGTCAGCCGTTCCCTGCGGGGCCACCTGGAAAAGGCGCCGGCGGCTCCGCCAACTGTCGCGTCAAGCGGTACCCGCAGTTGGCTGCTGCCGCTGTGCTTTGCCTTGACCGGAATGCTCTCCATGGCGGCCCAGATGGCCTGGACCCGCTCCTTGACCCTGGCCCTGGGTAGTTCCGTCTATGCCTTTTCGATTATTCTGGTCGTCTTTCTCAGCGGTATCGCCGGGGGAAGCGCCCTCTATCACCGCTGGCTGGGCGAGCGTGAACCGGAATGGCGGCACCTGGCTGCCCTCACCGCCGGTGTAGGCCTCAGCTCTCTGCTGGCCATCCCGGTGTTGGGCTGGCTGCCCTTGATGTTTCTCTATTGTTTTCCCCTGGTTCGAGACCACTACTGGCAGGTCATGCTGCTGGACCTGGCTCTGAGCAGCCTGGTTTTGATCGTGCCCACCCTGTTGATGGGCCTGTCCTTTCCCCTGGTCACCCAGATCTATCATCACCACAGCGGCCACCTGGGCCGCAGTGTGGGCAACATTTACAGCGCCAACACGCTAGGCTGTATCGTGGGCAGTTCGGTGACGGGCTTTGTGCTGATTCCTCAAATCGGCGTGCAGCGCACGCTGGAACTGGCTGCCGGAGGCTGTTTCTGGGTGGCTGCGGTGTACGCTCTGCAGAGCAGCCGCAAGGCTTGGGGCAAGGCCGCCATGGGCTTTATGCCCTTGGGTCTGGTCGGGTTGCTCTTGCCCACCTGGGACTCGTCCCTGCTGTCAGCCGGGGTGGCCACTCACGGTGCCCTGTTGCGCACAGATAGCAAGTTCTCCCCCCACAAGCCCGTCTACTATCGCGATGGGCTGTCCAGCACAGTGGCTGTGCTGATGTGGGATGCCGGGGGACTGACCATGCGGGTCAACGGCAAGCCCGAAGCCTCGCTGGGGCTGCCCGATCGAGTCAACCAGACGGTGCTGGGCCTCTTACCCCTGCTCTACTGCAAGGAGCCGAAAAGGGTGGGAATCATCGGTCTGGGCAGCGGCCTCACCCTCACGGCCACGGCCAGTTGTCCCACCGTGTTGCGCGCCGAGTGCGCCGAACTGGAGCCCTGTGTGATTGAAGCGGAGCGCTACTTTGCCCCCTACAATCAGCAGATCTTGAAGGACCCCCGGGTCAAGGCCCGCTACGCCGACGGTCGCACCATGATTATGGGCGACGCTGAGAAGTTTGATGCCCTGGTCAGCGTCCCATCCAATCTGTGGGTGGCTGGTATCGTCAATCTCTACACCCAGGACTTTTATCAAAGCTGCCGCGCCAAATTGAACCCGGGCGGGGTACTGGTGCAGTGGGTCAACCTCTATGCTCTTTCCCCCAGCGACCTGGAGACGGTGGTCCACACCTTTGGCTCGGTCTTTCCCGACGCTCAACTGTGGGCGCTGGGTGGCGATCTGGCCATGGTGGGGGGCCAGCCCAATGCCTCGCTGGACCTGATGCAGCGCTACTACGCTGAGAGTCAGTATTTGCGTCAGGAACTGGCCGAGCTCGGATTTTTACAGCCGCAACAGTTGCTGGGAGCCTATGCCTGTCCTCTCCAGTTTGCCATTCAGGGGCGGCCCCCGGTTCGGCTCAACACAGACGACAATCCATGCCTGGAGTATTCGGCCCCGTTCTCGATGTACCGAATCGATTCGTATGCCACCAATCTGCAGTGGATCTATGGGTTGCGCGGCAAGTATCACCAACTGCCCCCGGGAATTCCGCCCACTCCTCAACTGGACCTGGCCGCTTCCATGGGCTCGCTGGCCTACACTCAGTTGCACGAGGCACTTACCCCTCGCCACGCCGTGTCCGGCTGGCCCGAACTGACTTCCCTCTTTGGCGACAGCAGCCGCGATCCTGATCGGCGCAAACGTCGCCAGGAATGGCTGCGGCTGCACCCCGACTGGCCCGAGGCCCGTATGCGCCTGGCCCAGGAATGTAGGCAGGGGGCTACCACCCAGGAAACGCTGGAGTGTTTTCCCACCGATCTGTCGGCCACGGCTATGCCCAACCCAACCGAGCGCTACTTTTGGTATCAGCTGCGAGCCCAGTGCCAACTGGCCGGCGGCAAGTGGGAACAGGCCCTACAGGACTACACCGAACTGTCCAGGCTTCGCTCCTTCTCTGACTTCGATGCGGCCATGGCGCTGTGTCACCTGAAATTGGGTCACTGGGCCGAGGCCGAGTCGTTCTCGGCCAAAGCGCTGGCGGCCAATCCCTATGACCCGCGAGCCCATTTAGTGGAGGCTCTGGTTGCCCTTCACCAAGGACGCACTGAAGAGGCCTTGAAGGGTCTCCAGCGCGTCTGCCAGGACTGCCCCTTTATTCCAAGCGCCTGGCTGATGTGGGCCAGCACTCTGGCCAAAATGGGTAGAGAAGCAGAGGCAAAAAGAGTGATTGAGGACTACCTGGTCTACTATCCCAACGATCAGCAGGTTCGAGCCTTTCTCAAGCAGTTGTAAGGAGTAGAGACAATGGATTTCAAGCGCAAGCACCTGGGCTACTGTGCCATGTTTGAGCAGTTTCACCCCAACGATATGTTGGATCAATGCGCTCTGGCCGAGAAATGTGGATTTGGGGGCATTATGGCCTCCGACCACTTTGCCCCGTGGGTGCCCAGCCAGGGACATAGCGCTTTTGTTTGGACCTGGCTGGGAGCTTTTGGCGCACGTTGTGGTCTGCCTGTAGGCACGGCCGTGACGCCACCGGGGTATCGCTTTCATCCGGCCGTCGTGGCCCACATGGCCGCCACCGTCGAAGCCATGTATCCGGGACGCTTCTGGCTTGGGCTGGGAGCAGGCGAAGCCCTCAACGAACACGTTCTGGGCGGTTACTGGCCCGAGGCCCACGAGCGCGTAGAACGCTTACTGGAGTCGGTCGAGATCATTCGTAAGTTATTCACGGGCAAAGACGTGCGCCACCAAGGGAAACATTTCAAAATGGAAACCTGCCGGTTGTGGACCATGCCCGAGGCGCCACCGCCCATCTTTATCGCCAGTTCCGGACCGGTCATGAGCAAGAATACCGGAAAATTGGCCGACGGCTACATCACCGTGGGCGCTGCCGACGAGAAACTGAAGATGCTTTCCAACAAGTTCGAAGAGGGGGCCAAAGACGCCGGCAAAGACCCCTCGAAAATGCCCCGCTATATTCAGCTTCACGTCTCCTGGGATACCACCTTGGAGAAGGCCGAGGAAAACGCCGTCAAAGAATGGCCCAACGGCGGCATGAATTTTGCCAAGGCAGACTTCCGCTACCCTGACGTTTTTGAAGCGGTAGCCAAAATGGTGCGCCCCGAGCACTTCAAGGGCCGCGTATTTATTTCACCCGACCTGGGCGAGCACGCCAGATTCTTGCAGCATTTCTACGACCTTGGATTCGACGCCGTCTATGTCCATAATTGCGGTCGCGACCAGGAGACGTTCATCAAGGAATACTCACGCGAGGTCCTGCCCAACCTCAAGATGGGCTAAGGCTTGGGCGGTAAGGGCTTGCCAGCGGTCGTGTATTTGGGTGGCGGGGCGGCCCTCTGTCCTGGCATGGGGCGCTTGCAATCGGGCGTTGCCGAGGGCGATGGGGGAGGGGCCACCATTTGGCCGGGCACCGGGTATTTTTCGGGAGCAGGGGTGGCCACTGGCGACGGACTGGCCGAGGGGGACTGCTCGGCACCGGTGGCAGCCATACCGGCCGATATGGCAATCACCCCACCCACGAAAAGCAAGTCGCTGAGTAAACGCCGGCGCGAATAGCCTCCGTTCATGGCCTGGTATTTTTCTTGGGGGTGGGTTTGGCAGCAGGTCCCAACTTGGCTCCCGCGGGCGGGGGGACAGGCGCTCCGGCCGAAGGACTGATCTGCACGGGCATCTCTCCGGGCATAGCCGGTCGGATAGGAGTGCTTTGTGGACTGGGCGTGACGGCGGGAGTGGCCGTTTTGGGGGAGGGAGAGGGGCTCTCCAGTTCGGCGCTCTCTCCAGTGACCGCCAGTCCGGCCGCGGCGGCAATGGCCCCACCTACGAAAAGCAGGTCGGTGATAAATCGACGACGGGTGTAGTTAGACATGCAGGGCGACTCCTTGCTGTTGACCCCACATGACCGAGGCCGCTAATTGATCGAAAAAGCGAAGATTTTCCATCTGGCGCAAAACGTCTCCTGGCATGAAGGTGGAACAGGCGCAGCCGCCTTCGCTTCCGCAGCCGGCCTGTTTGGCGCGAGCACGCGCCTTGACCTGCTTCACTTTGGTCTCATCCACCCCGGTCTTCACGTGTCCCAGCTGAATCGGTTCGCGCTGATCCGTGCCCACCAGCCGAGCACAGGGATAGAGCGCGCCCGTGGGAGAGACGGCCAGGTCGTCGGCGCCAAAACCACACGACTTCAGTCGGGGTTGGCTGAGGCCCATATCGTAGATGGGGGAGACCACCAGTGGCTGGGTGGGCGCATAACCTTGCATCACTTCCACCAATTCTTGGTAGACTTCTCGGGCCCGTTGGCGCCGGTCGGTGCCCCACAGGGTATCCATGTTGGGCAACAGTGTGATATCGCGATAACCTAAGCCTGCCAACTGCTTGACCGTAGCCGGGACCCCGTCCAGAGTATCGGGATTGACTACGATATGGATAGTAGCGCTGGCCAATCGAGGGGCAGCCATCTCCAGATTGCGCCAGACAACGCCCGAAGAGGGACGACCGGAGACAAAGGACCTGTGCCGGTCGTGATCGGAACCGACGCCATCCACAGAAAAGGCCACCCTGAAGGGGTAGTGCTCGAAAAAGCTGAGAATCTTCGGGGTCAGAATGGTGGCGTTTGTGGTCACCTGAAACTCGATGGGAATCTGTTGGCGAGTGGCCCAGTCGTGGGCCACCCGGGTAAAGCGGGCCATGCGAGAAAACTCCAGTAATGGCTCTCCGCCAAAGAACGATACGTTGAGAATTTCCTCGGGAGTGGCCTGTCGGAAAGCCATTCGCAAGGCTTCCCAGCCCACTTTGTCGGGCATAGTCTTGGCGAATTTCTCTCCCGTGTAGCAGTATCCACAGGCCAGATTGCAATCGTGAGTCAGTACCAGGGTGACGCGCATTTTACCCCCTGTCGCAGGCTGTTAGCGCCTATTTCGCCGGCCCCGAGAAAACTCTTTGCTAGAAGGCGAACCTCGCGGAATCAAGGATATTTGAGCGCCAGGCCTAACCATAAGGCGTATGAGTAGCCCAGACCGCAAGGTCCGCCTGACCCACTACGAAATAGACCCCACCAACGGCCCGGGGCAAATGGTCTCCCGCCCCTACAATCTCAAAGGTGACCCCTTCGTGGTTTTTTGCAGTAGCCAGGAATGCTCTCACTACTACGAAGCAGAGTTTGCCTTTCCTCATTGGTCAGAAGATTGCCCGGAACTGCTGGGCGTTCTGCGCTGCCCGGCCTGCAACGCGCCCGTCATGCGACCGCGCGGGGCTTCGCAACGCTGATGGAAGAGATACTGCTAAACTTGGAGCCTTTCATCCGTTCGGTGGCGGAGCGTGGTGGTCAATTTCAGGGACAGGTGGATTCGCAGACCAAGTCCGATACCGGGAGCCTGGCTGCCGATGTGGTTACGCAGGCTGACTACTGGGTTCAACACGAGTTGCTCCAGCAATTTGTCAATACCCCGCTGGCTCGCTGCCAGTTAGTCGCCGAGGAGTCTTCGGCCCAGCTGGCCCCGCTGATGGAGCGTTTCGCCCATGAGTCTGACTATCAACTGCTCATCGATCCTATCGACGGTACCAAAAGGTTTGTGGAAGGGCTTCCCTATTTTTCCACCATTGTGTCCCTGCGCTACCAAAATCAGTGCCTCTATACCTTTTGCTACTACCCCAAGCTCAGTTGGTGGGTGCGCCTGATCGGCGAGGAAAGCTGGGAGTTTTCCGGTCGGCTGCCTTTGTCTATTCCCGAAAGCTCCACCAAAAGCGTGGTCTACACATCCGGGACGCCCGAACAAGATTTCGCCGATTGGCAGAGCGAACTGGCCGGTTGGGACTGGCTCAAAGGGGACAGCCTGCACCCGTGTGGCTCCAAACTGCTATATATATCGGGAAGCGTAGCAGGATATGCTTCTTCAAAACCTAACCTGTACGATGGGCTTATGATTTACCACTACGCCAAGGTCCGTCGACACAAGCTGCGTGAGCAGAATGCGCAGGGGCACAGCCCCATGGACCTGGCACGATGCGAAACTACGCCGCGAGGTGTTCAGGTGAGTGGCCGTTACCTTTGCCTTCAGCCGGGAGCCAACCAGTGCAAATAGAGGCACTCAAGCCATTTTTTTGGATGCTCAGCTTCTGTTGCGTGACGGCCACCTTGATATTCAGCTTTCGGCCTGCCCCGCAAACGGGATTGCGTCGCTGGAAAGACGCCTGGCTGGTCTGGCTCTCTCGACTTCCCTTCTTTCGCAAGAGCGAATGGAGTCGTCGACTGCAGCAGCGCTTCAATCCCGTGACCGGTCCAGTGCCTCAGCTTCAGGGTCGCCTGGCGTTGGGCCTGGGCCTGGCCTCCTACTTTGAAACTCAAGCAGCCCTGGATCAGACGCTTCTAAACCAGATCAGCTATTTGCGTCGCGAGCTCTTCCTGGACACAGGCATGGTGATGCCGAGCATCTCCGTCGTGCAAGAACGCAGCCTGCATCCCTTTGAATATTCGCTCACCTTCGGTCCCAAAGAGCTGGCCAAAGGCAGTATTTTGCCTGCCCACTGGATGGTTTCGGTAGAAGGAAAGCCGGCCTGGGTAGGGGAGCGCGAACTGGGCATCCATCCGGTCACGGGCACGCCCACTCTGTGGATTACGGCCAACGAGTTACCTCAGGCACTGGCCCACAAGTCTCGCTGCGAGGATGGCCTGGAGGTCTTCGCTCACCACTTGCGGCACGCTCTCTGGCAAAATGCCACAAGCTTCGTCACCCTGGAGTTCTGTCAGCAGTATTTAGGTCAGGGACTGGAGCGTTCGGCTCAAGTCCGCATGTTCCGACGGGTCCTCGAGAGCAATCAGACCCGGTTGGCCTCGCTCATGCAACTGATTCTGGCCATGGGCGGCAGTCTGCGCGACCCGGGCCGTGTTCTTTTTCTGGCCGGTAGTGGAATGCTGCGCGGCGAGACTGTTGAGACCATTGCGCGACGCGTGGTGGAGAGCAGTCCCCGCGGGAGTCAAAGCGAGACTCAACCGCCCAGTGTGCTGTCATCGGCCCTGCTTTATAGCTATTTTTGGAACGAACACCTGTCCGGGGACTTGATGTCGCGAAGCGACCCACAAAGCCTGGAAAATCTGGCTCTAGGAATGCTGGAAGTGCAAAACCTGCCTCCGGCCGTACTGGAACAGATGTGGTTCGATACCCTCTCCGGCTCAGAAATGTTTTTATTGGGGCGCTCGGCCGAACTGGCCGACCAGTTGCATCAGATGCTGCAGCAGCAACAGACTCGCCCCTCCAGGCTGGGCAAGTCAGAACAAGCCGCCATTCTTCTCCTCAGTTTGCCGCGCGACCTGGGTCAACTCATGGCCAGCTCGCTGATGAAAGAATTGAGCCGGTCCAAAGCCGAGGAAGTGGTCCAGGCCATGGGCCGCTTCGGCTACCTGTTACTGCAAGCCCCGCCCGGACAGGGCATGCGCCAATTGACTGAATTGGGCTTTCGAGAGCGCATCATCACTGAGTTTTTGGACTTCGTCAACTATGCCACTCTCAACGATTCTCAGCCTTCGGGTGAGTGGCTGTCGGGTTGGCTGCGCGAACAACGCCAGTTGCCTCTGGACGACCTGGCTTATGCCGTCGAGCGCTACTACTTCCCCTCCCTGGAGCCGGTCACCCGATTGCGCCGAGCTGTAGAACAGGACCCTCTGCGCATCAGTCGGGGGCTGGTTTGTTACGCTCAAGGACAGTCGGCCCCTATGTCGGCCACCAGTCGGGCCCCAGTGGCCCTCCAGTCGCTGCCTCCGGACGTGGGCAATGGCGTTCTAGGCCGACTGCGCGGTCGGGGCTGCAACGTCCCTTGCGCCGCCCAAAGCGGCTCCAAGGAGCGAGGCCTGTGCGAGTGGGAGTTTTTCCTGCGAGTCGCCCAGCCCTATTCTAACCCGGCCTGGAGCCTGCGCTAGGCTAGTAGGGCGCGCAGGTGTCCTGCCGTTGGATCGGACAAATACCTGATTCTGGCCAGGACACCCAGCCCCCTCAGGTGTCCTGCCGGTGGACAGGACAATTACCTGATTCTGGCCAGGACACTCAGGGGCGCGCAGGCGTCCTGCCGGTGGACAGGACAAATACCTGATTCTGGCCAGGACACTCAGGGGCGCGCAGGCGTCCTGCCGGTGGACCGGACAAATACCTGATTCTGGCCAGGACACCCAGCCCCCTCAGGTGTCCTGCCGGTGGACAGGACAATTACCTGATTCTGGCCAGGACACTCAGGGGCGCGCAGGCGTCCTGCCGGTGGACAGGACAAATACCTGATTCTGGCCAGGACACTCAGGGGCGCGCAGGCGTCCTGCCGGTGGACCGGACAAATACCTGATTCTGGCCAGGACACCCAGCCCCCTCAGGTGTCCTGCCGG